>NZ_JBMDKO010000001.1:0-615985 GCF_057809755.1 Pseudomonas sp. FG13
GACACACATTCTGTGACCGGCGCAGATCCCCTGTGGGAGCGAGCCTGCTCGCGATAGCGCCATCACAGCCAACACCACCCCGACGGTCAGCAGGCAAAAAAACCGGCGCAACCGAGGTTGCGAGCAAGCTTTGCTCCCACCGGAAAGCTGCGTGGTCACGACAGTCCATTCCCCACCGGACATCGTGGGAGCAAGGCTTGCCCGCGACAGCGCCATCACAGCCAACATCACCCCGACAGTCAGCAGGCAAAAAAAACCGGCGCAATCGAGGTTGCGCCGGTGGTGGTGCCGGTGGCAGTGCGGATATTCGTGGGTCCGCTCAGCCACCGTTGAGCCCGTTGCCGGTTATGGCCGTTCCAGGGCCAGGGCCACGCCCTGGCCGCCGCCGATGCACAGCGTTGCCAGGCCTTTCTTGGCGTCGCGCTTGATCATCTCATGCAGCAACGACACCAGCACCCGGCAGCCCGAAGCGCCGATCGGGTGGCCCAGGGCGATGGCGCCGCCATTGACGTTGACCTTGTCCATGTCCCACTTCAGCTCCCTGGCCACGGCCAACGACTGGGCGGCAAAGGCTTCGTTGGCTTCGATCAGGTCCAGTTGCTCCAGGGACCAGCCGGCCTTGTCCAGGCAGCGGCGGGTGGCCGAAACCGGGCCGATGCCCATGATGGCCGGGTCGACGCCGGCGTTGGCGTAGGCACTGATTTTCGCCAGTACCGGCAAGCCCAGCGCCTTGGCTTTGTCGGCGCTCATCAGCAGCACCGCCGCCGCACCGTCATTGAGTGACGAAGCGTTGCCAGCGGTGACGCTGCCGTCCTTCTTGAAGGCGGGCTTGAGTTTGCCCAGGGATTCGGCGGTGGTGCCGGCCCGTGGTTGTTCGTCGGTGGCAAAGGTCAGCGGGTCACCCTTGCGCTGGGGAATCTGGATCGGCGTGATCTCATCGGCGAACCGGCCACCTTCAATGGCGGCCACGGCCTTCTGCTGGGAGGCGGCGGCAAAGGCGTCCTGCTCCTCGCGACTGATGCCGTACTTGTCCACCAGGTTCTCGGCGGTGATGCCCATGTGGTAATCGTTGAAAGCATCCCACAAGCCATCGGTGATCATGCTGTCGATCATCTGCGCATGGCCCATGCGCAGGCCTGTGCGGGCAGCCGGCAGTACGTAGGGGGCCAGGCTCATGTTTTCCATGCCGCCGGCGATGATGACGTCGGCATCGCCACAGCGGATAGCCTGGGCACCGAGGTGTAACGCCTTGAGCCCCGAACCACAGACCTTGTTCAGGGTCATCGCGGGCACGGCATGGGGCAGCCCGGCCAGGATCGACGCCTGGCGCGCCGGGTTCTGCCCGGAGCCTGCGGTCAGCACCTGGCCAAGAATCACTTCATCGACCTGCTCGCCAGAAAGGCCGGTCTGTTCCAGCAGGCGACGGATCACCGCTGCACCGAGTTCCGGTGCGGCAATGGACGCCAGCGAACCCTGGAAGCTGCCGATGGCGGTACGGGTGGCGGCGACAATCACGACTTCTTGCATCGCATCTCTCCTCATTGGGCAGCGAACTGCATTTCAGGCACATGGTCCGGCACGATCAATTTGCCGGCGGTCTTGGCGACGATTTCCTCGACGCTGACGCCTGGGGCCCGTTCTTTCAGGATGAAGGCGCCATCCTGGATTTCCAGGTAGGCCAGGTCGGTCAGCACGCGCTTGATGCAACCGGCGCCAGTCAGCGGCAGGCTGCAACGGGGGAGCAGTTTCGATTCGCCGTCCTTCGACGCATGGGTCATGGTGACGATGATGTTCTCGGCACCGGCCACCAGGTCCATCGCCCCGCCCATGCCCTTGACCAGCTTGCCGGGGATCATCCACGAGGCGATGTTGCCTTCGACATCCACCTCGAACGCGCCGAGCACGGTCAGGTCGATGTGACCGCCGCGGATCATGGCGAACGATTCGGCCGAAGAGAAGATCGATGCGCCGATGCGCGCGGTAACGGTCTGCTTGCCGGCATTGATCATGTCGGCATCGACCTCGGCCTCGGTGGGGAACGCGCCCATGCCGAGCAAGCCGTTTTCCGATTGCAGCATGACTTCCATGCCTTCGGGGATGTAGTTGGCGACCAGGGTGGGAATGCCGATGCCCAGGTTCACGTAGTAGCCGTCCTGCATTTCGCGGGCGACGCGTTGAGCCATTTGTTCGCGGGAAAGTGCCATGTCGTTATTCCTTCTGTGGCTGGAGGCTGGGGATCACTTGCGTACGGTGCGCTGTTCGATGCGCTTCTCGAACGTGCCGCAGATGATCCGGTCGACGTAGATGCCAGGGGTATGGATCTGCGTCGGGTCCAGCTCGCCGGGTTCGACGATCTCTTCGACTTCGACCACGGTGATCTTGCCCGCCGTGGCGGCCAGTGGGTTGAAGTTCTGGGCGGTGTGGCGATAGACCACGTTGCCGAAGTGGTCGGCTTTCCAGCCTTTGACGATGGCGAAGTCGCCGGTGATGGACTCTTCCATCAAGTACTGACGACCATGGAACTCACGCACTTCCTTGCCTTCGGCCACCGGAGTACCGACGCCGGTGGCGGTAAAGAACGCGGGGATGCCTGCACCGCCGGCGCGCATTTTTTCCGCGAGGGTGCCTTGGGGGGTGAGTTGGACTTCGATCTCGCCGCTCAACAACTGCTGCTCGAAGAGGGCGTTCTCGCCCACGTAGGAGGCAATCACTTTGCGGATCTGCCGATCTTCCAGGAGCACGCCGAGGCCGAAGCCATCGACGCCGCAGTTGTTGGACACCACGGTGAGGTCGCGGATGCCCTTGCGCTTGATCTCGGCGATCAGGTTTTCCGGAATGCCGCACAGGCCGAAGCCGCCGGCGATGACGGTCATGCCGTCCTTCAAGCCCGCCAGCGCTTCTTCATAGGAGCTCACGCGTTTGTCGAAACCTGCCATAGACACCTCTTTTATTCTTGATGGGGTCGCAATGGAATGCAGTGTTACGCCAAGTCATATATTTGTTAAGTTGATTTTTAGATTAGATTGATTGATAAATCTCAATAATCGCCGCCCACCTCTTGCGGCTCGGAGCAAAGTGACCATGACCCTCAAGCAGATCCGTGCCTTTCTGGCCGTGGCCCAAAGCCTGAGCTTCGCCGTGGCGTGTGAGCGACTGCATCTGTCCCAGTCGGCCCTGAGCCTGACCATCAAGGCCCTGGAAGAAGGCTTGGGCGGGCGCCTGTTCAGCCGCAACACCCGCAACGTGGCCCTGACGCCTGAGGGGGAATCCCTGTTGCCCCTGGCCCGACGGCTGATTGCCGACTGGGACAACGCCGAGGATGAGATGCGCCAGCGCTTTACCTTGCAACGCGGACGGGTGACCCTGGCGGCCATGCCGTCGTTCGCCGGCAACCTGCTGCCACCGATCCTCAAGACCTTCCGCGTCCGCTATCCGAATGTCAACGTCACGGTCAACGATGTGATCAACGAACAGGTGCTGGAGATGGTGCGTGACCGTCACGTCGAACTGGGCGTTGCGTTCGAGCCGCTGCCGGGTTCATCCCTGGCGTTCACGCCGTTGTACCTGGATCGTTTCGTCGCGGTGGTACCGTTGGATTCGCCGTTGGCCCAACGCAGCGAAATCCAGTGGCAGACCTTGTTGGAACAGCCGTTCATCACCCTGCAACGGCCCTCCACCGTGCGGGTGATGCTGGAAGAGCATCTCCAGGCCCGGGGCATGAAGCTGCCGGTGGAGTTCGAGAGCCATCAGTTGGCGACGGTCGGACGCATGGTCGCCAGCGGCCTGGGGGTGAGCGCGGTGCCGGCGTTGTGCGTCGGGCAAATGCATGAACTCGGTGCCCGCTGCATCACCCTGGGCGATCCGGTGGTGGAGCGCGCCATTGGTGTACTGACCAAACCGGGGCATGAGCTCTCGGCGGCGGCGCAGGCGCTGTTCGATACCCTCAAGGATCAGGACCTGGGGGCTCGATTGGGGATGCACTGAGCCCGGACCTTCGGGCGTCAGCTTACATTGATGTCGCTGACAAATTGCCTTCGCGAGCAGGCTCGCTCCCACAGGGGACAGCGGCGACCTCCTGTGGGAGCGAGCCTGCTCGCGAAGGGGCAGAACATTCAACACAAATGCAAGCCGAACCGCCACCCGTGCCTTTCGTCGCCCTGCATCGCGCTTTCTTCAAACTTTCCCGCTGCCTGGAACATCCACTTTTATGTGCGGTATTTCAGAACCGTCGCGCTGCGGTGCAGTCTCGACCACGGAAAAGGAGAAGGAAATGGCAACGCCTAAAGAGAACCTGCTGGACTGGCTCAACGACGCCCATGCCATGGAGCAGCAAGCGGAAAAAATGCTCAAGGCCCAGGCCGAGCGGCTGAAGCACTACCCGGTGCTCAAGGCCCGCATCGAAGAGCATCTGCAGGAAACCCTCGGGCAACAGAAGCTGGTGGAGCAATGCATCCAGCGATTGGGCGGCAGCACATCGATGATCAAGGACATGGCCGGCAAGCTCATGGCTTTCGGTCAGGCGGTCGGTGGCATGACCATGAGCGATGAGGTGGTCAAGGGCGCGATGAGCGGCTACGTGTTCGAGAACCTGGAAATCGCTTCCTATACCGTGCTGATCGCGGCGGCGAAAGTGGCCGGCGACGTCGAGACCCAGCGGGCCTGCGAGCAGATCCTGCCACAAGAGATCGCCATGGCCGATTGGCTGCGCGACCACTTGCCGGAGATCACCCAGGCGTTCCTGGAACGCTCCGACAATCCCCATACCGAAGCCAAGCGCTGAACGTGAAGAGCGGCCGACCCAGGGCCGGCCGTTCGCCAACCGGCGCATAGAGGAGGTGTATGAATCAGACCAGCGGAGAGGTACGAGCCATCAATCGACAGAGCGCAATGGTGGGTGTGTACGTGGCGCAGGAGGAAGGCCACACCGTGCTTGAGTTGCGTTCGGCCAATGACATCGACGTCGGTGACGTCATGGAATGGAGCAGCGGCACGGCCCTTGGCATCCAGTCCTACCGCAACCTGACCAAAGGCTGGGACGCCGAGGTGTACGTGGTCAAGCACGGTATCGCGGCAGCCAATCTCGAGGTCCAGTTGCTGGTGGGCTCCTAGGAGAAAAAGCATGAGCGAATCGAAGATGAAATGCGGCTGCCCCGATTGCCAATGTGAGGTGGACCCACAGCGGATGTTCAACCGTGACGGCGAGGCCTATTGCAGTCAGGCCTGCGCCGAGCAGCACCCCAATGGCGAACCCTGTCCGGCGCCCGACTGCCATTGCGAGCGCAGTGGCAAGGTCGGGGAGCGGGACGTGACCAATGAGCAACTGGACGATGCGCTGGAGGAAACCTTCCCGGCCAGTGATCCGATTTCTCCCTGATTAACGGCACGTCTATATCCGGGCAGTGGCGACAGGGTGCCCGGACGCCGCAAGCCGGACAGTGCGGCGGTGCAAGATAACGCCGGCAGCCCGCGAGTTTTGGCTTCCTGGAACGGCGCGAGGTATGGGTGACGAGACCGGTGCAGTGGGGTGCCGGCGCCATCCGGCCTTTGGCGGACGGCGTGGAAAGACACGCACTGTTCATTGGGCTTTTTGCCGGCCTGTTTCAGGTCCGTCGATAGCCTTTAATTATTTAAGTGAATTTATCGGCTGCCGCTTGTTCGATAGCATCGGATTGTGTGTTTTTAATGAACTCACAAGTGCTGACCGTTCGTCGCCGGTTGCCGAACTCTGTTCAAACCTTATCGGCCTCGTGTTCTCCGAATAATACGAGCCGACAGGTTCGCGGATAGTAACTAACGAGGTGAATGAAATGGCTAATACAGGCAATAAAAACCCTGGCAATTTCGCTAACGATCGTGAAAAGGCATCGGAAGCCGGGAAAAAAGGCGGGCAAGCGTCCGGGGGCAATTTTGCCAACGATCCTGCACGCGCTTCGGAGGCCGGCCGCAAAGGTGGCCAGGCGTCCGGCGGCAATTTCGCCAATGACCCTCAACGTGCCGCAGAGGCTGGGCGCAAGGGCGGGCAGGCGTCCGGTGGCAATTTTGCCAACGACCCTGAGCGTGCTTCGGAAGCTGGTCGCAAAGGCGGACAGGCATCGGGTGGCAATTTCGCCAACGACCGGGAAAAAGCTTCGGAAGCCGGCAAGAAGGGCGGTGAAAGTAGCCACGGCGGTGGGCGCAAGTCGTAACACGCCATGACAGGCAGGCCCCTTGGCGCTGACAGGGGGCTTGTACTGCCAAGCTATAAAAATACCCATTGGCTGCGTTATTCAATGATTTGAAGATTGGCGTGATCGAGTTTTCCGCCTGCTGTCGTTATTGAGTAAAAAGTAAATTTAATTTCCTTTATTTATTCAGATATTCGTCAGTCTGCCGTTTGTCGGTAGGCCCATAAGTTGTGCCCTGATCGAGGAGTTCAAACATGTTTCTACATAATAAGCGACTGCAGTACACCGTGCGTGTGGCAGAACCGAATCCAGGTCTTGCCAACCTGCTGCTGGAACAGTTCGGTGGGGCCCAGGGGGAGTTGGCGGCGGCCTCTCGTTATTTCACCCAGGCGCTCTCCGAGGATGATCCGGGTCGCAAGGATCTGCTCATGGACATCGCCACCGAGGAACTCAGCCATCTGGAGATCATCGGTTCGATCATCGTGATGCTGAACAAGGGCGCCAAGGGCAAGATGGCCGAAGGCGTGGAAAAGGAAGGGCAGCTGTACCGGGACATCAACGGTGCCGGCAACGATTCGCATATCACCAGCCTGCTGTACGGCGCGGGTTCGCCCCTGACCAACTCGGCGGGTGTGCCTTGGACCGCAGCCTACGTCGACACCATCGGCGAGCCGACCGCGGACATGCGCTCCAACATCGCGGCCGAGGCCCGGGCGAAAATTGTCTATGAACGGCTGATGAACGTCACCGACGATCCGGGTGTAAAAGAGGCATTGGGTTTCCTGATGACCCGGGAAATCGCACACCAGTTGTCATTTGAAAAAGCCCTGCATTCCATCCAGCCCAATTTTCCTCAAGGTAAATTGCCAGGCATGCCGGAGTTCACCAACGTGTACTTCAACATGTCCCAGGGCGAGCCGGCTGTTCGCGGCCCGTGGAACCAGGGTGACGACTGGGAGTTCGTCGAAAACCCCACGCCGGCGGTGGATGGCGGCGATGGCCTGGCCAGCGTACAGCTAAGTAAAAAAGACGAAGCCCTGCTGATGGACATGAAGGCGCGGACGATGTCCAACCCCGAGAGCGACCCCACCACAGGTGCCGACTTGGGTTCGGGAATGCAAGGTGACAAACTGTAGGTACAACGCGGCGAGGGGGTCTGGCTTCCTCGCCGAATCTTTCATAGGGCCTGGCTAAAGCCTGTAAGGATATTTGATGGACCAGCCGACTTCCCGGATCCGATCGCCCTGGCGCACCTGGCTGGATCCCCTGCACGACAACCTGCTGCTGGGCGCGAGCTTCTGGCTCGGGCTGGCGGTGGTCGCTGCGTTGTTGCTCTACAGCGGTTATAACGCATTGGTAGGCGCCGACCGTCACCACCTGGGCTATGCGGTGCTGGGCGGAACCTCCGGATTCGCCGCCACGGCCTTGGGCGCAATCATGGCCGTGGTGTTGCGGGATATCTCCTCTCGCACCCAGGACATCATGTTGGGCTTTGCCGCCGGCATGATGCTGGCCGCCAGTTCGTTTTCGCTGATATTGCCCGGCATCGAAGCCGCCCGAGTGATTTGCGGCAATCAGTTGCTCGCCGCGTTTGTCGTGGTGCTGGGCCTGGGGTTGGGCGTTGCGCTGATGATCGGCCTTGACCGGTTTATTCCCCACGAACACGAATTGAGCGGCCGGCGTGGGCCGCAAGCCGAACGCATCAATCGCGTCTGGCTGTTCGTGCTCGCGATTACCTTGCACAACTTGCCGGAGGGCATGGCCATCGGCGTCAGTTTTGCCGACGGTGACTTCAAGGTCGGCCTGCCCCTGACCACGGCGATTGCTATCCAGGACATTCCCGAAGGGCTCGCCATTGCCATGGCCCTGCGAGTCACCGGCATCAGTACCCTGCGGGCCGCGTTGATTGCGGTCGGCTCGGGGCTGATGGAGCCGTTGGGGGCGGTGATCGGCCTGGGCATGTCCTCGGGCGTGGCCGTGGCCTATCCCATCAGCCTGGGCCTGGCGGCCGGGGCGATGATTTTCGTGGTGTCCCACGAGGTGATTCCCGAAACCCACCGCAACGGCCATGAAACCCCGGCTACTCTGGGCTTGATGATGGGGTTCGCGGTAATGATGTTCCTCGACACGGCGCTGGGCTGAGGGTCAGCTTGCGTTATTGATGTCGACTGTACCGCCGCCATCGCGAGCAGGCTCGCTCCCACAGTGGTCCTGAGGTGTTCATGACAACAGCGTCCACCGCGAATCCCCTGTGGGAGCGAGCCTGCTCGCGATAGCGGTGGGTCAGCTTTGTTGTTTCCTGCCACCTATACTCAATGCCATGGATGACATGAATCCGGGGTGGCGCGATCGTGCTGCGTTCGCTGATGCTGGCCGTTTTGATCGCTCTGGCGGGGTGCGCCACGCCCCCGCGCGGCCAGCAGGTGAGCGCGGTTGCCCAGGACACCTGGCGGCAGGTCGACCAGCAGCTCATCGCGGCTTCCAAAAGCGCTATCGGGCAGGCTGAAGTCTATGCCCGCGGGTCGATGGAGCATTGGCGGGTGCTGGTGTACGAACGGACCGAGGCTGAGTTCATCCCCTGGTTCAGCAGCTATTGGACCCAGGAATGGATGGCGGTGAAGGTCAGCTGGTACGCCGCCAGTGCCAAGGGCGAAGCGGATTCCGCCTCCAACCGCCTGGCGCTCTACCTTCAAGAGCAGTATCGCGAGCGGGTGCTGGAACCGGTGGCCGTGGAGATCGATCCTGAAGCGATCAGGGCCGCCGCGACAAGTTATTACGTGCGCCTGCTCAATCAGCAGGCCCAGGTGATCGCACAGAGGCATCAAATCCCAGACGAGCTGATGAACCGGCGCCTGCACGGCATTACCGCGATAAACCTGGGGCCACCGGCGGCGCGCAATGCTTCGTTGTATGAGATGGTCCACACCGAGCCGCTGAATACGCTGCCGGCCTACGCCGCGTTGATCGACCACGTCAACAAGGCCGCCGACACGGGGGCGGGTCCGTCGGATGCAGTGATTGCCACGGTGGCGCAACGCACCAGTGAAAAGATCGAAGCCCAATTTGCCACGCGAGGGGCGGCCAGTGCGGCCGCAGCCGTGGCCGGGAAGGCGGTAGGGGCACTGATTTCGGTGGGCGTGGCAGGTGTTCGCGCGGTCATCCACGAAGGCGAGCGGCCGGAAATGGAGGCTCAGATTCGCAAAAGCCTGAGCGCCGCGTTCGATGAAGCCTGGTTCAAGTCACTCAAGCATCCCCTCAGTGGTGTGCTGGCACCGGTGTACTACCTGGACGAAGAAATCGAAGGCAACCTGGTGGAGGCGGAGCTGGCGAATCAGGCGGTGGCGCTGCCCGACATCAAGCCGTGACGGGCGGGTTCATTCTGCACCAAGCGTGACGCGACAACCCTTGCGGTGACGGATCTGTTCGTCCGAAGGGCGTTCCCTGACGAATTCGAAGCGTGGCTCGCCTTCGCTGTAAATCACCAGCCAGCCCCATTCCAACTCGCTTTCATCCTGTCCTGGCCTGGGCGGCGAGGCCCACCAGGGTTCTTTCTGCATGATCTGGCGCATCGTATCCTCCTGCCGGTTGGTCTTTCACTATAGACCGCTCGATTGAGTGCTCTGTGGGAGCAAGGCTTGCCCGCGAGGCAGCGACTCGGTTCCAGGAGGGACCGCATGGACTTTATCGCGGGCAAGCCTCGCTCCCACAGCTACTCTCCTTCCCAGCGAAAGGTGAGCGGCTTGATACATGAGTGTGCTCTGATCCCGTCCACCAGCGTCTAGGGTCTGTATCCCCGCACTCGAACGGGGAATGAAATGACCGGACCCCCGCACATGCAAGCACTGTTGAACGAGATCCTCGATGCGGTCCGCCCCCTGATTGGTCAGGGCAAGGTGGCCAACTACATTCCGGCCCTGGGCAGCGTGCCTGGCAACCAGTTGGGCATTGCCGTGTATGGCAACGACGGCGAGATGTATTGCGCAGGTGATGCTGAAACGCCGTTTTCGGTACAGAGTATTTCCAAGGTTTTCAGCCTGGTGCAGGCTATCGAGCATTCCGGCGAAGCCATCTGGGAGCGCCTGGGCCATGAGCCGTCCGGCCAGCCGTTCAATTCCCTGGTGCAGCTGGAGTTCGAGCGCGGTCGCCCACGCAACCCATTCATCAACGCCGGTGCCCTGGTGATCTGCGATATCAACCAGTCGCGTTTCGCCGCCCCGGCGTTGTCGATGCGTGATTTCGTGCGACGGCTGTCGGGCAATCCCCAGGTGATGGTGGATGGCAAGGTCGCTGAGTCGGAATACCAGCACCGTGCCCGGAACGCGGCGATGGCTTACTTGATGCAATCGTTCGGTAACTTCCATAACGACGTGGAAGCGGTGTTGCGCAGTTATTTCAGTCACTGTGCGCTGCGGATGAGCTGTATCGACCTGGCCCGAGCGTTCTGTTTCCTGGCCAACGACGGCTTCTGCAAGCACAGCGGCGAACAGATCCTGAGTGCCCGCCAGACCCAGCAGGTCAACTCCATCATGGCGACCAGCGGGCTGTACGACGAGGCGGGTAATTTTGCCTACCGTGTCGGTCTGCCTGGCAAGAGTGGTGTGGGCGGCGGGATTGTCGCCGTGGTACCGGGGCGCTTCACGGTGTGCGTCTGGTCGCCAGAGCTCAACGCCGCCGGAAATTCCCTGGCCGGCATGGCGGCGCTGGAATTGCTCAGCCAGCGAATCGGCTGGTCGGTGTTCTAGTGAGGCTCATTTGAGTACAGGCCACCAGGCCGCAAAGAAAAGGCCCGTTCCTCCACCAGGAACGGGCCTTTTTTTCAACTGCGATCAGCAGAAGCGGTCGATGACCTGCACTTGCGAAGTGTTTTGGACCGACTGCCAGGCCTGGGTCAGCGTTTGCAGCACGCGACCGATAAAGTCCTTGTCGGCCGCAGCCTTCTTGCCCACGTAACCTTGGCCGCGGCGGTACATCTTCAGCCGGGCGCACAGGTCTTGTTGGTGCTGTTCGAACTCGCCTTCGTGCGCGTAGGGCGACAGGCAATCCATGTGGACCTGGCCAGTCTTGCTGATCCACAGGATATGGCTGTCGAGTGTGTCCTTGTGTGCTGCGAACATGCGAGCCAGTTCATCAATAGATGGTTGATTGTTCAGATTCATGTGTAAGCCCCTTGACCATTTGGTTGATCTGTCTGGTGGTTCGCAAAGATTTCGCTTCTCGGTCAGTGCCTGCCTGCGACCGAAACCAGGCCGTCAGCGTTCGTCCGTCAGACTTCAACGGAGCCGTGCATCGGTTGTGTAGTGCTATCGAAGGGCTGCTACGCAAATGCGCTACAACGAAGAGAAACAGCGAAGAACCTTAAGGCAGTGTCAACTTTCGAGGGTCGACCACTCGCGTCATGAGGACCTTCACCGACGTTTCTCGTCCTTGTTACCGGACGGTCATGCCAGGTCAGCACCTTCAATCTGCCTTGTGGGCAGTCCCTTATCCAAAAAAACAGCTCGGCGGTCAGACGAGCTTGCTCAAACGGTTGCCTGTACTCCCGATCGGGGAGACGTCTGCATCATGCAAGGGCAAATCGGCGTCGTCAACGGTTTTGTAGTGATTATTTTTGTTCACTACATATTGTCGGACAAAATGGTTTGGGTATGAAAAATCTTGGAGCGCGCAGTGGGGGCAGGTCAGGTTTGGGATTATTTGTGGCGAGGGGATTTATCCCCGCTGGGCTGCGAAGCGGCCCCAAGTGAGTCGCCTCAATCTATCTGATATACGAGGTGTTGGTGTTTAGGGCCGCTTCGCGCCCCAGCGGGGATAAATCCCCTCGCCACAAGGTGCTTCAGGTTGTTTTGGTTTTGGCGGGTCTGCGCTTGGCCGGCTTGCGCTTTTTCTTCCAGGGCGCTGCGGCGCGGCTGGCCGGGCCGCTGATGGTCAGGCTCATGCCCTGGCAACGGGCAATGTGCTTGCTCATCCAGGCGGCTTGCCGGGTGACGAATTCCTCCAGGCTCATCTCACCGCTTTGCACCATGTCCAGCGCCTGTTCCCAGATGGCGGTGGTGCCGGGGTCGGCGATGGCGCGGGGGACGGCGTCGATCAGGCTGAAGGCCGCCGGGGTGGCGGACAAGGCTTTGCCGTTTTTCACCAGGTAGCCGCGATCGAGCAAGCCCTGGATGATCGAAGCCCGGGTCGCTTCGGTGCCGATGCCGGTGGTGTCCTTGAGCTTCTGCTTGAGCAGTGGATCTTCCACCAGTTTGGCGACGTTCTTCATCGCCTTGATCAGGTCGCCTTCGGTGAACGGCTTGGGAGGCTGGGTCCACAGGTCCTTGAGTGTCACTTTGTCCACGTCACAGTCGTGACCTTCGACCAGTGCTGGCAAAGTCTGTGGTTGCGCCGCTTCACGCCCCTTGGCGGGGGCCAAGGCTTCGGGCAAGGCGCGTTTCCAGCCGGGCTCGACGATCTGCTTGCCCACGGCCCGCAGCGCCTGGCCGGCGCAATCGAAGTCGGCCTGGGTCCGGTCGTACTCATGGTTGGGCAGGAACTGCGCCAGGTAGCGTGCGCGAATCAGCGTATAGACGGCCCGTTGCTTGCCAGCGAGCTTGTCGAGGTTCTTCGCCGCGGCGGTGGGAATGATGCCGTGGTGGGCGCTGACCTTGGCGTCGTTCCAGGCCCGGGATTTGCGTTGCGGTTGCAGGTGTTCACGCAGCGGCGCGAGGCCCGGGTCGGCCTGGGCGAGGGCGGCCAGGATGGCGGGGGCTTCGCTGTGCTGGCTCAAGGGCAGGTAGCCGCAATCGCTGCGGGGATAGGTAATGACTTTGTAGGTTTCATAGAGCGACTGGGCGATGTCCAGGGTTTCCTGGGCGCCGAGGCCGAGTTTCTTCGAGCAGACTTCCTGCAGGGTGCCCAGGTCGAATGGCAGCGGTGCCGCTTCACGCAGGCGTTCGGTGCGCACCTTGGTCACCAGGGCGGTATGGGCGTTGCTCATGGCCTGGGCGGCATCGCGGGCCAGGGCCTGGTTCAGGCAGCGCTCCTGGTCGTCGCAGGCGTCCGGGGCGGCGCGCCACTGGGCAGTGAAGGCCGTGCCATCGTGGCGCAGTTGCACATCGATGGCCCAATAGGCGACCGGCACGAAGTCGGCGATGCTGCGGTCGCGGTCCACCACCAGTCGCAGGGTCGGCGTCTGCACCCGACCCACCGGCAGCACGCCCTGGTAACCGGACTGACGTCCCAGCAACGTGAACAGGCGACTCATGTTCATGCCGATCAGCCAGTCGGCCCGGGAGCGACCCAGGGCCGAGTGATACAGGTTGAAGGTTTCGGCTCCCGGCTTGAGGGCGGCCAGGGCCTTGCGGATCGAGGCTTCGTCGAGGGCCGACAGCCACAGCCGCTGGATCGGCCCGCGATAGCGGCAGTGCTCCACCAGCTCCCGGGCGATCATTTCGCCTTCCCGGTCGGCGTCGGTGGCGATCACCAGTTCCTTGGCTTCCCCCAGCAGGCGCTTGACCGCCTTGTACTGGCTGGCGGTTTTTGGCTTGACGGTCATTTTCCATTGCGCCGGCACGATGGGCAGGTCCGCCAGTACCCAGCGCTTGTAGCGGGCATCGTAGGCATCGGGCGGGGCGGTTTCCAGCAGATGGCCGATGCACCAGGTCACCGTGACGTTCGCGCCCAACCAACAGCCGTCACCGCGCCGTGTGGCGCCAAGCACCGCAGCGATGTCCTTGGCCTGGGACGGTTTCTCACACAGGTACAACCGCATAACGCCCTTTTCCTGAGCAGGTTTCATGGGGCGATAGCATGGTCAGGGATCGGCCCGAGAGCAAGCTTTATCTGTATGGATATACAGACAAAGCGTTGCGCTGCGTTTGGAGCGTTTGGGGCGTTTGGAGCGTCTGGGGTGACGTTCGGCGGTCGGTCTGTACTTGGAATGAATTTCTCGCGAGTGCGTCGCTCATAACTTTCAGAGCGGCTGAAACCGCGTAAACCATTGGCGGGATCAAGGAGAGTCACTTTATGAATTCGATGCCGAAGGGCGACGGACAGGCCACCACGCGTCTGATTCTCGTTGTTGAGGATGACCCGACGATACTGGAATTCCTGTGCGAAATCCTGGAGGACGAAGGGTTTGTCGTGGAGCCTCGGGAAAGCGCCGATTCGGCGCTGACATTCCTTGAGCAGAGCGCGGATTTTGTCGACCTGTTGCTGACCGATATCACCATGCCAGGCACGTTGGACGGTGCGGACCTGGCAAACCTGACCGGAGATCGCTGGCCACAGATACCGTTGCTGATCATGTCCGGTTTCGAAACGCCGGAAAGCGCCGGGATCAAGCACCACGCTGCATTCATCGCCAAGCCCTGGGCGCTGGGGCAGATGCTGGACCTGGTGGAGAGCACGGTGAAGGATCACCAGCTCCATTGACGGATACAGATGAGTATCTGTGGGAGCCTGATGCCAGTCAGTTGAACCACGAACCTGTGGGAGCATAGTTTGCTTGCGATAGCGGTAGACCCGTCAACATTGTGGTTGGCCGACTTACCGCAATCGCGAGCAGGCTATGCTCCTACAAACAGGAGTGATGCTGCTGTTTCTCAGTTCTTTTCCAGATCCACGTTCTTGGTTTCGCGCAGGCAAAGCATGCCCACCATCAGGCTCACTCCGGTGATCACTACCGGGTACCACAGCCCGTAGAAAATATCCCCGGTGTAGACCACCAGGGCGAACGACACGGTGGGCAGGAAGCCACCGAACCAGCCGTTGCCGATATGGTAGGGCAGGGACATGGCGGTGTAGCGGATGCGGGTCGGAAACAGTTCGACCATCAACGCCGCCAGCGGGCCGTAGCACATCGCCGAGATGATGATCAGCGCCACGATCAAGGCGACGATCATCGGCCGGTTGATCTGCTGGGCGTCGGCTTTTTGCGGATAGCCCGCCAGGGTCACCGCGCCGCGCAGGGCGGCTTCGTCATACCCCTCGATCTTCACGTCACCGACGTTGACCTGCACCGTGCTGCCCGCCGGTGCCGCGACGCTGCTGTAGGGCAGGCCTTGCTTGACCAGGAACGTCTTGACCTTGTCGCAAGGGCTATCAAAACGCGCCTTGCCCACCGGGTCGAACTGGAAGGTGCAGGTGGCCGGGTCGGCGACCACGCTGATCGGTGCCTGGCGGCTTGCCAGGTCGATCGCCGGGTTGGCGTAGTGGGCCAGGGTCTTGAAGATCGGGAAGTACAACGCCGTCGCCAGCAGCAGGCCGATCATCAGTACCGGTTTGCGCCCGACTTTATCCGAGAGCCAGCCAAAGAAGACGAAGAACGGAGCGCCGATCACCACGCTGACGATCAGCAGGCTGTTGGCCAGGGCTGGGTCCATTTTCAGGAACTGGGTGAGGAAAAACAGCACATAGAACTGCGCGGCATAGAAGGTCACCGCTTGCCCGGCATTGATGCTGAACAGCGCGATCAGCACGACCTTGAGGTTTTCCCACTTGCCGAACGATTCACGGATCGGCGCCTTGCAGCACTTGCCTTCTTCTTTCATTTTCACGAAGGCCGGCGATTCGTGCAGGCTCATGCGGATCCAGGTGGAGATGCCCAACAGCAGGATCGACAGCAGGAACGGAATGCGCCAGCCCCAGACTTCGAACTGGTCCCCCGTGAAGTAGCGGCAGCCCAGTATCACCAGCAGCGAGAGCAGCAGTCCGAGGGTGGCCGTGGACTGGATCCAGCTGGTGTGGAAGCCGCGCTTGCCGATGGGCGCGTGTTCGGCGACGTAGGTCGCTGCGCCGCCATATTCACCGCCCAGGGCCAGGCCTTGGAGCATGCGCAGCGCGACCAGGATGATCGGCGCGGCGATGCCGATGCTGGCGTAGTTGGGTAGCAGGCCGACGCAGAACGTCGCCAGGCCCATGAGGATGATGGTCGCCAGGAACGTGTATTTGCGCCCGATCATGTCCCCCAGCCGCCCGAACACCAGCGCGCCGAACGGCCGTACGACGAAGCCGGCGGCGAACGCCATCAGGGCGAAGATGAAGGCCGTGGTGTCGTTGACACCGGCGAAGAACTGTTTGCTGATCACCGCGGCCAGGGCGCCGTAGAGAAAAAAGTCGTACCACTCGAACACCGTCCCCAGGGAGGAGGCGAAGATGACTTTCTGGATATCCCGACTGGCGCCGACGCTCCGCGTGGCTTCCAGGGGTTGAACATGCTCGGACATAGCGGTAACCCTCACAGTGATTGTTTTTGTTGTTCCACTGTCGATGCCGGTTTGGCATCTCCTGCTTTGACGCATTCCTTGAGTGACTGCTGTTCCCTGTGGGAGCGAGCCTGCTCGCGATGGCGGTGTGTCAGTCAACCTATTCGCTAACAGGCATACCGCTATCGCGAGCAGGCTCGCTCCCACAAGGGATTTGGTTGTTCTTCAGGCTGTGGCAGGCTCCTTTGCAACGACGTTGTTCGTCGCGTTCGGCTCAAGCATCATCCGCGCGGCCTTCTCTGCGATCATCAGCGTCGGCGAGCAGGTATTGCCCGAAGTGATGCGCGGCATGATCGAGGCATCGGCGATGCGCAGGCCCTTGATGCCATGGACCCGTAGTTGCGCGTCCACCACCGCGTCAGCGTCCTGGCCCATACGGCAGGTGCCCACCGGATGAAAAATCGTCGTGCCGATGCGGGCGGCGGCCCGATGCAGTTCTTCTTCGCTCTGCAGGCTGGGGCCCGGCAGGTATTCCTTTGGCTTGAAGGCTTGCAGGGCGGGCGCGGCGACAATGCGTCGGGTCAAGCGGATGGCGTCGGCGGCGACCCGCAGGTCTTCGGGATGGCTCAGGTAATTGGGCTGGATCAACGGCGCCTCGTGCGGGTCGGCCGAGCGAATGTCTACCCGGCCGCGGCTTTGCGGGCGCAGGTCGCAGACCGACGCGGTGAACGCCGGGAAGCTGTGCAGGGGCTCGCCGAAGCGTTCCAGGGACAATGGCTGCACGTGGTATTCGAGGTTGGCCGAGGTCTGCTCCGGTCCCGAGCGGGCAAACGCACCGAGCTGGCTGGGCGCCATGGACAGGGGGCCGCTGCGGTCATAAAGGTAACGCAGGCCCATGCCCATCTTGCCCCACAGCGAGCCGGCGACCTGGTTCAGGGTCCGGGCATTTTCCAGCTGGTAGATGAGCCGCAGTTGCAGGTGGTCCTGCAGGTTGCCGCCCACCCCCGGCAGTTCATGCACCACGCCGATCCCCAAGCGCTGCAGCAGGTTGCGCGGGCCGATCCCGGAGCGCTGCAGGATTCCCGGCGAGCCGATGGCGCCGGCGCACAGGACGATCTCCTTGCGTGCCTTGAAGGTCATGCCTTTGCCTTGCCAGCGGGCGCTGACGGCGTGGGCCCGGTCATCGCGCAGCAGCACGCGGTCGACTTCGACTTCGGTGAGGACGGTGAGGTTGGCGCGCTGTCGAGCCGGTTTCAGGAACGCCTTGGCCGCGTTCCAACGCACGCCGGCTTTCTGATTGACCTGGAAGTAGCCGCAGCCTTCATTGTCACCACCGTTGAAGTCGTCGACATTGGCAATGCCGCTCTGTTCGGCGGCGCTGCGGAAGGCGTCGAGGATCGGCCATGACAGGCGCTGGCGTTCGACCCGCCATTCGCCGCTGGCGCCATGCAGTTCGGAATCCCCGGCGAAGTGATTTTCGCTTTGCCGGAACAGCGGCAGAACGTCTTTCCAGGCCCAACCGGAGTTGCCATCGGCGGCCCAGCCGTCGTAGTCCGCGGCCTGACCGCGCATGTAGATCATGCCGTTGATGGAGGAGCAGCCGCCCAGTACCTTGCCGCGCGGATAACTCAAGGCACGCCCTTGCAGGCCGGGTTGTGCTTCGGTCTTGAAGCACCAATCGGTACGTGGATTGCCGATGCAGAACAGGTAGCCGACCGGGATGTGAATCCATGGATAATTGTCGCGTCCGCCGGCTTCGAGCAGCAGCACCCGATGTTGGGGATTGGCCGAAAGCCGATTGGCCAGCAGGCATCCGGCAGGACCGGCGCCCACGATCACGTAATCGTATTCATCGACGACAGGTTGCATCCGCGACCTCATTTTTTGTTTTTGTCTGACCCATCCTAGTTGTTAGTTTTCGTTAAAAGAATGTTAGTTTTTGCGCAACGGCTGTGCGTTTATAAACAGCGATGGGCAAGGAGCGTTCATGTTCGATTGGAATGACCTGCGTTATTTTCTGGAGCTGCAACGCAGCGGCCGCCTGCTGACCGCGGCGCGGCGGCTGAACACGACCCACGCCACCGTGGCCCGGCACATCGAAGCCATCGAGAAAAGCCTGGGGACCGCGTTGTTTGTCCAGCACGCCCAAGGCTATGAACTGACCCCGGCTGGCGAGACGCTGCTCAAGCACGCCGAGGCCATGGAGAACGTGGCGTTGCTGGCCCAGGAGGACATTACCCAGTCCAGCGCACCCCTGGGCAAGATTCGCCTGGGGGTGACCGAGGGGCTGGGCATCATGTTCCTGGCCAGTCGCATGGACGGCTTGTTCCAACGCTATCCGGGGCTGGAGGTGGAGCTGGTGGCGGTGCCGCGATTCGTCAGCATCCTCAACCGCGAGGCGGAGATCAGCATTCACCTCGAACGCCCGGCGGCCGACCTGCTGGTGACCCGCAAGCTCACCGACTACAGCCTGGCGCTGTACGCCAGCCAGGCTTACCTGGACCGCGCGCCACCGCTGCGCAGTCGCGAGGACCTGGCCCGTCACGCCTGGATCGGTTACGTCGATGACCTGCTGTTCAGCCAGGAACTGATGTTTCTCAACAGCTTTTGCCGCAACCCGCGAGTGGTGTTCCACAGCACCAGCGTCATCGCCCAGCAACAGGCCGCACGCTCGGGCCTCGGAATCGCCGTGCTGCCGTGCTACATGGCCAGCAACGACCCGGCGCTGGTGCCCTTGCTGCCCGACGAAACCCTGCGCCGCAGCTACTGGATCAGCACCCGTCGCGAACTGCACAAATCCGTGCGCCTGCGGGTGCTGTGGGATTACGTGGTGCAGCTGTGCGAGCGGGAGCAGGGGACATTGTTGCCCTGATCTGCATCAGGTGGACATGGCCCTGTGGCAAGGCATTCATCTGTGGCGAGGGGATAAATCCCCTCGCCACAGGTCCTCATGGACAGATATCAGCCCTGGCCGCCCAAGCCCCCTTTTCTGGCCCCCAATGACCTCAAGCCGACACGCCGGCGTGCCTTAACGTGGGAACTGCCAGACCCACAACAAGAAAGGCGCACCCATGCGCCGCCGAGAGGGGCTTTATGTCGGCAACTTTTCCTTCTGTCCTGCTTCAAACCGCGACCCTCACGCTGCTTGGCGCGCTGCTCGCCGGATGCGGCGAAGAGGCCAAGCCGCCTGCGCCCGCGGCCGTCAACGCCATGCCCGCCGATGCGGCGCTGGCCCAGGTCTACGACAGCAGTTGCAAGCTCTGCCATGCCAACCCCGGCGCCGGTGCGCCCCTGACCGGCGACGTCAATGCCTGGGCGCCGCGGGTGGCCCAGGGCGCCGATACCCTGCTGGACCACGCGATCAACGGCTACAACGGCATGCCGCCGATGGGCATGTGCATGCACTGTTCCGAAGAGCAGTTCCTGGCGTTGATCGCCTTCATGTCCGGCCAACAATTCCAATAGCAGGGGCATGACGATGGACTACTCACGACGCCAATGGCTGCAGCGGGCCGGTGTGGTTGCCGCCTTCACGGCGATGGGCAGCCAGGGCGCCCTGGCCGACCTGATGCGCGCGCCACGATTGATCCCATGGCGCAACTGGTCCGGTGCACAGAGTTGCCTGCCTGCCGCGCGGCTGGCGCCCAAGGACCTCGATGAACTGGTGCAAGTGGTGATCCGCGCCGATGGGCGGATCCGTCCGGTGGGCTCCGGTCATTCCTTCAGTGCCCTGGTGCCCACCGATGGAACTCTGTTGTCCCTGAGTTTTTTCAGCGGCCTGCTGGAGCATGACGCAGCCAGTCTGCAAGCCGAGTTCGGCGGCGGTACACCGATGTCGCGCATGGGCCCGGCGCTCAAGGCCATCGGCCAGGCGTTGCCGAACATGGCCGACGTGGATTATCAGACTCTGGCCGGCGCCATCGCTACCTCGACCCATGGTACCGGCAAGGCCTTCGGCTCGTATGCCTCCCAGGTCGTCGGCCTGCAACTGGTGACGGCCAGCGGCGAGGTATTCGATTGCGATGCCAAGCGTCACCCCGAGGTGTTCAAGGCGGGACGTGTGTCGCTCGGAGCGCTGGGGTTGGTGACCCGTGTGCGCTTGCAGAACCGCGCTGCCTATCGGTTGCGCGAGCGCCAATGGGTGGCGAAAACCGAAGAGTTGCTGGAAGAGGTGGACGCCAATACCCGGGATAACCAGCACTGGGAAATGCAGGTGGTTACCCACTCCGACTATGCGCTGTCGATCACCCTGAACGAAACCACCGATCCGGCCACGCCGCCCATCAGTCCCGAGGAGGAGGGCGGCAACGAGTTCGTCACCCTGATCGAGAAGCTCGACAAGTACGGCAGCGACTTTCCGGCGATCCGCCGATCGTTGCTCAACAGCCTGCGACTGATGGCCGACTTCGACGACCGGGTCGGTGATTCCCATGACATCTACGCCAATGCCCGCACTGTACGTTTCAATGAAATGGAGTATTCAGTACCGGCCGAGCATGGACCGGCGTGTCTGCGGGAGATCCTCGCGCTGATTCGCGACAAGGACCTGCGGACCTGGTTTCCCATCGAATACCGCTACGTGAAGGCTGACGACATCCCCTTGAGCATGTTCGAAGGACGGGACAGTTGTTCGATCTCCGTCCACCAGCATTACCAGATGGATCATCACAATTTCTTCGCCGCCATCGAGCCGATTTTCTGGAAATACCAGGGCCGACCGCACTGGGGGAAATTGCATTCCCTTAACGCCAGGGCGCTCCAGGCGCTGTACCCGCGCTGGAACGAATTCATTCAGGTGCGTCAGGCCCTGGATCCCGCTGGGAAGTTTCTAAATGGGCATCTTTCAACGATCCTGGGGGTGAGCTGATGGCTTTCAATCGTCGTGGTTTGCTGAAGGGAACGTTGGGCGCCGGGATATTGCTGGCCGGTGCCGGGACCTGGCTGCGGCCGGATGACCGGGGCGGGCCGTACAGTGATTATTTCCGTCAGTTGAACCGCGAGCTCAAGGCCCATGGCCCCATGCGTCCGGTGATGCTGATCGACCTGGATCGCCTCGATCACAATATCGATGTGGTGAAGGCTTCGGTCCGGCGCGCGGGCAAGCAGTTGCGGCTGGTGGAGAAGTCTCTGCCTTCGCCTCAATTGCTGAAGTACATCGGCGAGCGGGCCGAGACCCGGCGGTTGATGTCGTTTCACCAGCCGTTTCTCAACCACGACGCGCTGCAGTTTCCCGATGCCGATATCTTGCTGGGCAAGCCGCTGCCGGTGCGTTCCGCGGAGCTGTTCTATCAGCTTCACAAAGGCCCGTTCGACCCGTCCCGCCAGTTGCAGTGGCTGCTGGATACGCCCGAGCGCGTCCAGCAATACCAGGCCCTGGCCCAAGGGCTGGGCACGCGCATGCGGGTCAATATCGAACTGGACGTCGGCCTGCACCGGGGCGGGGTGGCCGATGACGCGAGCCTGGACGCGATGCTCAAGCTGATTCGTGCCCATCCGGCGCAATTGGAGTTCGCCGGGTTCATGGGCTATGACCCATTCGTAGGCATGGGCGTGCCGGAACTGTTGGCGAGCCCTGAAACGCTGTTGGCGCGGGTCATGGCGACCTACACCACGCGGGTGGATTTCCTCCGGTTGCGCTACCCCGACCTGTGGCACCCGGGCCTGACCCTCAATACCGCGGGCAGCCCCAGCTATCGCCTGCATGAACAGGAACGCCTCAGTAGCGAAGTGTCGGTGGGCACGGCCATGCTCAAACCCAGTCATTACGACCTGCCCTCCTTGAGCGAGCATGTGCCGGCGGCCTACATTGCGACCCCGGTGCTCAAGCGCACCGGCGCGGTGAACCTTCCGGCGCTGGACGACAAGTCGCGGATCTTTTCCTGGTGGGACGTGAACCAGCGCGAGACCTTCTTCCTCTACGGTGGCAACTGGATGGCCGATTTCGAATCCCCTCCCGGTCTGAAGAGCAACAGTCTCTATGGCCGCAGTTCCAACCAGGAAATGGCCAATGGCTCCGAGGCGGTGGGGCTGGCGGTGGAGGACCAGGTGTTCCTGAGGCCGACCCAGGTCGAGTCGGTGCTGCTGCAGTTCGGTGATCTGCTGGCGGTGCGGGGGGGGCGGATTGTCGAGACGTGGCCGGTCTATGGTTGATCCAGTGTGGCAGTGATCGTTCCCGCGCTCTGCGTGGGAATGCCTCAACGGACGCTCTGCGTTCGGCTCTTCGGGACGCGGAGCGTCCCTGGCTGTATTCCCACGCAGAGCGTGGGAACAATCAGAAGAGGCGCTTATAGCTCAAACGGAATACTCAGCTTCGCCCAGAGCATTTCGCCTTCGGGGCGGTTCTCCACGTCGAATTCCTTGGCCCAGCGAACCTCGGCGCTGGCGTACTTGAGGAAGGTCAGGTACAGCGCCGGGCCGATGGCGAAGACCTGGCCGCGCACGCCATCGTCCACATCCTGACCGGCGAATTGCACGGTGCGACCGAACTGTTTGTCGTCGGTGGTCTGCTTGAGGTAGTAGCCGTTGAGCCCCACCCTCAGGTTGTCGGTCAGCCGGTAGCTGGCGGAATAATCGAAATGAAAAATCTGCCCCGAGCGGTAGTCGGTGTCCTTGTTCTTCTGGTTGAAGCTGTAGGTGGTTTTCATCGACACCTCGGTGTTTTCCGTGGGCAGCCAGGTGAAGGAAAACAGCGGTTTGTAGGTGTAGAAATTATTGCTGGTGTTGGCCAGTCGATCGGAACTGTATTCGCCGGTGGGCACGGTGATTTCCACGGCCGCGGCCAGGGTCAGGTTCTTGCCCATGTCCCAGAGCACGATGGGGGAAATGGTGGTATCGCCCATGCCTTCGCGGGTGTCGCTCATGCCGAACAGCGCGACCTCCTGCTTGATCCAGGGCTGGGCGACATAGATCCCCAGTCGCCCACCGGCGAACCGCAGCGGACTCAGGTAATCGATGCGCGGGATCACGGCAGTGGACTCGATTTCGACCCCCGGCACCTTGCCGCCCAGCGAACTGATGTTGAATGTCCGGGCTTTGTAATGGTTGTAGTAGAGGTTGAACGCGACCATGTTGTCCGGAAGGCTGTCGACCTCCAGCGGCAACACGAAGAAGCCGTCGGTGCCGGGGCCGATGTTGTCGACTCCGTTTTCGGTGGCCAGGGCGGGCAGCGCGCAGCTGCAGGCCAGGCCCAGGGTCATTTGCAAGGCGAATGTCGTGCGGATCGGGTTCATGTGAGGCGCTCATTATTATTGTTGGAGGTACACCGAAGGTCCGAGCCATACAAATAAGCCGTTCGCAGCTGGCAGGGCAGGGTATTGGCGGCCATACAGGGGGGCTTGAGCGGCCAGATTTAGCGTCCCTCTTCCCATGTGGGCATGCTAACGTTTATGAAACAACCGGTTACAAAAACGCCACCTAACGTGCCCCGGAACCCGCCATGCAGATGAAAGTCATCGACCCCACCTATGAGCTGGCGCTGGTCTCGCCATTCCTGCTGCAGACTCTGGCTGAAGTCGTGGCGGACAAGGGTTTCGATGCCGCCAGCCTGTGTCGCGGCCTCGGGTTCGGCCTCGATGATTTGCAGGATCCCGCCCAGCGCATTTCCCATCGCCAGGCCGTGGTCATGATCCAACGGGCACTCAAGCTGTTGCCGGATCAGGGCCTGGGGTTGTGGGTCGGCGATCGCAATGTACTCGGCACCCTGGGCCTGCTGGGGCATGTGTTGTCACTGTGCGAAACCCTGCGCGATGCCTTCGCACTGGGGATTCGTTATCAGCACACCACCGGTGGCATCGCCGTGACCAGTGTCGAAGAGGCCGCCGACCGGATCATGGTCGACGCAACCTGCCGCCTGCCCTTCGCCGAGGTCCAGGTGTTTGCGGTCGAAGAGTTCTTCGCCAGCCTGATGGTGTATGGCCGGGCGCTGGCGGGCCCGGATTTCAAGCCCCAGGCCGTGGAGTTCATGCACGCGGCGCCGTCCTATGCCCCGGAGTACCAGCGGATCCTCGGGCCGGAGGTGCGCTTCGGTTGCCGATACAATCGCATGCTGATCGATATCCGCTGGTTGGACGTGCGCTTGCCCAATCATCACCCGCTGGCCCTGCGTCAGGCATTGGCCTTGCTGGACCAGGAAGCGGCCGAGGTTCATCAGAAGATCGACCTGATCCAGGCGGTGGAGCGGGCGATTGCCCGGGACCTGACCCGGGGCAGCCACATCGAGAAAGTTGCCGGTGATCTGAATATGAGCAGCCGGACCCTGCGACGGCGCCTGACCGAGCACAACCTGACGTTCGAAGCCTTGCTCGAACAGGTGCGCCGTGGCCGGACGCTGAGCCTGCTGGCCAACCCCGAGCTGTCCATCGAGCGGATCACCGAAGAGGTCGGCTACAGCGATGTACGCAGTTTCCGCCGGGCCTTCCGGCGCTGGACCGGGATGAGCCCTAGCGCGTTTCGCAGCGAGGGGGCCGAGAGCTAGCCGCCAGATCATCAATATCAGCTGATCCACCGCTTTCGCGAGCAAGCCCGCTCCCACAGGGATGTGCATGGCTGTGAACTGACTGGTGGTGCTTGTCAGAAAAAACCGACAGGAGTACAAATGTACTCCATGACGACTCTTACCCCTCGCCGCACCGCCATCCTGACCTTCATCCGCGAACGCATCGCCGAGCAGGGTCAGCCTCCCAGCCTTGCTGAAATCAGCGAGGCGTTCGGTTTCGCCTCCCGCAGCGTGGCGCGCAAGCATGTGCTGGCGTTGACCGAGGCCGGTTTTATCGAAGTCAATCCGCACCAGGCCCGGGGCATCCGCTTGCTGAATCAGCCGCCGCGTCCCGAGCTGCTGGATGTGCCGGTGCTGGGGCGTGTGGCCGCCGGCCGGCCGATCGGCGCCGATGCCGAGGTCCACGATCGTCTGATGCTGGACCCGGCGATTTTCACCAGGGCGCCGGATTACCTGTTGCGGGTCCAGGGCGACTCGATGATCGGCGACGGCATCCTCGACGGTGACCTGGTGGGGGTCCAGCGCACGCCCCAGGCCGCGAACGGACAGATCGTGGTGGCGCGGCTCGATGGTGAAGTCACCATCAAGCGTTTCGAACAAATCGGCGAGCGGGTGCGCTTGCTGCCACGCAATCCGGCCTATCAGCCGATCATCGTCGAGGCCGACCAGGACCTGGCGATAGAAGGGGTGTTCTGTGGCCTGTTGAGGCAAGGCTGATGGGCGCGGTCGTAGCGCTGGACACGCTGTTCAATGGCGGCCAGGTCTGGAAAGGCCGGCCTGCACCTCCGGCTGCCAGCCCGCAACCCACCGGCCATGCCGCACTGGACGCGGCGTTGCCCAGTGGTGGCTGGCCGGAAGCGGCGCTGACGGAAATCCTTCTTGCCGCGCCGGGCCTGGGTGAGTTGCAACTGGTGTGGCCGACCCTGGCGCGACTGTCTGCGCAGGGGGAGCGGATCGTGCTGGTGGCACCGCCGTTCGTGCCCTATCCCCAGGCCTGGCAGAGCGCCGGGGTGGACCTGAGCCAACTGTCGGTGATCCGGGCCGATGAGCGCGATGCCCTGTGGGCCGTTGAACAATGCCTGCGTTCGGGCAGTTGCGGGGCGGTCCTGTGCTGGCCTCGCCAGGCGGACGATCGTGCCTTGCGCCGCCTGCAAGTGGCCGCGGAAACCGGCCAGACCCTGGCATTCGCCTGGCGCCCGATCCAGGAAGCCATCAATCCGTCGCCGGCGGCCCTGCGCATTGCCATCGATGCCGGGCCCGGGCAGTTGCGGGTGCTTAAATGCCGCGGCGGGTTGGTCCGTTCGGCACCGATTGCCTTTGCTCACGCCACGCCAACAGGGCATTGAGGTTGCGATGCGCTGGGTCTGCATTCTCTTTCCGCAATTGGCGCTGGACGCCGCGCTGCGTCAGCGCCCCGATCCCGAGGAGCCCCTTGCGCTGTTGACCGGCCCGGCCCAGCGTCGGGTGCTGCAAGCGGTCAACGAGTCCGCCCGGGCCCTGGGCCTGCGCCCCGGCCAGACCATGACCGCCGCCCAGGCCCTGAGCAAAGGCTTTGCCACCGCCGAATACGACGCCGCGCAGATTGAGCACTGGCAACAGTTCCTGGCGGCCTGGGCTTACCGGTTCAGTTCCCAAGTCAGCGTGCATTACCCGCGCACGCTGCTGTTCGAGATCGAGTCGAGCCTGGGCCTGTTCGGGCCCTGGCCGGTCTTCGAGGCACGGCTGCGGGCCGAACTGACGGAATTGGGCTTCCGTCATCGCATCGTCGCGGCCCCGAACCCGGTGGCGGCGCGGGTGCTTGCCAATGCCCATGATGCCCTGGTGGTACCGGATGCCGATAGCCTGCAACAACGCCTGGGGCAAATGCCGGTGGATCGGATCGGCCTACCCGCCGACGTCGCCACGGCGTTGTCGCGCATGGGGCTGCGCTGCCTGGAACAGGTCCAGGCCTTGCCCCGGCACACGCTGGCACGGCGCTTCGAAGCCCAGGTCCTCAAGCACCTCGACGCATTGGTTGGCAGTCGCACCCTGGCGCTGTCGTTCTACCTGCCGCCGGACCGTTTCGATGTGCGCATCGAACTCAACTACGACGTCCAATCCCATCAGGCGCTGCTGTTCCCGTTACGCCGGTTGACCGGTGACCTGTCGGCCTTCCTGTGCGGCCGTGACAGTGGTGTGCAGCGTTTTGACCTGCACCTGGAACACGCCGGATTGCCGGACACGATCATCAAGGTCGGCCTGCTCAGTGCCGAGCGGGACCCCTCTATGCTCTTCGAACTGGCCCGTGGCCGTTTGGAACAGGTGCAGGTCGAGGCGCCAGTGCGTGGCTTTCGCTTGTGCGCCGAGGACCTGCCGAGCTTCGTGCCCCAGCGCCTGGAGCTGTTCGATGAGCGTCCCCAGCAGTCCTTGCCTTGGGAGCAACTGCGGGAGCGGTTGCGCGCACGGTTGGGGGACGAGGCGGTGCAGGGCCTGGGGTTTCGCGACGACCATCGGCCTGAGTGCGCCTGGCAGATGACACCTCAACCCCGGCCTCAGGTATGTACGGTGCGCAGTGGCGTGCAGCGTCCCGGCTGGCTGCTGAACGAACCCCAGGCGTTGCCGGAAGGCCAGGCGCGCGTTCTCATGGGCCCGGAACGCATCGAGACCGGCTGGTGGGACGGCGCCGACGTGCGCCGCGATTACTACCTGGTCGAAACCCGTGGGGGGCAACGGGGCTGGGCCTATCGACCGGTGGGCGAGGGCGGTCCGTTGTGGTTGCAGGGTTGGTTCGCATGAACGTCGACTACGCCGAGCTGCATTGCCTGTCGAATTTCAGTTTCCAGCGTGGCGCTTCCAGTGCATTGGAACTGTGTCGCCGGGCCAGCCAGCAAGGCTATCGGGCCCTGGCGATCACCGACGAGTGCACGTTGGCCGGTATCGTTCGGGCCTGGCAAGCGGCCAAGGAATTGAGCCTGCCATTGATCGTCGGCAGTGAGATCCGGATCGAGAACGGTCCGAAGCTGGTGCTGCTGGTGGAAAATCTCGAAGGCTATCAAGCTCTGTGCCGTTTGATCACCCGCGCCCGCCGACGCAGCGAGAAGGGCCGTTATCGCATCGTGCGGGAAGACTTCGACGATCCCTGGCCGGGGTTGTTGGCACTGTGGGTACCCGATGGCAACGACGTCGAGGAGCAGGGCCGCTGGCTTCAGTCGGTCTTCGCCGGGCGCCTGTGGCTGTCGGTCCAGTTGCATTGCGGACAGGACGACCGGCGTCGCCTGGCCGACTTGCTGGCACTGGCGGACCGCCTGGCACTGCCTGCCGTCGCCACCGGCGATGTACACATGCATGTGCGCGGCCGCCGCGCCTTGCAGGACACCATGACCGCCATCCGGCATCACGTCACGGTGGCCGAGGCCGGCCAGCGCCTGCATCCCAACGGCGAGCGCCATCTGCGCAGCCGTAAGGATCTGGCCGATCTCTATCCCCGCCGGTTGCTCGATGAAACCCTGGCGATCGCCCGGCGTTGCACCTTCGATCTGGATCAGTTGCGCTATGAATACCCTCGGGAGCTGGTGCCCGAGGGGCATGATCCGACGTCGTGGTTGCGGGAACTGACCGAACGGGGCCTGCGCGAGCGCTGGAAGAACGGTGTGGAGGATCGGATTCGGCGACAGATAGACATCGAGTTGGAGCTGATTGCCGAGCTGGGCTACGACAGCTATTTCCTCACTGTGCAGGACATCGTCAGCTTTGCCCGCCAGCGCAACATCCTTTGCCAGGGGCGTGGGTCGGCGGCCAACTCGGCGGTGTGTTATGCCCTGGGCATTACCGAAATCGACCCGAGCCGAACCAACTTGTTGTTCGAGCGGTTCCTGTCCCGAGAGCGCAACGAGCCGCCGGACATCGACGTGGATTTTGAACATGAGCGCCGCGAAGAGGTGCTGCAATACGTCTTCCAGCGCTACGGTCGCCATCGCGCGGCGCTGACGGCGGTGGTCAGCAGTTACCACGGTGCCGGGGCGGTGCGGGACGTCGCCAAGGCCCTGGGCTTGCCGCCGGATCAGGTCAACGCATTGGCCGACTGTTGCGGTCGCTGGAGCGACGAGGCGCCCCCCGTGGAGCGTCTGCGCGAGGGTGGTTTCGACCCGGACAGTCCGATCTTGCGCCGGGTGCTGGGCCTGACCCAGCAACTGATCGGCTTTCCCCGACACCTGTCCCAGCACCCCGGCGGCTTCGTGATTTCCCAGCAGCCCCTGGACACCCTGGTGCCGGTGGAAAACGCCGCCATGGCCGAGCGCACTATCATCCAGTGGGACAAGGACGATCTGGATGCGGTCGGGCTGCTCAAGGTGGATATCCTCGCTTTGGGCATGCTCAGCGCGATCCGCCGATGTTTCGACCTGATCGCGCACTACCGCGGGCAGCGATACACCTTGGCGGGTTTGCCCCGTGAAGATGCCGCCACCTTCGAGATGATCAGCCGTGCGGACACCATCGGGGTGTTCCAGATTGAATCACGGGCGCAGATGGCGATGTTGCCCCGGCTCAGGCCCAAGGATTTCTACGACCTGGTGATCGAAGTGGCGATCGTGCGGCCGGGGCCAATCCAGGGCGGCATGGTGCATCCGTACCTGAAGCGGCGAAATGGCGAGGAGGAAGTCACCTATCCTTCGGAAAAATTGAAGACAGTGCTCGGGCGTACCCTGGGGATTCCATTGTTCCAGGAGCAGGTCATGCAGATCGCCATTGTGGCGGCCGACTATACCCCCGGCGAAGCGGACCAGTTGCGCCGTTCCATGGCCGCCTGGAAACGTCACGGCGGGCTTGAACCGCATCGCGAGCGCCTGGCAGAGGGGATGGAGCGCAACGGCTACACCCCCGAATTCGCCGCGCAGATCTTCGAGCAGATCAAGGGCTTCGGCAACTACGGTTTCCCGGAGTCCCACGCCGCCAGTTTCGCCTTGCTGACCTACGCCAGCAGTTGGCTCAAATGCCACGAGCCGGCAGCCTTCGCCTGCGCCCTGATCAACAGCTGGCCTATGGGGTTCTACAGTCCGGACCAGATTCTGCAGGATGCCCGCCGGCATCAATTGCAGATCCGTCCGGTGGACGTGCGCGCCAGTGATTGGGATTGCAGTCTCGAACCCTTGGAGGGGCGGCAACCGGCGATTCGCATGGGCTTGCGCCTGATCAAGGGTTTTCGTGAAGACGATGCCCGGCGTATCGAAGCGGCCCGTCGGCAGCGGGCGTTCAGTGACGTGGCCGACCTGGGCGAGCGTGCGCAACTCGATGCTCGGGCCCAGGCGCAATTGGCCGACGCCGGTGCCTTGCGTGGCCTGGTCGGTGATCGCCATCGTGCGCGTTGGGAAGTGGCTGGCGTGCAAAAGCAATTGGGTCTGTTTGCCGGTTTGCCCAGTCAGGAAGAACCGCCGGTGCACCTGCCCAAGCCTTCGCTGGGGGAGGACCTGTTCGCCGACTACGCCACCCTCGGCACAACACTGGGCCCGCATCCGCTGGCCTTGCTGCGCCCAGAACTGCGCGCCCGACACTGTCGCAGCTCCCGGGAGTTGCAGGAGGTGGAGCATGGCCGCAACGTCAGCGTCGCCGGCCTGGTCACCGGTCGCCAGCGCCCCGGCACGGCCAGTGGGGTGACCTTCGTCACCCTGGAAGATGAATTCGGCAATCTCAATGTGGTGGTCTGGCGCGACCTGGCGGAGCGCCAACACAAAGTCCTGGTGGGCTCGCAATTGCTGCGGGTCGACGGGCGCTGGGAAAGCGTCGGCGAAGTCCGCCACCTGATCGCCGGGCGCCTGAGCGACCTGACTGAATTGCTGGCGGGCATTCACGTGCAAAGCCGCGATTTCCGCTGACACGGCTGTCGCATCACAGCAACCTGTGGCGAGGGGATTTATCCCCGCTGGGGCGCGAAGCGCCCCAAATCTGAGCATGCGGTGCGCCAGACGGTTGAGGGGGCTGCTGCGCAGCCCAGCGGGGCGGTGCGACGTTTCGCTAAATCCCCTCGCCACAGACCTTGTTTGGGGCCGGGACCGGTGGACGGCTTCGTGACTTGCCCATGAAACCAAATGCCAACCTCGCGCTCGAAGGTCTGAGCACAAGGGGCTCGCGATTGTCGATTCCCAGCAGCCATTCGAGGTTCAGAGTCGCCCATGCAGTTCTTATCCCAGCCTCACGGATGTCCCGGGTGGGACGGTGAAATGGCCCGGCGTATCCGGGCATATGATTGGCGCCAGACTGAACTGGGCCCTATCGAACATTGGTCTGCCAGCCTGCGCAGCGCTGTTCAAATATTGTTGGCTTCGCCGTTGCCGATGGTCATGTTATGGGGCCGCCAGGGCTTCATGATCTACAACGATGCCTACGCCGAGTTCGCCGGCGGGCGCCATCCCTATCTGCTGGGATGCGCGGTGGAGCTGGGTTGGCCGGAAGTGGCCGAGTTCAATCGTCACGTGCTGGACGTATGCCTGGCCGGGGGCACGTTGTCCTATCGCAGCAAGGAACTGGTCCTGTTGCGTGATGGCAAGCCCGAAGATGTGTGGATGGACCTTTTCTACAGCCCGGTACCCGACGATGACCAGGCACCGGCCGGCGTGCTGGCGATTGTCGTGGAAACCACCGAGCTGGTCCTGTCCGAGCGGGCTCGCCAGGCAGCGGAGCGCAGCTATCGCGCCGTCAATGAACGCATCCAGCTGGCCCTTTCGGCCGGGCCGCTGCTGGGCTCTTTTGTCTGGGATGTCCAGGCCGACACGCTGTCCGGGGACGAGCGTTTCGCCCGCACGTTCGACTACCCGCCAGACACGCCGCTGGAGGCGTTGCCCATCGAGATTGCCCGCCAGCGTATTCATCCCGATGACCTTGACGAGGTCAATCAGCGCATTGACCTGACCTTGCGCACCGGTTCGACCTTCAATGCCGAATACCGGGTGCGACGCCCCGAGGGCGATGACCTGTGGGTGCAGGCCAGCGGTCGATGCGAGTTCGATGCGTTGGGCAAGCCCCTGCGTTTCCCCGGTGTGCTGATTGACATCAACGAACGCAAGATCGCCGAAGCGTCGTTGCTCAGGTTTACCCGTGACCTGGAGCAGCGGGTTGCCGATGAGGTCCAGGCGCGGCTGGCGGCCGAAGAGCAGTTGCGCCAGTCGCAGAAGCTCGAGGCCATTGGCGGACTCACCGGCGGCGTCGCCCATGACTTCAACAACCTGCTGCAAGTGATCGCTGGCAACCTGCACTTGCTGGCACGTCACGAGCCGGACAATGCCAATGTGCAGCGCAGGATCAGTGCCTCCATCGAGGCGGTGGAGCGGGGCGCCAAGCTGTCATCGCAACTGCTGGCCTTCGCCCGTCGCCAGCCGCTGTCACCGGCGGTTTACAACCCCCGGCGCATCTACGACGACCTGGAGGAATTGCTGCAACGGGCCTTGGGCGAGACCATCCGGATCGATGTGACCCTGCCCGACGAGCCCTGGTGCATCCATGTGGATCGCAACCAGTTGGAAAATGCCCTGCTGAATCTGGCGATCAATGCCCGCGATGCCATGGGCGGCGATGGCACCATCCAGATACTGGGCGAGAACATCGTGCTCGACGAAGCGTCCTGTGCCGGCAAAGGCATCCCGGCGGGCGAGTATGTGCGGTTGTCGGTCATCGACAGTGGCACAGGCATGCCGCCCGATATTCTCAAACAGGTATTCGAGCCGTTCTTCACCACCAAGACCGATGGCCAGGGCACCGGCTTGGGCCTGAGCATGGTGTTCGGGTTCGTCAAGCAGAGCGGCGGGCATATCGAGATCGCCAGCGACATGGGCAAGGGCACGCGGGCGCAGATGTACTTTCCTCGCAGCTATCAGCCTGAAGCCGGTGAACAGATCCACGACTACACGCCGCAACCCGGCAGGCATGAGACGATCCTGGTGGTGGAGGACAACGATGCGGTGCGCAGTGCATCGGTGGAGTTGCTCGAGCAGTCCGGCTATCGAACCCTCACCGCCGCCAATGCCGACGCGGCCATGAAGCTGTTGCTCGAAGGCGTCAAGGTGGACCTGATTTTCACCGACGTGGTCATGCCCGGCCTGATCAAGAGTTCCGACCTGGCGGCCTGGGCCAAGGTGCAGACGCCGCCGGTGCCGGTACTGTTCACGTCAGGTCACACACGGGACATCATTTCCCGCAACCATCAACTGAGTCCCGATACCCATCTGCTGAGCAAGCCCTATGGGCCGGACGCGTTGACCCGTATGGTCCGGTCGGTGCTTGGCGGCTGATCGCACCACCGCAAACAAATGGAACCGAAGCCGTTGCGTTCCCTTCGAATGATCAAGGCCGGTCATCAACCGGCCTCTGTCATGAAGAGGTGCCCATGAACGACGATCGTGCAAACACGGCGCAACAAGGTCAGACGCAGAACCCGTCACCCCGCAACGACCCGGCCATCGATCCCCAACTGCCCGATGCCAAGCCGGTCAGCCCGGCTGGATCGGACCAGGCCCAGAGCGCTGCCGAGGAGGTCGATCAGAAAAGACATCACCAGGAAAACGACAACACCTTCAGCCCGGGTTTCAAGCCCGATCCTGACCGGCCGAAATCCGGCGATGATACTGACGCCGATATCGACACCGACGGCGGTTGACCGATCTGCGCAAAAAAGGCTCGTCCTCCTGGGAGGACGAGCCTTTGAGTACAGTCAGGAAGAGATTACTTGCTGGGGTGCGCGGCCTGGAGTTTCTTGGCCAGTTCCAGGTGGTGCTGCAGATCCGGCAGCATCTTCTGGGCGAACGCCTTGAGCTCGGTGTTGCCGGGCTTCTTGTCGTCCGTCACGGTCTCGGCTTCTTTCTTGAACAAGGTGATGGTTTCTTCGTGGGCCTTGACCTGATTGTTGGCATAGGCGGCATCGAAGGATTCGTCGCGCATGTCAAGAATCTTGGCCTTCGCTTTCTTCACCAGGGTGGTTTCGTCCGGCACTTCGATGTCGTGCTTTTTCGCCAGGGTCATCAACTCCTGGTTGGCCTTGGTGTGGTCGGCGATCATCTTGTTGGCGAACTCCTTGACGTCCGCCGATGCGCTTTTTTCCAATGCCAGTTTGCTGGTTTCGATTTCCGCAATGCCGCCGGCCGCCGCGTTGTCGACGAAGTCGTTGGAACTCGCGGCCCATGCCATGCCCATGCTGGTACTCAGGGCAACTGCCAGACCGAGTTGACGCAGGGTAAATCCGTCCATAGGTATTCTCCAAACAGGTTGTACAAGTGATCTTGATGTCACTGTTCAATGGAGAGCGACGTGTGGACAAAGGTTTGATCGCAAAGCGACACGGTACGACGAACGGTCACCGCTGGTCGGATTGGCGGTCGACAGAACCCGGTCGGCAAGGCCATCCTGATGGTTGAGGCGTCCCTCAAAGGCGCCTGTCATTGACCGTCAGAAGGAGGTGTTCCATGCCGGTGTCCCATGATCTGTGCCAGGATCTCAAGTGCGAAAAAGACCACATCCAGCAAAAGCGCAGCGAGAATCCAAGACTCGACTCGCTGCTTCAAAAATACTCCCAGCTTGATGCCGAGGTGGTAGACGCCGAGAAACCGACGTCCGCCGCACTGTCCGACGTTGCCCTGGAGACGCTCAAGAAGAAACGATTGCAGGTCAAGGACGAGATCATGGAGCACTTGCGCAAGTAACCTGATGGCGCGGGGGCTGTTTCCGTGGTGGGATTCAGCGAAACGTCGCACCGCTCCGCGGACTGCAAAGCGGCCCCCGCTCTTTAACCCAATGCATCAACTCAGCGGATCCCAGCGCTGGGACCAATCGCTGCCGCTCTTGACGACTGTACGCAGCACTTCGAACGCCTGTTGCAACGCTGCCGAATCCCGGTCCCGGGAATAGACCAGGTAAGTCGGATAGTTGAATTCCGGTGCCTTGGGCACTCGTTCCAGGATGCCGCTGTCCAGGTAGCTCTGCACGACCCGCGTGCGGAAGTAGCCGCTGCCGCCGTTTTCCAGGATGTATTGCAAGGCCAGGGGGCCGAGGTTGAAGGTGACGGCAGCCTTGGCCTTGTCCGGCAGGGCGGTGTCGTGCTGATGGCGGAAATCGATGCCCCAGTCGATGTACACGTACGGCTCCGGGCAACTGGCCAGCCGCACCAGGATCAGTTTTTCTTCCAGCAGCTGTTCAACCTGCAGTCTCGGCCAGTATTCGGGTTGATACACCAGCGCGGCATCCAGCAGGCCCAGTTCCAGCTGTTGCAGCAGTTTCTCGCCGTCGCGGATGTCCATGCGCAAGGCATGGCCGGGAATCGCCTGGCGCAGTTCACGGGCCCAACTGAGCATCAAGGGATTGCACAGGCTGACCTCGCCGCCGATGTGCAGGACATTGCGATAGCCCTCGGGCAGGGGCAGGTCCCGACGAGCCGCTTCCCAGGTCTGCACGAGCTGATTGGCGTAGACGACGAAGGCTTCACCGTCGGTGGTCAGTCGCGCACCGGCTCGGTTGCGCACGAACAGCGCGCAACCGAGCTGACTTTCCAGCTTCTGTACCCGAGCGGTAATCGCCGTCTGGGTGACATGCAGCTTGTCGGCCGCTGCGGCGAGACTGCCGTGGCGGACAATTTCCAGGAAGGTGCGGGCGAGATCGATGTCCATGGTCGGGCCGATGCGGGGGGAGCGGGCATTGTAAGAGCTGGCACGCCTCCCCGATACCAACAATCACTGGACGGCTTCGGTCTTCGTCATCCGCGCCCATGGCGCAACCAGGCGTTCCGGCGTGCGACAGGCCTTGCGTTTGAACACGAAGTTGCGGCACTTTTCGGCGAAACCGTGGCGATTCTCCACCATGTCGCGCTGCATGTGCTGCAGCTCGCCATCCCGACACGCCTGGATCGCCGACAGGCTTCGTTCGGCCTTGCGGGCCCGGATGGCTTCGTAGGCGGGGTCGTGCCAGGCCCCGTTGGCCCGTTGTAGTAACCACAGGCCAAACTCGTCGGGGCAGCGTGGACCGATCTCCTGGACCATCCCATAGCGCAACGCCTGGCGGGCACTGATGGGCAGGCAGTCGTGGGTCAGTGTCCAGGCCCGGTCCGGCCCGACTGCGCGAGGCAGGCTGTAGGTCCAGTATTCGGAGCCGTACAGGCCCATGGTTGCGTAGTGGGGATTGAGTACGATGTCACTGCGAGCCAGCACGACATCGGCGGCCAGGGCCAGCATCACACCGCCCGCACCGGCATTGCCCGTCAGGCCGCTGACCACCAACTGCCGGGCGCTCAACAACTCAAGACAGACATCGTCGATGGCCTGGATGTTGGCCCAGGCCTCCAGGCCCGGTTGGGCGGCGGCCTGGATCACGTTCAGATGCACACCGTTGGAAAAACTGCCACGCCCGCCGCGGATCAACAGCACCCGAGTATCCCTGGACTTGGCCCAGCGCAGCGCGTCCACCAGGCGCCGGCATTGCTCGGTGCTCATCGCGCCGTTATAGAACTCGAACGTCAGTTCGCCCACCTCGCCGCATTCCCGGTAGCGAATGGGTTGATAAGCCTCGTCGCTGAACGGCTCTCGGGCCAATGAGCTGTCGAGCACCGGCACGCCGTCGAGTCGCTCCGACAGGACATGACGTGCCGGCCGCTTGAAGGTCGGTTCGCCGGGACGCGGTTTCTGGCGCAGGGCGCCGATCCAGAGGCTTGCGTCACCGGTTGCCACCAGCACCGCATCATCACGCACGGCCAGCAGTGTGCCGGGCAGGCCACGACGGCTATCCAGATGAGCGTCATACAGATAGAACTGGCCGCCGACCAAGCTCGCCAGCACGCCTGGCTGGCCATCGGCGGCGTCGATGCAGCGCTTGATAAACACGGCGCTGTCGTGCCAGCTGAAGGTGCGGTCGTCCTGGGTCATGTTCGGTCGCAGGCGCCCGACCACGTCATGGCGGCTGTAATCCAGCGGCACCGGGACGAAACCGCCGGCAAACTTTTCCACGACTTCGCGGATGCAGCGGATGGCCGCATCGCTGACCGGGCCGTTATACAACTCTGATTTGCGCAGACCTTCGGGCAAGTTGAACTCGCAGCTGGCCCAGATCGGCCCGGCGTCCATTTCCTCCACTGCTTGCAACGCCGTGACGCCCCAGCGTTCGGGTTGCCGCATGATGGTCCAGTCCAGCGCGCTGGCACCGCGATCACCGACGATGCCCGGGTGGATGATCACCACCGGCCGGCGGGGATTACGCCACAGTTGTTCGGGGACCCGGTCCTTGAGAAAGGGGCAGATCACCAGGTCGGCCCCGCTGTGTTCGATTTGCCGGCACACCGAATCCGGATCGGTGAACAGCACCACGCTGGGACGATGACCGGCCTCGCGCAGGTCCAGCCATGCACGTTGGGTCAGGCCGTTGAACGCGGTCGATAGCAAAATGATTTTCAATGTGGGCATGAAATTCCCTTCCTTGAGATAAACGAGTGCCAGCTCCCGATGAGCCGTCCTTGGCATCTGATGGAGGCGTTAAGTTAGCGGTTGGAAGGCGAGGGGCAACTGACCGGGATCAAGGTTGCGTGTGCTGGGCGAAATCGGGGGAGGCAGAAACGCGAATCCCGCCACGGGGGCGGGATTCGTTACAGCCGAGGGCACCCTGGGAGGGTGCGCAGGCTCAGGCCGGGAACAGCTCGGAGAGCTTCATCGACAGCATCATGTCGCCTTCGACACGCAGTTTGCCGCCCATGAACGCTTGCATGCCGTCGGTTTCACCGCTGACGATGCCCTTGAGGGTTTCGCTGTCCATCACCAGCGTGCAGTTGGCGTCGGCATTCTCGCCTTCCTGCAATTCACAGGTACCGTCCTTGACGATCAGGGCGTACTGCTTGTCTTCGTCGGTGATGTTGAAACCGAATACCAGGTCCAGGCCGGCAGCGGCAGCTGGGTTGAATTTTTCTTTCATCTTTTGTACGGCGTCGACTACGGAGGTCATGGTTTCGATCCTTATCGGGTTGATACAGCAAGGGTCTACGATTAATTCGGCCTCAGCGGTAGGTGATGAGGTCCGGGGTCTTCAGCAGTTGCAGATGAGCATGGCTGTTGAAGGAAGCCAGGGCCACGTCGCGCCCCCTGAATTTCAGGTGGTTGAGCGAGGTGTTGACGATTTGCCAGTTCAGTTCGAAGGCCTGTCGGGCCGGTATCCGGGTGATCAGGTGAAGCAGGGCGGTAATCGTGCCGCCGGACGTGAACACGGCGATCTTGTGGCTGTTGTCGGCCTGTTCCAGGATGCGCTGCAGGCCGGCCTGGACCCGCTCGACGAAACCCAGCCAGCTCTCCAGCCCGGGCGGGTCGTACTGGCCGCTGAGCCAGCGCTCGACCACCAGCGCGAAGATGCGCTGGAATTCGGCGCGGTTCTGCGCCGCATTGCGCAGGATGTACAGGGCCTCGGGTTCCTGGGGCAGCATGTCCGGCAGCAGGGCTCGGATTACGGCGTCGGCATCGAATTCGTTGAACGCGGAGTCGGTTTCCACCTCGGGAACCGGCAGCCCGGCGGCGGACATCTGGCCCAGGGCGCCGGTGGCGGTATCCTGCTGCCGACGCAGGTCGCCCGAGAGGCAACGATCGAACACGACACCCAGCTCCGCCAGGTGGTTACCCAGCACCTGTGCCTGGCGTACGCCATTGGGTGAAAGGACATCGTAGTCGTCCGCACCAAAGGAGGCCTGGCCATGTCGAATCAGATAGATACTGCCCACGTCCGCGTCATCCCGGTACGTTGAAGGTTTGGCGAGGTTATGAGGATGGCGGTGAGCTGTCAATGAAAAAACATACGCTTGTTTGAAATGTCCGTTACAGCCTTGTCCTGCCTGGTCCGGGCTTAAGGTAACCACAGGTTTCCCGGCTGGTAGCGACGCAGGCGCATGGGTATGCTGGGAGCGTTTAATGTCCGCCCTCGAGCGGTGAGTCGAGAATCAATTAGGAGTGATCGTGGAGTTCTTTATCGAATACGCCGGCTTTCTGGCCAAGACCGTGACGCTGGTCATCGCCATCCTGGTGGTGCTGGCCAGTTTTGCTGCCCTGCGCAGCAAGGGGCGGCGCAAGTCGGCCGGCCAGTTGCAGGTGAGCAAACTCAACGATTTCTACAAGGGGCTTCGCGAGCGCCTGGAACAGACACTGCTGGACAAGGATCAGCTCAAGGCCCTGCGCAAGCGCGAAGGCAAGACTGAGAAAGCGCAGAAGAAACAGAAGGAAAAACCGACGGCCAAGCCCCGGGTGTTCGTGCTGGACTTCGACGGCGACATCAAGGCATCGGCCACCGAGAGCCTGCGTCATGAAATCACCGCGCTGTTGACCCTGGCAACGCCGAAGGACGAAGTGGTGCTGCGCCTGGAAAGCGGTGGCGGCATGGTGCACAGCTATGGACTGGCCTCGTCGCAACTGGTGCGGATCCGTCAGGCCGGCGTACCGCTGACCGTGTGCATCGACAAAGTCGCGGCCAGTGGCGGGTACATGATGGCCTGCATCGGCGAGAAGATCATCAGCGCACCTTTCGCCATCCTCGGCTCCATCGGCGTCGTGGCCCAGTTGCCGAACGTCAACCGCCTGCTGAAGAAGCATGACATCGACTTCGAAGTCCTGACCGCCGGCGAGTACAAGCGCACGCTGACGGTGTTCGGCGAAAATACCGAGAAGGGCCGGGAGAAATTCCAGCAGGACCTGGACATCACCCACGACTTGTTCAAGAGCTTCGTGTCCAACTACCGCCCGCAACTGGCCATTGATGAAGTGGCGACCGGCGAGGTCTGGCTGGGTGTCGCCGCGCTCGGCAAACATCTGGTGGACGAGTTGAAGACCAGCGACGAATACCTGGCCGAGCGCGCCAAGAGCGCCGAGCTGTACCACCTGCACTATGCCGAACGCAAAAGCCTGCAGGAGCGCGTCGGCATCGCGGCCAGCGGCTCGGTGGACCGTGTCCTGCTGAGCTGGTGGAGCCGCCTGACCCAGCAGCGGTTCTGGTAACTCTGCTACCTCAATCCCTGTGGGAGCGAGCCTGCTCGCGATAGCGGTCTGTCAGTCACTGCAGTATCGACTGGATCACCGCCATCGCGAGCAGGCTCGCTCCCACACTGAACTTCGGTGATTGCTGGAAATGAAAAAGCCCTGAACCGGAATATCCGGATCAGGGCTTTTTCATTACAGCGGACTCAGCGACGACGGAACAGCGGCAGCGGTTCGTCGGTGGCGGCCTGGTAGGTCACCGAGAAGTCCTTGAGGCTTTCGAGGGCTTCGTAGGGGTCCTTGTCGGCGCGCAGGGCGAACGCGTCGAAACCGCAGCGGCGCATGTAGAACAGCTGGTCGCGCAGCACATCGCCAATGGCCCGCAGTTCGCCCTTGAAGCCGTAGCGATCACGCAACAGGCGGGCGTTGGAGTAGCTGCGGCCGTCGGTGAAGGCCGGGAAGTTCAGGGCGATGACCTGGAGCTGATTGGCGTCGTCGCCGATCTCTTCCGCTTCTTCGTCGGCATCCAGCCACACGCCCAGGCCGCCATCGCGGGCCTTGAGGGCACGGGAATGATCACGCCACAGGGCCAGGGGGACGATCAGGTCGTCGCAGTTGGAAATACCATCGAGGGTCGCGTCCTTGGGCAGCAGGTGCCAGGTTTCGTCGATGACCTCGTTGTTCTTAATGATTCGCTGCATAGACGCGTTCCTTGAAGAGGTCGATGCCGATACGTTGGTAAGTGTCGATGAAACGCTCGTCTTCGGTACGTTGTTCGATGTACACGTCGATCAGCTTCTCGATCACGTCTGGCATATCGTCCTGGGCAAACGAAGGCCCGAGGATCTTGCCCAGGCTGGCGTCGCGGCTGCCGCTGCCACCCAGGGAGACCTGGTAGAACTCTTCGCCTTTCTTGTCCACGCCCAGGATGCCGATGTGGCCGACGTGGTGGTGACCGCAGGCGTTCATGCAACCGGAAATGTTCAGGTCCAGTTCGCCGATGTCGAACAGGTAGTCCAGATCGTCGAAACGGCGCTGGATCGATTCGGCGATCGGGATCGACTTGGCGTTGGCCAGGGAGCAGAAATCGCCGCCCGGGCAGCAGATCATGTCGGTCAGCAGGCCAATGTTCGGTGTGGCGAAACCCTGCTCGCGCAACTCGCCCCACAGGGTGAACAACTGGCTCTGTTCGACGTCGGCCAGGATGATGTTCTGCTCGTGGGACGTGCGCAACTGACCGAAGCTGTAGCGGTCGGCCAGATCGGCCACGGCGTCCAGCTGCTTGTCGGTGATGTCGCCCGGCGCAACACCGGTCGGCTTCAGGGATAGGGTGACCGCGATGTAGCCAGGCTTCTTGTGGGTCAGGGTGTTGCGGCTGCGCCAACGGGCGAAGCCCGGATGTTCCTTGTCGAGTGCTGCGAAGTCCTGGTTGTCCAAGGCCTTGTATTGCGGGTCGACGAAGTGTTTGGCCACGCGGTGGACTTCAGCTTCGGTCAGGGTGGTCTGGCCGCCACGCAGGTGAACCATTTCGGCTTCGACCTTCTCGGCGAACACTTCAGGTGTCAGGGCCTTGACCAGGATCTTGATCCGCGCCTTGTACTTGTTGTCGCGACGGCCATAGCGGTTGTACACCCGCAGGATGGCGTCGAGGTAGCTCAGCAGGTCCTGCCAGGGCAGGAACTCATTGATGAATGCACCCACCACCGGCGTGCGACCGAGGCCACCGCCCACCAGCACGCGGAAGCCCAGCTCGCCCGCAGCGTTGTAGACCGCCTCCAGGCCGATGTCGTGGACTTCGATGGCGGCGCGGTCCGAGGTCGAGCCGTTGATGGCGATCTTGAACTTGCGCGGCAGGTAGGCGAATTCCGGGTGGAACGTGGTCCACTGACGGACGATCTCGCACCATGGACGTGGGTCGATCAACTCATCGGCCGCGACACCGGCGAACTGGTCGGTGGTGACGTTGCGCAGGCAGTTGCCGCTGGTCTGGATCGCGTGCATTTGCACGGTGGCCAGCTCAGCCAGGATCTCGGGGACATCTTCCAGGGCCGGCCAGTTGTACTGGACGTTCTGCCGCGTACTGATGTGGGCGTAGCCCTTGTCGTAGTCGCGGGCAATCTGGGCCAGCTTGCGCACCTGGCGTGCGGTCAGTTGGCCGTAAGGCACCGCCACCCGCAGCATCGGGGCGAAACGCTGGATGTACAGGCCGTTCTGCAGGCGCAGAGGGCGGAATTCTTCTTCGCTCAGCTCGCCTGCCAGATAGCGTCGGGTCTGATCACGGAACTGCTTGACGCGGTCCTCGATGATCCGCTGATCGTACTCGTCATATACGTACATATAAGTCTCGGTCTCAGGCTTGGGCCGATCAGAAACAGCTGCGTATTGGCTCGCTGGAATCGGGTTCTGCCTCGGCAATTCTGCGCGCACGGCCGCGCACTCCTAAAGGAGCCGGTGCACGATACCTGTTTTGAGTTATGCGCAAAAGTGATGTTTGAGTATATGTAAAGAACCAAATGACCTAATGGGGTCTATCGGCATGGAACCCACATTTGTCGTATGGGCAATCATCGTCTTAACTGTGGTCGAGTCCCTATGCAATCACCTAAAAAACCGACAAGAGGCGATGCAATGAGCAATCCGACCAAAGCAAGGAAAAGCGACAGCACTGTTGATGCCTGGGCCATTCTGTTCCTGATAATCCTGGTGGTAGGCACGGCGGTGTTCTGGGTCAGTCATCAGTAGTCGGTCGTCCAACGCAATAAAAACCTGTGGGAGCAAAGCCTGTGGGAGCAAAGCTTGCTCGCGATGATCGATGACGCGGTCTCGACCGTGTCGTTTGCGTCGCGAGCAAGCTTTGCTCCCACAGGCTTTGCTCCCACAGGGATTGATGTGCAGGAAGATCGTTCTATATCCCCGCCAGATGCACCACCAGCTTGACGATGCCAAACAGCGTCAGGGCGAAGATCACCGTGAACGCGATCCCCAGGATCACGAAGTGACTCGGTTTGCCGTGGGTGAAGTCACGGGCGCGGTTCTTGCCGCTCTGCACGCCAAAGGCGGCGGCCAGTACGCTGTGCATCATCTGCAGCAGGGTTGGCGGCTTGTTGTCGACTGGATCGTCCATAAATCCCTCGTCTGCCATGGGTATGGGACAAGCATAGACAACCCGTGAAAAAAAGGATCACGGCCGTTGCCGACCGTGATCCTTCACTCAGTTGTCGTAGCCCAGGTTCGGCGCCAGCCAGCGCTCGGTCACGCTCAGCTCCTGGCCCTTGCGACCGGTGTAGCTCTGGACCTGGTCCTTGTCGATCTTGCCCACGGCGAAGTATTGCGCCTGGGGATGAGCGAAGTACCAGCCACTGACCGCCGCCGCCGGGAACATGGCGTAGTGCTCGGTGAGGAACACGCCGCTGCGGCCGGCCTTCAGTTCGCTGGCCTCGGGATCAAGCAGGCGGAACAGGGTGGCTTTCTCGGTGTGATCCGGGCATGCAGGGTAACCGGGGGCAGGGCGGATGCCGGTGTACTGCTCCTTGATCAGCGCCTCGTTGTCCAGGCTTTCGTCTTTGGCATAACCCCAATGTTCCTTGCGCACCTGCTGGTGCAGCCACTCGGCGCAGGCTTCGGCCAGGCGGTCGGCCAGGGCCTTGACCATGATCGAGTTGTAGTCGTCGCCAGCTTCCTGGTAGGCCTTCGCCACTTCTTCGGCACCGATGCCTGCGGTGGTGATGAAGCCGCCGACGTAGTCGGTCACGCCGCTGTCCTTCGGCGCAACGAAGTCGGCCAGGGAGAAGTTCGGCTTGCCGTCGGTCTTGATGATCTGCTGGCGCAGGTGATGCAGGCGGGCCAGTGGCTTGCCGTCGTCGCCGTAGACTTCCAGGTCGTCGTCATGCACCTGGTTGGCCGGCCAGAAACCGAACACTGCGCGGGCACTGATGAGTTTCTCATCGATCAGCTTGCGCAGCATGGCCTGGGCGTCAGCGTACAGGGCGGTGGCGGCTTCGCCGACCACTTCATCGGTGAGGATGCGCGGGAACTTGCCGGCCAGGTCCCAGGAAATGAAGAACGGCGTCCAGTCGATGTATTCGGCCAGGACGTTCAAGTCGATGTCGTCCAGCACCCGGGCACCGGTGAACGTCGGCTTGACCGGCTGGTAGCTGCTCCAGTCGAACTGCGGCTTCTTGGCGACAGCGGCGGGGTAGCTCAGGCGTTCGGTACGGGCGCTGCGGTTGGCGGTGCGCTCGCGAACCTCGATGTAGTCCTGACGGGTTTTTTCGACGAACGCCGGTTTCAGTTCCTTGGACAGCAATTGGGTTGCCACCCCGACGGCGCGGGAGGCGTCGGTGACATAGATCACCGCGTCATTGCTGTACTTGGGCTCGATCTTCACCGCCGTGTGGGCCTTGGACGTCGTCGCGCCACCGATCATCAGCGGCAGATGGAAATCCTGGCGCTGCATCTCGCGAGCCACGTGCACCATCTCATCCAGGGACGGGGTGATCAGGCCGGACAGGCCGATGATGTCGCATTTCTCCTCCTTGGCCACCTGCAGGATTTTTTCCGCTGGCACCATCACGCCCAGGTCGACGATGTCATAACCGTTGCAACCGAGCACCACGCCGACGATGTTCTTGCCGATGTCATGGACGTCACCCTTGACCGTCGCCATCAGGATCTTGCCCTTGGCTTCCGGCTTGTCGCCTTTTTCCGCCTCGATGAACGGAATCAGGTGGGCCACGGCCTGCTTCATCACGCGGGCGGACTTGACCACCTGGGGCAGGAACATCTTGCCGGCGCCGAACAGGTCGCCAACGATGTTCATGCCGGCCATCAACGGACCTTCGATGACTTCGATAGGGCGCGTGAACGACAGGCGCGATTCCTCGGTGTCCTCGACGATGTGGGTGGTGATGCCCTTGACCAGGGCATGCTCCAGGCGCTTGTTGACGTCCCAGTTGCGCCACTCCTCGGTTTCCGCTTCCTTGGTGCTGCCGTCGCCCTTGTATTTGTCGGCAATGGCGAGCAGGGCGTCGGTGCCTTCCGGGGTGCGGTTGAGGATCACGTCTTCCACGGCGTCGCGCAGTTCCACCGGGATCTGGTCGTAGATCTCCAGCTGGCCGGCGTTGACGATACCCATGGTCAGGCCCGCGCGGATCGCATACAGCAGGAATACCGAGTGGATCGCCTCGCGCACCGGGTTGTTGCCCCGGAATGAGAACGACACGTTGGACACCCCGCCGGAGGTCAGCGCGTAGGGCAGCTCGTCGCGGACATAGGCACAGGCGTTGATGAAGTCCACGGCATAGTTGTTGTGTTCTTCGATACCGGTGGCGACAGCGAAGATGTTCGGGTCGAAGATGATGTCTTCCGGTGGGAAGCCCACTTCATTGACCAGGATGTCGTAGGAGCGCTTGCAGATTTCCTTCTTGCGCGCCTCGGTGTCGGCCTGGCCGGCTTCGTCGAACGCCATCACCACCACGGCGGCGCCGTAGCGCTTGCACAATTTGGCGTGATGGATGAATTGCTCGACGCCTTCTTTCATGCTGATGGAGTTGACGATGCCCTTGCCCTGGATGCACTTGAGGCCGGCTTCGATCACTTCCCATTTCGACGAGTCGATCATGATCGGCACGCGGGAGATGTCCGGTTCGCCGGCAATCAGATTGAGGAAGGTCACCATGGCCTTCTTCGAATCGAGCATGCCCTCGTCCATGTTGATGTCGATCACCTGGGCGCCGGCCTCGACCTGCTGCAGGGCCACCTCCAGGGCTTCGGTGTAGTTGTCTTCGCGGATCAGCCGGGCGAACTTGGCGGAGCCGGTGATGTTGGTCCGCTCGCCGACGTTGACGAACAGCGAGCTTCGATCGATGGTGAACGGTTCCAGGCCCGACAGGCGGCAAGCCCGGGGAATTTCCGGAATCGGTCGTGGCGCATAACCGGCCACTGCCTTGGCGATGGCTTCGATGTGCGCCGGCGTGGTGCCGCAGCAGCCGCCGACGATGTTCAGGAAGCCGCTCTGGGCGAACTCTTCGATGACCTTGGCGGTTTGCGCCGGCAGTTCGTCGTATTCACCGAATTCGTTGGGCAGGCCGGCGTTCGGGTGCGCCGAGACATGGGTGCTGGCCTTGTTCGACAGCTCTTCCAGGTACGGGCGCAGTTCGCTGGCGCCCAGGGCGCAGTTCAGGCCGACGGAAATCGGCTTGGCGTGGGCCACGGAGTTCCAGAAGGCTTCGGTGGTCTGGCCGGAGAGGGTGCGGCCGGAGGCGTCGGTGATGGTGCCGGAAATCATGATCGGCAGTTCGACGCCCAGTTCTTCGTAGACCCCTTGCACGGCGAAGATCGCCGCCTTGGCGTTCAGGGTGTCGAAGATGGTTTCGATCAGGATCAGGTCGGCGCCGCCCTCGATCAGACCCTTGGTGGCCTCGGTGTAGTTCTCCACCAGTTCGTCGAAGGTCACGTTGCGGTAGCCGGGGTTGTTCACGTCTGGCGACAGCGAGCAGGTGCGGCTGGTCGGGCCAAGCACGCCGGCGACGAAGCGCGGCTTGTCCGGGGTCTCGAGGGTCTTGGCGTCGGCCACCTTGCGGGCCAGGCGCGCACCTTCCAGGTTCAGCTCATAGGCCAGGCCCTGCATGCCGTAGTCGGCCTGGGACACCTGGGTGGCGTTGAAGGTGTTGGTTTCGAGGATGTCGGCGCCGGCATCCAGGTAGGCTTTCTCGATGGAGCCGATCACGTCGGGACGGGTCAGCACCAGCAAATCGTTGTTGCCCTTGACGTCGCTCGGCCAGTCGGCGAAGCGCTTGCCGCGATAGTCCTGCTCCTCCAGCTTGTAGCTCTGGATCATCGTGCCCATGCCGCCGTCGAGGATCAGGATGCGTTCCTTGAGGGCTTGCTGGAGAAGATAAAGGCGAGCGCTGCGATCAGACATAGGACTACCTGGAAAAAAGACCATTACGAAGCCAGGAATCATAGCAAACCTGTGCCGGATTTGATCGCGGGTGGCTTTTGCATGAATTTCGCTCATGTTTGCAACCGGCTGCTGGCCCGGTAGAATCGCTGCTCTATCTCTTAGGGACCGAGACATGCCGTACCGCGTCTTATTCGGCAGTCTGTTGCTGCTGTTGTCTTTTGCCGCAGCCGCCAAGGATCCCGTGCCAGCGTTGTCCTACACCCGCGACATCCAGCCGATCTTCACCGAGAAGTGCGTGGCCTGCCACGCTTGCTACGACTCCGCTTGCCAGTTGAACCTGGGCAGCGGCGAAGGTGCGGCCCGGGGCGCGAGCAAAATGTCGGTGTATGACGGCGAGCGCCGCGAGGCCGCCGTCCCGACCCGCTTGTTCTATGACGCCTCCGGCCCGCAGGCCTGGCAGCGCAAGGGCTTTTATTCGGTGCTCGATGCCCAGGGCAGCCAGGCTGCGTTGATGGCGCAGATGCTGGCGCTGGGGCACGGCGCGCCGCTGCAGCCCAACGCCAAGCTGCCGGAAGAGATCGTGCTGGGTCTCGGGCGTGAAAACAGCTGCGCGATGCCGGGGCAATTCGATGGGTACGCCGCCGCGCACCCCAGGGAGGGTATGCCCATGGCGGTCACCGGCCTGACCGAGCAGCAATACCAGACCTTGCAGCGCTGGCTGGCCGCCGGCGCGCCCATCGACCAGCAAGCTCTGGCCCCAAGTTCCGCTGAAGCCTTGCAGGTGGTGCAATGGGAAAACCTGCTTAACGCCCCCGGCGCCCGGGAGAGCCTGGTGGCCCGCTGGTTGTTTGAGCACTGGTTTTTGGCGCACATCTATTTCAAGGACGGCGAGCCAGGGCATTTCTTCCAGTGGGTGCGTTCGCGCACGCCCAGTGGCCAGCCGATCGACCTGATCAACACCCGTCGCCCGAACGACGATCCCGGCACCCGCGTCTATTACCGGCTCTGGGCTGTGCAAGGGGTGATCGTGCACAAGACCCACATCACCTACGGGCTGAGTGCGGCCAAGATGGCGCGGATCAAGAGCCTGTTTTACAAGGGCAACTGGCAGGTCACGGCGTTGCCCGGCTACGGCCCGGAGCGCCGCTCCAACCCGTTCTCCACCTTTGAAGCGATCCCGGCCCAAGCCCGCTATCAGTTCATGCTCGATAACGCCGAATATTTCGTGCGCACCTTTATCCGCGGCCCGGTCTGTCGGGGCCAGATCGCCACGGACGTGATCCGCGACAATTTCTGGGCGCTGTTCCAGGCCCCTGAGCACGATCTGTACATCACCGATCCGAACTATCGCGGCCAGGCCACGCCATTGCTGGCGATGCCGGGGCAGAACGACGATGTGGGCAGCGTTGTCAGCCTGTGGCTCGACTATCGGGACAAGCGCAACGCCTACGAGGCCCTGCGCCGGGATAATTACGCCGAGTTGCCGGCACCGAGCTGGTCGACGCTGTGGGCCGGTAACGACAATGCCTTGCTGAGTATTTTCCGGCACTTCGACAGCGCCTCGGTCACCAAGGGCCTGATCGGCGAAGTACCGCAGACGATGTGGCTGTTCGACTTCCCGTTGTTGGAGCGCACCTATTACCAACTGGCGGTGAATTTCGATGTGTTCGGCAACGTCTCCCATCAGGCCCAGACGCGGCTGTACTTCGACCTGATTCGCAATGGCGCGGAACAGAACTTCCTGCGCCTGATGCCGGCCGATTCCCGTGAAGACTATCTCGACGACTGGTATCAGTCCGGCGGCAAATTCAAGATGTGGCTGGATTACGAGAGCATCGACAATGACAAGCCGACCGCTCTCAAGCTGGACGAACGCGACCCCAAGGGCGATTTCGCCCGGCAATTGCTGGTCCGCTATGGCGAGCTGAATGCGCGGCCCGATCCGATCAATCGCTGCGACGGCGCCTATTGCTCGCGCCCGAACATCGATCCGGCCTTGCAGAACGCTGAGCAGGCCCTCAGTCGCCTGGTGTCGCGCCCGGCGGCGGGGCTTCGGGTCATCGACCAGTTGCCGGAAGCGACGATGCTGCGCATCGAAACCTCCAACGGTCATCGCGAGATCTACAGCCTGCTGCGCAACCGCGCCCATAGTAATGTGGCGTTCCTGCTGGGCGAGGAGCGGCGCTATCAGCCGGGGCTGGACACCTTGACGGTTTATCCGGGCGTGCTCAGCAGCTACCCGAACTTCATGTTCAATATCCCGGCCGGACAAGTCCCGGCGTTCGTCGACGCCATGGAAAACGCCCAGGATGAGCAAGCTTTCGAGCGGATTGTCGAGCGTTGGGGGATTCGTCGCAGTCACCCGCAGTTCTGGCACTACTTCCATGACTTGAGCCGTTACATCGAGGAAACCGAGCCCCTGGAGGCCGGCGTGCTGGACATGAATCGCTACCAGAACCTCTGACCGGCATGTCCCGGCGGCGAAACCCGTGCCGCCGGCTGCTTTCCTGACAAAAATACTGGGACTTTGTCCGGCGCCCTGATTTGGCGTAAACTGCCGGCAAGCCTGCGAGGAGTTTCCATGACCGCCATTACGATTACCGATGCCGCCCACGATTACCTGGCCGACCTGCTGTCCAAGCAGAACACGCCGGGTATCGGGATCCGCATCTTCATCACCCAGCCCGGCACCCAGTACGCAGAGACGTGCATTGCCTACTGCAAGCCGGGGGAAGAAAAGCCCGAAGACACCGCGTTGGGGCTCAAGAGCTTCACCGCCTACATCGATTCGTTCAGCGAAGCGTTCCTGGACGATGCGGTCGTCGATTACGCCACCGACCGGATGGGCGGCCAACTGACCATCAAGGCGCCGAATGCCAAAGTGCCGATGGTCAACGCCGACAGCCCGATCAACGAGCGCATCAACTATTACCTGCAAACCGAAATCAACCCGGGGCTGGCCAGCCACGGCGGCCAGGTGTCGCTGATCGACGTGGTGGAAGACGGCATCGCCGTGCTCCAGTTCGGCGGCGGCTGCCAGGGCTGTGGTCAGGCTGACGTGACCCTGAAGGAAGGTATCGAGCGCACGCTGCTCGAGCGTATCCCGGAACTCAAGGGCGTGCGCGACGTGACCGACCATACGCAGAAAGAAAACGCTTACTACTGATCGTTGCGGGCCGGCCTGCCGCCATCGCGAGCAGGCTCGCTCCCACAGGATCTGTGGTGGATACATAATTTGCGGCCACCCCGACCCCCTGTGGGAGCGGGCTTGCTCGCGAAGTCGTCAGCACAGTCAACATCGATGCAGGCTGACCCACCGCTTTCGCGAGCAAGCCCGCTCCCACAAGGGAGTTGTGCTGTTCGGCTGACGGGTCAAGGCCTGTAGAGATGTGCATGCCCGGCGCGGTAGAGCGATGATTCGCTGAACACGTCGTTGCCCAGCACCCGTCCCACCAGAATCAGCGCCGTGCGGCGAAAGCCCTTGGCCTGCACTTTTGCGGCAATGTCGGCCAGCGTCCCCATCACCCAATCCTGATCCGGCCAGGTCGCCCGGTGAATCACGGCAATCGGGCAATCCGCGCCGTAGTGGGGCAGCAGCTCACCGACGATTTTTCCCAGATGATTGACCCCCAGGTGGATCGCCATGGTCGTTCCGTGTTGCGCCAGGCTACCCAACTCTTCTCCGGCGGGCATCGCGGTCTTGTCCGCGTAGCGGGTGAGGATCACGCTCTGGGCGATATCCGGCAAGGTCAGTTCGGCGCCCAGCAGGGCGGCGCAGGCTGAGGTCGCGGTCACGCCTGGAATGATTTCAAAGGGGATGTCCAGTTCCCGCAGGCAACGAATCTGCTCGCCGATGGCGCCGTACAGGCTCGGGTCGCCGGAATGCACCCTGGCGACGTCCTGGCCGTTGCGATGGGCTGTCTCCATCAGTGCGATGATCTGTTCCAGATGCAGTTCGGCGCTGTTGATCACCTGTTCGGCGCAATGGCCCTCGAGCACGGCGGCGGGCACCAGGGAGCCGGCATAAATGATCACCGCGCAGCTGCGCACGAGTCGCTGGCCCTTGACGGTGATCAATTCCGGATCGCCGGGGCCGGCGCCAATGAAGTAGACGGTCATGACCGGTTCCTGAAAAAGGGTGGGGGAGCGATCTCTGAATGAAGATCGCTCATGATCCATGGAGGGCGATTATCGGGTTTTACGACGCGACCGCCAATGCCAGTGTGGCCTGGGCGCACTTTTGGCGAGGAATACGCAAGGTGGCAGCGGTCTGCCCCAGTTGTTCGGCGAGGGCCAGTGCCGCGCTTTCGGCAACGCCGTAGCAACCCGTGCGCTCGAAAGCGATCTGCGAGCGGTGGCTGAGGCGTTCCCGATAGCCCGATAACTGGCCGGCATTGAAGAAGGTCAGCGGCAGGGCCAGTTGCCCCGCCAATGCCAGCAGGCCTGGTTCGTCACGCTTGAGATCGATACTGGCCAGGGCCCCCACCGCTTCAAGCGCGATGCCGTGGGTCATCAATGCCTCATCCAGTAATGCGCGCAACACGCTAGCCGGGCAACCGCGCTGGCAGCCCAGGCCGACCACCAGCACCTGCCCGCTACTCATGCCTCGTGGTGAGCTTGACCGTCACGGCGGAACAGCCAGGCGCTGATCAGGCCGAGGGCCAGCCAGAACGCGACGTTGGTCAATTGCGAGGCGATCTTGAATTGGCTTTCAAGGGCTTCGGGCGCCAGCATCGAGTGGACCTCCGGCTGCGGTGCGCCGATGACATGGGGCACCAGTAAAGTCGCCACGCCCAGCAGTTTGAGCAGCCAATGCCTGCCGAACGCGATCAGGGCGATGCCCACGGCCGTGGACGCCGCGGTGCCGATCCACCACATTTGCCGTTGAGCCAGGTCGGCCGCGGCAGTGCCGGGCAGTTCCGGCGGCAGGCCAAGGGTTGGCGCGAGGACGAAGGTGGCATAACCGGCCAGGCCCCAGAGCAGACCTTGGGAGGTGCGGGTAGGTGTACGCAAGGTGTACAGGCCCGCCAGCATCAGGGCGAAACCCACCGCGACCACCAGGTTGCCGCCAGTGGTGGACAGCACGCGCTGCCAGCCATCTTCGGGTTCCCAGGCTTCGGCATCGTGGGTGTGAGCGGCGCCGTCGGCATGCTGATGGGCCTCCACAGGGGCTTCGGCCGCCGGGGCTTTTTCATAGGTCTCGGCCTGCAGGATCAGCGGCGAAACCCATAGGCTTTGCAGGAGGGTCAGCAGTAGGGCGGCCAGCAAACCACTGAACCCAGCGGTTTGCGCGATACGCTTGATCATGTCGGCAGGTCTCAATGGCACGGGAAGGCGGCGCTGTGGCGGGTGTCGTGGGCCGCGTTGTGCACCGCCTCGATGTGGGAGAAACCGGCGAAATAGACCAGGCCTGCTCCCAGGATCGAGGCGAGGATCGCCGCGCTCAGGCGCTGGCTCAGGGTCGTGGTGCTGCTGGTAGTGCGGGCGGTGGTGCTGATGGTCGACATGGCGCTTCCCTCTGTTCTTGTCTTGGCCAGTGGGTAAATCGAGCGCAATGAAACCCCGGGCCAAAGCCCGCCAGGATTCGAACAGCGCCCGCCCACCGCGGGTTTGTTGATATTTGAATTGCGGGCCGGTCTCCGGGCTCACGAGGGGCAGGGCCCTTGGCCTTGCCTGCAAGCGTCACCTTCCCATGCCATGGGGCACAGTGGATCTGACGCTTCGCTCGCTTACCGTTGCGGGGGCAGCACCGGACTGACGTGGCCTTGAAGTAAAGCACACGATTCACCGGTTTCCCGTTTCACCCTGTGAAGGGCACCCGTAACAAATGGTCTGTGTAGCGACACAGACCCTGCACAGGAGAGCATGGGTGGGGGTGGGGCGTCAATGAAACCGAGTTGTGGCCATCGCGAGCAGGCTCGCTCCCACAGGGAAATGCGCTTCCAATGTGGGAGCGAGCCTGCTCGCGATGGGGCCCGCTCATGCACCCGCGAACTTATCCGCAGACATTGACCCGCCCGCACACCCTGCGTAGCCTTGCGCCTTCGAGGTTCTTCGGTTTGCGCCGAAGCTAAGAAGGGAACGCGGTCCAAGCCGCGGCTGCCCCCGCAACTGTGAACGGTGACGTTCCTGCCAGGCCACTGTGCATGCAGCACGGGAAGGCGCAGGAATTGCCAGGGCTTTCTATGAAAAGCCGGGATCGGCCCGCCGTCAGCCAGGAGACCTGCCTCGAGACAGATTCTCACTACAACCGGGCGGGGTGATCCGGTGGCGAAATCTTCCGCGCACGCCTGTGCCTGCGGTTGTCGTCCCGTTTGCCCGCCACCTTGCCAAAGGGCATCCGATGAAAACACTGGCCAAACTTCCCGTCACTATCGTTACCGGTTTCCTCGGCTCGGGTAAGACCACGCTGCTGCGACACATGCTCGACAATGCCCAGGGCCGGCGTATCGCGGTCATCGTCAACGAGTTCGGCGAGCTGGGCATCGACGGTGAGATCCTCAAGCAGTGCTCCATCGGTTGCACCGAAGAAGAAGCCAGCGGCCGAGTCTATGAACTGGCCAACGGTTGCTTGTGCTGCACCGTGCAGGAGGAGTTCTTCCCGGTGATGCGCGAGCTGGTGGCCCGGCGCGCCGACCTCGACCATATCCTCATCGAAACGTCCGGCCTGGCCTTGCCCAAGCCGTTGGTCCAGGCCTTCCAGTGGCCGGAAATCCGCAGTGCCTGCACCGTCGATGCGGTGATCACCGTGGTCGACAGCCCAGCCGTGGCCGCTGGCACCTTCGCCGCCTTCCCCGATCAGGTCGATGCCCAGCGCAAGCTCGATCCGAACCTGGACCACGAGTCGCCGTTGCATGAACTGTTCGCCGATCAGTTGGCGAGCGCCGACCTGGTGATCCTCAACAAGGCCGACCTGATCAGCCCGGAAGACCTGGCGAAAGTCCGTCTTGAAGTGGCCGAAGAACTGCCACCGGCGGTCAAGGTCATCGAAGCCAGCAACGGTCGCCTGCCGCTGGAAGTGCTGATCGGCCTGGGTGCCGGTTCCGAAGAGCACATCGATAGCCGCCATAGTCATCACGATCACCATCATGACGGCGACGAGGATGATCACGATCATGACGCCTTCGACTCCATTTCCATCGAACTGCCCCAGGCGGACGAAAGCTTGCTCCTGGACGCGCTGACCCAGTTGGTGGTCCAGCACGGCGTGCTGCGGGTCAAGGGTTTCGCGGCGATCCCGAACAAGCCGATGCGCTTGCTGATCCAAGGCGTCGGCACGCGTTTCGACAAGCATTTCGACCGCCAGTGGGGGGCCGACGAAGCCCGGGTGACGCGTCTGGTGTTGATCGGCCAGGCGCTGGATGCCGGGCTGCTTGAAGCGCAGTTGCGCGCCGCCCTCAGCGTCTAAGCCATGCACCTGCTCAGGACCCAGCCTGGCGGCTTCGTCTCGGATGACAACATCGCCGACCTGGGGCAAACCCCCGCCGAGCTGGTGATCCTGTGCAGCGGCGATTCCAGCCTGGCGCTGTTGGCCGAAGCGGCGCGCCAGTTGCCGGACGACTACCCGCAGTTTCGCCTCGCCAACCCGATGCAGGTGCAGAACCACGCCTCGGTGGACCTTTACGTCGAGGACGTGCTGCGTCACGCCAAGGTCATCCTGTTGTCGCTGCACGGCGGTATCGGCTACTGGCGCTACGGCATCGAGCGCTTGATGGAACTGGCCGGACGCGGGGTGACGTTGATCCTGGTACCGGGGGACGACCGTCCGGACCCGGAACTCAGCGACTTGAGCAACGTGCCCGCTGCTGACCGCGACCGGCTCTGGCAGTTTTTGCGCCAGGGTGGGTTGGGCAATGCCCTGGACCTGTTTCACAACCTCGGTAGTCAATGGTTCGGGCGCGATTACGCTTGGGCTGAACCGCAGACCCTGCCGCGCACGGCCATCTACCATCCGCAGAAAACCGGTGCCAGCCTCGACGACTGGCAAGCTGACTGGCAGGCCGATCAACCCGTGGCGGCGGTGCTGTTCTATCGTTCCCATCTGCAAGCGGCGAACACGGCGTTCATCGATGTGTTCTGCCAGCGGTTGCAAGTGGCCGGGCTCAATCCGTTACCGATAGCGGTGGCGAGCCTCAAGGAGCCTGGTTGCCTGGCGCAGGTCGAAGACTGGCTGGACGAGGTGGCGGCCGGAGTGATCCTCAACACCACCGGGTTCGCCCAGTCGAGTCCGGAGACGCCGTACTTGCGGCCGTTTCGTCGCAACATTCCGGTGATCCAGGCGATCTGCGCCCAAGACAATGAACCCGGTTGGCGGGCTAGCGAGCAGGGCCTCGGCCCGCGGGACCTGGCGATGCACATTGCCTTGCCGGAACTGGACGGGCGGATCATCAGCCGCCCCATCAGCTTCAAGGACATGGCCTGGCGCAGCGAGCGCAGTCAGAGCGATGTGGTCTGCTACCGGGCCGTGCCCGAGCGCATGGATTTCGTTGCGCAACTGGCCCGGCGCTGGACCGAACTGGCGCGCCTGCCCAATGGGCAGAAGCGCGTGGCGTTGATCCTCGCCAACTACCCGACCCGGGACGGACGCATCGGCAACGGCGTCGGCCTGGATACCCCGGCGGCGGCGTTGAACATCCTGCGGGCCATGCAGGACGAGGGCTATCCGCTGCCCGCCGAACTGCCTGCCAGTGGCACCGCGCTGATCCAGCAGTTGCTGGGCGGGGTCAGCAACGACCTGGACAGTCTCGACCTGCGGCCGTGTCATCAGAGCCTGGCGCTGGAGGCTTACCAGGCCATGTTCGACACGCTGCCCGAGGCCAATCGCCAGGCGGTGCTGGAGCGCTGGGGTGCGCCCGAGACGGACCCGATGTTCCGCGCCGGTCGCCTGATGATCGCTGGCCTGCGCCTGGGCCTGACGTTTGTCGGCATCCAACCGGCCCGGGGGTATCAGGTCGATCCGAGTGCGGTCTACCACGACCCGGACCTGGTGCCGCCCCATGGCTACCTGGCGTTCTATTTCTGGTTGCGCCATACCTATGGTGCCCATGGCGTGATTCACGTCGGCAAGCACGGCAACCTCGAATGGCTGCCGGGCAAAGGCGTCGGGTTGTCGGAAAGCTGCTGGCCGGACGCGCTGCTGGGACCGCTGCCGAATATCTATCCGTTCATCGTCAACGACCCAGGCGAGGGGGCCCAGGCCAAGCGGCGTACCCAGGCGGTGATCATCGATCACCTGATGCCGCCGCTGACCCGCGCCGAAACCTACGGGCCGCTGCGTAACCTCGAGTTGCTGGCCGACGAGTATTACGAAGCGCAATTGCTCGACCCGCGCCGTGCCCGGGAACTGCAGCGGGACATCCTGAACCTGGTGCGCGAAACCCATATCGATCGCGAGCTGCAATTGGACGCCGACGCGGACGCGGCGATCTGGCTGCCGCGCCTGGACACCTACCTGTGCGATCTGAAGGAGTCACAGATCCGTGATGGTCTGCACATCTTTGGCGAGTCGCCCAGCGGACGGTTGCGTATCGACACCTTGCTGGCGTTGCTGCGCATTCCCCGGGGCGATGGCAAAGGCGCGCAGTCGAGCCTGTTGCGGGCACTGTCGAAGGCGTTCGGGCTGGGCTTCGATCCGTTGGATTGCGCCTTGGCCGACCCGTGGGCTGGCGACTGTCCCGAGGCGTTGCGGCAGGTCAGCGATGAGCCCTGGCGCACCGCCGGCGATACCCGCGAGCGCCTGGAGCTGTTTGCGGCAAGCTTGATCGAGCAGGCCTTGGAAGGCAGGGTCGAGCAATTGGAAGCGCCGGGTTGGCAGGACGTGAGCAGCATCATCGAGAGTCTGCGGTCCGTCGTGGCCCCGCGCCTGGATGCCTGTGGCCCGGCGGAAATGCGCGGCCTGCTCGATGCCTTGAGCGGACGCTTCGTGCCGGCGGGCCCCAGCGGTGCGCCGAGTCGTGGGCGCCTGGACGTGTTGCCCACCGGACGCAACTTCTTCTCGGTGGACGTACGCAACCTGCCCACCACCACGGCGTGGCGCATCGGTTTCCAGTCGGCGAATCTGATTCTGGAGCGGCACTTGCAGGATCACGGCGATCACCTGCGCCAGCTCGGCCTGTCGGTGTGGGGCACCGCCACCATGCGCACCGGCGGCGATGACATCGCCCAGGCCATGGCGCTGATGGGTGTACGCCCGGTGTGGGCTACGGGCAGCCAACGGGTGGATGATTTCGAGATCCTGCCGCTGAGCCTGCTGGATCGGCCCCGGGTCGATGTGACGCTGCGGGTATCGGGGTTCTTCCGGGACGCCTTTGCCAACCTGATCCGGCTGTTCGATGCGGCGGTGCAGGCCGTTGCCGCCCTCGATGAGCCGGAAGACATGAACCCCTTGGCGGCCAAGGTGCGGAGCGAGCGGGAGGCCTTGTTGGCGTCGGGCCTCGAGCCGGACGCGGCTGCCCGGCAGGCTGGCTGGCGGATCTTCGGCGCCAAGCCCGGTGCTTATGGCGCGGGGGTGCAGGGCGCCATCGACGGTCGTCTGTGGCAGCGCCGCGAGGACTTGGCCGAGGTGTACCTGAACTGGGGCGGCTACGCCTACGGTGGCGCAGATGAAGGCACTGCTGCGCGGGATCAGTTTTCCCGGCGCTTGAGCCAGGTGCAGGCGGTGCTGCAGAACCAGGACAATCGCGAGCATGACCTGCTCGATTCCAACGATTACTACCAGTTCCAGGGCGGCATGCTGGCGGCGGTGGAAACCCTCGGTGGAACCGCCGCGGCCAGCTACCACGGCGATCACAGCCAACCGGACTTGCCTCGGATCCGCACCCTCAAGGAAGAGCTCAACCGGGTCATCCGTTCCCGGGCGGCCAATCCGAAGTGGATCGACGGGGTCAAGCGTCACGGTTACAAGGGCGCGTTCGAACTGGCGGCGACGGTGGACAACCTGTTCGCTTTCGACGCCACGACGCAACTGATCGACGATCACCAGTACGCCTTGCTGGCCGATGCCTACCTGCTCGACCCGGACACCCGGGACTTCGTCCGCCAACACAACCCCGATGCCTTGCGGGACATGACCGAGCGCATGCTTGAGGCGCAGCAGCGGGGAATGTGGCAGGCGCCGGGGGCGTATCGCGAGGCGCTGGAGAATCTGTTGCTCGATATTGAAGAAGATGGTTGATGTGTACCATCAGCCGGCCATGTGCAGAACCTGTGGCGAGGTCGTCTGTGGGAGCAAGGCTTGCCCGCGATACAGACGGTGCGCTCCTTCAGAAATCGAGGCGTCTTGTCGCGAGCAAGCTTTGCTCCCACAGTGCGGGGATAAATCCCCTTGGCACAGAGCTGTGTTCACACTGAACTTACCGACCACTCCCGAGAACTGACGATGACCGACACCCCCCATTTCCCGCTCTCCGCCGTGGTCGGCGCCGATGACCTGAAACTGGCGCTGTGCCTGGCCGCCATCGATCCGAAAATCGGCGGCGTGTTGATCGAAGGCCCCCGGGGCATGGCCAAGTCGACCCTGGCCAGGGGCCTCGCGGACCTGCTGGCCAGCGGGCAGTTCGTCACCTTGCCCCTGGGCACCACCGAGGAGCGCCTGGTGGGCACCCTCGATCTGGACGCTGCCCTGGGAGAAGGGCGCGCGCAGTTCTCTCCCGGTGTGCTGGCCAAGGCCGACGGTGGCGTGTTGTACGTCGATGAAGTGAACCTGCTGCCGGATCACCTGGTGGACCTGCTGCTGGATGTCGCTGCCAGCGGTACCAACCTGATCGAGCGCGACGGCATCTCCCATCGGCATCCGGCGCGGTTCGTGCTGATCGGCACCATGAACCCGGAAGAAGGCGAGTTGCGCCCGCAACTGCTCGACCGGTTTGGCCTGAACGTGGCCCTCGACGGTCACACCGTACCGGCCGAGCGTGGACAGATCATTCGGCGACGGCTGGATTACGACAGCGATCCCGTGGCGTTTTGCGCGCAATGGGCATCGGCCCAGGGCCAACTGCGCGAGCGCTGCCAGAACGCTCGCGAGCGCTTGTCACAGATTCCCCTGGACGATCAGGCCTTGGCGCAGATCACCGAGCGCTGCTTTGCCGCCGGCGTCGATGGCTTGCGCGCGGACCTGGTCTGGTTGCGGGCCGCACGGGCCCATGCGGCCTGGCGCGGGGCGCCGGTTATCGCCGCCGAAGACATCGATGCGGTCGCCGAGTTTGCCTTGCGCCACCGTCGGCGTGGGCACTCAGCCCCGGCACCTTCGCCGTCCCAGGCACCCTCGGCTGGCGACCGGGTCGCCGAGCCAAGCGAAAGCCAGGGCCAGTGGGGCGATCTGCCGGCCCAGGCGCTACCGACCGGTGCCCGGCGTGACGTGCCGAGCTGGCCAAAAAAGCCCTAGGCATTCGCCCCCGCTCGGCTGCGGGGGCGAATGCCAGACCCCGTACGGGGCCGTTGCAGCAGGGGCGCCATGGGCGTAGCAAAGCCGCCGCCAGCGGCGTGGTGAACTGGCCGGGCACCTTGTTGAACGGTCGTCCGCGCCTGCGTGAAGACCTGCGTTGGCAGGCACGTCATCGCTCGCCCCATGAACTCTGGCTGGTGATCGTCGATGCGTCGGCTTCGACCCGTCGTCATCGGGCCTTGAGCGATGGCAAGGGCCTGCTGGCGCAGCTGTTCGACGACGCCTACCGGCAACGTGCCCGGTTGGCGCTGCTGACGGCCAGCGGCAGTGTCCCGAACTGGCAAGTGCAGGGACTCAAGGCCTCGGCCGGGTTGCGCGACTGGCTCGACGGGCTGGGCGCCGGTGGCGGTACGCCGTTGCTGGCGGCGCTGCAGGAGGCCGGTCATTGGCTGGTCGCCCGGCGCAAGCGCTACCCGGCGGAGCAGCAGAGGGTGTTGCTGATGACGGATGGGCGAGTAAAGGAGGGCTTGCCGCTGCCGCCGCTCGACTGCCCCTGCCTGTTGGTCGACATCGAGCGAGGCCCGATCCGCCTGGGTCGGGCCCGGCAGTTGGCGGGGCAGTTGGGGGCGGAGTATCGGCATATTGATGATGGGGTACCTGACTGATATCCGTTGGTTGGATGGGCCCCATCGCGAGCAGGCTCGCTCCCACATGGATGTGCTGTGAATACATGATTGATCTACGCCACAACTCCCTGTGGGAGCGAGCCTGCTCGCGATAGCATCACCTCGGTCCCCGATCTACCCCAGTCGAATCCCTGATCTATGCTGAGGCAACTTCACAGGAGTGAACCATGCGCATACTCGTCACCAACCCCCAGGACGACTTCCGGGTCAAGGCCTATGCCGGCACCAATGGCGTGCTGCTCGCCATGGACCTGGCCGAACCGCGGCGCAAGGGCCTGCTGGGGTTTGCTATCGAGAAGCAGCAGGGCGACAAACCCTGGCTGTTCCTGTTCAACAGCCTGACGTTCCCCGACAAGGCTCACACCTTCCCCCAGTTCCACGCCACCCCCAGCGACAAGGCGCCTTTGCAGAAATTTCGCTGGGCCGATTACGCCGTCAATCCCGGTGTGACCATCCATTACCGTGTGCATCTGGCCTATGGCAGTCCCGATGCGCCGCAATTGGGAGAGTCCCTGGAGGTCACGGTCACCAGCGATAACGGACAGCCGGCCAACCAGCGAGTGATCTTCAATCGTGCCGTGGCCGCCAGCCAGGCGTTCCAGCGCAAGTTTCCCGAGCTGGATGCGTTGATCAGTGCCAACCGGAACCTGTCCATCGACGATTGGCCCGATGCGCCGCGTCGCTGGCTGGAGAACGGCCTGCTGGGGCGCCTGACCGGTTTCATCGACCGGGCGTTGGACGCCACTTGGGCCCTGGATGTCGCCATCTACGAGTACGAGCTGCCGGTGATCGTCGAGGCGGTGAATGCCGCATTCGCCCGTGGCGCGCAGGTACGGGTGCTGTACCACGCCGAGCCGGGCGACGACACCACGCTGCGCAACGAGGCCAGCCTGGAAAAACTGCCGGTGGCCAACAAGCGTGGGCGGGTGACCAAGAATATTTTCCACGACAAGTTCATCGTACTGAGCAAGGTTGATGGCGACGGTTCATTGCATCCCGAGGCTGTGCTATGTGGCAGCACCAACTTCACCGCCAACGGCGTCTACCGCCAGGCCAACGTCGTTCACGTGCTGGATGACCCTCGGGTAAGTGACAGCTATCGCCAGGTGTTCGAGCAGATTTGGGCCGCGCCACAGGACGTCGATGCCACGCGTCAGTGGCTGAACCGCAACAACCCCATGAACCCGGACGAACCGCTGTTCGTCGGCTTCTCGCCACGGACCGGAGAGGGCGACCTGGACCGTTTCGTCGACATCATCAAGGCCGCTCGCAAGGACCTGCTGTTCGTCACCGCCTTCGTCCTGCCCGACCGGATCCTCGACGCCTTGCTCGGCCAGCCCAACGACGACGTCCTGCGCTACGGCCTGCAAAACACCACCAGCCGCATCACCGGGTTCCATGCCGACCGCACCGCCGAATTCGCCGCCACCGCGCTGCTCAACACCGGGCTGGAAGGCTGGCTCAGGGAAAACATGAAAGGCCAGAAAGGCAACCTGCTGGTGCACACCAAAGCCATCGTTACCGACTTCACCAGCGATACGCCGACCATCATCAGTGGCAGCCATAACCTCAGTGACGCCGCCAGCGGCGATAACGATGAGAACTACCTGATCATCCAGGGTGACACCGACCTGGCCGACCGCTACGGGTTGGAGCTGCTGCGTTTCTACGAGCATTACCGCTTTCGTTATTTCGCCAGGAAGCTCGCGCTCAAACAGGTCAAGCCGCTGGCGGTGGATGACAGCTGGAGCGATGACTATTACCGCGACGGGGATCTGCGGATGTTGTCGAGGGTGAGGTTTTGCGGGCGCTAGGTGCAGGAAGTATGAAGTGCTAGCATAGGGCCATCTATCAGCCTGGAAGCTGCCATGAACCCTTGCTACGGAATGCCCGGTCTGCTTCGCGCCAGTGTCGCCGCTCTGTTGTTGATTTTCTGTTCGTCCACTGTTGCTGCCAATACGCCGTGTTCCGGACGCAAGGGCGGGATCGCTGGATGTGACGGTGATACGTTTCTGTGCAACGACGGCTCCATCAGCGCGTCGAAAAAATCCTGCTCCGCTGTGCTGGGACTTCGCAACGAGGCCCGGCCGCAATCGTTGCTCAAACAGGCCGATGGCTGCCAATGCGGTAGCGGAAATTACTGCGTTGGCCCCCGAGGTGGGGTGTATTGCCTCACGCCTGGGGGCAGCAAAAGCTACAAGCGCAAATAACCCCCTGTGGGAGCGAGCCTGCTCGCGAAGGCGGCATGACATCCACCATCAACTCAAGCTGAACCACCGCTATCGCGAGCAGGCTCGCACCCACAGAGGGCATGCGGCACCGGTTTGGGGCCTTGCTACCCGCGCGTCGTAGCCAACGGTAGCAGTCTCGGGATCACGTCCCAAGTCGTCCACGCGCGGCCGATTTCTCCATCTCCCTGATTCCATTCACTTTCCGTTTTCCTCGCCCATGGGTCTCAAGCCTGTGGCACACTTTCTGCTGTCTATTCCGTTGTTACATACTATGTTCCGGTATAGCGGAATAAACCCATCCTGGAGTGCTTGCCATGCATCGCCGACCTTCCTTGTTTAAAGCGTGTGTTTTTCTCTTCGCGGCCACGACGGCTGCCATGGGTGTCGCTCAGGCGGCCGACAGCAAGCTGGACAGCGTGCTGCAACGGGGGAAATTGATCGTGGGCACGGGCAGCACCAACGCGCCGTGGCACTTCCAGGGAGCGGATGGCAAGTTGCAAGGGTTTGATATCGACATCGCACGGATGGTCGCCAAGGGGCTGTTCAACGATCCGACGAAAGTCGAGTTCGTGGTGCAGTCTTCCGATGCGCGGATTCCCAACCTGCTGACCGACAAGGTGGACATGAGCTGCCAGTTCATCACCGTGACCGCCAGCCGTGCCCAGCAAGTGGCCTTTACCTTGCCGTACTACCGCGAAGGCGTGGGCCTGTTGTTGCCGGCCAACAGCAAGTACAAGGAAATCGACGACCTCAAGGCCGCTGGCGACGGCGTCACCGTCGCGGTGTTGCAGAACGTCTACGCCGAAGAGTTGGTGCACCAGGCGCTGCCCAAGGCCAAGGTCGACCAGTACGACAGCGTCGACCTGATGTACCAGGCGGTGAACTCCGGTCGTGCCGACGCGGCAGCCACCGATCAGTCCTCGGTCAAGTACCTGATGGTGCAGAACCCTGGCCGCTATCGCAGCCCGGCGTATGCCTGGAGTCCGCAAACCTATGCCTGTGCGGTCAAGCGCGGCGACCAGGATTGGCTGAACTTCGTCAACACCACCTTGCATGAAGCCATGACCGGCGTCGAATTCCCCACCTACGCCGCGTCGTTCAAGCAATGGTTTGGCGTCGACCTGCCGTCGCCGGCCATCGGTTTCCCCGTTGAGTTCAAATGACCCCGTGAGCCCGGGGCACCCCATGCGGGCGCCCCGTCGAAGGTACTGCCGACCATGAACTATCAGTTGAACTTTGCCGCCGTCTGGCGCGATTTCGACACCTTGCTGGCGGGGCTTGGCCTGGGGCTTGCCCTGGCGCTGGTGTCGATCGCCATCGGTTGCGTGATCGGCCTGGCCATGGCATTCGCGCTGCTCAGCAAGCACCGTGTCTTGCGCGTGCTGGCGTCGGTGTATGTCACGGTGATCCGCAATACGCCGATCCTGGTGCTGATCCTGTTGATCTACTTCGCCTTGCCGAGCCTTGGCATTCGCCTGGACAAGCTGCCGTCGTTCGTCATTACCCTGTCGTTGTACGCCGGGGCTTACCTGACCGAAGTGTTCCGCGGTGGGTTGATGAGCATCCACAAGGGCCAGCGAGAAGCGGGCCTGGCGATTGGCCTGGGCGAGTGGCAGGTGAAAGCCTATGTCACCGTGCCGGTGATGCTGCGTAACGTGTTGCCGGCCTTGTCGAACAACTTCATTTCGCTGTTCAAGGACACCTCCCTGGCGGCGGCGATTGCCGTGCCGGAGCTGACCTATTACGCCCGCAAGATCAACGTGGAGAGCTACCGGGTGATCGAAACCTGGCTGGTGACCACGGCCCTGTATGTCGCGGCCTGTTATCTCATTGCCATGCTGCTGCGGTATTTCGAGCAGCGCCTGGCGATCCGCCGTTAGGAGCGTCCCATGTACGAATCCCCCAGTTGGTTGCATGAGCTATGGGTTGCCCGGGATACGCTGTGGGCCGGGTTCCTGACCAGCGTGCAATGTTCGGTGCTGGCGATTTTGCTAGGCACCTTGATTGGCCTGGTTGCCGGACTGGTGCTGACCTACGGCCGTACCTGGATGCGCGCGCCGTTTCGCTTCTATGTCGACCTGATTCGCGGCACGCCGGTGTTCGTGCTGGTGCTGGCCTGCTTCTACATGGCCCCGGCGCTGGGCTGGCAGATCGGCGCGTTCCAGGCCGGTGTCCTGGGCCTGACGCTGTTCTGTGGTTCCCACGTGGCCGAGATCGTGCGCGGTGCCTTGCAAGCGTTGCCCCGTGGGCAGATGGAAGCCAGCCAGGCCATCGGCCTGACGTTCTTCCAGGCCCTGGGTTATGTGCTGCTGCCCCAGGCATTGCGACAGATCCTGCCGACCTGGGTCAATTCCTCCACCGAGATCGTCAAGGCCTCGACCCTGCTGTCGGTGATTGGCGTCGCCGAACTGCTGCTCAGCACCCAGCAGATCATCGCCCGGACCTTCATGACCCTGGAGTTCTACCTGTTCGCCGGGTTTCTCTTTTTCATCATCAATTACGCCATCGAATTACTCGGGCGGCACATTGAAAAGCGGGTGGCCTTGCCATGACTGACGTTTCGACCCTCTCCAACGCCCAGCCGCTGCTCGACATTCGCGGCCTGCGCAAACAATACGGCCCACTGGAAGTGCTCAAGGGCGTCGACCTGAGCATGCAGCGCGGCAACGTCGTCACGCTGATCGGCTCCAGCGGTTCGGGCAAGACCACACTGCTGCGCTGCGTGAACATGCTGGAAGAATTCCAGGGCGGGCGGATCATGCTCGACGGTGAGTCCATCGGCTATGACGAAGTCGACGGCAAGCGTGTGCGCCATCCCGAAAAAGTCATCGCCCGGCACCGCGCGATGACCGGCATGGCGTTTCAGCAATTCAACCTGTTTCCCCATCTGAGCGCGTTGCAGAACGTCACCCTGGGTCTGCTCAAGGTGAAAAAACTGCCCAAGGACGAAGCGGTGGCCCTGGCCGAGAAGTGGCTGGAGCGGGTCGGCCTGCTGGAACGCCGCAACCACTTTCCCGGTCAGTTGTCCGGTGGCCAGCAGCAGCGGGTGGCGATTGCCCGGGCGATTGCCATGAACCCCAGTCTGATGCTGTTCGACGAAGTCACCTCGGCCCTCGACCCGGAGCTGGTGGGCGAAGTACTGAACGTGATCAAGGGCCTGGCAGAGGACGGCATGACCATGCTGCTGGTGACCCACGAAATGCGTTTTGCCTTCGAGGTCTCCGACAAGATCGTCTTCATGAACCAGGGCCGAATCGAAGAGCAGGGCCCGCCGAAGGAACTGTTCGAGCGGCCGCAGTCACCGCGTCTGGCGGAATTTCTCAAGAACACTCGTTTTTAATCCATTGAACAAGGAGATCCACCCATGAGCATCAAGCGCTACGGTACCGGCAGCACCGCGGGTGGCGGTCAGCCACGACCCTTTGCCCGCGCCGTCGAGGCCGATGGCTGGCTGCACGTGTCCGGACAGGTGCCTGCGGTAAACGGCGAGATCATCGCCGGCGGGATTGTCGAGCAGACTCATCAGACCATGAAGAACGTGATCGCCATTCTCGAAGAGGCCGGTTACGAACTCAAGGATGTGGTGCGCTGCGGTGTGTGGCTGGACGACCCGCGCGACTTCTGGAGTTTCAACAAGGTGTTCGGCGAATACTTCAGCCCCGAACACGCGCCGGCTCGGGCCTGTGTGCAGGCGAGCATGATGGTGGATTGCAAGGTCGAGATCGATTGCGTGGCCTACAAGAAAAAGTGAGGCCATCGCGGGCAAGCCTTGCTCCCACAAGATCAAACTGTGCCTGTGGGAGCAAGGCTTGCCCGCGATAGCGATCTACCAGACGCCACCGCTGTCTGGTTACACTCGCGGCCAACTGAATGGGAACCCAAACATGACCGAAGACACCATCAAACGCCGGGCCCGGGGATTGGATCGGGCGTTCGATATCCTCGATTTCCTCAAGGAGATCGGCCAGCCGCTACGCCCGAACGACATAGCCAGCGGCATCGGCAGCCCCAAGTCCACGGTCTACGAGCTGGTGGCATCGCTGCTGGAACGGCGCATCCTCGAGCCGGTGGGCAAGGACGGCCACGTCTACCTGGGCCGCCAGTTGTACTTTCTCGGGCAGGCGCACTTGCGGCATTTCGATTTGAGCCGCGAGGCCGATCATGCCTTGCAGGAGATCGTCAGCCAGACCCGGGAAACCGCGCAGATGTGCCTGCTCAACGGACGCAAGTACACGGTGGCGCTGATGAAGGAGGGCGAGCGGCATTTCCGCATTTCATCGGACATCGGTGAAAACGCGCCCATCCCCTGGACCGCCTCCGGCCGCCTGCTGCTGGCGCATCTGAGCGACCAGCAGATCGTCGACCTGATCGACCCCGACGACTTCATCCTGCCGGACGGCGAGCGTCTGCCGGTGGAGCAGTTTCTCAAGGAGATCCGCCAGGCCGGCCTCGACGGATTCTTCTCCTTCGACAGCGTCGCCGACACCTTCACTCACTGCTTCGCCGCACCGGTCAAAGACCCCGATGGCGTGGCCATTGCGACCCTGTGCATCGTCGCCCCCCGGGCCGACGCCAAGAACAATTACGCCGACTACCGCCGGGTGCTGATCGACAGCGCCAACAACCTGGCCCGGCGCATCAATGAATAGACAATAGCGGTCACCCACGACCGCGAGAGGAGTTCGACCATGTCTTCTGCCATTCAGGACGCAGCCGTAGAGAAGGGCGCCGCCACCGTCGGTGCCTACCTGTTGCGCGACGTCAGCCTGCCGGCGCTGGTGCTGCATCGCGACGCGTTGGAACACAACATTCGCTGGATGCAACAGTTCGTCAGCAACAGCGGTGCCGAGCTGGCGCCCCATGGCAAGACCAGCATGACCCCGGCGCTGTTCCGCCGGCAGCTCGAGGCGGGCGCCTGGGGCCTGACTCTGGCCACTGCCGTGCAAACCCGTGCCGCATACGCCCACGGTGTGCGGCGGGTGCTGATGGCCAACCAGTTGGTGGGCACGCCGAACATGGCTCTGATCGCCGATCTGCTGGCCGACCCGACGTTCGACTTCCACTGCATGGTCGATCATCCGGACAACGTTGCCGACCTGGGCGAGTACTTCGCATCCCGCGGTGCGCGGCTGAATGTGATGATCGAGTACGGCGTAGTCGGTGGTCGCTGCGGTTGCCGGAGCGAGGCCGAAGTATTGGCCCTGGCCGAGGCGATCCGGGCGCAACCGGCGCTGGCCCTGACCGGTATCGAAGGCTACGAAGGGGTAATCCACGGCGACCACGCCGTCAGCAGTATCCGTGCATTCGCGGCGTCCCTGGTGGGGTTGGCGGTGCAGTTGCAGGACAGCGGCGCGTTTGCCCTCGATAAACCGATCATCACGGCCTCGGGGTCGGCCTGGTATGACTTGATCGCCGAATCCTTCGAGGCCCGCAACGCCCACGGGCGTTTCCTCAGCGTACTGCGTCCCGGCAGTTACGTGGCCCACGACCATGGCATCTACAAGGAGGCCCAGTGCTGCGTACTGGAACGGCGCGGCGACCTGCACGAAGGTCTGCAGCCGGCACTGGAGGTCTGGGCTCATGTGCAATCACTGCCGGAGCCGGGCTTCGCGGTCATTGCCCTGGGCAAGCGCGACGTGGCCTACGACGCAGGGCTGCCGGTGCCGCTCAAGCGCTACAAGCCCGGATCTGACGTGATAGCCGGCGACGATGTGAGTGGCTGCAAGGTGACGGCGGTGATGGACCAGCATGCGTTCATGACGGTGGCGCCGGGAGTTGAGTTGCGGATCGGCGACATCATTGCGTTCGGTACTTCCCATCCATGCCTGACCTTCGACAAGTGGCGGGTGGGATGCCTGGTGGATGAGCAGTTGCGGGTGGTCGAAAGCATGGAGACCTGTTTCTAGCCTTGGGACCGAGTCGTTGCCATCGCGAGCAGGCTCGCTCTCACAGGGGGAATGCGTTTCAAATGTGGGAGCGAGCCTGCTCGCGATGACGGCCTGCCAGACACCACCGAATCATCAGGATTATCCATGAGCAACCCGAAACCCCGCATCGCCCTGATCGGCGAGTGCATGATCGAACTGCAACAACGCGCCGACGGTAGCCTGCAGCAGAGCTTCGGCGGCGACACCCTGAACACGGCGGTCTACCTGTCCCGCGCCTTGGGCGACAGGGCGTCGGTGGATTACGTCACGGCCCTGGGCGATGACAATTTCAGTGATGCCATGTGCCAGAGTTGGGCCGAGGAGAACATCGGCCTGGAACGGGTCCAGCGCTTGCCCGGCCGCCTGCCCGGGCTGTATTGCATCCAGACCGATGCGGCCGGTGAGCGACGGTTCTTGTACTGGCGTAACGAAGCGGCGGTGCGCGATTGCTTCACCACGCCGGCCGCCGCGCCGATCCTGGCGGCGTTGCCGGATTACGATGTGCTGTATTTCAGCGGCATCACCCTGGCGGTGCTGGGCGAGCAGGGGCGCGGCAAGCTTGTCGAAACCCTGGTCGAGGCGCGTCGGCGAGGCGCCCAGGTGGTGTTCGACAATAACTATCGACCAAGGCTCTGGGCCTCGGTCGATGCCGCCCGCGCGGCCTATCGCAGTGTATTGCCTTATGTGGAACTGGCCCTGCTGACCGTGGACGATGAGCAGGCGTTGTTTGGTCATGCCGACAGCGACGCGGTGTTCGCCGCCTACGAACAGCTTGGCACCCCGGAAGTGGTGCTCAAGCGCGGTGCCGAGGCTTGTCTGATCCGGTGCGATGGCCAGTCGTATGAAGTGCAGGGCCAGCGGGTCGAACGGGTGGTGGACACCACGGCGGCGGGGGATTCGTTCAGCGCCGCGTACCTGGCGCGCCGTTTGATGGGCGGGAATCCGGTGGAGGCGGCCGAGGCCGGGCATCTGTTGGCGAGCCGGGTGATTCAGGTGCCGGGGGCGTTGATTCCCCGGTCATGAACCCGAAACAAGCTCTTATGTGGGAGCGAGCCTGCTCGCGATGGCAGTGTGTCAGTCGCCATCAATATCAACTGATCCACCGCTTCGCGAGCAGGCTCGCTCCCACATGTGATCTGCGTTGGGCTCGACATCAATCCCGATAAAACACCTGCACCAGGTGATACCCGAACTTGCTCTTGATCGGCCCATGCACCACCCGCAGGGGCTTCTTGAAGATCACCGCATCGATCACGCCGACCATCTGCCCCGGCCGCACTTCACCCAGGTCGCCGCCGCGTTTGCCGGAGGGGCAGGTGGAGTATTTCTTTGCCAGCACATCGAACGCTTCGCCCTTGGCAATGCGTTGCTTGAGCTGTTCGGCTTCTTCGGCGGTTTTCACCAGGATATGGCGGGCTTGGGCTTTCATCGCAGCGGTGACCTGAACAAAAGGGGGCGATTATGCCTCAACTCAGGACACATGGTTGATCATCGTCCGAATCTTGCTCGCCAGCAGGTCGAGGGTGAAAGGCTTGGCGACCATGTCCATGCCCTGTTCCAGGAAGCCCTGGCGTTCGGCGGCTTTCTGCGCATAACCGGTCATGAACAGCACCTTCAGATCGGGCCGGTGCTGGCGGGCGATTTCCGCCAGTTGCCGGCCATTCATGCCGGGCAGGCCGACGTCGGTGACCAGCAGGTCGATGCGCTGGTCTGACTCCAGCAGCGGGAGGGCGGTCTTGGCGTCTTCGGCTTCAAGGGCGGTGTACCCCAGCGTCTGCAACAGATCGAGCACCAGCATCCGCACCGCCGGCTCGTCTTCCACCAGCAAGACGGTTTCTCCTTCGATCGCGGCCGGAGCCTCTACGGTCGCGGCCTGTGTCGGTTGTTCGACGGGGGCCACCCGGAGCCGCGGCAGGTACAACTGCACCCGTGTGCCCTGGCCCGGTACGCTGTCCAGGTGCAGCAGTCCACCCGACTGTTGGGCAAATCCGTAGATCATCGACAAACCCAGGCCGGTGCCCTGGCCGATGGGCTTGGTGGTGAAGAACGGGTCGAAGGCCTTTGCCAGCACGGACGGGGTCATGCCGCTGCCATTGTCGCTGACGGCAATCATCACGTAATCCCCGGCCTTGACCGGTTCCAGGGTGCTGATATCGCTGCCGTCGAGGTAGATATTGGCGGTCTCGACGGTCAGTTCGCCGCCGTCGGGCATGGCGTCCCGCGCGTTGATCACCAGGTTGAGCAGGGCGTTTTCCAGCTGGCTGGCATCGGTGCTGACGGGCCACAGCTCGTCGGCCAGTTGCAGCCGCAGCGCGATGTGATCACCGGTGGTGCGACTCAGCAGGTCTTCCAGGGACAGGACCAGGCTGTTGGCGTCCAACGGTTTGCGGTCCAGGGACTGGCGCCGGGAAAAGGCCAACAGTCGATGAGTCAGGGCAGCGGCGCGATTGGCCGATGACACCGCCGCTTCGGTAAAGCGTCCGATCTCGTCGACGCGGCCGTTGGCGATGTAGCGCTGCATCAGGTCCAGGCTGCCGAGAATGCCGGTGAGCATGTTGTTGAAGTCATGGGCGATGCCTCCGGTGAGCTGGCCCACGGCTTCCATCTTCTGGGCATGGCGCAGCGCTTCCTCGGCGCGCTCGCGTTCGAACATCTCGTTTTGCAAGCGGTGGTTGGCTTCGGCCAGTTGCTGGGTTCGGGCGATCACCCGTTCTTCCAGGGTTTCGTTGAGGTTGCGCAGGGCTTCCTCGGTTTTCTTGCGCTCGGTTTCGTCGATCACAAAGATATAAAAACCGTTCACGGCGCCGTCCGCGCCATGGCGGGGCAGGTAGTTGGTCAGCGCATGCCGCGGCCGGCCATCGCGGTGGTCCGACTGGACGGCGAAGCTGCACGGTTTGCCAGCCAGGGCCGCGGCAATCTGTTCGGCGCGAGCTGCATAGCCTTCCTTGCCGATCACTTCGCGAATGGTCTTGCCGTAGAGTTCCTGCGGAGTCAGGCCATACCAGTCCAGGTAGGCGCTGTTGTTCAGGCGGAAGCGTTCTTCGTGGTCCACGTAGCTGATGAGGATCGGCATGGCGTTGATGATCAGTTGCAGCTCGGTCTGGCTCTGGCGCAAGGCTTGTTCGGTGCGCTTGCGCTCGGTCAGGTCCAGGGCCGCGCCGAGAAAACGCTTGGGGCGACCATGGCGATCCTTGTAACAGCGACCGCGCACGAACACCCAGCGCAGTTCGCCGTCGGCCTGCAACAGGCGGTACTCCTCGGCATATTCGGTGCCGTGGGTGATGCAATGCTTGATGCTGCGGGCGACCATCGCCCGATCCTCGGGGTGCACTCCTTCAAGGTAGGCGCTGATGGGCAACTGCCGGGACAGCGTCGGATCGACACCGTGCAACAGGGCGAAATGCGCATCGGCGATGAAGCGGTCTTCGCTGATGTCCCAGTCCCAGGTGCCCAGCGTATCGGCGGCGGCCAGGGCCAGTTGCAGGCGCTCCTCGCTTTCCTGCTGGGCCTTGAGGCTGGCCTCGGAACGACGTTCGAACTCCAGGGCCAGGCGCCGCCGCTCGCTGGTCTCGATGGCCGTGACCAGGATGCCGGCCACGGCGCCACTTTCGTCACGCACGGGGCTGTAGGTCAAATCCAGCCAGAGATCGCAGAGGCGGCCGGCGAAAGGCAGGCGCCACTGCTGGTCGCGGCTGGTGTGGGTGCGGCCTTGAAACACGTTGTGATAAATCGCTGCATTCGTGCTTTTGAGTTCAGGCCACGCCAGATGGGTCGGCTGGCCGAACGCCTGGGGATGCTTGTCGCCGGCCAGTCGGGAGAAGGCATCGTTGTAGAAATGGATCAGTTGCGGCCCCCACAGCAAGGCCATCGGCATCGGCGAGTGCAGCACGATGTCCACGGCGGTGCGCAGGCTCTGGGGCCAGGTTTCGGCAGGGCCCAGCTGGCTGGAGCTCCAGTCCAGTCGCTCGATCAGGCGCTGTGTGCCGCTGCTGGCGGGTGTTGCGTTCATCACGGAATCCCTGGGTGTCGTGTCACGTCGACTATCCTCTGAAGGAGGTAAGCGCGGGTTGGTCTGCAGAGGTACGTGTTCGGGTCAGCTTGTTTCATTGAAGTCTCGCGGAAGTTTCAGTCCATGGAAATCGATCCCTTGTTACGCATCCTGGCCAGCCAGGAAGGCTCCGATCTTTACCTGTCCACCGGGGCACCGCCCTGTGCAAAATTCGAGGGTGTGCTCAAGCCCCTGGGCAACCAGGCGTTCAAGGTCGGTGATATCGCCGGGCTCGCCGAGTCTCTGATGGACGCCGAACAGCGCCTTGAGTTCGATCGGGAATTGGAAATGAACCTGGCCATTTCCCTGTCCGGTGTCGGGCGATTCCGGGTCAATATCTTCAAGCAGCGCAACGACGTGTCCATGGTGATCCGTAACGTCAAGCTGGACATTCCGCGCTTCGAGGACCTGAAGCTGCCCAAGGTGCTGCTGGACACCATCATGCATAAGCAGGGATTGATGCTGTTCGTCGGCGCGACGGGGTCAGGCAAGTCCACCTCCCTGGCGGCGTTGATCGATTATCGCAATCGCAACAGCAGCGGCCACATCATCACCATCGAGGACCCGGTGGAGTATATCCACCGGCACAAGAAGTCGATCATCAACCAGCGCGAGGTCGGTGTCGACACCCGCAGTTTCCATGCCGCCCTCAAGAACACCTTGCGCCAGGCACCGGATGTGGTGCTGATCGGCGAGATTCGCGACCGTGAAACCATGGAACACGCCCTGGCCTTTGCCGACACCGGCCATCTGGTGATTTCCACCTTGCATGCCCACAACGCCAATCAGGCCTTGGACCGGGTGATCAACTTCTTCCCGGAAGAACGTAGGCCGCAATTGTTGAGCGACCTGAGCAACAACCTCCTGGCATTCGTTTCCCAGCGCCTGGTGCGCACCCGTACCGGCCAGCGCCGGGCCGCGGTGGAGGTCATGCTCGGCTCGCCCACGGTGGCCGACCTGATCCGGCGCAACGAGCTGGGCGAACTCAAGGGCATCATGGAAAAGTCGGAAGAACTGGGCATGCAGACCTTTGACCAGGCCCTGTTCAGCCTCGTGGTCGAAGGGGTGCTCGATGAGGAAGAAGCGCTGAAGAACGCCGATTCGGCGAACAACCTGCGCTTGCGGTTGAAACTGCATGCCGAATCGGGCGCCGCGCCTGCGGCCGATCCGGCGGCGGGGGAGTGGGGGTTGATGGATTGATCCAGTCGGGCGCTCGGCCCTGTGGCGAGGGGATAAATCCCCTCGCCACAGAAAGCGGTTTTGTGTGGTGCCTAGGTGGCCAGCTCCGGCCGATCCCGAAACTGCTCCAGCGCCTCCGGGTTGGCCAGGGCGTCGGTATTTTTCACCGCTTCGCCGTGCACCACATTGCGTACCGCCAGCTCCACCACCTTGCCACTGATGGTCCGCGGAATGTCGCTGACCGCCAGGATCTTCGCCGGTACATGGCGTGGCGTGGTATTGGCCCGGATGACCTGGCGGATCCGCTGCTCCAGGGTGTCATCGAGGACTACGCCCTCTTGCAGGCGCACGAACAGCACCACCCGCACATCACCCTGCCATTGCTGGCCGATGGCGACGCTGTCCAGCACCTGTTCGACCTTTTCCACCTGTCGATAAATTTCCGCCGTCCCGATGCGCACGCCACCGGGGTTGAGCACCGCGTCGGAGCGGCCATGGATCAGGAAACCGCCATGGGGCAGCTCCTCGGCGTAATCGCCTTGGGCCCACACGCCGGGAAACTGGCTGAAGTAGGAGGCGCGCAGTTTTTCCTGCTGGGGGTCGTTCCACAGGCCAATGGGCATCGCCGGGAAATGCCGAGTGCACACCAGTTCACCTTTCTCGCCGATGACGGCCTGCCCGGCCTCGTTCCAGACCTCTACCGCCATGCCCAGGCTCTTGCCCTGCATTTCGCCGCGCCGCACTGCCGACAGCGGGTTGCCGTTGACGAAGCAGGACACGATGTCGGTGCCACCGGACATCGAGGCGAGGCAGACGTCGGGCTTGAAGTCGCGGTAGACGTAGTCGTAGCTGTGGGGCGCCAGCGCCGAGCCGGTGGACAGCAAGGTCCTGAGGCTGCCCAGGTCGTGGGTCTGCCAAGGCTTCAAACCCTGGCTCTCCAGGGCGGCCAGGAACTTGGGGCTGGTGCCGAACACGCTGATGCGCTGTTGGTCGATCAGGTCCAGCAAGCGCTCGGGGCCGGGGTGGAACGGTGAACCGTCGTAGAGCACCACCGCGCTGCCGACGGCGAGGGCGGACACCAGCCAGTTCCACATCATCCAGCCGCAAGTGGTGTAGTAGAACAGCCGATCCTCGGGGCCGAGGTCGACGTGCAGGCCATGTTCCTTGACGTGTTGCAGCAGTACGCCGCCGGTGCCATGGACGATGCACTTCGGTACGCCGGTGGTGCCGCTGGAGTACAGGATGTACAGCGGATGATCGAACGGCACGGCGACGAATTGCGGCTCGCCACCGGCTTGGTAGAACCCGTCCCACAGTGCGACGCTGGCCGGGGTCGTGAAGTCTTCGGCGCTGGCATCCGGCTGGGCATAGGGCAGCACGATGAGTTGCTGCAGCGACGGCAGCCGTTCGAGGATCTCGTTGACCTTGGGCCGTTGGTCGATGACCTTGCCGGCGTAGCGGTAACCGGCGCAGGTGATCAGCACCTTGGGTTCGATCTGGCCGAAGCGGTCGATCACTCCCTGGGTGCCGAAATCCGGCGACGAACAGGACCAGATCGCCCCCAGGCTGGTGGTGGCGAGCATGCCCACCAGGGTTTGCCAGGTGTTGGGCATGCACGCGGCGACGCGGTCGCCTTGGGTCACACCGGCCGCTTGCAGGCTTTTCTGCAGGCCGGTGACGTGGGCGGCGAGTTCGGCCCAGGTCAGGTGTTCCTGGCCGCCATTTTCGTCGATGGCCACCACTGCCGTTGCTGTATCGCGACGGCGCAGCAAATGCTCGGCAAAGTTCAGCGTCGCCCCGGGGAACCAGCGGGCGCTGGGCATTTGCGCACCTTCCACCAGTACCTCGCTGGGCGCCTGGTGAAAGCGAATCTCGAAGAAATCGACGATGGCCTGCCAGAAGGCTTCGCGCTGGTCGATGCTCCAGGCGTGAAGGGCGGGATAGCCACTGAGTTGCAGGTGATGCCGTTCGTTGACGAACCGGCGAAAGGCGCTCATGCGCGACCGCGCGATGCGTTCGGGGCTGGGTTGCCAGAGGGTGTCGGACATGGCGTATCTCTTATTCTTTATGTACACGCAAACTATAGAGCGAGCCGGAGCTTCCGGGATCAACTTCCTGTGGGAGCAAGGCTTGCCCGCGATGAGGTCGATACGGTTCACCTTGGAATCGAGATACCTTCATCGCGGGCAAGCCTTGCTCCCACAGGGTTCACACAGGTTACTGGGCCAACCACCCACCATCGATATTCCATGCCGCGCCACGCACCTGGCTACCGGCTTCGCTGCAGAGGAACAGCACCAGTTCTCCCAGTTGCGGCGGGGTGACGAAATCCAGGGACGGCTGTTTCTCGGCCAGCAGGTCATGCTGGGCCTGTTGCGGGTCGACGCCGCTGGCGATGCGGTCGTCGATCTGCTTCTGCACCAGCGGGGTCAGCACCCAGCCGGGGCAGATGGCGTTGCAGGTGACGTTGCTGGTGGCGGTTTCCAGGCCGACCACTTTGGTCAGGCCGATCACCCCGTGCTTGGCCGCGACATAGGCGGCCTTGCCCACCGAGCCGACCTGGCCGTGTACCGAGGCGATATTGACGATCCGCCCCCAGCCCTTGCTGCGCATGCCTGGCAGGCTCAGGCGGGTGGCATGGAACACCGAGGACAGGTTGATGGCGATGATCGAGTCCCAGCGCTCCACCGGGAAATCCTCGACAGCGGCCACATGCTGGATGCCGGCGTTGTTCACCAGAATGTCGACGCCGCCGAACTCGCGCTCGGCGTAAGCGAGCATATCGGCGATCTGGGCCGGATCACTGACATCGGCCGGGTGATGGCCCACCTTGCCACCGAACTGCTGCACTTCGGCGATCACCGCCGATGCATCGCCAAAGCCGTTGAGGATCAAGTCGGCGCCGGCCTTGGCCAGGCTCAGGGCAATGCCCAGGCCGATGCCGCTGGTAGAACCGGTGACCAGGGCGGTTTTGCCGGAAAGAGTTGTCGTCATAAGAACCTCATACAATGCCAGTGGCGTAAAACACACCGATCACCACGAAAACCGCGAGGGTCTTGATCAGCGTAATGCAGAAAATGTCTTTGTAGGCTTCACGGTGGGTGAGCCCGGTGACCGCCAGCAGGGTGATCACCGCGCCGTTGTGAGGCAGGGTGTCCATGCCGCCGCTGGCCATGGCCGCTACCCGGTGCAGCACTTCCAGGGGGATATTGGCGGCGTGGGCGGCGTTGATGAAGGTTTCGGACATCGCCGCCAGGGCGATGCTCATGCCGCCCGACGCGGAACCGGTGATGCCCGCCAGCAGCGTCACGGTCACGGCTTCGTTGACCAGTGGATTGGGGATGCTCTTGAGCCAGTCGGCCAACACCAGGAAGCCCGGCAGCGAGGCGATGACCGCGCCGAAGCCGTATTCCGAGGCGGTATTCATCGCCGCGAGCAGCGCACCGCCCACCGCACTTTTACTGCCTTCGGCCAGCTTGCTGCGAATGGCCCGGAAGCCGAACAGCAGGACCATGATGATGCCCACCAGCAGCGCGGCCTGCACCGCCCAGATCGCGGTGAGCTTGGCGACGTCGCTCGTCACCGGTGCCGCCATGCCCGGCAGCGCCAGGCTGTGGGTCTTGCCGTACCACTGGGGGATCCACTGGGTGAACAGCAGGTTCATGATGCCGACCGCCAGCAGTGGCGAAACGGCGATCCACGGGTTGGGCAGCTTGATGTCTTCGGCCGTTTCCGGCTCGTTGCGCAGTTCGGTGCCGTAGCCTTCGCCCACGCGCTGGGCCTTGTTGCGCTGGCGTTGCAGGAACAGCATGCCGATGCTGAACACGAACAGCGTGCCGATCACACCCAGCCACGGCGCGGCCCAAGCGGTGGTGTTGAAGAAGGTGCTGGGGATGATGTTCTGGATCTGCGGCGTGCCGGGCAGGGCGTCCATGGTAAAAGAGAACGCGCCGAGAGCGATGGTGGCCGGGATCAGGCGCTTGGGAATATTGCTCTGGCGGAACATCTCGGCGGCGAACGGGTACACCGCGAACACCACGACGAACAGCGACACGCCGCCATAGGTCAGCAGGGCGCAGACCAGCACGATCACCAGCATCGCCTGGCGCGTGCCCAACAGGCGAATCGCCGCGGCCACGATGGAGCGGGAGAAGCCCGACAACTCGATCAGCTTGCCGAACACCGCGCCGAGCAGGAACACCGGGAAATACAGTTTGATGAACCCGACCATTTTCTCCATGAACACCCCGGTGAAGGCAGGGGCGACGGCGGAGGGGTCGGTGAGCAGGACGGCGCCGAGGGCGGCGATGGGGGCAAAGAGGATGACGCTGTAGCCACGGTAGGCGGCAACCATCAGCAGCGCGAGGGCTGCCAAGGCAATGATCACACTCATGGTGTGTCTCCTGGATTGTTATTTTTGTGGTGAAGCGGTGGGAGGAGCTTTAGCGAGTTTTGTGCCAGGTTGGTAACTTGTTGAAATGTATGATGTTTCTTGTTTGGCTTGAGCAGATACGGAGAGTGCTGTCTCTTTTTTGAGATTTTTTGATTCGAATGGCCTTATCGCGAGCAGGCTCGCTCCCACAGGGGAATGCAATCATCCTGTGGGAGCGAGCCTGCTCGCGATGAGCGCAAAGCGCTCCAAGATGTATGTCTACAAAAAGAGAATATATTTCTCTCTATTGAGACTCGGCAATTCCCAACGCCACCATCTTCTTGTACAACGTCGAGCGCCCCAGCCCCAGCCGCTCAGCCGCCTCGATCACCTTGCCGCCGCATTGCGCGAGGGTGGTTTCGATCAATTGCCGGTCGAATCGCGCCCGGGCCTGGCTGAAGGTTTCCTGGGGCAGCAGTTCCAGGCTTGGGCTGGCCGGGCGGGTCACTGGCGTGAACGTGCCGATGGCCGCGCGGATGTCGACGGCGGTGAGTTGCAGGTCATCGCTGAGCAACGCGGCCCGCTCCAGCACGTTGCGCAATTCGCGGATGTTGCCCGGCCAGGCGTGTTGCCCCAGCAGGTCGAGGGCGTCGGGGTTCAGTTCGTGCTGGCTGCGCAGGTCTTCGAGGATTGCTTCGCTCAGGGCCGGCAGGTCATCCAGGCGCTCGCGCAGGGGTGGAACCTGGATCGGCAGCACATTGAGGCGGTAATACAGGTCGGCGCGGAACTCGCCGCGCTTGATCGCCGCTTCCAGGTCCGTTGACGTGGCAGCGATCACGCGGACATCGCTTTGCAGCACCTCGTTGGAGCCCACCGGTTCATATTCCTTTTCCTGCAGCACGCGCAGCAGTTTGCTTTGCAGTGGCAAGGGCATGTCGCCGATCTCATCGAGGAACAACGTGCCGCCCTGGGCGATCTGCAGCTTGCCGGCGCGGCCCTTGCGGTCAGCCCCGGTGAACGCTCCGGGGGCCGTGCCGAAGAACTCGGCTTCCAGCAGCGATTCCGGAATCGCCGCGCTGTTGATGCTGACGAATGCCTTGTGCGCCCGTGGCGAGGCGCTGTGGATCGCTTGGGCCAGCAGCTCCTTGCCGGTGCCGGTTTCGCCGAGCAGCAACACCGGGGAATCGGTGCTGGCGCTACGCCGGGCGCGGCGCTTGACCTCCAGGCCGGCGCTGCTGGTGCCGATGAAATGGGCGAAGTTGTACTTGGTTTGCCGCGCCCGCAGCAGCGAACGGGTCGAGGCCAGTTCTTCCTGCATGCTCTGGTAGCGCTTGAGCATCGGCGACAGGCTATGCAGTTCACCGAACAAGGCAAAACCGATGGCGCCGATAACCGCGCCGGCGCTGTCATGGATCGGCAGGCGCATGACCACCAGCGGCTCCTTGGGCATCTCCTGCATGTCCAGCAGGATTGGCCGCCCGGTCCGCACCACTTCCCGGAGCAAGCTGCCGGGGATCACGCTCTCGCAGGCCCGACCGATGGCCTCCTGCGCCGAGTTCAGACCGAAGCGCCGGGCGTAGCGCTCGTTCATCCAGACGATGTTGGCGTCACGGTCGACAATCACCGTGCCTTCGCTGGACTGTTCGATGATCTCGAACAAGGAGCGAATCGCCAGGGTGCGTACGCGCTGGTAGTCCTTGAGGTTTTCGGTGGGGCGCATCGGGCATTCCCAGAAAGAGGTGAGGGTGTGGCGGCCTCTGATGAGTCTGTTGCCAGCGGCATTATGCCGTAGATCCACTGATCAAGACGCGGCTGACGTGTTGCGCCTCGGTCGAGCGTCCTGAAGTCGTGGTTTCAATGAGGCGAAAATTATACAGTTGCTTTTGTTTTGTACATTTTTGGATGCCCCCCATGAACCCATTCAATCCTCGCAAACTCACGCTTTCGAAATGGACTGCCTGTGCACCGGTCAATCGAGAGAAGCATTTCCTGGTCATCAAGCTGCTCTGCGACGAGGTCGGCGTACCTCTGCAAGTCGAGTTGCAAGCGGTGCTCAGCGGGCGCACGGAACTGCTGGACTGGCGCGAGTTGCGAGATGACAAGCGGTGGCGCATTGGCTGGAAATGAAAAAAACGGGCGGCCGGTGGTACGCCGCTGGTCATATAAAACTTGTACATAAATAAAAATCTGTACAATTATTTTTGAGATCATGGCTTAATGGCATCTCTCCAGCGAAAGGCCCCCTGAGTCTTCAGGCGGCTCGATCCACGCATCCAACGTTCCGGAGTGGGGCCCATGTTCATTCGTACACGCAAGCATCAGCAGGCCTTGCATGAAGTCCAGGCCAGGGAGGCTTATCTTGAGGCGCAGCGCGATGCCTTGCATGCCTCCATGGCCGTGCTTGAGCTCGCGGCGACAGGTGAAGTGCTGAGCGCCAGTCCCCTGTTCCTACGAATGGTTGGATACTCGCTCGACGAGATTCTGGGCAAGCATCACCAGACATTTTGCGCCCCGGCGTACGCCCACAGTCCACAGTACGCGACGTTGTGGCGGCGCTTGCTGCAGGGTGAAAGTGCCAGCGACCGGTTTTTGCTGCTGGCCCGCGACGGACAAGGGGTCTGGGTGGAAGCGGACCATGTTCCGGTGCGCCAGGCGGGCGCGGGCGTACAGCGCATCCTTTGCGTTGTTCGCGATGTGACCGATCAGGTGCTTCGTTCCCAGGCCGAGTCCAGCTTCACGCAGGCGATTGACCGTTCGATGGCGGTCATCGAATTTGACCTGAAAGGGCACGTGGTAAATGCCAACGCGAACTTCCTGAGGGTGATGGGCTATGGCCTGGAAGAAGTGCGCGGCCAGCATCACCGTATCTTCTGCACGCCCGGCGAAGCGCAGAGCGAAGCCTATCGCGGCTTCTGGGCCGGACTGAACCGGGGCGAGTACAAGGCAGGATTGTTCCAGCGGGTCGACAAGCGCGGCGCGACCGTCTGGCTGCAGGCCACCTACAACCCGCTCTATGATGCCCAGGGCCATGTGTATGGGGTGGTCAAGTTCGCCACCGATTGCACCGCTGAGATCGAACAACGCCAGAGCGAATCGAAGGCGGCGCAGTTAGCCTTCGAGACGTCCCAGCAGACCGATGAGCATACCCGGCTTGGCACCGCCGTCGTGCAAAAGACCGTGACCGTCGTGCAAAGCATCGCTGATGAACTCCAGGCTGTGGCGACGGGCATAGAGGCCCTGAGCGCACAGTCCGAGGAAATCGGCAGTATCGTCGATGCCATCCGGGGCATCGCTGAACAGACCAACCTGCTGGCCCTTAATGCTGCCATCGAAGCTGCTCGCGCTGGAGAGCAGGGGCGCGGCTTCGCGGTCGTGGCCGATGAGGTGCGCAACTTGGCCCGACGTACGAGCCAGGCCACCGTCGCCATCACCGAGGTGGTCGGCAAGAACCGCGAACTCGCCAGGCAAGCGGTCACCAGCATGCAGTCGAGCACCCTCAAGGCTGAACAGGGGGTCACACTGGTGAATGAAGCAGGCGCGGTGATCCAGGATATCCACCGGGGCGCGCAACAGGTTGTGACGGTAATGGGCAATTTCGCCAACACCCTGGACCAGCGACGGGGCGCCTGATTCGCTGGAGAAGACTGGCCCGCGAGTTATGCGGGATGTGCCGCCGCCAGCAGCTCTCGGGTATAGGGGTGGCGTGGCGACTCGAACAGCTCATGGCTCGCCCCTTGCTCGACCACTTTACCGTCCTTGATCACGATCATGTCGTGGGCCAGGGCGCGCACCACCGCCAGGTCATGGCTGATGAACAGGTAGGTCAGGCCGTGCTTTTCCTGGAGCTGGCGGAGCAGGGCGACAACTTGTTTCTGCACGGTGCGATCCAGCGCCGACGTGGGCTCGTCCAGCAGGATCAGGGCCGGCTTGAGCACCAGGGCCCGGGCAATGGCGATGCGCTGGCGTTGGCCGCCGGAAAATTCGTGGGGGTAGCGATGGCGACTCTGCGGGTCGAGACCGACTTCCTTGAGGGCCTGGATCACCCGGGCTTCACACTCCTGGGCGCTGGACGGACTGTGGACCTCAAGGCCTTCACTGATGATCTGCTGCACCGACATCCGTGGGCTGAGGCTGCCGAACGGGTCCTGGAACACCACCTGCATCTGCTTGCGCCACGGCCGCAATGCTTTCTGTGACAGCGCGTCGAGGGCTTCACCCTGGAAGCGAATGCTGCCTTCGGATTCGATCAGCCGCAGGATCGCCTGGCCGAGTGTGGACTTGCCGGAGCCGGATTCGCCGACGATGCCCAGGGTCTTGCCGCGCTGGATGTTCAGGCTGATGCCGTCGACGGCGCGCAGGTATTCCTTGCGCCGGAACAACCCACCGCCCAGGGCGAAACTGACCCGTAGGTCCTGGACCTGCAGCACGTCTTCGCGCTCGTCCCGGGGCAGGGCTTCACCCTCCGGTTCGGCGTGCAGCAGTTCACAGCTGTAGGGGTGCTTCGGCGCGCTGAACAGGGTTTCGCAGGGCGCCTGCTCGACGATTTCCCCGGCCTTCATCACGCACACCCGCTGGGCGATGCTGCGCACCAGGTTCAGGTCGTGGCTGATCAGCAACAGGGACATGCCCAGCCGTTGCTGGAGGGACTTGAGCAACAACAGGATCTTGCGTTGTACGGTGACGTCCAGCGCGGTGGTCGGTTCGTCGGCGATCAACAGCTCTGGTTCGCAGGCCAGGGCCATGGCAATCATCACCCGTTGACGCTGGCCGCCGGAGAGCTGATGCGGGTAGGCCTTGAGCCGTTCGACGGGCTTCTGGATGCCGACCAGGGCCAGCAGCTCCAGGATGCGCTGACGTGCCGCTTTGCCGCCCAGGCCCTTGTGCAGCATCAGGGTTTCACCGATCTGCTTTTCGACGCTGTGCAGCGGGTTCAGGGAGGTCATCGGTTCCTGGAAGATCATCGCGATGCGATTGCCGCGCAGCTCTCGCAGGGTCTTGGCCTGGGCGCCGACCAGTTCCTGGCCGCGATAGCGAATGCTGCCGGTGGTACGGCTCTCGGTTGGTGGCAGCAGTTGCAGGATCGAATGGGCCGTCACCGATTTGCCGGAGCCCGATTCGCCCACCAGGGCCAGGCACTCGCCGGGACGGATGTCCAGGCACAGGTTGCGCACGACGGCGTGGTCGTTGAAGGCCACGCTCAAGTCGCGGATTTCGATCAGGTTGTCACGCACGTCCGGATCAGGACCTGGGATCGAATGCATCACGCAATGCCTCGCCAATGAACACCAACAGGGAAAGAATCAGGGCCAGGGTGAAGAATGCCGTCAGCCCCAGCCAGGGTGCTTGCAGGTTCTGTTTGCCCTGGGCAATCAGCTCGCCCAGGGACGCGCTGCCGGCCGGCATGCCGAAGCCGAGGAAGTCCAGGGCGGTGAGGGTGGAGATCGCCCCGGTGAGGATGAACGGCAGATAACTCAGGGTCGCGTTCATCGCGTTGGGCAGGATGTGCCGCACGATCACCTTGCGGTCGGTCAGGCCCAGGGCCCTGGCGGCCTTGACGTATTCGAGGTTGCGCCCGCGCAGGAACTCGGCGCGGACCACGTCCACCAGGGCCAGCCAGGAGAACAACGCCATGATCCCCAGCAGCCACCAGAAATTCGGCTCGACGAAACCGGAGAGGATGATCAGCAGGTAGAGCACCGGCAGCCCCGACCAGACTTCCAGCAGGCGTTGCCCCAACAGGTCCACCCAGCCGCCGTAATAACCCTGCAACGCGCCGGCGGCGATGCCGATCAGCGCGCTGATGGTCGTCAGCGCCAGGGCGAACAGGATCGACACCCGGGCACCGAAGATCACCCGGGCCAGCACGTCCCGAGACTGGTCGTCGGTGCCCAGCCAGTTCACCGAGGTGGGCGGGCTCGGGGCCGGTTGATTGAGGTCGTAGTTGGGTGTGTCGTCGCTGAACGGGATCGGCGGGAACAGCAGCCAGCCGCCGTCCTTGTGGATCAGGTTCTGCACGTAGCTGCTGCGGTAGTCGGCCTGGAATGGTAGCTGGCCGCCAAATTCCTGTTCGGTGTAGCGCTTGAACACCGGGAAATACAGCGAGTCCTGATAGCTCACCACCAGCGGCTTGTCATTGGCGATCAGCTCGCCGCCCAGGGTCAGGATGAACAGGCCGATGAACAACCACAGCGACCACCAGCCGCGGCGGTTTTTCTTGAAGCGCTCGAAACGCCGTCGGCCCAGAGGCGAGAATCTGAACATCAGGCGTTCCTCGCGGCGAAGTCGATGCGCGGGTCCACCAAGGTGTAGCAGAGGTCGCCGATGAGTTTGATCAGCAGGCCGAACAGCGTGAAGATGAACAGTGAGCCGAACACCACCGGATAGTCCCGAGACACGGCCGCCTCGTAGCTCATGCGGCCCAGGCCATCGAGGGAGAAGATCACCTCGATCAGCAACGACCCGGCGAAGAACACGCTGATGAACGCCTGGGGAATCCCCGAGACCACCAACAGCATGGCGTTGCGGAACACGTGCCCGTATAGCACCCGCCGTTCGCTCATGCCCTTGGCCCGCGCCGTGACCACATATTGGCGGGTAATTTCATTGAGGAACGAGTTCTTGGTCAGGATGGTCAGGGTGGCGAAGCCGCCGATCACCAGCGACGTGACCGGCAGCACCAGGTGCCAGAAGTAGTCGGTGATCTTGCCCAGGGTCGACAGCGATTCGAAGTTGTCCGACACCAGCCCGCGCACCGGAAACCAGTTCAGCGACGTCCCGCCCGCGAACACCACGATCAGGAACATCGCGAAGAGGAAGGCCGGCATGGCGTAGCCGATGATGATCGCCGTGCTGCTCCAGACATCGAAGGCCGAGCCATGATGCACCGCCTTGCGGATGCCCAGCGGGATCGACACCAGGTAGGTGATCAGCGTGGCCCACAGCCCCAGGGAAATGGTCACCGGCATCTTTTCCAGGATCAGGTCGGTGACCGTGGCACCCCGGAAGAAACTCTTGCCGAAGTCCAGGCGGGCATAGCTGCTGAGCATCAGCCATAGGCGTTCATGGGCCGGCTTGTCGAAGCCGTATTGTTTCTCGATGTCCTTGATCAGTTGCGGGTCCAGGCCGCGACTGGCCCGGGAGCTGCCGGTCATGGCATTGCCCGAGCTGCCGACGCTGGCGCCGCCGATGCCTTGCAGATGGGCGATGGCCTGTTCCACCGGGCCACCCGGTGCCGCCTGGACGATGACGAAATTCACCAGCAGGATGATCACCAGGGTCGGGATGATCAGCAGCAGGCGACGCGCGATATAGGCCCACATCAGTGACGCCCTCCGGAGGTGCCACGCCTGATTCGTTCGGCGGTCATCTGCTCATTGGTCAAGGGGGTGGTGCTGACTTCCCACCAGCTCTCGATGGCTTCGTCATTGGCGGCCTGCACCTTCGGCATGCCGAAGCGGTTCCACCACACGGTCGAACTGCCTGGTGGGTAGTAGTTGGGAATCCAGTAGTAGTTCCATTGCAACACCCGGTCCAGGGCGTGGGCGTGACGAAGCATGTCATCCTGGGTGGTGGCCTTGACCAGCCCGTCGATCAGGGTGTCGACAGCGGGGTTCTGCAGGGCCATGTAGTTGTTGGCACCCGGGTCGTTGGCCGCCGCCGAGCCGAAGTAGTTGTAGAGCTCGGTGCCAGGCGAGACGCTGACCGGGTAGCCGGTGACGATCATGTCGTAGTCACGGCTCATCAGGCGATTGATGTACTGGGACGGGTCGATGCGACGGATGCTCATGTCGATGCCGATCTGCGCCAGGGTGCGTTTATAGGGCAGCAGCAGGCGGTCCATGCCGTTCTGGCTGTTGAGGAAGGTGAAGCTCAGCGGTTCGCCTTCGGCATTGACCAGGCGATCGCCGTCGGGTTTCCAGCCGGCCTGTTCCAGCAGCGCCAGGGCTTGCAATTGCTTGTCGCGAATCACGCCGCTGCCGTCGGTCTTCGGAGCCTGGAATACCTGGGTGAAGACCTCGTCGGGGACTTTTCCGCGCAACGGTTCAAGGATCGCCAGCTCGCTCGCATCGGGCAATTGTCGGGCGGCCAGGTCGGTGTTGGAGAAGAAGCTCTGCTGGCGCACGTAGAGGTTGCGCATCATCTGCCGGTTGCTCCATTCGAAATCCCAGAGCATCGCCAGGGCCTGGCGTACGCGACGATCCTGGAACTGCGGCTTTTGCAGGTTGAACACGAAGCCCTGGGCCGTTTGCGGGGCTTCGGTGGCCAGATGGGCTTTCTGCAGGCGCCCGTCGCGCAGTGCCGGGCTGTCGTAGCCAATGGAAAAGCCCGTGGCGGAGAATTCGCGGTTGTAGTCGTAGGCGCCACCGCGCAGCACCTGGCGCGCCACGTCGGTGTCGCCGAAATACTCGATGCTGAAATGATCGAAGTTGTAGAGCCCGCGGCTGACCGGCAGGTCCTTGCCCCACCAGTCGGCATTGCGTTCGAAGGTGATGCTGCGCCCGGAGTCAACCTTGCCGACCCGGTACGGCCCGCTGCCCAGCGGCGCTTCATAGCCACCTCCGCTGGCAAAGTCGCGGGTTTTCCACCAATGCTCGGGAAACACCGGCAGGGTGGCGATGTCCAGGGGCAAGGTGCGGTTTTCGTTGTTCTTGAAATCGAAGCGAACGGTGCGCTCGCCTTCGACTTCGACGCCTTTGACGGCCGCGAACTGGGTGCGATAGCGCAGGCTGCCCTGGGTCATCAGCAGCTCGAAGCTGTAGCGCACGTCTTCGGCGGTGATGGGCTTGCCGTCGGCGAAGCGGGCCTTGGGGTTCAGGTAAAAGCGCAGGGACAGGCCGTCGTCCGCGCGTTCCATGCTTTGGGCAACCAGGCCGTAGACTGTGTAGGGCTCATCCAGGGAGCGTTGGGCCAGGGGTGAATACAGCATGCCGTCGATCTGGCTGACCCCGATGCCTTTGTCGATGTAGGGCAGCACGTGGTCGAACTGGCCGATCTCGATGGCCGAACGGCGCAGGGTGCCACCTTTGGGGGCCTGGGGATTGGCATAGGCGAAATGGCTGAAGCCTTCGGGGTATTTGGCCGGTTCGCCATAGACGGTCAGGGCATGTTGCGGTGCGGCAGACACGCCGGCGGCGCCTGTCAGCAGGAGTGCGGCAGTCAAGAACAGTGAGGAAAACGCCAGTCGCATTGTCAGCCTTAAAGCCGGGTGATCGATGACCACGATTTGTACGCGAGCGGCGCGTTGATCGCCAGCCCGGTGGTCAAGGAGTGGTGGCGAGGAGCTAAGGTGGCGGGGGAGCAAGCCCCCTCGCCACCGTCACCCTCAGTCCTGGCGGCTGGTCACTTCCAGCAGGTGATAACCGAACTGGGTCTTGACCGGACCCTGCACCACGTTGATCGGCGCGCTGAACACGACGGTGTCGAACTCCTTGACCATCTGGCCTGGGCCGAACGAACCCAGGTCGCCGCCCTGACGGCTGGACGGGCATGACGAGTTGGCCTTCGCGACTTCGGCGAAATCGGCACCGGCTTCGATCTGGGCCTTGAGTTCGTTGCACTTGTCTTCGCTGGAAACCAGGATGTGGCGGGCAGTGGCTTTGGCCATGGGGTAACTCCTTGCAGGTAATGATTTCAAAGTGCAGAGCCTACCGGAAACAGGGATGCATTGCCTGGCAACGTTCGTTAAGGCACTGAATCCGACCTTGTCACCGTCCTTGAAACCGGCCCGGTGCAAAAGTGCCGATGAAGACGTCGCTTTGGCGATTCGTTGGGTATCTATCTTTCTCGCTACTTATCCACTGAATAAATGACAACAACCTAGTGCAAGATGATTCCTGGTATTGACGGTTGAGGGGTCGTTGTTTAAAGGGGGCAAGCTGTTTGAATAGGTCCGGTTAATGGTGGGTAATGCCCTGTTTTAGGGGGACACATCCAATAAAAGTTCACGGACAGTCAAATAGGGGTGTGGTAACTATGCCCCGCCTTAAATGGACAACTTGAAGGTCGCACCCCATTAGCGCCCGCCCGGCTGGGTGGACGGCTTAAGGAAAGCATCATTGTTCGGGGATAAATCCGACACTAAGCCAATTGCCATTAGAAAAGCATTGTGTGGCGGATTGTCATCATTGTTTGAATTTCAGGAAGACTTCCTATCATGTTTTCGGACTTTAAAAGTTCAGGTCATGCCTCGCTTAATACATTATTTCGGACTATTCGGTCAGATTATCCGGCGCTCACTCGCAACTTGGTTAAAACGCCTTTGGTGGAACTGTCCTGGCTCAGTTCGGATACGCGAACAGTGTGGGCGAAGCTGGAGTGTTCACAGCGTACCGGCTCATTCAAACTACGCGGTGCTTACAACGCGCTTCACAGGCTGCCGTCAGGCGCCGCTGTCTACACGGCGTCGGCGGGTAATCATGGCTTGGCGATAGCGACGCTGGCCCGTGAGCTAGACTTGAAAGCCAATATTTTCGTGCCACTGACGGCTTCGGAAATAAAGATTCGCAGACTGCGTGCCGCGGGGGCTCGAATCGTCCAGGTGGGTCGTGACGTTGCGCAAGCGTATATCGCAGCCCGTCATGAAGCGGAGCAAAACAGCGGTCATTACATCTCTCCGTTCGACCATCCGGCCGTGGTCGCTGGGCAGGGATCCCTGGCCCTGGAAATTGCCGAACAACACGACCAGCATTTTGATCACATCGTTCTGCCGTTTGGTGGAGGAGGGTTGCTCACCGGGTTTGGCTGCGCGGCCGCCCGGCTCTGGCCCGACGCTCGCCTGCATGGTGTGCTGCCGGCGGCGTTCGGGCGTCAATTGGACCAAGGGTTCGATGAGCGGCAGATGCTCAAGAGTGTCATGCCCACGCTCGCTGATGGGCTTGCCATCGAGCACGATCAAGACAATTGGCTATGGCCACTGATACGGGAACTCAAGCCCAGGTTTCATACCGTGTCGGAAGAGCAGATCAAGACAGGCATGATGACCCTCTTGCATCAGGAAAGCATTCTGGCTGAGGGGGCGGGTGCAATTGGCCTGGTGCCCTTGCTGTTCGAAGAAGGTGCTGCGCTGGAAGGGAACATCCTGGTCGTGGTCAGCGGTGGCAACATTTCCGTTCCCCTGTTGAGCAAGGCCATGAGCACGGTCATCGAGGACCCTCGGCTGCGTAAGATCAACGGTTTGAGAGCGACTACGCTTGGCATCGAACTGCGGGACGCCGCGCCGCATCCGGCGACTCAGGCCAGCGACAAGCCTTCGGCCAGCGTAGTGCCCATGGCAGGGGAAGCCACGTTGCGGGTGATGTGGTTGCAACTGGTGGATCGTATCGAGGGAGAATTGGATCGCCTGGACGCGACCCTGGCGCAACACTTGTCCTTCGCCCGGCAGGAACGGTTGTCAGTGGACGCCACGATTGAACGTTTTATGGACGAGGCGTTGAACAGCGCGCGTCGAATGATCGATAGTTGTCGTCAGCAGGGCCTGGATGGACGACAGGTTGCGCAGCGTTATCGATTGTTGATCCAGCAGTTCGGATTCGCCCGCTCGGCCCTGAGCTGGTGCAGTGCAAGTACCGACCAGAGTGCCGAGATCATGTTTTTCGATCCTGCGGACTTGCAAACGAGCTCTGTGAACTATGACCGCTACGGCTCGATCGCCTTGCGCGAGCTGGAGCTGAATCTGGTACGCGCGATTGGATTTGATGGAGGGGCCCAGGCAGCCCTGTTGACGTCAAGCGGACAGGCCGCCTACTCGACACTGGAAAGTTTTCTGTTGCGCGAGGTGTTCCCGAAACACCCCGCAAACGCCCGTGTCGCCAGGGTGCCGTACCTCTACTTCGAGGCGTTGGAGCAGTTGGAGGCATTGCCTCAGGTTTGCGTCGCAACGGCACAGGACTGGGGTGTCGACGCGTTGATCGACTGCGTGGAGCGCACGGATAGCCAGGTAGTGTTTGTCGACCCGATGGCCAATATCGGTGATTTGCCTTGCTTCGACTTCCAGGGCCTTGCCAGCGCTTTGCGAACGCGCCAATGGCAGGACAGGTGGCTGGTGATCGACGGCACGATGGTCTCCGGCGGCTTCAACCCGTTCATCTTGTTCGACGATCCCAACCATCCCCAGGTGCTCTACTACGAAAGCGGCAGTAAATATCTGCAACTGGGCCTGGACCTGCAAATGCTCGGCGTTATTGTCTGCAGCGAACAGCACGCGCCCGCGCTTGCCCGTCACCGACGAAATCTGGGGAGTGGGCTTTATCAGAGTCAGGTGGCACGTGTTCCACTGTTCGACCGCCAACAATTACTGCAGCGCATGCAACGCCTCACGCGCAATGCCGAGTACCTGACTGCGGCCCTGCGTGCAATCGAGCATCCGCGCAGCCGATTGTGCGTGTCTTACCCCGACCATTGGCGGGATAGCCGATGGGTCCATGGCGGCGGCGTCGTTGCTATCACCTTCAGTGCCCCTGGTCTTAACAACCGCCACTGCCTGGAAAGCCTGATCGAAATCATCATCACTCGCTGTCGTGCGGCAGACGTGGCCATCACCAAGGGGGTGAGCTTCGGCTTCGGCGTCACACGCGTTTCTGCAGCTGCGGCGATAGCCGAGTCGACTGATCCATTTCTACGTTTCTCGATGGGCGAAGAAACCGACCATCAACTGAAAGAACTGGTCAGCTGCATTGTCCAGTCGGTAGATATCTTTCTGGAGACTTTTGAATGAATGTCAATCCTCGGGATGATTCCCCGCTGATCCATGCCAGCCTGCCGATGCGCGCGGGCTTGGTAAGCCTTCGTTCCGCCTGCCCGGAAGATGCGGATGCCTTTGTCGAGTACTGGACCGAGAGCCCGCCCTCCTACTTGTCGACCTTGGGTGTGGATACGTCGCGCCTGGGCGACGCGGGGCAGATCCGTGAACGCTTCCTTCGCAACATGCCGTCATCCACTCTACTCGAGCAGACCAGCGTCATCTACTCACTCTATCTGGATGACGTCTTGATCGGTTACACCAACATCAATCGCTACGACGATTTGGAAAACTACGGGCACTTGCACACCTATCGCAAAGCACTGCGTCTTGCACTCAATGGACGGCCGGCGGCGAAAAACGCAGGCGGTGGTATCGCCGCCTGCCTGATCGGTTTGATCATCGCGCATCACTTCGAGACATTTGGCATGTCTCGTCAAGTGATCCAGACGCGTACCCGTAACCGTTCGATCAACCGCGCACTCGACCTCTATCTTCCCGTGTTCAAAACCTGTCATTTCGAGAAGCCTGATGGACTCTCGGCACCCGGAGAGTTTCATGTCCGATATGCCCATCACGAACAACGTCACTATTTTCGAGAACGGGCACGGGAGTTAGCAGCGTTTAACAGCGAGACATAGTCCTTCCCGCATGACCGCTCAAAGGCCCGCCTTGCGCAAGCGTTCTGCATGTCGTACGTACAGCGCTACCGGGTCTGTACCCTTATGCATCCGCCCGGCCGTCTGGTCGATGGCTTCCATATGGTCCATCGGATAGTCGGAGCGGATGACCTTGCCCAGGTGCGAGCTGAAGCGGCCCACCAGGCCGTCGTTCTGCCCGGCTTCGGTGATGAAGTACTCGGAAAAGGTCCGGCAGAACACCTGGAAGGGGTCCGACGCCCGGAGAGCTTTGTCGGGTGCGTCCTGCAACGTGCCGCTCCAGGAGTAGTAGCGCACGCCGTTGACCAGCTCCGGCCCCTTGCTTCCCCAGCTCCTGGGCAAGCCTTGCGGGTATTTGTCGTTGAATGCGCCTACGCCTTCGGTGGTCAGGGCCGCCAGTGCGGCGATGGCGTTGTGGGGGAGCTGTGCCTGGCCGCTCAGCAATGAAATGAAATCGACGAACAACGTGGCGACTCTACCGGCGACATGCTCCGGCAGGCGCCCGGGCGTGAGGGCCTTGCGCAGGAAGTCGGCCAGTTCCGAGCCGTGGTTGGGGCCGCTGACCGATGTCACCGAGGCGACCTTCCCGGGTGCCAGTGCAGCGGCGTAACGGGACGCCAATGCACCTTGGCCATGCCCGATCAGGTTCACCCGGGTGGCCCCGGTGCCGCTCAGGACCCGATCAATCTGGGCCAGTAACTCTTCACCGCGAGCCTCGTTGGTGTAGGTGGCCGACAGGTAGGGAATGAATACCCGGGCGCCGGCGGTGCGCAGTGCCTGCTTGATGCCTTGGAACAGTTCGGAGCCAGCGACCCTGTCAAACCCGAACAAACCATGTACCAACAGGATAGGAAATTGAGTGGTTGCATTCCGTTGCATGTTCGTACCTTTTTCGAAGAGGTTCATGTTGAATTTGCGACACCACTGTAATGCAGGCTTCTGCGCCGAGGTGTAGGAAGAAACCGCTATGGCCGACCGAAAACGGACTAGAGAAGGCAGGAAGAATCAGAAAAGTGGCCGAATGATGTGTTTGGTTTCGGGATGCGTCTGATAGACCCTGTTGCATGCAGCTACAGTCTCAAGTGCAAGGGACCACCCGCGCTGTCGCCTTGTCTGACTGCGGGTTTGCGAGGAGCAGGTTCTAATGGCTCTATCGGGCGCCGTTAAAGGGAGATGGCGTCCTCATCCAAGGACTGGAATCCATACATGACCACTGACCCATTTGGCCGGCGAGCCCGGCTTAGCGCTCGGACGAAATTCCGGGCCCCCATCCTGGCGGCGGCAAAAGGCGGGGTGATCAACCCGGCCTGGAGCAAGGTCGCTATCACCCTCAAACCCTATCCGTTGATGACGTGCGGCGATGAAGTCCTGCTGTTCTGGCACGGGCTCAATTCGGACGGCGAGCCGTACCGGCATGAAATACGCAGGTCGATCACGGAGCGACAAGTCGACCGGGACGTCACGTTCGTCGTGCGCGAACCCCACATTGCCGAGCTGGACGGCGGCTCGCTGGAGATCTTTTATCAAGTCACCGGTAAACGACTTCCGGCACCCATGCATTCGGAGGCCCTGCAACTGGTGATCGGTGACGTAGCGCCGCAACTGTTGCCGGCTATTGCCACCGATGCGGTGGGCGGCAGTCTCGATCCGAAGCGTGTCCCCGAGGGCACCTGCGTGACCATTCGGCCCTATTCAAGAATGGCTGTCGGGGACCGGCTGATCCTGATCGGCAGCAGGGACTCCAAGGCACTCTGGCGTGACGTGCTGGACATCGAAGCCCATGCCGTTGGCCGCGAGGTCTCGTTCTGGATAGATCATGCGCTGATCGCCCCGCATCTGGGGCATCACCTAGACCTTTCCTACGTCGTCAGGCGCGGGCATTCCGTGCGCCGTGCCGAGTCCTTGTCGCTGCATATCGGCCCCCTGGTCCGCCCGCCGCTGAAGGCGCCCCGGATCCTGGGCCTGAAGGAAGGAGGGCTGGATGTCGACGAACAGGAGAAAGGGGTGAGCGTGATCATCGAGACCGCCGGCTTCGAGATTGGCGAGTTGGTCTGGCTGCAATGCGATGGCAGCTATGCCTATGTCGGCGAGCGCGAAATCGTCCCGGCCAACGTCGGTCAGCCGATGATCTTCGTAGTCCCGGCAGACTACTGGCAGAGCCAGCGGGGCAGATCGGTGCGCGTTCGCTATCAGGTCGAGCGCCTGGATGATGTGAGTCAGCCTTTCGCCGGGGTCGAGGTGCATGTGCGCTCCAGGAGCGCCCTCCCGAAGGAGGGCGCGCACGAAGCTCAGTTGGCCGATAGCAACTGACGATGGGCCTGGCGCAGCAGTTGCTCGGTGGATGCCCAGCCCAGACACCCGTCGGTCACCGATACGCCGTAGCGCATTGACGGGCTGATGGGCTGGCAGCCTTCGAACAGGTGGCTCTCGATCATCATGCCGATCAACGAGCGGTTCCCTTGCAGCCGCTGCGCCAGCACGTCATTGAATACCTCTGGCTGGCGCGAGGGATCCTTGCCGCTGTTGGCGTGACTGCAATCCACCATGATCCGGGCCGGTATTTTCAGACGGCTCAGGTCGCTGTGTATCTGCGCGACGCTCTGGCGGTCGTAGTTCGGGCCGCGGTGTCCACCCCGCAGCACCAGGTGAGTGTCGGGGTTGCCTTGGGTCTGGATGATTGCAGGGTGTCCTTGGCTGTCGACGCCGAAATGCCGGTGGGGATGGGCGGCGGAGCGCATGGCGTCGCAGGCGATCCCAACGCCGCCGTCGGTGCCGTTCTTGAAGCCGACCGGCATGCCCAGGCCGCTGGCCATTTCCCGGTGGATCTGCGATTCGGTAGTGCGCGCGCCGATGGCGACCCAGCTGAGCAGGTCGTCGAAGTAGTTGGCGGCCATGGGTTGCAACAATTCGGTGGCGACGGGCAGGCCCAGCTGCAGCATTTCACGCATCAGTTCCCGGGACAGGGCCAGGCCGGCGGCCATGTCATCGCTGCCATCCAGGTCGGGATCGTAGGCCAGGCCTTTCCAACCCACGGTCGTGCGGGGTTTTTCCACATAGGCGCGCATCACCAGCAGCATGCTGTCACTCACTTCGTGGGCCAGGCGAGCCAGGTTGGCGGCATATTCGAGGGCGGATTTCGGATCGTGGAGGGAGCAGGGACCCACGATGACCAGCAGGCGAGCGTCCTCACCGTCGAGGATTGCGCGGATGGCCTGGCGATGGGCGTCGACTTGTTGGCTCATCGCGTGGCTGAGCGGCAATTGGTGCTTGAGCTGCAACGAGCTGGGCAGACGCAGGGTCAGGGCTTCATTGGCAGGGGTGAGCGTGGACAGCGGCAAAGCGGAGACGGATGAATTCATGATCTGGCTTCCTGGGCGGGCAGCGGGTTCTTCCCGCGCCGGCCCTAGTGGGGTGTTCGACAGTTGGCCGTACTGGCCTCAAGTGTTTGCATGCCACCGATAGGTGACCGATCGGAGGCGGCAGGCTGTCCCGAGCGGAGGCTGGTAAATCGCCAGGCGTAAAAGTCGTAACGGTAATAAGTGGCGTAGTTCATGGCTCGATCCTCAAAGTTGTTGGTGTTGCAAACGTGCAGGGCTGAAAAAACAAAACCCCCGGTCGGGAGGCCGACCGGGGGTTTATGAACTCTGGAAGGCGACCCGTTTAAAGTGGGCGCCGGTTGGGTATCAGGCGCGCCAGTGGCTAAACCAATACCCAAAATAAAAGTTGGTCAGAGCAGCAACGACATTCGCCCGGACAGCCGCAACCGAGCGCGGGGCGCTGACGGGTTGAAGCGGTGAGAGGGCGTTGAACATGGTCTGTCTCCGATGAATGGTCCTGAGCTTACTCGACGCTGGGGCACCGGTTCAATAAGAAGTTTCTATCACCCGGATGCAATTGTTCGCGGCGTTGAATCTGCCCGGCATTATGACAAACTCCGGTTTTACGCTTGGAGCTGCTCATTTCACGTGCAGTTGTATCGATAGCGTTGCTTTGATGAGGTGCCCATGGTTTTCCAGTGGCGTGCGGCCACGACCGCAGATATCGATTTCGCCCGGCAGCTGACCTGCACCAATATGCTGCCGTATTACTTGCGCCATGATTTGCTCTGGCAGGACGAGGCGTTCGACCTGGCGTGGATCATTCGTCAGAACTGGGTCATCTGTGGCGGGGAGCAGGTACTGGGTTTTGTCAGCCTCAGTCGGGATGCCCGGGCGTTGTACATCCGGGAGTTACAGATCGATCAGGCGTTCCGCGGGCAGGGCGCCGGTACCTGGGCGATCGGACAGGCATGGGGCATGGTCGCGTCGGAGCGGCGGCCGGCGTTGCGTCTGACGGTGTTCAAGGACAACCCGGCCAGGAAGCTCTACGAGCGCATGGGGTTATACGCCGCGGGCGAGGATGAATGTTTCCTGAGGATGCAGCGAGACGCCGATGCCTGAGGCCTTGGATAGCGCATCCGGGAAGATTCGCTGTAACTTTTTAATGCCTCTTGGCGCTAGGTCTGTCGGAAGCTTTTTGCTAAGGTGTGAGGCAGTCCATATAAGACCAAATGGTGAGGTGTCTGCTTGATTAGGGTGTTAGTGGTCGATGACCATGATCTCGTTCGTACGGGCATTACACGAATGCTGGCTGACATCGACGGTCTGCAGGTGGTTGGTCAGGCCGAATCCGGGGAAGAATCCCTGATCAAGGCACGTGAATTGAAACCCGACGTGGTACTCATGGACGTGAAGATGCCTGGCATCGGCGGTCTTGAGGCCACGCGCAAACTGCTGCGCAGTCACCCGGACATCAAGGTTGTCGCGGTCACCGTCTGTGAGGAAGACCCGTTCCCGACGCGGTTGCTGCAGGCGGGAGCGGCGGGTTACCTCACCAAGGGCGCCGGCTTGAACGAGATGGTCCAGGCCATCCGCCTGGTGTTCGCCGGGCAGCGCTACATCAGTCCGCAGATTGCCCAGCAGTTGGCGATCAAATCCTTCCAGCCGACCAATGAATCGCCTTTCGATGCGTTATCGGAGCGGGAAATCCAGATTGCCCTGATGATTGTCGGTTGCCAGAAAGTCCAGATCATCTCCGATAAACTGTGTTTGTCGCCGAAAACCGTCAACACCTACCGTTACCGTATCTTCGAGAAGCTTTCGATCAGCAGTGATGTCGAGTTGACGCTGCTGGCAGTGCGTCACGGCATGGTCGATGCCAGCGCCTGATAATGACCGAACTGTTTGATCCCAGTGCTTTCCTGTCCACATGCAGTGGCCGCCCCGGCGTGTACCGCATGTTCGACGGGGATGCGCGCCTGCTGTACGTAGGCAAGGCCAAGAATCTCAAGAAGCGTCTAGCCAGCTACTTTCGCAAGACCGGCCTGGCCCCCAAGACCGCCGCGCTGGTGGGGCGCATCGCGCAGATCGAAACCACCATCACCGCCAACGAAACCGAAGCGCTGCTGCTTGAACAGACGCTGATCAAGGAATGGCGGCCGCCGTACAACATCCTGCTGCGCGACGACAAATCCTACCCCTACGTGTTCCTGTCCGACGGGGCGTTCCCGCGCCTGAGCATCCACCGTGGCGCGAAAAAGGCCAAGGGCCGCTATTTCGGTCCTTACCCCAGCGCCGGTGCGATCCGTGAAAGCCTGAGCCTGCTGCAGAAGACCTTCTTCGTGCGCCAGTGCGAAGACAGCTATTACAAGAACCGCACCCGACCCTGCCTGCAATACCAGATCAAACGCTGCAAGGCGCCTTGCGTGGGGTTCGTCGAGCCCGAAGTCTATGCCGAGGACGTACGCCACTCGGTGATGTTCCTGGAAGGTCGCAGCAATGCGCTGACCGATGAGTTGTCGAGCGCGATGGAAGAGGCGGCGATCAACCTCGAATTTGAAAAGGCCGCCGAGTTGCGGGATCAGATCGGTCTGCTGCGCCGTGTGCAGGACCAGCAGAGCATGGAAGGCGGCAGCGGCGACGTCGACGTGATCGCCGCCTTCATCAACCCGGGCGGCGCCTGCGTGCATCTGATCAGCGTGCGGGGCGGCCGCGTGCTCGGCAGCAAGAACTTCTTCCCCCAGGTGGGTATCGAGGAAGACGTGGCCGAGGTCATGACGGCGTTTCTCGGCCAGTACTACGTCAGCAGTCCGGAGCGCGACCTGCCGAGCGAATTGATCGTCAACGTGGTTCATGAGGATTTCCCGACCCTGATTGAAGCCATCCATACGCTTCGCGGTCGCGAGCTGACCATCAGCCACCGCGTGCGTGGCACCCGCGCGCGCTGGCAACAACTGGCGGTCACCAACGCCGAGCAGGCCCTAGGTGCGCGTTTGGCTAACCGCCAGCACGTCGCGGCGCGATTCGATGCCTTGGCCGATGTCCTCAATCTGGACGAGCCACCGCAGCGGCTGGAGTGCTACGACATCAGCCATTCCAGCGGCGAAGCCACTGTGGCGTCCTGCGTGGTGTTCGGCCCGGAAGGCCCGATCAAGTCCGATTACCGCCGCTATAACATCGAAGGCGTGACCGCCGGCGATGACTATGCGGCGATGCACCAGGCACTGATGCGACGCTTCGGCAAGTTGAAGGACGGGGAGGGCAAGCTCCCGGACATCCTGCTGGTGGACGGCGGTAAAGGCCAACTGTCCATGGCGCGCGACGTGCTCAATGAGCTGATGGTTCCCGACCTGATCCTGCTGGGCGTGGCCAAGGGCGCCACGCGCAAGGCCGGTTTCGAGACCCTGTACCTGAACGATGCGGCCCATGAATTCACCCTGAAAGGGGATTCCCCGGCGTTGCACCTGATCCAGCAGATCCGTGACGAAGCCCACCGCTTCGCCATCACTGGCCACCGTGCCCGCCGTGGCAAGACTCGCCGCACCTCTACCCTGGAAGGTGTGGCAGGGGTAGGCCCGACACGGCGACGGGACCTGTTGAAACATTTCGGTGGATTGCAGGAGCTGTCTCGTGCCAGCATCGAAGAGATCGCCAAAGCCCCTGGTATCAGTAAAAAGCTCGCAGAGTCGATTTATGCAAACCTGCATAGCGAGTAGAATGCCCGTCAACCTCGCAGCCAGTTGTGCCGATGAATATCCCAAATCTGCTTACCGTTCTACGCGTCCTGCTCATTCCGATCTTCATACTGCTGTTCTATTTGCCGTACCACTGGAGCTACGTGGCCTCGGCTTCGGTCTTTGCCATCGCCGCCGCGACGGACTGGCTGGACGGTTACCTGGCCCGCCGTCTGGAGCAGAGCACACCCTTTGGCGCGTTCCTCGATCCGGTGGCCGACAAGCTGATGGTCGCCGTGGCCCTGGTGCTGCTGGTGCAGGAACATGGCAACCTCTGGCTGACCTTGCCGGCGGCAGTGATCATCGGTCGTGAGATCGTCGTCTCGGCACTCCGTGAGTGGATGGCCGAGCTGGGCGCTCGCGCCCAGGTCGCCGTGTCGAACCTCGGCAAATGGAAAACCGCCGCGCAGATGCTCGCCCTGGTCATCCTGCTGGCCAACCCCTCGGACTTCAGCTTCTGGGTGCTGTTGGGCTACGCACTGTTGCTGATTTCCGCCGGCCTGACGCTGTGGTCGATGGTCCAGTACCTGCGCGCCGCCTGGCCGCATCTGCGGACGGATGTAGAGAAGAAATAAAACTTTTTTGAATCAAAGGGTTGACGACGTAATCTGAATCTATAGAATGCGCCACACCAAGACGCGGGAATAGCTCAGTTGGTAGAGCACGACCTTGCCAAGGTCGGGGTCGCGAGTTCGAGTCTCGTTTCCCGCTCCAAATATTGCGCTACAGAGTTCCACTGAATTCTGTAAGTGATTGAAATCAGGGCCTTTAGGCCCTTTTTTCGTTCCAGCGGGAACCACTGAAATCCAGCACTATCCGGTGCGTTTAAGTCCAGAATTGAGTCCAGGATTCTGACGAGTACTGAATCGGTTTTATGCTGGAACAGATTGTGTAGCGAGACGAGCATCTGGCCCTGACTCTGTTCAGGAGCTCGCGATGGCACTCTCAGAAATGACAGTTCGGCATGCCCGAATCACTGGTAACGACTACACCCTCGGTGACAGTGATGGTCTCACGCTCAACGTGACGGCCAGAGGTGGAAAAGTCTGGCTCTTCCGCTACTACTGGGCGGGCAAGCAGAAGCGCATGTCCTTGGGTTGTTACCCGCAAATCTCCCTCAAAGATGCACGTACTCGACGTGACGAGGCGCGCGCCTTGGTTGCCCAGGGCATCAATCCCTATGAGCATCGTAAACAACAGCGACTTGCTGTTCATGCTGCGAAGGAGCACACCTTCGAGGCCGTGTTCAATCAGTGGGTAGAGTTCCGCAGGCTAAGCCTGAAGGAAGGGCGCCAGAGCACGCTCTCGCAGATCTTGAGAATCTTCAATAAGGACGTCCTGCCCACGCTGGGCGGATGCTCCATCTACGATATCAATCGTCACGATCTATTGGATTTGCTGAGCAGGATCGAACAGCGCAAGGCCTTAACGACTGCCGAAAAATGCCGGACCTGGTTCAACCAATTGTTCCGCTATGCGCTGGTGAAGATCGAGGGGCTGGAACACAACCCAGCTTCAGACCTTGATGTAGTTGCACTACCCAAACCTCCGGTTACGCACAATCCGTTTCTCCGCATGGACGAGCTGCCGGCATTGATGGCTGCTCTTCGAAAATACGGTGGCGCCAACCAAACTCGGCTTGGCCTTCGGTTGTTGCTGCTGACCGGTGTCCGCACGGGCGAGCTGCGGCTGGCGACGCCCGACCAGTTCGATCTGGCGAAGCGTTTGTGGGTCATACCGGCGGAGGTGGTGAAGCAGCTCCAGTTAGCGATGCGGAAGCCAGGTAAGCAGACCCAAAATGTACCGCCGTACATTGTCCCGCTATCGGTCCAGGCGCTGGAGATCGTGCGTCACTTGCTGGACCAGGTGGTCCCTGCGCAACGCTACTTGTTTGCGCATCGAAGCGACCTGAGCAAGCGCATCAGCGAGAACACGCTGAATGGCGCGTTACGTCGGATGGGGTATGCCGATCAACTCACCGGTCATGGCATGAGGGCGACGATTTCGACGGCGCTGAACGAGATCGGATACCCGAAGGTGTGGGTGGATGCTCAGCTTTCTCATGCTGATCCAGATAAGGTGAGTGCGGCTTACAACCACGCGGAGTACGTTGAACAGCGCCGGACCATGATGCAGGACTGGGCGAATCGTCTGGACCTTTGGGGGCAGGGCCAACTGAAAGCGGCAAGTTCTCCGCTGACCATTCGTTTAGAGGGCGCAGCTTCGTTACCTTCGTTGGAAAGCGCGAATGCAAACGCCGTTCTGTACAGCAGTGGCTTCCCAGAGACGACGGTCCCAGCCTCCAAAACGTCCGTCAGCAACGAACCGGTCAACGCGGCTCAGTATTCACCTGTCCTACCTGTTCCAATGCAGACTGAACAGCTGCGCGAACCCCGAGTATCCGACATACAACGCCAGCGCGCCGAGATGCTAGCCATCTATGAAGCTGCGAGTAATTTGCCACTGCTTATCTTCGCCAAACTGGCAGGCAAATCCCGAGATCAGATCAATCGCGATATCAAGGCTCGGCGCCTGCTGTCCCTGAGTCTGGGGAATCGCGGTCAGCGCATTCCCGATTGGCAGCTTGATCCACTGCGGCACAAGTTGGTGCTAGCGGCGTTAGCGCAATTTCCAGATGTCGATGCGTGGAGGCTTTATCGGGCTGTCTGTGAGCCTCATGAACGACTGAAGGATCGTTCGCCAATCGATGTGCTCACACCGGAGAATTTCGACGTGACTGCACGAATCGTTTGCAGTGCGCTGGGTTCGAGCTAATACCAGCGCAGCTTGCGCGTTACGAACCCACTGCCGTTAGGGTGTGGTCTTGAATCTGAGTTTATTAGTGAAAATTCGCCGGCGATTATGTTGGATAGCTTTGCGGGGGGGGGGAGGGGGGCAGCTTTTGCTGATTTCTGCCTCTCCGTTGTTGGCAAAAATCGGAATATCTTTGACGGATTCTAGAAAATTTAGGGCAATTGATATTCGACCAAACAGACGACAGCCAAGTCATTTGGCCTTCCGAATAAGGTCGGTCTGCTTCATCACAAAGACCGAGGCGACACCGGCAAGGTGGTTCACCGTCTGCGCCAGTTCAGGAGGATGTGCTACATAGCCCTCATCCTTTCCGTGTGAAGTTTCATTGCGTAGGGTACCGATTCCGTGAAACATCGTGCCTACACCTTGAAGCATTTCCGAAGCGGCTGGGCCAATGGTGGAGGAGTCACGAAGAACACCTAGCAATCGCTTCATCAATTTCTCAACTGGATAGCTATCGTAACCTTCCTCCCCAAGTATTTTTAGGCAACCTTTGAGCACGGTTTCGATATGCGTGCAGCTGAGAGAAATCGATTGGTCAGGATCTGGTAGCACCAGTCTCCGTGCTTTCAACCACGAATTCAGCAACGTAGAATTATTACTGAACAGATTGTCGAGCTCTGCATCAATCTCAGCTTTCTCCACAGTCACGAATTGAGCAAGGGACTGAACCACAGAAGCAGTTTTCAAAAAATCCCTGTCGAGGCTCTGGAGCAAATCAGCTACCAGCGAATTCAATACTTTTGGATCACTGACGCGTCTCTGCATATCAGTGCCAGCTTCCTCCAACGAACATAGAGTCCAGTAGTCGTATTCGCTGGGACGAGGCACCTCTTTCCACCCAATCTTTAGCTCCCGACCGGTAAATGCGAGATAGCAAGCTGTGTGCCCAATTGGCACAGCTTCTTGGTCAAGAATCTCATCAAAAGCGATAGTTTCACTATTGCCACCACAGCCAAGACCTTCGACTAAATCTAAAAGCTTTTGCTCGAAAGCTCTTAACCCATGCAGTAACTGTAGGTTCTCATTTTTTACCCTTGCTGATCGAGCGGCCAGCTCTGCAAATCCATCTTCACTCATTTTCTGAACTCATCCGTTCTTTCAGATTTTCTAGAATGTAGATCACCATTCCAATTCTGTAAGCCTTCATTCAGCGGCATCACGCTTACGTTAAGGTGCTCCATTGATGGGAGGCTGACCAACCTTGCCGAGATACATGGGCTGCTCGGCGCCAGCAAATGTTGGCAACCATTCCTTGTCTGTTTTGGTATCGATCTCATACTGATAGCTGGTGGTTGAGAAAATGACCTGGGCATTGTTACGTAGGGCAACAGCTTTTAGTGCCCTAATGTAGGCATCTAAATCCTCCCAGTGAATTTCCTGCTGGCGAGGTGTGTCGAACACCAGCACTCTGAAGGGAGAGAGTGGGTCGTTAGTGCACAGTTCAAATAGCGCAGCGTGGAACGCCAGCACTGTTCGAGCTTTTGAGCTGCCTTTGATGATTCCAAGCTTTTCAGTGCCCAATATGGGTTTGAGGTCCGAATCGATTCGGATGTCCCTCGAAATGTTCTTGGAGTTGAGGACGTCGAGCCACTCTGCCATTTTTTGTCCCAGCTCGATCCTGAACTGAAGAATGTCTGGGGATTGCTCACGTGACGTCTGTAGCGAATCCTCAAGCGTAAGAGCGATATCTCTTCTTCTTAATAAATCAAGGTGAATGTTTTTCTGCTGTTCGGATTTTTCTAGCTTGTTTTTTTCTAAGCCGAGTTCAAAAATGTCTGACGCAATTCTGCTGATAGCTTCAATGAAAACTTCAATGCCAGCTTCCCTTTCTGCCAAACCTCTTTGCTGCGCTAGTTGAGCGATTTGCGACTCAATAAATTTTTTCTCGGTGGATATCGCTTCTGACTTCTGTATATTCGAGGCAGTGGATATTTCGAGATCCTTAATCTGGTCTTTTAGGTAAAGCAAGCTTTTTCCGTACGAGTCTGCGCTCACCATGAATATTCCACACGATGGCGAGGTGCATATGTCAGAGAACGAAATAAAGGCTCGCTTGGCTTCTTCATTCAGATTGAGTGTCTCAATCTCGCTCTGTATCTCTTCACGTATTTGTGTTGCACTGGAAATTTTTGAGTCGAGTGCAGCCTCTTCCGATTGCAGTTCGCGATGCCTTCTTCTTAGGTTGCCAATAACATGATCTAGGCTAGAAAGTGAATCGCTTTTTATGTCTTTGGATTTTTTAAGGTCTTCGAGGCGTGATTTTAATTCAGCAATGAGTCTATCAATATCTTCGATCTTTCGAACCGGTGCTGGAAGCTCCTGAGCAATGCGCTCCATCAGTTTTCGGCTATCAACGATAGTGGTATCCAAATAGGCTAGGTCTTTTTTTACCTCAATCGCTTTTTTCTTTTTATCGTAAGAGTTCTGCGGAGGAAAATTAGCCGCTAGCCTGACCATCTCCGAAAATTGATTTTTTATGAAGCCTGGGCGAGGAGGGGCATAATATTCGGAATAGCCTTGATCCTGATCCAGATAAAAGAGAGGCAGCAGCGCGGAAAAATAGGGGGCGGTTGGGGTGTTGCCGTTTGTTACAAGCCTGTCACTTCGGAGATTGAGTGATTTCAGCATGAATTTTGAAAAAACATCTTCATTGTAAAAACGATCCTCGGTCTTATCGTCAACTCTCACCGTTAAATCGAAAGAATCTCCCATCATTCGATCTAGGGTGAATCGTTTTCCGTTGATGAACAGTTTCAATCGCGCCATTTTGCAGTTTCGGACGATATCGTCTCTGAATTGAACATGCAGTCCAAGGCAGAACATCATCGCTTGGATCAAAGGGGTCTTGCCACTACCATTTTTTGCGTATAATTGAGTAATTACATTGCCGAACTCTAGCTCGCCTGAGCGCCAACCATCTGGGTTGTTCTGAATGATTTCAAGCGATTCAAATTTCATTTAACTTAACCTCAACTGCTCGTTCTTTACAGATGTTGCGGTAGGCGCGCTTTATCATCAGTAATGCAATACAGAGCCTGCTTTCATCTTTTAGGATATTATCGATAAGTTTTTTCCCGGAATCCGTTGCTTCAATCCGGGAAGTGCTCTTGTCGATGATGATAAAACCCGTATTTTCCAAAAATGTAAAAGCCTTCACGGTGCGGATTCTCAGGTTTGCAGACCAGCCCAGTTCTTGGCTCGATCCCTTGAAACCTGCAAGGCTTTTTTCAAAGCAAGCGCCTACTAACATTCCGATCTCGTCTTGCTTGGGCTTGGCTCTGGAACGCGCGAGTAGAATGATGGTAAGCGCAATCAGCGGGGTATGGAATAGACTCTCATTCCCCAGTACATCCTGACGTCCCCGGGGGGTGCTTTCGGTCAACAACGCTATCGATTCAGCCCTGGCGGTCGAGACGGCCTCGCGGAAATTCATTGGGCCTCTCCTTTCACCAATTCGGATAGCACTGCGCCGAAAGCCAGCTCTTCGGTGATGTCTGATCGCTCAAGGTCTTTGCTGATTTGGAATGCCAAGTTTGAAATTTCTTCGGTGATCAAGTTCATGTCGATCTGACCGATGGCAATCTTTCTCGCCACTTGTATAATTTTGTTCTTTGCTACGGCCAAGCGAAACTCCAACAGCGCATGCCTATTGGTCCGGTACCAAGCTTCCCAGTTACATTTGAAACCCGCAAATGTGTCCACTGTGCCGTCTGAGAAGCCTGAGCGTTTGAGCATTCGCTGTAGGATAGAAACCGATTTTATGGCTTTATCATCACCTCCTGTCTTGAGAACATGATAGGCGGATCTGGAGATGCAGAGAATGTCTAGGATGTCATTTAGATTTACACTCGCTTTTGCATCCAGTTCTTTTTCGGTGATACCGCTGGAAAGCGGGACGGCAGATCTGTCCTCAATCAAAGACAGTAGCTGGATAATTATTTTCTTAACCTCAAGTGGGTTAAGATTGATCTCGCTGTACTTGAATATCTGGTTCGATGCCTGGGAAACGAAAACATCCTCTTCTTCATTGAGGATTTGCTTTCGAGGTGCCAATGCTAAGTGTGACAGGAAAGCCATCACATCGCCGTCACTTTTGGTGGCGAGAGAAGGTATCAGTTTCTTAGTCTCGTCGATCAGGCTTGCGGTATTTTTGGTTGGGCTTACATTGCCTTTAACTTCTTGGCAAATCTGCTCGACCTCATCGTCGAAGTTTACGTTTGTACAGATTTCAATTGAGCTGCAAGCTTCGCCAAATTCTTCAACGTGAAGTAGCAGTTTTCCTGCGAAGCTGCCTGCCAAGTCATGAACCGGGCTATTTTTCGGCTTTTTCTTCAGGCCGAAAATTTCCATTATGGTGTATTGATGATTGAGCTTGCTTTTAGTTTTTACTTGAACAAACCGATACTTGGATTTTGAGTTGACTATGTGCTTGACGACATAGTCTTCGTGTACGTCGCAGTACACTCTATCTATTTCCCCATTTTCTAATAGAGCCAAGCTTTCTAAGCTGGCGGCTTTGAACTGTGCTCGGAAGCGGTCGATCGTATCTCGTCCGCTTTGTTCCCTAGGGCTGACTTCATGAAGTTTCATTTGGATTATCTTTGCATATGCTGAAATATGAGCGCCCTAGAGCACGCTGAGCTTCTAGATGTAATGCAGAAAAAATCTTTGCGTCGGGTACTGTCGAGCCGTTGAGCGATACGTTGGCGATAACGTGGATACATCTATTTGGTGGTAGATGGAATTTATGCCCGTTGCCAGCTTCTCTTTGGGACGCATGCTCACGTGCTACGCAACATGTCGCAGAGCGTTTGAATTGGTTGCGCGCGGGTGGCGGGCACGATGCTTTATCATTTTGGGTGATGCTGTCCATGCCACCTTCCATTGCCGTCTCTCGCCCGTGAGAGGATTCCTTTTTGGATTCCCTGATGGTGGCGGGAGGCCACTTATAATGCAAGTCAGATTTGAAGGATTTTCCTCGTTGTCTGGGCGAAGCTCAGGCGCAAACAGATAGCTCTCGGCTTGCCGAGGCATTCTCAAATGCTCAGTTATGCGTGGAGTTTCCTTGCTCTTGAGCCTTGCGATACAGCGATTGCAGGGTGTTGCGATGGAAATCTCTGCTGCACCTGATCTTGTTCTGTTGGCGCTGTGCGATTTTGACCCCGTCTTACGGAGTTCATTGACCTACCTCGACGACCCAGAAATATGCTTTAACAGATACCGTCAAAGCAGAATGCCGGTCAGCGAAAACCAACACGCAGTGTCAAAACTGCAGATCGCTACCCTATTGATCAAAGACATCCGCGAAAAAACGATTGTTCATCTGCTGCTCCGACCATAGCGGACCGTACGTGGAAAATCAGAGGCGATTCAGATCTGATAGAATGCGTCGCTGATCCCTTCAGGATTTCCAGCCGTATGTTCAATTTCCTTGTTACTTCTTTAGACGGCGCCTGGGATTACCCCGGCTACGAATACGATAGAAGCCGCTTCCTCGAGTACACAAGCGATGACATTGCTGCGAGCTTTCAGGAGCTAAAGGAACCGCAGTTAAAGGCCCTGATGGAATTACCATGCCTGTTCGCCTATGAAGGTACCCAAGAGGCCATGCGTGTTGGCCGACTGAAGGTAAAATTGCGCAACGGTGGGCGATCGCTTTATGTCGAGCCGGTGTTCGATGAGAGCATAGCCCCCATAGATTTCGAGCTGATTAAACCCCTGCAACCTGCTCTGGATATTCGCGACTGGGAGATCAATCGTACCCACTGGGCTATCAAGGACGAGGATCTCTTTGAGGTCTTAAGGCGGGCAAACCTCGCTCCAGCCCATGCAGAAAGCTCAAAGGTCGTCAAAGCTGACCTCCCGCCTGCGTCGTCCCCCGAAGTCCAGGCAAACAGCGTTGGTGCATTTATTGAACACGTTTTCCGTCTTAACCATGGCGGAAGAGAGGTGTTCTATCGAGGTCATTCTAATAGTAAGAAATATCGGCTTGAGCCTTCGATTTTTCGAAAAGACGAGCGTGGAAATTTTATTTACCGAGATGCGGAAGACCGGATGTATAGGGAGCTACTAGTTTCCAACTCTGTGGACTTCGGTGGTGATATCTACACTCTTGATCGTCTCGTCCGGATGCAGCATTACTCTCTGCCGTCCAGACTGCTCGACATCACGTCCAACCCGTTGATCGGTTTATATTTTGCCTGTAAGAGCCACCTTGACCAAGATGGGGAAGTCATCGTGTTCTCCATGGATCGAGATCAGATCAAGTATTTTGATTCAGATACTGCCAGCTGTATTGCGAACCTAACTCGAGTTTCGAAGGGCTCGAAGGACACCATAGATTTTAGCACTAATGATATCCGTAAGTTTAACAAGCAGAAACCAATCAAACAATTGTTGCATTTTATTAAAGAAGAGAAGCCTTTCTTTGAAGGACGGCTGGAACCCCGTCATCTGCGATCCGTTATATGCGTTAAAGGTAAGCACACCAATAGCCGCATCGCGTTTCAGTCCGGTGCATTCTTGCTTTTCGGAGATGAGGCTATTCTGGACGAGGGCGGGACACCTGACATTACGGTCAATCGCATCGCCGTGACGAACAAACAGAAGGTGCTTCAGGAGCTAGATCAACTGAACATCAACGAGAGTACTGTGTTCCCCTATATTGAAAACTCAGCTAAGTACATCGCACAAAAATTTGCGTTTCGGGAAGCTGATCTGTTGCCGTAGTATATCTTCTGTCAATCCATGCTAAATATTGAATGCTGGATCTGCCTCGATCCGTTACTTGCACGATACCATCGCAAACTAGTGATTTGGGGGAGGTCTAGCCCTGCTAATCCAATTGCGGTGGAGCTCATGGGACGTTGTCAGCCTTTGAGATCTGATCGTCTATTTCTGACTGATTGGTGCCTGTCGCGAAGGAATTTTTTCGACCCAGGGGTGCCGTTGACGAACAGAAGGACAGCGCCTCAGGATGGATAATGAAGCGGTAAAGCAGCGAATGTAAACTTCAGAGTCATCTCTGCATTTCGATTCCCACCAAGGGGGCCGTTGAAATTTAATTTTTTTCGATTCTAAGAAAAGGATTATCAAGTGGCGTCAATTCAAAAAATAGCTTCGGATCCTCAATCAAGTAGCCCTTCAAGGTTGTTTTCTTCCTAGGGCCTTGCACTTGGCATGTCCAGATATTCAGACCGTTGTCTCGCTTCCGGTGAATCTTCAGCTTCTCGAACTGCTTCTGCACCCATCGCCATTCCTCACCTGCGGAATCGGCCCCTAGTGAGATGCCCGGAAACTCCTGAACGTAGCGCTGAAAAAGGCCGGGCGTGACCAGAAATACAGTACCGCTCACCGTATGGATTTTGGCCTTGCTGTCATTGATGATCAGCTTGTGACTCAGGATGCCTTCCTTGACCCACTTCAGGAATTCCTGGCCTGGGTTATCCAATTGAAGCGTTGAAGTCTCGCCAGCATTTTCTGACGGTGCGTCACCGGCCTCAGGCTCTTCCAACTCGAACATGTCCAGCAGCGTGCCGAGGTAATCGGCCTCCTCGAGCGCCATGAGATCCGGCTGCGGTTGGCTTTGAGCTGATCCTGCACTGACTGTCTCGGGCGCAGGTGTTGGTATCTGGGTGTCAGTTGAGTGGTCATGGGCTGCAATGCTCACTGTTCCGCTGAAAGCCTCGGGCCGGTCTTTGTTCCCCCAAATCAACGCCGGTTGAAGGCGCAGAAAAGTGAAACTCTGCTGCCAGGTTCCCTGTGTCACAAGCGCGGTCCAGATGGCTTTACCTTCCGGCGTGGACTCAACCAATCCATGTGACTGCAGCTCGTCAAACACCGCGAGATTGGACGAGGGAATGCCTTCAATCGATTGCGACAGCAGATAGGCTCGCAGCTTGTCCGTGACCGTCTTGCTGACGAGCCAGAGCGCGTCCTGGGTCAGCCATCCCGCGGCACCTGGCTGGTTGAGTTTCAGTTCGTGCTGAACCAGATGACGCAGTCCGCTGATCAAGTGATGTTGCAGCGAATGAATCGGTGCTTGCAGCACCTTGCTCGGGTTACCACCGATGTTCTGTGTGGTGGAAACGCGGTCGGCCTGCATCACCAACTCACCGAGCACGCCGGCACGTTCGTACTGGCCCGCCAGGACATAAAGCAGATTGGCCCACAGTGACGGAAATCCACTGAGCCAATCGAGGATTGGACGGTCGAGAATTTGGGTGTAGAGCAAGCCTGCGGCGGCACCGTGCAGGTGGTAGTCACGGCCCTTGATGTAACGAAAACGGTAGGGCTGATCCAGGGCTCCCTGCCAAGGATGCCAAAGATGGCCGTCTTGGCGTTCGACCAGCAGGTCCACTGCGATCTTGCCGATGTCATGCAGCAGTGCACCATAGGCGATGCCTGCGGACCAGGCATCGGTCTGGGCGGCTTGATCTTCGGGTGCGGCGCCGGTGGGAAGCAGATACGACTGACGCAACTTCAAACTACAAGCGACCAGCTCCAACCCATGGTCGAGCATGCCGCCAAGATAAGCATGGTGGTGCGTCTCGCTGGCTGGAAGCTGCTGGACCAGCTCGGCGTAGCGATGGATCGGATTTAAATAGAGCTGCCTGAACTGCTGATGGGAGAGGGCGGTGTACTGCCAGATGCGATCGAGCAACTGGCGGCGATGCTCGGCTGCTAACAAGCTCTGGGACGATTCGATGGGCAGGTACCCATCGGCGACGTTTACGGTTGGTGGCGGAGGAGGCTTTTGCCTTTTTTGCCGAAACAGACTGAGCATCATGGTCCTCCCGGGAACTGGCAAAGTCAGTTGCCTTTTAGCCTTTTCGGATAGGGCTCTTACCCTTGACTCCCCATTCCCTTCCAACCCTTACCGGTCCTTTTGACGCGGTTCCCTTTGTGCGGCAATTGGAATATCGATTTGTCCTGGTGCCGTTTTGTTGGATGCGCATGCTGGTACGAAAAAGGAAAGTGTCGGTACACTGCGGTGCGAATTTTATTGGGTCTTGCCATGAACCTCACTGACGCCACGCTCGTGCTGCTGCTCGCGGCACGTATCCATGGAACAGACGAAGCCGTCAGGGCCTCGGCGAAAAGCGTGGTCAAGAAGCTTCCGCGCAGCAAGCGTGATCTGATCTACAAGGTGATCGACAGCCGAAGTCCACTCGAGCTGGTGGATTACCTGGCTGAGAATCTGGATACGTAACGGTGTACTGCGGTTACGGGATTACCTCATGTTCTTTGCGTCAGAGCTCCGCAGTGTGGGGATTTTTCTGGGCACAGAAAAAGGGTCCAACTCGTGTTGGACCCTGTGAAGCGATTGCAGCAGTGAGGTAACGATCAAGCTCCATCGTTCATGCATCGCGAATTATCCATTACCGTCTGCTTCTGTTGCTGCTCCAGGTCGAGCACATACTCCGAGGCGCATCGGGCCTGGCCACTGGCGCGGAAAATCGCGCGGTTGTCAGACTTGAGCAGGCCGAGCCAGGAGTCGATATAGCCCTCGTGCCGAAGCTCTCCCCGTATACCGGCGTAGGCACATAAAAAAGCGGCGCCCATTTCGGCGATCAATTCTTCAAATGCATAGCCTGGCGAGCCAAATGGACACGGAGAGGTCACGCCTTCGCGCTGCAATCGAGAGCGGTGTCCGGTCCAGTGCGTCAGCTCGTGAAGTGCAGTGGCGTAGTATCCACCTTGATCGTTGAATTGCGATTTTGTCGGCAGTTGGATGAGATCCCTGATCGGGTGGTAAAAGGCTTCGTCGGCAAATCGATGAATGATATTCGCGCCCGAACTTAGCAACAGGCTTTCGGCAGTACTGTTGGGGAAGAAGGGATCGCTCGATTCCGTATCGAGCACCGTTTCGTTGAGCGTTTCGAGCCCCTCCGTTTGCTCGATGTTGAACAGAAAATGCGTCCTGAGAATCCCGAAATGAGCAACCTTGGGTTGACCGTTTTCATCGAGTACGGGTTGGCCTGATTCGGTCTGTTCCTCGCGTTCCATCGGTTTGTAGAGCACTGCCAGGGTGCTGTGCTCACCCTTCCGGATGTGCCCGCCGGCTTTTTTGGCTTGGTTGAAGGTTAGCCAACGATCTTGAGTGAACCCCTGCAATCGGGCCTCGGCCCAGAGCAACGGTAAATTGATGCCCGAATAGGGACGCTGCGTGATGGCGTTGATGGGATAGGGCTGATGATGAGCGACGGCAGTTGAGCCATTTGAGGACCAGGGTTTGATCCAGGGCGCTACGCCTTGGTCTAACGCGGTAACGATCTTGTCTGTCACGTCTTGGTAGATATTGCGCATGGCATTTCCCTCGAAAAACCGGAGGAACGCCTTGCCCGTCGGGGAGGGTTCCCCGGTGGGTATTGATTGGATTGGTGCAGGACTGCGTATAGCCTGAGTTGGATCAGTGGCCGGGTATGGCCGTTTGCGTTTAGCGTTGCGGCTCTTCCGCAAGCGCTATCAGTAAGGCGTTAGGCTGGTCTGATGCCTGAAGCAGGCTGAGGCTCAGTCGCAGCAATGGTTCATGTTCTGCATTGCTCGCTGAGACGAACTTGACGACCTCAAACGCCACGTAGGGTGCGGTTGGATCGGCCAGGTGAGCTTTGAAGGCTGCGCGTACGATGTTGCTCAGCCTATCGAGCTGCAGCTTTTCAGGATGACTTGAACCATCGAGCAATACTGCGTGTTGCCACGCGTCTGGAGTGAACACAACGGGCAAGCGCAGAGTGTTCAGTGCTTCGCTTGTGAGTGAGTCGGACATGGTGTGCCTCCGTTTATAGCGCGAAGAAACCTGCCCCATAGGGGAAAGAATTTCCCCGCGGTGGTTGAAGAAAAACAAGATGGGTTAGGACGAGCCGAGCTCGAAAGACGCTTGGGGAGCAGTAGGCGTTCATCACCGTGAAGCGTGACCGTGCGAGCCACCGAACGCTAATCGCACTTGGGGCGAACCATCACCGGAGTGACGTAGCTTTGAAGGCTCTGGCTACCTGGGAAGGTGCTGTTGATAACAGCGATCCGTACCCTCTATGTAGCTGGATGATGTGGATGGGTCAACGGCCATACAGGCGCGGATGCACAAGCTGCGTCTTCTGTCTTCCAGTGAAGAGTTTTTCGACCGAGCAAGCTGATAAACGGTTAAGCAAGGGCGGTTTTCAGTAGTAGTCTGTAGTCTCGATTACCACAGAAACACGCTCAGAGGAGGGCGCAATCATGCCGGCTCAGCAGCCACTTCAAATCTCCCGCACACACCGCTGGGCATATGCATGCGGTATGTGCGCAAAACGTGGTTATCGCAAGTTAAAAGGGTTTGAGTCCCGCGTAGTTAAACGTGCGGTGGCGACAGGCATACCTGCAGGTGGGCTATTGGTTCGTGGGGGCTTTCTGGTTACGAAGCTGGCATTGCTCCTTGGGTTGCTCTTTATCGGTTTCTGGTTGGTCGCTTCTGTGGTGACGATGATCGCTGTGATTGGACTTCTGGTGTCCAAGACTACCATTGATGCGGATATTAAAGAGGCGGCACCCGGGCCAGACTACCTTGGTGCCGACCTCTACATCGGTGACTTCGACGACAACGGGCATTACATCGGCGACAGCAAATCATCTAATTGAGCGGCTAGCCGCCCCCACTATTTGATCCGTACCTTTGCTTGCTGAATCACTTGCTGCTTTGCTGCCGTTCGCCAACATGCCTTGAATCCCGTTTCCTATTGCATATCCTGTCCAGCTCATAGCTCCAAGGAACAGCATAGGCAGTACGATGAACATTGCCCCCATCACATACTCAATCACCTGCGCCGTGACCGTTCCATCCATAAATCCGGATGTCGGCAGCGACAATAGCACCTGATTGGAAATCGACACTTGGTTGTACAAAGTGTCGAGCATGCTGGAGTCAACCCAACGGGCCAACTCCCACCAGAACGTCAGCATATGCAGCGTGAACAGCGCGAACGTCACCGTCATGACGGTCTTTAGCTGATAGGTACTCACGAGTAGGATTAGCGGCAAGCTGATGATGACACCCATGATCAGGAAAGCCTGCACCATCGGCAGAGCGGCGCGTAGCGCGTTCATCGCCGGGAAGTTGCTGAAGGAGCCGAGGGCCAGCCCAGTGTTGGTCGCCAGATTATTGAGCCCCTGATTGATCGACCCACCGCGAGCACTGGAGCCGTAGTCCTGATACACCTGTCCGGGCGACATGGACATCGATTGTTGGCGCGGGCTGACCAGTTCGCGCAGGGTGGCATCCTCAATCTCGTTACTCGAACGGCCAGTCAACCAACCTTTTAGCTGAGTCAGCAGCGAAGGATCGACTTGCTCGATCAAGCGCTCGCGCAACCCGACACCGTTGTCACTCCACCACTGTCTGCAAGTGGGGTAGCCCGCGCCATTCTCCAACCGTGGCAAGGAAGTATCTCGGGTTTCCTCATAGGGCCAACTGACTCGCGGTGTCCGTGAGCGATCAGTGTCGTAGTAGCCCGGAGTGTCTAGAAAATAGCTTGAGCCGATCCAGGACGCATCATGACTTTGTGCCTTGTCCAGCTGCGGACGATTGGTGAACAGCCGAGAGCGGGAATAGCCGTAGCAGTCGCGAGTAAAATCGGCGACTTCCTGTAGCAACACTTGGTTATCAATGCGAGAACTGTCGATCTCCATGCGCATCTGTCGGATGTCCGGTGCGCAGGGAATGGAGGCGGTGGCCGCTGCAGTCACTCCTTTACTCAAGGCGTGCACCAGAAACCACCAGATTGGCACGTTGGCAGAGCGCTCTCCGATGGTGTTGAAAGTGGTACCCCAGGCGGTTTCCGCTGGCTTGGCCACGCTGACACCGCAGCGTTGGCTCGCTGCATCGTCGAACGCCATTGAAGCGAGGTTTAGCGGAAAGACCGGCGCGCAGCCGAACAATACGACAATGTAGGCCAGCCAAAGCCGGTTCTCGATTCGAGGTACCGAGAGCAATCCTTTGTTGCCTTCATCAGCGCCTTGCTGACGGGCCGACAACCACTCTTGCAAGATGATCGCGCCGAAGGGCGCAGCGAATAGTCCAGTATCGGACATGACGTTCCAGATACCGTTGTTGATGATCCATGCCAGCAGGGAGAGGTAAAACTCCAAGTAGCTGTTGGTGCTCATGAGCATGGTGGTGACCTCACAATCGAGTGAGCTCGACGCAGGTAAAGAGCAAGAGCCCTAATGTCCCGATGCGTTTCACGCGCAGTCGATCCTGGGGTCGATGTCGGTAGCCCCGAAGCAGATCCCACCAGAGCGCAAAGAGGGCGCCGTAGAGCAGGGCGCGCCACCACCGCAGATAAGATCGTACGGATTCGATTGCCTGCTGCCATGCCTCGAAACTACCCAGCGCAGTACGGCCGATCCAGGCCACCAGTGCGGCGGTCAGGATCATCAGCACGGCAATCCCCAGACTGGAAAGCAACGTGAATAGCGGTGAGCGCTTCATGGCTCACTTGCGCCGGGCGTCAGCGTCGTTGAGTCGGCCGGGCTCGGGGTCGCCTTGCTCGACGGTGCGCGAAGCATCGGCACCACCGGCATGCCGATCAAGCACCAGGCTGGCAGTATTGGTGGCCAGTATCTGCCGGACCTGCAACTCGGTCTGCAGCAGGCGTATTTCGCGCTCCAGAACGTCGATGTTTTTCGTCAAGGCGGTCTGAGCCGGCTCAGCGGAAGCGATGTTCGGTTCGTGGCTGCCTGCCAGCAGCGTGCGCAATAGCAGGAGCGCTTTGTCGAGCACGCTGGACAGGGCCGTCTCACTGGCCAGGCGCCGCGCCAGGAGTTCCTGATCAGGATCGTCGCGCAGGGCTTCGATCACACCGCGGGTGACCGGCAGCATCGGGCTGGAGGCTTTCGCCAGGTTGTCTGGGGTAGGCGGTAGTGAACCCGACAGCAGCCCTTGCAGGGCCTGGAGGCGTTCGCTGTAGGCCTCCTGGATCAACGGCGTCAACCCGCTGCCTGCGGTCGCACGCAGGGTTTCGCAGGTGTCGCAGGTCGCGACTTCGCTTTCGCCCAATACCCGAACGGCCCATTCGGACTCCTCCTGGGGCGAAGCCCAGGTCTGGCAAATAGCCCCGCCTAAGCAGTCGCTGCTACTAATCGAGGAGTTGTCATCCACCGTACGGTTATGCAGCAGGTTATAGCCGGCGCGCACCACGTCGGAAGTCACCCTAATGGGCGTCTGCCCGTTACCTCCGGCCTTTGAGCCACCAACCCAGGACACCCCATTGTTGCCGTTATGGGCCTCGGTGTTTTTCACCGCGGCCACCGCATCACCGCCGGTCTGCTCCAGGTTGCCCTGCATCTCCTGGTTCTTGGCCAGCGCGCCCCAGCCGGCTTGACCGACCTTGTCAGCCATCTTCTCGGCCATGGCCTGGCAGGTCAGTTTGGAACGGTCGAAGTCGATGCGCCCTTGCATCACCCCGTTACTCAACAGCTCATAAAGCCCGGGGTTGGCGCGCTGGATGATCAACGCAGGCAGCGACATCACCGCTTGGGTCGCGTTCTGCACAATGCTGCCCATGATCTGCTGGAACCCTTCGGTGACGCCGTTCAACTGGTTTTGCAAGGTGTTGGTGAGGCTCATGTTTCCGCACATCATGTTCGCCTGCCAGGACCCGCCGACACCGAGTCCGTTGGGGCGATAGAGCGAGCTCGGCGAGCCCGCTGCCGCGCCGCCACCGATGGTGTACATCACCCGGTCGTCGAGCACTTCGCCTTGAGTGCCTAGACGGTAATCGTCCTCGGCGGCATGGGCATGCGTGGCCACGGCGAGCAGCCCGCAGAGCAACAAGCTCATCGGGCCCAACCATGATCCTGCGAGAAGTCGACTCATGACGTACCACCTTCGAAGTCGATGCTGAACAGGAGGGTCTGTCCCTCACGCTTGCAGCAACTATAGGGACGCCACAGCGACCAGGAGTAGCCGCCATCCACGCTCTGCACCGGTTCACTGGGGAAGATGGCACATGTGGGTTGAACCCGGGGGGAGAGCAATTGCCATTTGTGGGTCGAAGCGTCATTTTCCATGATCGGACCGGGCGGCCAGTATCCGTCGCGTGGAACAGGTGTGAGCGGTAAGTACGCATGTGGCTGCCAGTTGCGAGTAATGAAATCACCCGCCCGTTGCGCCATCACCGCAGCGGCTTTGAAGTCGTCGGGTTGTACCAGAAATCCTTGCCGGGGATAGACGTTGCCCCACATGTTTCCCGCGATCTGATGACCGATCTCACGGACCCCCGGTATCAGCGACTCGGGGTAAAGGCTTTCCGGTATGCCCAGGCGCCAGGCCAGCGAGTCCAGAGTGCTCAGGTAGTAGGGCATGAACGCAGTAGCGCCGCTGGCGCAGGCGTAGCCGGATTGCGAAGCCAGTTGTGTGGCGACCCAGCCACCAGGGTGACCGATGCCATCGATGTTCTTGAAGCGGGGTAGGTTGTCGCGCTGGGTGTTCGGCGTGATCAGGTTACCGCCACCTTCCGCACCATTGATGGGAACGGAGAGGGTGGCCATCTCGGTCCATGGATTATTGCCGGTAGTGGCGTAGCTCGAAACCACCAGCTCAGGAATGAAATGACGCACCTTGGTCGAGGTTTTGACTGTGCAGCCGAGGGGTGTGCACAGGAGCCAGAAACAAATAGCGACGACCCTGTATTCGAGACAGCTTGGCGAAAGTGCAGAGGACGTAATGCTACCGGTGTCCAGCGCCATGCTTGGGCCGCACGCTAGCAGCACGCTCAGCGCCAATGGCCGTAGCTTTGTGGGCGGGATGGACGAGCAGGCAACGGGCATGATCCAGGCTCTCGGTGTATGGCCTGGGCAGGTTCGGTTAGGGACTGAAGAATGTCAGCGGGTATTATGAAGGCGGATCTGCCGGATTTGTGAGACGTGAGACTATTATTTGACGTGAAGGGTGCTGCGCAGGATATCGGGTTCTACAAGTAGCTGATCTGCGGTAACTTCGAAAATATTGGCGAGTTTGCATAGGACCAGCAATGACGGATTGCCCGTGCATCGTTCGATTTGACTGACGTAGGTACGATCCAGCTCGGCCATGAGCGCCAATTGCTCTTGGGTCAGGTTTTTCACGCGTCGCATCAAGCGGATGTTTTCCGCCAACTGCAGACGGAGCTGTTCGAAGTCTTGAGTCATGCGCGCAAATTGCGCCTTGAGGGACTCTCAATCCACGGGATATAGTCTACATTGGCATTGATCTAGGCTATTTGATGCCCTTGCCTGTTATCGAGCGCTCATTTGGTGTCGTTAAGATTTCGAGGCTGGACTGCGCGTCTAACAATAAATCAGAAATCTAGGGTGTGTATGGACGAAAACTACGTTTCAATTCCTGCGGCGGATGGTTGCTCGAGTCTTCTGACACCTTGGGGCAACGAATTTGCCCCAATGATCGAACGTGGCGTGCAATGCGCCCAGGCTTGGCTTGATACGTCCGGCGAGATTCCACTGTGGTGGGAATTGGCGCAAACGCGCAAAACCTTTCCTGTCGGTGACTGCCAGGATGCTTTTGAAGCAGGTTTTTTGTTGAGGATTCAGCAGCGGCTAAGCAGTGTGCCACCCAGCCCAAATCAAGGCTGAAAAGAACTTCCCTAAAGACGCGTTCAAACACAAAGCTCGAACCGCTCCCAGAGTTCAGCCAGCGTTTCGGCTGCTGAAACCCCAATACCAGCGCTCTTGCAGAGTTGGTATTGGGTAATCGCCACCAGCGTCTAGTTAACCGCGTCTTTCAGCGATTTACCGGCTTTGAAACTAGGCGTCTTCGAGGCCGCGATCTTGAGGGTGGCGCCCGTTTGAGGGTTACGTCCGTCGCGCGCTGCGCGCGCCTTGACCGCAAAGGTACCAAATCCAACCAAAGTGACGTTTTCACCGCCTTTCAACGCAGTGGATATGATGGTTGTGAGGGCATCCAGTGCGCGTCCGGCGGTGGACTTCGGCAGGTCGGCGGAGCTCGCTATGGCCTCGATTAGATCGTTTTTGTTCATGTGTGACTCCTTCCGCTTGGCTGAGTGTCGACGAGTAATCTACTCAGATAGTCCTTGGATATCTACCACAAAACCGCACTCCAGCCCTGCGCAGACGTAACGCTATTTGGTCTTCAAGTCTATCCTAACGTCCCGATTCCTCGGGCCTGGTCAATACGCTCAGCTACCTGGAAAGCCGCTTCCAACTCCGAGCAACCGTTCTCCTGCATCAACCTCCAGCGCTCGGCTTTTTCCTCCGGCTCCGTCATGGCCAAGGCGAGATAGAGGCTGGGTGGTACGGCTCGAAACAGCGTTTCGAGTTTTTTCGACAGCACGACCCCCTCAGTGTATTTCCCGGGCTCCTTACTGGCGGAGAGCAACAAAGCTATCTGTGCCGGCGTGAGCTTCTTGAAGCGGGCGATTTCCTCTATTTCCGCAGGTGGCATGTTCAAACAAATCCACCATTCGATCATGTTGAGCATGGTCTGCGCGGCAGTGGGGAAGTCGGCAAGGTTTTGCGTCGCCAGCCAGAACCAGGCCCCGAGCTTGCGCCACATCTTCGTCCCCTTGACTACAAATGGCGCCAGTAGCGGGTTCTTGGTGATGATATGGCCTTCGTCGGTGACCATGATGATTGGTCGACCCAAGTACTGGTCGCGCTCGGCAAGGTTGTTCACGGTGTTCATCAGGCTGATGTAGCTGATGGACATCTGGGCTTCATAGCCTTCGCGAGCGTACGTGGCCAGATCGACAACGGTCACATCGCTTTCGGGCCAAGGCGTACCCTCGCGATCGAACAGTTCGCCCTCGAATCCCTGGCAAAACAGGTCGATGGACTCGCCCATTTCCTGGGCACGTTCACGACGCTTCTCCGGTAAGTGCAAGTCGACGGCGGTGCGCAGCAAGGCGTCACGCACATCGCGGGTCAGTACCTGGCGACCCGCCGCGACACATGCCTGTGCCGCATCGAAAATGCACTCGCGGATCAGGCTGCGATCAGCCCGGCTCAGACGAGCTTCTTCCTTGGCCTCGCCGCCGGTGATCATCAGGCGAGCGGTGATTTCCAATTCGCCAAGCACATCGCGTTGGTCTTCGCGACTGGCTACCGCCTCATCGTCCCACTCATCAATCGACAGGTTCGCCACTTGATCCGGCTGCTCGACAAGGCGCCGGGCATCGGCGAACGGGGCGAGGCTGATCGAGGTGCCAGGTTTCAGTTGGACCTTGTTGACCGACAGATCCTGTGTTGCGAAGTAGTCGCCCTGCAAACCAAACGAATTGCCGGCCTCGACGATAAACAGGCGAGGGCGGTACACCGCCATGACCTGCATCAGCAGGGTGACCAGGGTGGCCGACTTGCCGGCACCGGTCGGACCGAACAAGAGCAGATGACCGTTCATGGCCCGGTCCAGGCGTGACAGCGGATCAAAGCTCAACGGCGAGCCACCACGATTGAACAGGGTGATACCCGGGTGACCGGTGCCGGTGCTGCGGCCCCACACCGGAACCAGGTTCGCCAGGTGCTGGGCGAACATCAGGCGGGTGTACCAGTTGCGCGTGTCGCGGGCCGGGTTATAGGCCATCGGCAACCAACGCAGGTAGCTGTTGCAGGCGGCGACTTCATCGCCTTCGCGTACCGGTTGTAGCCCCGCGCCCAACAGCGCGTTGGCCAGGCTGACCGAGCGCTGGTGCAGTTGCTGTTCATCGTGGCCGCGCACGTAGAACGCCAGGGTGCCGCGGTACAGCTTGTGCTGGCGACCGATGATCGCGCGAGCCTCTTCGACATCCTGACGGGTCTGGGTCGAGGCTAGGTTTTCACCGATGGCTTTGCGCGCCAATCGGTTTAACTGATCTTCGAGCACATCCTGCGGGTTGACCACCAAGGTCAGACTCATCACCGTGCCTTCGGGTAACTGGTCGAACAGGGCATTGACTGCATCACCCTTACGGGTTTCTCCGGTGAGTTGACCAATCGACGGTGCCCGTCGCAGTTTGTCCACCACCATGACCCGATGGGGTTGCCCATCGAAGTACCAGAGTCCTCGTTGCACATCCGAACACGGTTCGTTGAAGAACAACCGTTCGGCGAAGTCGTGATCGAAGGGCAATTCCAGCGACCCGCCATCAGCAGGCTCTGGATAGGCAACACGTTGGTAAAAGCCCTCGGGCGTTTCATTCGTGAGCCTGGGTGCCGGATTGAACCAGGGCAATAACCAGGCATACAAACTGCGGCCATCAACGCGTGCCGATTGCACGCCGCACGCCTGCAACGAAGCCGCAATACGTTCGCAAGCCTGCTGCAGGGATTGAACAGGGGGGAGTCCCGTCTCGTCGGCGCCAGACTCAAGCCAGCGATAGACCACCAGGCGCACCCGGCGGTTATTGCCACGCCAGGGTAGGCGCGTGACCACCTTATCTTCGAACAGGCCACCGGGTTTGGCGATGGCCTGCATATGGCGGCGGCTGAGTTCCAGGTAAGCTTCGGTGAAGACCGTGCCTCGCGCGCTGTCCTGAATATGATTGGTGAGCTGGGTCAGGTAGGGGATGAAGTCGTTGTCGTCCTGGCAGAAAAACTGCGCCACCCAAGGCGCTTGATCGAGCTCGTCAAAGCTATCCTGCAGGGCGTCCTCAAGGGCATCGCGGGCGGCCATCAACCAATCGGGTTCGCGCCCTTCGGTGCCGATGGGCAGTAGTTCAAACACCGCGCCCACTGAGCGATTGTCATCAAGCAGAAAACACTGCTCGGTATCGAGGTATTCGACCCAAGGCAGGTGATCAGTGAAGCTGGGATTGTGCGTATAGAGTGCAGCTTCATCGGCCAAGGTGGCGCGAGGGCGCGCTGAGTGGCGCCAGGCCTTCCACGCGGCAGTGCAGTTGCCCGAATTGTGGGTACGCACTACAGGTCTTCCTGTCGTTCACCAGGCAGTGCGTATTGCACCCGTTGGTAGAACGGAAAGACAGTTGAGTAACCCGGCACCGGTGCCTGCTCGGTACCGCTCAAATGTGGGTATACGTACAGTACCAGATCGGGATTGGGCAGGCGAGGGAACAGGCTGTGGATCTCGTTCGCTGCGGTGCGCGTATACGGTTCCTGGAGAGAAGCGGAGAAGTCTGCCTGAGCCAGCGGACGGCGTAGCTGCTGCCGAGCATTCAGCAGTTGCTGCTGGGTTCCTTGCGAACCGGCACCGTTCCAGATGTCCAGCATGGTTTGCTCGCCATGGGGCAGAAGCGTCTCCTTGTCGGTGGAACACCCCGCCAGGCCCCAGCAGAACAGGCTAATCCAGGTCAGGCAAAGAGGCATGGTCTTTTTCATGGCGAACGCTCCGGCCCTTGGGCTCGTAGTCGATGGTGATCTCATGGTCGAGGTGCAGCGCGACTTGGGCGGCCGGCGGCACGTATACGGCAGCAAAGGCTTCGCCGTAGAGTTTGTTGATCCACTCACGGATGTCGCTGACCCCGCCACTGAGAATTGAATTCAGCGCGCTATTACCACTGCTGCTGGTGATTCCGAGCGTACTGCCGCCCGAACTGATCACGCTGCTGTTGTTCTGTCCATCCCCGAGCAAGGAGGCGACACCGGCGCCAGCTGCCGTGATCAGACTTTGGCTGCCGAGGTACTGCTGAGCGTTTGAGCGGCGCTCACCGGCAATGCAAGGAATGCCATACGGATCGGACAGGTAACCGAGTCCACCGCGGATCTTGTCGGTGTTCGAGCTTTGGGTGGTGGAGGCATTGCGGCTGGCTACCGCCTTCGGCTGAGGCACTGTGCGAATGGTGCCGTTTGTGAACACGAAAGTGATCGACTCGACTTGCCCGCGAACGCAGGATAGCGTCCAGTCACCGGACGCTGTGCCACTCATCACGGCGCCCGCGACGTCTGGCAGGTCGATGCCGTTAGCCGTCAGGTTCTCCGGACCAACCAGTACCTTGAAGGGGTAGGGATCATTCACGGTGCCGTCCACTGGGACTCGGCCGATCAACGCAGTCATGGCGACCGAACCCATCAATGTCGCGTTTTCGGGAATGGTGTAGATCGGCTTCGCGCCTTCGGCACGATCGACGGATCGCGCCAGGTCGTGCTTATTGTTGGTGACCGCACCTAGCGGCTTCTGGCTGCGATCAATAACGTTATCTTTCAAACCTTCCAATGAGTCGAAGGCGGTAGGCAGACTCAGTGCGGAGGAGGTCTTGGTTTTGCCTCGGCCGTCGGTGGACGGAGTATCCGAGGGCTCAATCCACTGCAGCGCATCATCGGCAGAATGCTGCCCTTCGAACTGAGCACCGTCGCTTGGCTCAAGCCCCAATCCGATCGGCATGTCCTTGTCTTTGCCGGTCAGCCCCGAGAGCTGTTCCTGCAATTGTGTCAGCAGACCACGGGCCTGGCGACTGTCCTGTTCCGCTTTGAGTCGCGCTTCGTTGGCTTGGCGCCGGCCTTCATCGACCTGCTGGGTTACGCTGCCAAGCGCGGTCTGGATGCGCGAATCGACACTGTTTTCCCGCTCGCGAAGGCGGTTGTTCTCCGTCTGCAGCGAGTCGTTATGTTTTTTCAGACCGAGCATGTCGGTGCGCATGGCCTTCACCTGGCCGACCAAGGTGGCAACCGTGTCACGTGGGGTATCACCCGCAATGCCGAGCGACTTGGCCTGCTCGGCGGATAACTGGAGGTTGTCCTGAGCAGGCAGACTGTCTGACGAAGGCGAGGTACCACCCGCAACCCAAGTTTTCAGGATGATGAACACCACGCCTAGCAGCACAGCCGGTACCAGCCATTTGAGCAAGGCGTTAGCTTTCATCGTCAGCACCTCGTGCAACGGGCGGGAGCGGCACGGCGTGTTCGAGGCCGGCACCGTGGGTGACGAGGTAGGCAACCGTGGTGTCTTCAGGGCTGCCGACAGGCCCGAGGAAAGCATGCTGGAAGGACGCGGCGAACAACTTGGCCTGAAGCTGACGCGGGTCGAGTTGCACCATCGCTACACCACGGTTGCGTAACTTCACCGCCGTTACCCAGTAATCACCGAGTCGCCATGCGGCGATGGGCGTGCTGGACACGTTTTCAGTCGGAAGCAGGGTCGACAGTGCGGTGCGCAGCTTGAGCGGGACGCGACGTATGCCGGGCAGAGGCTCAACGGTACGTAGAGGTGCGTACAGGCTTTGTGCGGCGTAGCGCGTCAAAGCGACCGGGATCGGCGTACGTTCTGGAACAGGGGCGGTGCTAGATTCAGCCTCGGTAGCTTGCACCTGAGCATTCTTGAGAATACGCACGGGCTCCAGAGGCTGATCGCCGGGCGTGGCCGCGATATCCAGGAGGATAATCTCTCCCGTCGAGACCGATTGCAGTTGCAGGCGGGTCGGAGCAATGGCTTCCGACGCTCGCAGGTACAGCGTGCCGCCGGTTGATTGCACGCGCAGCTTGCCCGTCAGGGTTGAGGGCACACCGACTCGAACAGCCTCATCGACAAAGACCACTCGCTCCTGATTGATAACCAGCGGGACCGCAAGGGGAAGGCGCTCCCAGTGCATCAGCTCGACGGCCTGCGCTGAAACTCCCCATAGCATCAGTGCGATGGTGAGCCCCAGGGTAGAAACCCGCGTCATGGCTCACCTCCAGGCAGAGCAATTTTTTGCGGCGTGCCCTGATAACAGTCCAGTGCCAGCCCCCACTTATTGCGCTCGGGATCCAGATCAAAACGCACCACGCGCAGTGGATAACGCACCACCACCCGTTTCACCGGTTCGGCCGCGTAGTACTCGTCGGCGTTGAGGTCGAGGGTGACCAGCCAGCTATCGCGATCGAGTTGCTTGACCCTGAGCTCCGGATCTTCGCTGTAGCCTCGGCCCAGAATTTCGTAGACACCACGTACCCGCTGGCGCAGTTCGCCAGCGGCCTTGCGGTACTCGTAGTCGCCGTCGAGGAAGGCTTTGCAGGCGGGTGTCAGGTAGGACTGCAAGCTGTAGATAGCGCGGCGGTAATCCTGTTCGCCATCCGAAGGCCAGCGGTTAAGTTGACCGAAGATGTATAGGGCGAAGGCATAGACATTCTCTGAGGGGATATCCCACCACTTGCGCGTGCTGCCCGAGCGCAGATCCGGCGGGACATGCACAGTCAGATCGGTCGGTGCCGAGCGCCAGCCATACCAGAGTCCGGCACAGAGCAAGGCAAGGATCATTACCGCTAGACGTAGGCTGAAAATGTGGGCCTGTTGGGCGTCCACCTTGTTTCGAAAGCGACTCATTGTTGCCACCGGGACAGGGCAGGGCGCGGCCGATGCGAACGGCGAACCGTCCAAGCGCCGGAATGGAGAATTAAACTTCCGCGACCCAGGTGCCAGCGGCTGGCGAGTATCCACTCCAGCTTGCGGTACAACCAGGTCTCGGGGCGGGCGCGTTTGGCCCGACGCAGTAGCGCGCCACCGGCAAATAACACCACCGCCATGCCTGCGATCATGCTGGTCGGCGCCACAGCAATGGAGGAGGTGGCAATCGCCAAAGGGACACCCAGCACCAAGCCGATGAATGCGCCGACACCGAGCGCTACCCACATCTCATCATTGGTCAAACCGCGCAACACGGCGGGATCACGATTGAGTCGCTCGGGCAGAAAAACCAAGGTGCCATCGACAAGGCGTTCGATAGTGTCGTTCATGTCGACCTCACAGAATTGCGGCAGCCTTCGTCAGGAACCAGATGATGATCACCACCAGCAGGGCTCCGATGCCGACTACGGCGCCGAGGTCTTTCCAAGTCTTGCGCTGGTTTTGCACGTCGGCGTATACGGTCAACGAATGCCAAGCCACACCAAGAAAAGCGAGCAGGGCGATCAGCAGACCGAGCAAGATGCCGCCGTCGTAAGCGTAGTTTTTGATCGTCTCGATCAATCCGGAACCTTCGCCACGTGAAGGAGCTTCCATGGTGGGAAGCTCGGCAAAAGCCAGGCTTGGACCTAGTACCAACAGCAGACCGATCAAGCGCTGACTCGCACGATCACGCAGGTTGTTTTTCAGGGGGGCAAGGCACTTGAGCATGGCGGCGATCTCCTGGTTTAGGAAAGGGTGAAGAACATCAGAACCAACAACGCGAGCAACACGCGTGCAGTGCTGCCACCGAAGGCACCGAAGCGCACACTGCCCGCGGCCCAACCCCGGTAAGCCGTCCACATCACCCAGGCACACCACAGCAAAGCCAGGACCAGAACCATGGAGATCCACAGCGTCGAGCTGCTCTGTGCCGAAAAGCCGGAGGCGTTATGGAAGGCAGCCGTTTGAGCGTCAGTCATGCTCATGGCGAAGCCTCCGCTTGCGGGGTATCAAGGCGGTAATCGCCGACCATTTCATGGGGATCGCGGGGCTGGGCACGGGACGGGGATAGGTAACTTCGCACACCTTGGCGGATGCGCTGGATGTCTTGAGTTAGGCGGGGATAGTCGAAGCGATAGCGATCGTCGGGTTCAGCCGTGCGGGCTACCTCAGCTCGCGTCGCAAGACGTTCGATAGTGTCGAGTTGCCGCTGGATAAGGCTGAAATGATCCTGCTCATGAGCCGAGGCGGCATCGCTGCTGCCGTGAACGATAGCTAGCGAGAGTAGTAAGCAGCGAAAGACGGTAGTCGGCATGATGTTGTCCCGTATGGAGCTGGGAACAGAATCAAGTCAGCGGGCGAATTATTCAGCATTAAACGCGAGGTGGGACGTATCGCTTTTTTGGAGGAGAACCGAATAGGTTTACACGCATATACATAGGCAATCGATTCGGTGCAAAAGAAGGCTCAGACAGCTCTCAGTCCAAAAAAGATGTGTTTTTCATGAGGCAATGAGTGGGTCGGCTCATGCATGAGGCAGTATGGGTGACGAAGAGCGAATCATCGCTTAGCATTGGAATGTTCGTTTCTCAATAATCTCTCCTGAAGGAAGTTTTCATATGTCTCGTTTGGCTGAATTTCGTAAGCTTGAGCAACAACTCGCCGAACAGCTCGCAGAGCTTGAGTCGATGAAAAGTGATTCCGGCTTGAAAAAAGAAATGGAATTTGAGAGCAAATTGCGGGCGTTGCTTGGCGAGTACGGCTTCAGCTTGAAGAACATTATCAGCATCCTGGACCTAGAGGCTGGCCGTCGTTCCTCGGCACCGATAGCAGCCCCTGTAAAAGCAGCCCGTAAAGCTCGCGATGTAAAAATTTACAAAAAACCGGACTCTGGTGAGCTGATCGAAACCAAGGGAGGTAACCATCGGCAGTTGAAAGAATGGAAAGTCGAGTTTGGCGCGGACGTTGTAGAGTCGTGGCGTACTCAGTAAGATCGGCTTGACGAGGGCTTTGCAAGGGCCCTTTTTTGCTACTGAGGATGCTGAATTCTCAGTGCGAATCTTGATCCCACTTCTTCACCAATCCTCAAAGATACTTCTTAAATGTAGTTGCCGTGATTGCTACTGTAATACCAAGCATTACGGCACAAGGCAAAAATACGACCATAGGATTGAGTGAAAAGGGCAGGGATAGGTAAATAATCCAGGGCGCAAGCAATAGCGGTATCACTCCTCGTTTAGCGCGGTGATAGACGAAGCTACTCTCTCGTCCAGCACCAAATTTGCGCAGGTCGCGACGCATCAGACCATCGATAAAACCGGTGAGAGAGGCCAGCAGAAACAAGGGTGTGGCCAGAGCCAGAATGGTCAGGCGCACCACGAAGGTAAAGGCCACATACACAGCGGCCATTACGAAGTCCTCGATGCTTACGTAGAGCTGGTTGATCCAGCTCCAGAAGCCGTTGCCCTGGCTCGACACCCGCGCCTGCCGTGCGAAGTCCGCGAAGCCAGTCTTGACCAATAACCATTGATTGAGAAAATCCAGCCACTGGACAATCGTCTGTCCAGGTTGTTGGAGGATTAGAGAAGATTTGAAGTGCTCACTCAGCCAGCCCAGTTCGTTCGCCAACATGGCTTGGCTGTGCCGACAACCCTGATCGCCCCAGAACAGCAGCAAACCGGCGTACTCAATGAGTATCGAGAACAGCAACGAGGCGATCAGCAAACCGATAATGCGTAAGACCAAGCCAATAACCGAGACGATCAATCCCGGGCGCTGGATCGGTTGTGGCGGCGTGTTCTGTACGGAAGTCGCCATCCTTTACTCCATTGCGCACCGTTAAGTTGATGCTGCCACGGCGCCTGCCGAATACCTGTTTGCTGAATCAAAACCTGTAACGGGGCGGGCTACCCCACCTGATCCAGATCGAAGTTGGTTGTTGGGCCGCTTCCGCTCGCGCTCCACCATTGCCCTGCTTGTTCGTTATAAGTGGCTCGCATCCGCTGAGTGAGCTCCTGCAGGTCCTTGGGCATGGCATCGTTGTTGGAGGGTTTTGGCAATGGCATGCGGACTTTCCAGAGCTGGCCGCCGGCCTGGAAGGAGAACATCTGCCCCTTTGGCAAACTGACGATACTCGCTGGTTCGATCAGTGGCACACTGGTGCTGCTGACGCGATCCTGCGAAGACGAAGTGAAGTCTGTATTGGCCTCAGGATCGGAGGTGTCTGTAGCGCCTGAGACCAGAGTCTTGGTCAGAACGTTGACCTTGGGTAACTGCTGGGTGAGTAACTCCGCGGTAGCGGTTTCACGCACGCGTAGCATCTGCAGGGTGTTGAAATTGCCGATCACCTGGCCGGCCTTGGCCCGGTTACCGATTCGCGCTTCGATGTCGCTGAGGGTCTGGGTGTAGGCCGTCACCTGAATGCCGGCGCCACCTCCCTTGTTTATAAGCGGGATGAACTCGTCGCCCATCAACTCGTTGAACTCATCGGCGTGCAGGTTGATCGGTAGCTTCTCACTGCTGCTGCCTGCGGGCAGGCCGTGGTCAATGCCATGTTTGTAGATGTGGCCCGCAACCGAGACCAAGTCGGCGAACATGGAATTGCCCACGGCGGCGGCCACCTCTGCATCGGTCAGCGCATCCAGGCCGACGTAAACGATGCCGCGTTTTCGGATGATTTGCATCCAGTCGAAGATCGGCCGCGGATCATCTAAATCGGTGTAGTTGGGCGCCAGTAATTGGGCGGTCTTGCCGGTGGTGAGTTTCTCCAGCAGCGGCAGTAGCGAGGCAACGATTTTGTCGAAGTAAGTACGGTCGTAGCGCACCGCTGAGCGCAATCCGTCCAGCACCGGGTCAAATACTCGTTTCGCCGCCAGGTATTGTTCGATGGCGACCACGCGCTTTTCTCGTCCCACCATATGCCGGGGGATGTTCTTCTCGGTGAGCTTGCTTTCAAGCTGGACAATCACTTCCCACGCTTTTGGGTCGATCTTGGCGAAAAACTGCTGGGCGTATTCTATAAACAGCGCGTCGATGTTGACCACATGTCGCTGAATTTGCAGGTAGTCCGGACGTCGGCCCAACTCGATTAGGGCGCGGGCGATGATGTTGACGAAACGCCAGGCGAACTCGCGAAACGCCGCCGAGTTACCTTCACCACTGAGCTGCCCAGCGATGCGCGACGCCACTTCCGAGATGCGCCCGAAACGTCCCACGGCGTTGTAGCGGGCGGAGATCTCCGGCCAGCCTAGATGGAAAACATAGAACTCCTTTTGCCGACCAGCGCGTTTGGCTTCTACGTACATGCGTTTGAGCAAATCGGCATCGCCCTTCGGATCGAAGACGATGACCACTTCATGTTCGACGCGGTGAATGTCCTGGGTGATGTACACCTCGGCGAGCCGCGTCTTGCCAACACGGGTCGTGCCCAGCACGAGGGTATGTCCGACTCGTTCACCCAACGGCAGACTGACTTCCGTTTCGTCGGGCTCAACCCCATGCAACAGCGGTGAGCCACCGACTGGAGGTAAAGGGCGCAACGGATTAAAGGCGCTGTTCCAGGCCGTGATACGGGCCAGTGTCGAGAGCGGAAACGGTGCATGTTCCAGGCGTCGTTCGAGTTCACGGGCCAGACGATAGCTGGTCGATTGGTCGACATAGTGGGCGACGGTCGGATCCTGGGCCTCGACCAAGCGCTGGGTGTGCAGGCGGGTCCAGCGAAAGCCGCGGCCCATGAACAGACGTTTGCGGCTCACCGGAATCTGCCGGCTGGTCAGCTCGTAGCGAGGCAGCCGGCGGATATTGCGCCGATAGCGCAACACCTCCCAGGCTTGTCGCAGGCGGATCAAACCGAACAGGGCATAGGCCAGCGCCGCAATCAGTCCGATCTCGGGTGATAGGGCCACGGCCCAGGGCGAATACACGCATAACACCGCCGCGGCGACGCAGATCGCCACGGTATACAGTTCAACTGCTGGCCGGAGTTTGGACTCCATCGCATGCTCGGCCATGACCCAGACTCACTGTTCCAGTGAGGTGGCTGTGATTAAGACAGGGTAGTGCTCAATTTTCAGGCGAGCGGCGATGTCGTTGCCGTTGACCGGTAGGATGGTAATGCCCGGCGCGGCTGCTCGAATTCGGGCCAGGGCTTCAGTATCGGTCACTTCGACGGCGAGGCCGGCCGCCCCCATTTCTTGCAGTTCAGTCGCGCGCTGATGCAGCCAAGCCAACGATTGGGGATCCTCCCCGACAAGGAAAAATGGCTGCAAGCCCGGCATGTCCAGGGTACGAGTTGTGATTTGGCCTGGGCTCAAGTGAGAGCTGCGCACGGGCAGTATCCAGGTTTCATCGGCAAATGCAGATAGGTCTGCATGTATGGCCCGAGTAGGCTGGGTCTTGTTGTTTATTGGCGGCCTGGAAGCTTCAAACTGGGGGCGGGTGACACCGCCAGGCTGAACTTCTGCAAACGACAGTCCCGGCTCGGCGAGCGCAGCCAAGAGCACGGCGAAGTAATACGCACTGGGAATTCGCTTCATGGTGGTGTGCCCTGTTTAAAGGAAACCTGCAGTCGTTCGAGTTGTTGAGAAAAGCCGGCGCGGTAACGCGCGGCCGGCGTTCCTCCTGCCGGGCGGTGATATCGGCCAGCAGCTGACACCCAATCACCGGTGACGGCGTGATGCTCTTGCAGCAGCGCGGCAGTTACGGCCAGATTGCGGTAGGGTTCGAGGGCTTCGCAGGGACTGGAAAAATGCTGTCCGTGATAACCCAGGTTGATTTGCCCAAGCCCGGCATCGACGCGCTTGGCGTCATACCGAGCAAGCGCCTGAAGCAAGGCGTGACAGGCGGTCTGATGATTGGCGAAACGGTAAGGGCTACCGGCAATATTCAGCGTCCAGGGCCAGGGCAGCAGTCGACCACGGAGGCGGGCGCCACTCTCCTGCAGGGCAATCGCGAACAACACCGTGGAAGGTACGTTGGCGTCATGCGCTGCCAGTTGATAAGCCGGAGGCGGAAGTTCGTCTGCCCGGACGGCGTGCACCGTCAGCAGGAGCGCAATAGCAATCAATCGAGACGTTGCCATTGTCCGTTCACCTGCTGAAATGTGACGGGTAACGGTCTCGGGGCTCCCAGGCTGAACCAGCGCCCGCGATCATGGTTCAGGGTGATTTGCCGGTGTTGGACCTTGCTCGCATCAATGCCTGCTTGCCGCGCCCAGCCACGGACATGTTCATCCTCACCTTGGCTACCCACCAGGTAGATATCGAACGCTGTATCACTGCTTTGCAGACGCTGCGCTTCAGCGGTGCACGCAGGGCAATGGTCTTCGACAAACAGAGCGCGGCGCGGCTCTACCGGTGAGCTAGCAGTGGGCGGGGATGCCATACCCTGAATCGGCAACAGCCCAGGAAACAGCTTGGCCCAAGCTGCGGTGTAGGCGTTTTGGTAAGCCAACTCGCGCTCGGCGCGTTTGGCTTCCAGCGCTACTTGTAATTCGGCATAGCGCTGGCGCTCTTGGTCGTTCTCGGCTTCGACTCCGAGTGCGGTCAATGGATCGAGATTCGGGCTCCAGAAACCACGTGGGCCGGCTTGGATCTGTTCGAAGCGTGTCCACTCCTGCTCCGTCAGACCCCAGCTTGCCGCCTGTTCAGAGTGCGAACGCTCCAGCGGAGCAGACTGCGTGTCCTGGGTCCGTGACGGTGTCGTGACGGGGTTGCCCAGCGCAGCGCCCGTGCTCAGCAATGAAATGAAACAGACGATGGGGTTCAGCGGAGCTCTGTTCATGATCGCTTCTCAAGGGAGGTGCACGGTCTGGTCTGGGTGAGCGGTCACCGCGAAGATAGCCGCGTTCGGCTCCAGCACCTTCAGTTGCCATGTGCCGAACTGCTCGCCGTTGTGCAGCAACTGGATATCATTGAGCGAGCGACTGTCAGGAGGTGCGACCGCCAGAAAGCGCTCGCCACCGCGGTACTCGACGCTCAACACTGAAAATGGCGGCAGGAGCGGGGCAGGCTTGGGCTGAGCGGTTTTTTTCGGCTTGGCCGAGGAAGGCGTCGGTGGTGGGAGTGGTGGCTGGCTCTTGAGTTCCAGAAGTTGCTGCTCGACGTGCTCGAGTCGTGCGCGTAGCGCGATCATGTCGGCTTCGGTAGCACGGGCTGCCAGACCATCGCGCAGTTCCTGTATCTCCTGCGCCCATTGATCCAACATCGGATCGAGGGTATTGGCCTGTTGCTCACCGGAATCGACCATCTGCTTCAGGTCTTTCAGTGCGTACTGCAGCTTCTCCTGTGCATCCAAGAGGGTGCTTGAATCACGTTGCAGGGTATCCAGGGTTTGTAGGCGTTGGGCGTTCGCATTTTCCAGCTCGGTCACGCGTTGATACTGGTTATACAAACCACCACTCAGCCCGGAGACCGCCAGGCAAAGTGAGCCGACAATGAGGGTTTGAAACGTCGTGGCTTTCATGGGCGTGCCTCCGGCTGATGGGCCGCGCTGGGTGCGAGCCGCACGACGACAGCATCTTTTTTTAGCCGTTCGAAGCAGACCGAACGGCTGACCTCATCGATCGTGAGTTGCCAGGCGGGGCCAGCCAGTACTTGTAGCGCGTTGCGTAGTGAGATCGGGCCGAGCCGGTAATGGGCGGCGGGCAGAGGCCGGGTAAACAATACCTTTACTGGTTCGGTGGCGGGGCAGAGCGAATAACCTGAGCGCTGCAGCACGTAGTGCATCGCCTCCTGTACCGAAGGATTCAGGTTGGACGGAATGTTCACGTCAATGATTTGAGCGAGAAGATCACGTTGATCCGGGGTGGGCTCGGTGCTGACCAGCGTATAGCGGTCATAGCGGAGCTCTGACGGATGACTCTCTTCGGCTGTACTCCTCGAAAGCTGGGCCCGATTGGAACCACCGGCATTCTCTGGACTAGTCGGCAATGGGGTTGGGATGTGCGCGGTGCAGGCACTCAACAAGCCCAGCAGACAGACAGGCGTGAAAAAACGCTCCATGGAAAAAACCTCATGTCAGATTCAGTGCAGAACCTGACATGAGGTGAAGGAGCGATTCAGTGAGTAAGTTGATTCAAGACGGGTCGTGTTTAAGTTGAACGCGTTGCTATTTCGTCATAAATGGCGAGCCCATCCAAGACGGCAGCGTCGGGGTCGAAAATCAACAACCTCACATCCGCCAATGCCGCCAGATACAGTACGTTGACCAGGGCTTCCGGTGTGCCAGCGTCGAGCTGCTCCTGCCTCAGCGATGTGTAAAGACCGCCCTCAATCTTCATCAGATTTTCGTCGGTCCAGGGCGTGCCGATCAGCTTACATCCGAGGCCATTGCCGTCTGTCAGGGCGAAGGGTTCAAACAGCAGACCGGTTGGTCCGGAGTTGAAATCGCTAGCCCGGCGTTCCAAGTAGCGCAACGCCTCTTCAGTGAGGTGTGCGGTACTGATCTCCCAGGCTCGACTGTAGTGTCCTGTGTCGAAGTTCAAGCGATGGATCATGACTTGGGCTTCTTCCAGGGAGTACAGGTCACCGACGTGATGTCGCTCGTTGAGCATTTCGCCAGTCACGGCATAGGTCACTTGCCGCACCAGTCCGGTGGATTGGAAGCGTTCATCCAATTCATCCGGGATGGACTGACCCTCGCTAATCAGAGCGAAATCGTCATTGAACAGGCACGGGTACAGTTCTAACGCATCGTCGGGCAGATGAGTTTGTGAGTCGTGTACGGAGCGAAAACAGGGAGGGCAGTCGTTCGCGTAGGTGATCAGCAGCAGCCGTTCGATAGATAGATTGTCATAGCCGCGAACGAATGGGTTTGAGGCCCCCAGCATCGCTGGGGTTTGGGTAGTGGAATTCATGAGTATTCTCCAGGATGAAAATGAACAAGGCGCCCGAAGGTGCCTATTGAGGGGATTAAAGCCAGCCATGCTCAGCAAGGGAGAGAGGACGACCTTCGCCGACGATGAAGTGATCCAGTACGCGCACTTCGATCAAGTCCAACGCCTCTTTCAACCGTGCGGTCAAGGCGCGATCCGTCAGGCTGGGGTCCGTGCAACCGGAGGGGTGGTTGTGAACGACAATCACAGCAGCTGCGTTATGTGCGAGGGAGCGCTTGACGACTTGGCGAGGGTAAACACTGGCGCCATCGATGCTTCCGTGAAAAAGGATCTCGAATGCCAGAACGCGATGGCGAGCATCGAGAAAAATTACACCGAAAACCTCATGCTCTTGAGGTGCAATATGCAGTTTTAGGTATGAGGCCACGACGTCAGGTGACGTCAGGTTGGGTCCGCGGGTGAACAGCCGACGATCCAGAATGTGCAGCGCTTCGTCGATCACCTGGTTTTCCTGGGCGATACGACCGGCCTCGACATCCGAGGTTTCAATCAGGGTGAGTTGGGTGCTCATGGGTACCTCCGAAGGGAACAATCCGGGGGTACACACCCGAGGGGAGTGGTGTCCCCGAGGTGGATATAGAGTCAGGGACATTGCCCGATGACGCGCTGTTTACAGCCGAGTGAATCGGTGTCGTTGTCCGTGCAGGTGTGAATCACAACCGTCGCAGGTCAATGGGGAGCAGGTTCGTATTCCACGGCCAGTTTCGGGGTCGAAGTCGGCACTGATGGGCATTAGCCGAACCAGCCCGCGATGGAGACCGGCGATGCGTTTCTCGATGTCATCCGTCGTGTAGAAGAGCGATAACGTGCTGTAGTCCTCGTAAGCCGCAGCGAACAGGCAATCGTCGCAAAGCCAGAAGGATTCCATGTGGGTTCTCCTGTTCGGATTGAAGAAAGGCGCTCGATTGAGCGCCTTGATGTAAAACATCGGGGATTGTGTTCAGGCGGACTGAACAGTACGTGTGGTAACACGGCGGGCTGTGCGGGGAGTGGGTGCAGATTCAGGTTTGTTCCTGGTCTCTGTTGGGTTGTCGGTATCCTCAGCTTCGGCATCAGCCGACGTTGGGGATGGCTCACTGTTTGGCGTTTGCTCAGCAGGTGCTGTTGCCTCCTGCCTGGCAGGCGCTTTGTATTCGAACGTGCCGTTGACCTTGATCCAGTCGATGTACAGCAGACGACCTTTCAGGCTGGCACCCGGCTGGCCTTGTTTATCGCCTTTCTCATAGAGAAATGGGTCAATCCACAGATCGCCGATACGGAACGACAGCAAGACCTTTTTCTCGGCTCTGACGGCGTCCATATAGAGACGAATCAAGCGTTCAGCTTCGCCTCCAGCGACTTTGCAGTCGAAGCGGGTGTACTCGACCGCATCAGTGGCACCGTGCAGAGCCGCGATATCGCAGGCCATGAACGGCTGACCGCGGCGGACTTGTACTTCACGAACACGGTTGAGGTAGCCGATACCGGCAGTGTGCAGATTGAAGTAAGTGGTCGCTTCTTGGGATTGGTTGGCGTGGGCCATGGTGGTTCTCCTATTTCACGGGAAAACGGCGACGCACAGCCCCTGACGGGGAAGTGAGCCCCGTCAGGGTGGGTAAGATGAAGGCGAGCGATGAAAGACACGCCACCGGCAAGCCGATGACCATCAGATCGATGCGCCTGGGGAATAGCGATGCAGCAGAAGAGAATCTGCAGCAGTGATTTGCGGACTTGGGGTAGTGGGCATTCATCACCGCTGAAGCGGTAATCGTGCGAGCCTCCGAATGCTGATCGCACTTGGGTAAACCACCACGAAGCGTGGCGTAGCCTTGAAGGTTCAAGCTACCTGGGCTGGGCTGTCAACGACAGCGAACCACGCCCTTTATATAAGCCTGTCACAGGGGAGCGTCAAGGCGCCGCAACCCGATTTTTTATGGCCGGAATTCAGTGGCAGTCACTGGACGGAAGAAAGTGAAGAGTGGGCCTGGCGGGGTGCCAGGCGAGGAATAGAAAAGCCACCTTAGGCGGTCTGACGCAGTCGACAAGCTCCTCGCAAAACTTGGTTTGACTGCGCCATGATTCGCCAACCGACCCTTGTCGTGGCCTGGATCGGAACATGCTGGCACGCATCCGCGCACAAAGGGTGCCCAGTGTTTCCCCGGCGGGCTCCGGGACTGAATGCGATCGCCGTAGCGGATGACCGCTGCTACCTGGCAGAGGCAACAGTGGTCATCCGCCACATTGATCCGGTCGAGCACAAAGCGGGAATGAAATTCCGCAGAAGAGAAGGTCCCGAACTCTAGGAGTCCGACCGAGCTGCCCGGAGCGAATCGGTCTTGGGTCGCCGTAAGCGATGATCCTGAGGCACTACAGCAGAGGGGGGGGAGGACGTCAAGCCAGTGTGCTAAGAGGTTATTTGCTACTGAGATGAGCGGCCAGCTGTTCGACGGTCGTCAGGATAAAGGCACGGTCGCTTTCTTGAAGGCCGCTCAGCAGGCCCGCGATCATCTGGCCCTGGTCGTTGGGGCGACTGCTCGACTCCGTCAGCAGTTCATCCATCCGGCAGTCGAAGATGTCCGCCAGTTGCATCAGCTTGACCACGGAAAGCTCCACCACACCCCGCTCAAGGCGGGAAATGGCTTCGCTGCCGATCCCCAGGCGTTCAGCCACCTCTTCCTGGGTCAGATTACGCTGAGTGCGGTGCTTCGCGATCATGCGCCCAATTTGGGCTTGGGTTGGATGTTTATGTGCCAAGTGATGAGTTCTCCAATTCAACCCGAATGGTTGAGCAAAGACCCATTGACATGAACATCCTTAACGGTTGAGTATCGACTTATGGGGTTGTTATATTGACTGAAATAGCTGTTTGTCGCGACGTGATATCTATTCCTCCAGGAATCAGAGGCCGAGTGAGCAGCGAGACTGAGCGGCCTGATAGGGCCAGAGGGAGTTAAGGTTGACCATGGATGAGCCGCGCGAGAACGTCATGGACCTGATCTGGGATCGAACACTGGAGCTGTTCATCAAGATCCATGACTGCCCTGATAACCCCGAACACCGCGACGACCTTGTTCATTGGCTCAACGAAGATCCTGCTCACCTGAAAGCGTTCAATGAACTGGGGCAGATATGGATCGCGACAGGTATCGCCTTGGCCCGTGAAATCGGACAGCCGCTAGACAACTTGGATAAGGATCAGGCGCCGTTGATGACGCACTGACCCTGTACATCAACTCCAAGATTTTGATGATCACCCATGACGCGTCATGGGTGTCGCGTACCTTTGCTGATCGGCACAGTGCCTTTGCAGTCCGGGTAGTGGGAACATGACCAGAACGGTCCTGATTTTCCCTTCCGCCTAAGCATTGAGGCGTTGCAAATGGGGCAGACAGGCCCGGCTTCGACCGGTACCGACAAGCTGAGCGCTCCGCAGTTTGCGATCAACTGCGTAATCCAATGCGCCTGCTTGGCAACAAATGCATCCAAAGTCAGACGTCCTGCTTCGATTTCATCCAGAGCTTGCTCCCAGATTGCTGTCATACCCGGATCGGCGACTGCAGCGGGTACGGCTTCGATCAGGGTATGGGCCGCTGCGGAGGCCGTTAAGGCACGCTTTTTCTTCAACAAATAACCGCGATCAATCAATCCCTTGATGATGCCGGCTCGCGTGGCTTCGGTGCCGATACCGGTGGTGTCCCGAAGTTTCTGTTTCAGGCGCGGGTCGTTGACCAGCTTGGCCACATTTTTCATCGCCTTGATCAGATCGCCCTCGGTGAGCGGTTTGGGAGCAGTGGTGCGCATGGACTTGAGTTCGACGTCGTCCACTGCGCACTGTGTACCCTGTTGTAGGACGGGCAATACCTGGGACTTTTGACTGGGTTCATCGTCTTCGGCGTTGTCGGAGAGTAAGCCTTTCCAGCCTTGAGCCAGGATCTGTTTGCCAACAGCGGTTAACCGTTCTTCGCCGCACTCCAGTTCGACCTCGGTTCGATCAAACCCGTGATGCGGCAGGAATTGTACGAGGTAGTGGCTACGAATCAGTTCGTAGACTTGGCGCTCTTGTTCTGACATCCGCCCAAGGTTCGCCGGCTCGGTGGTGGGGATGATGGCGTGGTGCGCGGTGATCTTGGCATCGTTCCATGCTCGTGAGCGCAATGATCGATCGATGCTTCCGAGCGCTGGGCGTAACGCGGGATCCATTCTGAGCAGGGCATCGAATACCGCGGCTACCTCGTTAAACATGCTCTCTGGCAAATAGCGGCAATCGCTGCGCGGATAGCTGGTGGCTTTGTGGGTTTCATACAATGCTTGAGCGATGTTCAGCGTTTCCTGAGCGCCGAGTCCCAACTTGCGTGAACAGACTTGTTGCAGTGTGCTCAGGTCGAAGGGCAGGGGTGGCGCTTCGCGCAAATGCTCAGTCTGCAGCGAGGCTACGGTGGCGGTCTTGCTGCTAGAAATCGCTTGGACGGTCTGGCTGGCAAGCGCCTGCTGCAGGCAGCGACCGGCTTCGTCACGTCCTGAGCTTGGCGGTATCCACGACGCGATGAAGGATTGCCCCATTGAAGACAGGTGCACCTCCACCACCCAGTACGGCACAGAGACGAAGCTGGCAATCGCGCGGTCTCGTTCAACCACCAAACGCAAAGTAGGCGTTTGGACGCGTCCAACCGACAGCACGCCGTCATAGCCCGCCCGCCGTCCTAGGAGGGTAAACAAACGACTGAGATTCATACCAATCAGCCAATCGGCGCGGCTGCGGGCGAGGGCTGAGTGATAGAGCGGGAAGGTCTCCTGACCAGACTTCAGCGAGGACAGTGCTTTGCGAATCGACGCCTCGTTGAGTGCGGATAACCAAAGGCGCTCAACAGAACCACGATAGTTGCAGAGCTCTAACAACTCGCGGGCAATCATTTCACCTTCTCGATCGGCGTCGGTGGCGATGACGACGGTGGTGGCTTCGTTGAGCAGCTGTTTGATGATTTTGAACTGCACGACAGTCTTGGGTTTGACCTCAACCCTCCACTGCGCGGGAATGATCGGTAGATGATCCAACGACCAGGTTTTGTACTGATCCCCATAGGCTTCAGGTGGGGCCGTTTCCAGTAGGTGACCGATACACCAGGTGACGGTTGTCTCGCGTCCGATCAAGCAACCATCGCCACGTCGGCTGGCTCCGAGAACCTTGGCGATGTCACGACCTTGGGAGGGTTTCTCGCAGAGAAAGAGACGCATAGAACTGCTCCGTATTGAGTTCGGAGCAGCGTTGTTGGAAACAGCAGTGGCGAGATATGAGAAACCTGAATGACAGGTTCCTCATATTAGTCGGTGAGCGCGGTCTTGAATGGGGGCGAGGCCACCCTGTCGTCGCGTGGACGACGGTGCTTCACGAGCAGCGAGTAATGACAGGCCAGGCACTTCGCGCAAAGGCGCAATATTTATGCCTCAAGTTAGTCATGCCGATGGTGGCTGCCCTCTGCGCTTTTTGGACTTCGACGCAGGCGAGCTGGCCTGGTCTGTAACCTGCCCGACGGGAGCCGCAGACGAGGCTGATTCACTGGAGCGCTCCCGCATGACCACGTTCTGCACGCGATGAGGCAGGATGCCGACACGACGCGCCTCGATCTTGAAGGTCACCCGCGCATTGTCTTCACTGTCCTCCCACTCATCGCGCACGGTGCGGCCTTCGACCAACACGCGCATGCCTTTCTGATACAGCGTGCTCCAGTGCTCAGCCTCGCGGTGCCAGAGTTCGACCGGCGCCCAATAGCCGCCTCGATCCTCATAGCTGCCATCGCGTGGCACGGGGTTGTCGAAGTACACATTCAGGCGCAGCAAACGCCGTGGCTCGTCATTACCTGATGGGAACTCCTGGAACTCTGGCGCACTGCCGATGTTGCCTTCGCCGACGAAAAAGGTACTCATCACGATATCTCCACTGCTGGTGTGAACGGACGCAGCAGCCGTTCGGCGCTGGCCATTTTGATCGCGCAGGTTGAAGCCTGACGGTAGAGCGAATGCACCACGCTCATCTGCAAGTTCAGTGCGATACGCTCGCATTCGAAACGGTGCAATTCCTCGCGTACGGCTTGGGGCAAGGCCTTGTTGGAGACCTGGCGTTCCCAGACCGCAACGCCCATACGGGCGAAGTCTCGGGTGCGCCATCGCAAAAAGGTGCTACCCGCACTGGTGTTCTGCAGCACCAGTCGAATATCCAGCAGTGAGTAAGGGGGCTGTCCGGCCTGCTGCGCCGCAGCCTCCATCAGCTGACATAACTGCGCCTCGATTTCCCTCGCCACCTGCGCCAGGTATTCCAGCTCCCCCTTACCCTTAAAAGGTTTTAAAAGGCCTTTTAGGGAGGCAGCGTGTTCGAGCTGTCGATAGGCATCCGGTGTGAGTGTTTCGAGGGGCATTGGTTGAGTCGGGATTAGGGGCCTCATACTTCGTCCTCCGGTTCATCGACTGTTGCAGATGGCTCGACCGCTTCCTCTGCCAACGCGCCAGCGCCATCCACTGCCACAGCACCACGACGAACGATGGGTGGTGCGAACTGGGAGCGGCGATGCCCCTCAAGGATGTCCATAGGAGGGAGACCAAACTTCTCCATGGCCGCCAGAGCACGAGCGTTGTTCGCCGCCATGTCATCACGGGTGACGCCAGCATGCCGATAACGCTGGGCCTGGCCGAACAGGCTGCGCAGCAGATGGGCTCCGTCGTCGATCCAGGCTTCCATGTCTCGGCGACCGATCAAGGCGGTGTGATGGGCCAACAGGGTATGCCGCACCAGCGTGTCGTAGTCAGTCAGCAGGTAGACGGCCAGGAAGCCCAGCTGGCTGCCGATGTACAACGGTAAGGTGACGGGATGGATGTTGAGGTTGTCGCCCATGTCGATCTGCGTCGGCAGCTCTTGTCTGATCCGGTCCAACTGCTGGGTCAGTTCCAGCATCCCAGCCTTGGCCTGCATCAATTTTTCTTCAAGCTGCACGATCGCCCAGTCGGCATAGGGATCGTCCTGCGCTGCGGCTTGTTTGATCAGGTTAGTGACGCTGATGTAACCGGCCATACCCATAATCGAATGGACGCCTTCGCGTGCGGTCCGGCCTTGCCAGATCCGGGCGGCGTGGTGGGTGTGCAGGGTCAGCGTGATGCTGCTGCGCAATGAACCCAGGTTGAGCTGATAGTGATCGGCCACGGTGTTGTCCTCGCATAGGCTTGGACGGAAACGTTGCGACAGATGATGGTCAAGGACAGCCGAAAAGCTGAATGCGGTCTGTTCGGTTTGGTTTGATGGTTGAATTTCGATACGCTTGACAATGATGCCAGTGGCATCAAATCTACTGACGTCCAGGGCGTTTGCTACGCAGCTGGCGCAGTTCATCCAGGCACGCTTGGGCGAGGGCAGAGGCGGGTTCGCCCTTTTTCCTAAGCCGGCGCGGGGGAGCGGGTGGCGGTTCTGCAATGGGTAACGATTCAGCCTGACCTGCCCAAGGGTGGAAATCGCCTTTCAGCGCCCGCTGGATCAGGCCCATCAGATACGCCGCGGGTTTGCGGACGCGTCCTGCCGCACAGCGTGCGCCCGCTTCGTTGAGCACCGCCTGCCGATCTGCTGGTTTAAGCTTGTTCAGCGCTACGGTGACGGCTTGCCGCTCGCTCGGACTCAGGTGCAGCGGATCAGGCCAGTGCAGGTTATCCACCGCCGGGGTCGCGCGCGGTACAGTACATATACTTTCTTTTAATACAGTACAGGCGGCATTCGGATTCCGAACGCTGCCGGAAACATGGGCGTTCAGACCCGGTTCGGATTCCGAACTAGGCCCCGCACGATTCCGAACGCGGTGGGCGCCACCCAGTTCGGAATCGTGTAACGCTTCATCGGTTGCGAGATCCAATCCTTGCTGCGTCCAATGGTCGCCCCAACTGTCGAGCCGGGTGGGGAGTCGATCCAAATCGATATCGGTGTCCTGACGAATTTCTTCCAAAACATGCCGAGCGACAATTCGCACCGCCTTGGTCGCGTGAGAGAGGGCATGTCCGACCAGCTCCAGATAATCCTGATCCAGCTCCATGGCTTCGGCGGGCGTTAACGGTTCATCGTGCAGGACGTACAGAGAACCTTGTAAGCGCCCGCTGAGATGATCGCGGCCACGACTCACCAAACTGAGCCAGCGCGTCAACCTGAGCATCGTCAAGACGCGAGCGATGGTTTCACGGGAGGCTGACGCACCGTAGGGCACGCTCGACAAGTAAGGCTGCAGATCTTCATAGCGCGGCGTGACCACGCCCTGACCTTGCAGCATGAGTCGAAATACTTGCCAGGCATTCCGTTCCAATGGCGTCAGCCGACTATCCAGCAGCAGCCGACGCGGCACGACTTCGTGAGATTGGCCACTGAACAAAAAGCCCGCCTGCAGGGCCTGGTTGGAAGGAGGTTCAATGGTGGGGCGTGCGGGCCAACGTTCACTTAGTTGTTGGGTGCATTGCTGCAGAACACGCTGCCAGCGACTGGAAGGGGCAGTGTTCATGTTCCGTTGCTGTAATGGTCGATCTGCTGCCAAACGATGGTCAAGCTGATCTGTTGCTCCTCGGCCAGCATCATCATGGCGTCAAGCTGATCCTCAGCACCTTCCTGATCGCGTAATTGGCACCAACGCTGCCAGAGCGCATGTTCCTGCGCTTCGCTCAAGTTCTGAGGGCGGCCCTTACGGGTTTCTATCTTGAGCAACCGTCGGCGCAGGGCGGTTTCCGAATGCGCCAAGCCGAAGCACTGATACATGATGGTACTGCTGGCACCGAGCTTGAGCGCTCGGTTGATCAGGCGCTCGTTCTGTTCGTCGCGTTCGGCCTGGTCGATCAACCGATGCAGCACCGGCGAATCAATCTTGACTTCAACCCAGGGGACGGTGGCATGGGCCAGACGTGACAGTGTGGTGGGTGGTAAGGATTGCAACAGGTAGATGTCGTCTTCACCCAGTCCGAGTGCTTTGCAGCGTTGCAGATTACCCAGACGCAACTCGTGAAGGACTTGAGTCAGCATGGCCTGGTTGAGCACATTGAAGGACAGGTTCATGGCAACTCCTTCATTGAATCGTCTTCATGAGTAAGCGTTAGGTCAATCAGACGCCGGGCTAAGCGAATGAGGCGATACAGTTTGATCAACAGATAATCAGGCAGTCGCTCCAGCCCTACGTCCACGGCGGGACGATCTGTCAGCGGGAGTTGATAGACCCCCAACAACAGCTGCCCGAACAGAGCTGAGGGCAATTGCTTGCGATCCTCCCAGTTCACTTCGTCTTGGGCACGCAGCAGGGCCAAGAGCAACAGGTGAACGCCGGCCGCCCGAGGGGCTGCAAGATCAAGTTGCTCGATGCTGAGGGCGAAACCCAGGCCGTGCTTTTGGTCGATGATGCTCTCGGGATGTCCGGCATAGGCCGCCATTTCCCGAGCCAAGCCGGCAATGGCTAAACGCAGTTGTTCGGGGGTATCCAGTGTCGGTGCGATGATCCAGATGTCGTCGATCGGGCAGGTTGCGACGGTCTGTCCTGGTTCGGATGCAGTGGCGCGATCAATCTGTTCGCGGATCTGCTGGACACGTGACGGAGGGCTGGCTGCAGATACCAGGGTCGTTTCGGGCAGCGTGAGCTGCTCCTCTCGCTCTGTTCCGGTCTGCGTCCTAGTTTCAGCTGATTTGGAATGCGGCTCGGAAGGGGGAGGCTCGTCCGTGGGCTCATCGACGCTCGGCAGAAGGTTGTTCTGCGGCGGCGTGACGACCGCGCCGGGCGTCTGGATAACCCGTTGGGTATCGCCCAACTCCAGGGCCAACATGCGGTAGGTCTGTCCGAGTAAGCGACTCATGCGTTCGAGCAGTTCATCCTGGACTTGCTCAAGGTCGAAGGACTCTGGGGCGGCATCAAATTGCCCTAAGGTGTCGAGCCAAAACTCGGGAAAAGCGATGGCGTCGGTTGGATAACGATTCCAGGTTCGTTCAGCCTGGCTACGCAGACCGATCAGGCGTTCTATTTTGGGTTTGCCCAACCCGGCGTATAGGGTTTGTGGAATGGCGGGCAGTAAATGTTCAAGGGTGTCCAGCATCCGGCTGATGTGCGACTGCGAAATCGGATAGCCTCCAGCGGCAAGACGTCGTGCCAGCTCACGTTGCGAGAGTGGTGCTCCATCTGATTCGAGCATGGCCTTGAGTTTGGTCACTGCCAGAGCACGCTCGATGAAGGTGAGTTGGCCGTGCAGATCGCTTTCAGCCAGATGGCCGAGTAGGGCGCTGATTTCATCGGTCCAGGGTCGGAACAGGCAATGGATGCGGAAGAATCGCTCGTCGCGGGTTTCCTGCCACAGCTCGCCGAGAATTGCCAAGCGCGTATTGCCGCCGTTGCGGATGATGAAGTGGGTTTCACCCGGGCGGCGGGTAATCGGTGGAGGTTGGTCCAGCCCGCGTTCACGGATGGAGGCCTTTATGTCGTCATAAAGCGGATTGCGAATGAAGCGTGGGTTGTGTTCGTAGGGTCGCAGCTGCTCCAGAGTGACCAACATGGGTGTGTCGATGAGTGGATCTGACAGGCTCTCTAGCCCTGGACCTTGAGGAAAGTGGTCCTGGTGCAGCTTGTCGGTAATCTCCTGCTGGCTGAGCTTCTTCATTGGAACAACCTCAGCAACGCCGGTTACGCAAATGGTCACCAACCTCGAATTTTACGATCTCGGCAGTTCCCGAACATTCGAAATACCGACACAGTTCCGCGAGAAACCAACCCATGGCCGAGCGTCCACGCTGCAGGCGAAAGACCACGGTGCAGTATTCCTCGCTAGTTGGATGATCTTGTCGAATGGATGGCTGAACGACGATGGGAAACCGATCCAACATCAAAGACTCCTCGCCAAACGCTGTTGGCCTCAAGGTTGAACAACAAAATGACTTGGCGCGAAATACCGTCTACGGAATTCGCCTCATCGGACCTCTGCGTATCTGCTCGCCCTAGAAATCGCTTCGCGCCATTCCGGAAACAACTCGATGGCCAGCGCTTGCATGGTTTCCATTGCTGAGTGCGAGCGTCGTTCACGTGACTGGCGAGTCTCGATTCGGTGGGCTGGTAGACCAAGGGAGGCGGCATTGGGATAAGCCACTCGGTCTGGAACTACGGTTTCTAGAACTGAGATGTTGGGAGCCCCAGCGAAGGCCTCGTGCAGGCCACGGATAATCATTCGCGTGTCTACTCGGATGCTATTTACCTGGTTCAGCAGCAGTCTCAACGGTGGCGGTGCAATACCCAGGTGACGAAATGGTTCGAGTTCACTGAACAGCCTCAAAGTGCCGCGGCGCAGTTCGCGGGCGGCGAGCATTTCCGGTGTGATGGGGGAGAGGGCAGTATCGCAAGCGAGGATGGCCATCTCCAGCAGCACGCTGCGTGCGCCTTGGGTGTCGATCAAAAGCAGGTCATAACGGGGGCGGAAATCGTCGAGTAGACTGCGCAGCCGTAATCGTCCGTCAGGGGCATGCAGCAGCAACGTATTCAACTGGCCTTGAGCGTCGTTGGAGATGATCAGGTCGAGCCCAGCGATCACGGTCCTGGATACTATCTGTGTAGGCGTTGTTAAGTTGAGTGCAATGAGCTCGTACGCCCCAGCAACAGCTTTCTGGCTCAAGTCGTAATAGCTGGAGAGGGTGGGTTGGCTATCCAGATCGAGCAGTAGGACGCGTAGACCAGCGTCCGCCAGCAGACCGCCGAGATTGGCGGCTACTGTGGTTTTGCCTACGCCACCTTTCGTGGAAACCACCGATAACACATGCATGGCATCAGGCCTGTTGGCCCAAGCGCTCAACGACCCACTGCTCGATTTCCAGCGAGTCCCAACCTACAGCACGCAATCCAATGCGCTTGGCTTGCGGAAATTTCCCTTGCTTCATCAGGTTGTAAATGTGCGCACGTTTAAAGCCGGTTTTTCGCTCTACCTCATCGCGCCGCATGACGTGGCGTTCGGTATATGGTTGAGAAACTTCAACGATGGGAAAGGATTGATTGGGCATGTTGGTCACTCCTAGCGCTAATTGGCACGTGGTGGGAAGTGAGGTGCATTGAAAAACAGAAATTTAGATTAGTCATTGCAATGCAATCGCTCGTATTGCAGTGCAACAATATTCGGTGATTGGCAACGCACGTTTTCCAGCGGCGAATGGGATGTCCAATAGATGCTATGGAATGCCAGTCAGGTAAGAAAGGAGCTGATGCATTGCGACTCGATGAGCTTACCCAACGAGGCACTCCTTCATATATTGTCGAGCAGAAGCTAATTTTCGTTCTGCTGATCGCGATTGGATGTGGCATTTTTGATAATTTCTGTGGTTGGCTACGCACCATGTCTTGAAATTTAATGGGCATGAAGCCAATGGCTTACACCCACTAACAGGCTAGGGGAAATCACCCAGATGAGCGGAATGCAGAGTTTATTGCTTCGCTTGGGAAAGACTGCGTCTACCGGCCGCGAATTTTTCGTCCAATGAGCGTTTGCTTAGACCGGCGACGCCGCTGTAGTGCGCGGTAATAGAGTTGACGATGGACGCTTGGCTATCAAATATCGAATGCTTTCGTCCGGATTCGGACGAACCTAGTAAAGTATTAACTAGAGCGCCTATCACGTTCAGAAAGCTGGCTTTGCTTTGATCAGTGAGTTGTTTTTGGCCTTCGACTAGGCTGCGTAAATTTTCGCGATCCAAACCTGCTGCGGTGAGTTCGTTTGTAAGAGTTCGGAGCGCTGCCTCGGACGCTTTCAGCTGTATTTGCAATGCATCCCTGTCTGCTTGCAATGCCAGGTAGGTTTCGTAGCAGATACTTCCCACGTCGGAAGAGGTGCCAAAAAGAAACGCAGGTCGCTGGTCCGGCCAGTACTGAGCCATCCATTGTTTCAAATCTGAATGTCTAACCGTAAGTATATTGATATCAATGGGTGTGCCTGGAGCAACCGACTTGCCGAAGACGCCATATCGCAGTTCGTTATTGCGGATAGCGTCTAGTATTTTTTCAGTACTGGTATATAGACAAGGCCATTGAGGGAACATAGTGGGAAGCAGGTCTACGTGGTCCCATATCGATTCAAGTATTTGGGCTTCGAAAGCAATTAAATTGCACCAGCGGATTGCTGCTTCAATTGGCCTGTAGAATAGTTTTGCTACTGAACTAAAATCATTATTAGCATCCATGTGGGGTAGCCTTTGTTAGAGACATGCCCGCTAGGTGATTAATTACTGTCGATCAATCACATAGCTTCCGTATTGTTATTCAACGTTCAACGATTGGGTGAACCGGATCTGAACAGATTTGCATCATTAATCTCCTATCGCTTCATCTTGTTTTTCCAGGTTAAGGTACCTTGACCTTCGCTGAGAGTTCGTCGCCATCGCAGTAAATCCTAGATGATCCTGTAGCCGCAACTGTCAAATTCGAATGGTTCAAATGCCCGTAAAGCGTTGGTTTGAGTGATGAAATAAAACCCGCTTTAAGTCAATTTATAGCTTTCAAATCGGATTCGCAAGTCTTCCTATGAAACAGGTCGATGGATGATGGGCTTGAAGACCTTTCTATCGGTGCTTTAGACGCTCGACACGTAACAAACCAGCTCTTCTGGGATGGGCTTGCGAGAAGACCCTTAGGACACAGTGGAAGAGTAGTGTCGACTTTGCCTCCAAAGCGATGCTCAGAAAGCCATTGCTCATGAGCGCTTAAGCTCCAGATGGGCGCCGCCTTCAGCTTACTGATCCAGTTTCCATCAGCATGAACGTGTTTGCTCACATCGGATCCCTCAACCGCCAAATGGCGGTGCGTGATGTGATAACCCTCCTCTAAAATTGACTTACGTCAGATTTTGGGTGAGTCTGGTTCTTGTATTCACCGACAGTTTCGAGGCCGTATCTATAGGCGTTTTGGCTAGATCTCAAGAAAGGAGACAGGTGTGATGACTAAAACCGAGGTGGAATCTCCTGAGGCGATATTCGCTGATCGGTCCGGCCTAGAGCTGTTCTATAGAGATTACGTATCCCAGGGAGTAGGATCGGCAGTCCTCTGTTTACATGGATTTATGCGTAACTCTCGGGATTTTGAAGAGCTCGCTCCTCGGCTGGCTGTGGGTCGACGTGTCATTGCTTCCGACCTCCATGGGCATGGTCACTCCGCTCGAATGACGAAGGCGACTGATTACCACTTTGACTTATTGATCAGCGATATGTGGGCGCTTCTTGATCATCTGCATATCGAACGCGTGGTGGTCATCGGGACAACTTTAGGTGGCTTGATGGCTATTGAAATGGCAGGCAAGGAACCCGAACGAGTCGCTGGAATTGTTGTAAATGACATTGGGGCAGGAATTCCATTGCCGGCGCTTAAGCGGACGGCCGGTCATGCAGGGAACGCGGATTACTCATTTGAGGAGGCTGTCGCACGGGTTAAGGAGCACAACGAAACGATCTATCCGGGATTTGGTAAAGATGATTGGATTTGTCTGATGCTTCGTGCTTATCGGAAAATTAGGCCTGGTCGATACGCCCGGGAATTGTCCGCTGGTGACTTTAAAAGTAACTGATCTTTTTAGTCTCTCGGATTGGTGGTTATAAAATAATAACAATTATTATAAGTGATTGGTTGGAGGGTTGGTCAGTGCGTCCAAGTATAAAGCGCCAAAAAAATAGACCTATATTTTGCAGTAATTTATTTTCGAAGAAAATAGCCGGCGGAGCGAATCAAGTAGGGGACTGGATATGTTGCATATTGGTTGTACTAACTGGGGTTGGCGGATGGGCGATTGTTTGGTTATTGGGTATTTGGTGGGTAGATTTTTGATTGTTTTTGGTTGGGTGCATTTATTTCCTTGTAATGTGGGGGTAGTACTTCAGCGCTTGATTGACCAGGTGTAGAGACTGCATTGATGAATCCAGATCGGTCAGCAATTGTTTCTCCTTTTCGGAAAGCGTCTTCACGGTGTCGGTTATGGAGGACGGTGCGCCGGTTACAGGTGCGCCTCGCCGGTCTCCCGGCACCGATGCCGCAGCGTTTAGTACGACGGGGCCAGTGAGCAGCCGGCTAGCATGCCAACCGGCAGCTATAGTACATCGAGGTGGTAGGGCAGCTTGATAGGCTTGGATAGTGTGTGTTGGTCGGCATAGGATCGCTTCGCGGAAGCCAGGCGTAGGGCGATACGTGCCAAGGTCTGACGAGGGATATCGATGCCGTGCCGGCCCAGCACGGTTTCAAGCTGCTCGCTGGCTTCCTCGCCAATGGTGTCTTTGCGGCCGTGAAGTGGCTGCAGGCCCCGCCGCAGCGTTTGAAAACGACGACTTTGTTGAGGTGGCAACACACTCGTACCGTCATCGTTTCGGATTGTTGAAGGAGATCCAGCCTATCGAAGCATAAAATCTCGGCTTGCCGCACAACCGAGGATCGCTATGCCTTCATTGGTTCTGGAGGGTCGGGCGGATGCAGTCGATCCACCTTCCAAGGACGACCCGTTCGCACGTCATTTTACCGGGCCGTATCGCCGAGAGATCTTGGAAAGCGTTGGCCATAACCTGCCCCAAGAGGCCCCAGGAAAATTTGCCGGCGGGATCTTGAGCCTCGGTGGTTGAGGCCATAAGAGTTGCACAACCGCTTGCGCCCGCCAGCCAAATACCGACGCCGTCATGCACCAGCACCTTCAAGCAGATCCGGCTGCAGCTTCCTGAAAAGAATGAATGATGGCTTCAAGCATCAGACTGGCTGTTCGACTCGATCCTTGCGTTTCCCGCGCAACGACAAACACCGGCCGTTCCACGATGAACTCCGGCAACGGCAGGCGAAACAAGGCGCCGCGCTCCACCCAGGGTTGGGCAATATGGTCAGGCACGATGCCGACAAAGCCGCCGCTGAGCAACAGCTGTACCGTGCCTTCGACATGATGGGCGAGGGCACTGGCGTTTTGCAGGAAGTTGGCCGGCGCAGTGTCCTGTACTAGGTAGCCACGACGCACATAATGCGCTGTCTGCTCAACAATCCGGCGGGCTTGTGCTTCGCTTTTGCCGAACGCTTCATGATCCCGGCCGCAGTATAGGGCCGAGGCTTCGGAGCCGATCACCTGATAGCTCAGAGAAGGCAGGTCGGACTTGCAAATAGTCACGCCCACGCCAGCTTTTTTTTCGGCAACAGCACGTTCCACCGCATCCGGTGGCGCAACCCCGATACTAAGGTTGACCAACGGATAGTTGTGACGAAAATTTTGCAGCGCGTTGGCGATCGGGTTGCTGGGCGTGAAGGCGCTGTGATCGATAAGCCACAGGCTCAGATCACCTTTGATCTCTGCTTTCGAGCTAGCCAGAGTGTCGCGAAACTCATCGATCGAATCGAGCAGACGCAGCACCGCCGTGTAGGCGACCTGTCCTTCCTCGGTCAATTGGAAACCACTGCGCCCACGATGGCAGAGTTGGCTGCCGAAACGACTCTCCAAGTCGGACAATTGCCGGCTGATGGCCGAAATACCCATCCCCGTGGCCTCTTCGGCGGCTGACAGCCCCCCGCACTCGACAACGGCCTTGAACAGTCGCCAGTGTTTCAAATCTATATCGTGCAAGGGTGGAACCGATGCTGTGTTCAATGCATGTACTCCAGGTGCGGGGAGTAGCGCGCGTGACTCGGTTTGGCGGTGCGCGCTCAGTTCTAGCAGTGTTTTACACCAAGTCGTTGGTTCAGCCGAGCTGATCGTCCAAATAGATCAAGGTTTGTGCCAGCACACGAGTGCCGTCAAGCAACTGTTGCGGTTCCAGCCATTCTTCGGGGCAGTGGCTGCGGCCGTTAAGGCAGGGGATGAACACCATGCCCATGGGGCCGGTGGCACCGACATAGACGGCGTCGTGCCCGGCGCCGCTGGGCATGGTCATGTGCGGTAAGCCTAAACTTTCAGCCACTGCACTGATGGCCTCAATGACTGTTTTCGAGCAGTCCGTAGGATCGGCGTACGTCAAGGGTACTGAGCAAGTAGTCAGTCTTAGCTCCGTCAGCACAGGCGCGCAGCGCTCCAGCAAGTTTTCCGGGAAATCGAGCAGTACCTGTTTTGAATCGCTGCGCACTTCGAGCACCATTTCAACCTTGCCGGGCACGGCGTTGGGCACATTAGGGCACACATCCAGACGGCCAACCGTCGCTACGACATAGTGCGGGTTACCGCTCATGTCGGCCGCTAAGCTGCGTGCTTCGCGAATAAGCTCCGCCGCACCGACCAGGGCATCTCGCCGCAGGTCCATGGGCGTAGTGCCCGCATGATCCGGCAAGCCATGCACGGTGATTCCGACTCGGCGAATACCTACGATGTTGGTGACTGATCCAATAGGCAGGCCACGACTTTCCAGAACCGGCCCCTGCTCAATGTGCAGCTCAACGAACGCTGCGGTGCTGCCGGGTTCTCGCAGAGCCTGGCCGAGGGCCGTCGGGTCGCCCCCGATACGGGTCATCGCCTGTGCCAGGCTTTCACCTGCTCTGTTTTGTGATGCGAGCATCTGCGCAGTCAGGAGCCCTGGAAATGCCCGGCTGCCGACACAGGAAATGCCATAGTCACTCGGTTCTTCCGAGAGAAAGTCGATCACCTGGAGCGGATGGCGCAAGCGTTGGCCGGCGTCTTTCAAGGCATGGGCGACTTCCAGCGCTGCCAGCACCCCTATGATGCCGTCGAACCGGCCGCCACCGACCACCGTATCGCAGTGTGAGCCACTGATCAGCGGTTTCAGACCAGGTTCGCTGCCATTGAGCTGACCAATCAGATTGCCACCGGCGTCCAGCGTGACGCTTAGCCCTGCCGACTCGAATTCAGACCTTAACCACAGCCTTGCCTGCTCAAACTCGGGTGAGAAGGCCCGTCGGGTCCATGGCACGTCTGGCAGCGTAAAGCTCGACAGCGTACTGACCCGATTCCACAGTCGTTCAATGTTCAATTGCAGCAGGGGGGCGCTCATTTCAATTCGTACCTGTTGTCGGTGCGCGAGGGCGCAGGAAGTGGCCGTAGCCCGGCTCGTTGAGAATTTGGCCCTGATCGAGGACACACTGGCCTCGGCAGTAGGTTGCCTTGACCCTTCCAGTGAAGGCCATGCCTTCAAATGAACTCCACTTCACGGCGCTCAGGCTGGTGGAAGGGTCGTAGCAATAGCGCTCGTCAGCCAGTACTACAAAATCGGCGTCCAGACCGACTGCAAAGTCGCCTTTACGGTCGTCGAGTAAAAAGTGCCTTGCCGGGTTGCGGCTGAGTTGCCGAACCACCAGCGACGGTGCCAGGCTCCTGGCCATAGAGCCGGTCCAGAATGCTGGCAGCAGCGTCTCCAACCCCGGCCCTCCCGATGAATTGCGAAACACATTGGAATGTCCTTTGCGCTCCAGCCCCCAACTGACGTGGTCGGAGGACACAAAGGTGCACTGGTCCCTGGCGATGTGCTCCCAAAGTTTTTCGGTCTCGGCCTTGGGCCTGATCGGCGGGTAGTGCTTGGTTTTGGCGCCGAATCGTCGGGTGTGCTCTTCATGGTTGAGCATCAGGTACTGAATGCACGTCTCGATGCTCGCCGGGTGTCCGGCTTGTCGATACATTTCGCACAACTGGAAACCACGGCTCGTCGACACGTGAACCGGGTGTGCCCGCGCACCGGTCTGTGCGCCGATTTCATAAATCAATGCAGTCGCCAAGTCCTCGACCAGCGGCGGATGGGCGCGTAGGAACGCATCCCACCCGGTGTCATTGGCCTCGATCAGGCGGGTGATGTTTTTGCGTGTCAATTCCTGCATTTGATTGTGCACGCCACACACCAGGCCCGACGGTTTGATCAAGCTGAACAGCTCGGCCAGCACGTCCTCTTCTATGCGTGGGAAGCGACCCGGTGCGGCTTCAAAGGTCGAGAACTTGAAGGCACACGCGCCGGCCTGGATCAATCCAGGGATGGCTGCCAGGCCGTGGGTTTCATTGACCGTCGCAAACAGGCCGACATCGACGTGGCAGTTGTCCTCGACCTCCTGAGCCTTGCGCAGCAGCTGTTCAGCGCAGGCCACGGGTTCCGGATCGTCGTAGGGCATGTCCACCATCACGGTGACCCCTCCCGCGGCGGCGGCACGGCTGGCCCAACCCAGACCTTCCTGGTTGGCCTGGCTTCCCGAATGCACTTGACCGTCGATCACCCCCGGTAAAATCCACTGCCCGCGCTCGTCACGCGTGTTTTTGGCCGCAGGTGGCTCGCCGGTGCCGCGCGCGGCGATGCGTCCATCACGTATGGCAAGCCAACCGTTTTCGGTGGTCTTCTCGCTGTCGACGATGCGTCCCCGCACCACCAGATCGAAATCACTCATCTATCAGCCTCGTCATCGGGTGAATAAGCATGGAGCGAGTATCGACGGCGGGTATGGCGTCATCCATGCAGTGAATGACAACCTCACTTGCCATTTCTTGCATGGTTCCCCTCGGGGCAGGCCCGAATAATTCGAGCCATACCAGGGGAAGCCTTTCGACAGGCTTTCGCATTAACCTCAGCGAGAGTGGCCTTACATGACTCAGCAAAAAGCCAAACAAATCACGGCTGCGCGTGGCAGTACCTTGCGGTGTCGGGGGTGGAAGCAGGAAACCATTCTGCGCATGCTGGAAAACAATCTGGAGAACGCTGAGGACGCTTCGCGCCTGACCGTCTACGGCGGCATCGGCAAGGCGGCGCGCAACTGGGAAAGTTATGACGCGATCGTAGAGTCACTCAAGAACCTAGAAAATGATGAGACGCTGGCGATTCAATCGGGCATGCCAGTTGCCATTTTCAAGACCCACCGGCTCGCGCCACGGGTGGTCATGGCCAACAGCAACGTCATCAAGGCCGATTGGCCTAAATTCTATGACCTGAGCGCACAGAACCTGACGGCGTTTGCGTCCTACACCGCAGGGCCATGGCAGTACATCGGCAGCCAGGGAGTGATCGAAGGTACCTTCGAAACCCTTGCCTTGGTCGCCGATCGTCATTTCAACGGTGAACTGAAGGGCCGCATTTTCTTCACCGCGGGTCTCGGCGGCATGGGCCGCTCGCAACCATTGGCGATGACCATGCACGGCGGGGTCAGTGTGACCGTGGAAATCCGCCAGCAGAGCATCGTGGATCGGCTGGCGGCCGGGTATGCCGATGTTCAGGCGGCCTCCCTGCAGGACGCCATTGACATGGCCGAGAGCGCAAAACGTGAAGGACGAGCGCTGTCGATCGTGGTGCTGGGGAATATGGTCGATGCTCTGGAACAGGCGCTCGACTGCGGTTGGCGCCCTGATGTGGTCACCGAGATGTGCCCGTGCCATGACCCCTTCGCGCTGATTCCTTCCGGGCTGACGCTGGAGCAGGCCGCGGCGTTGCTGGAGACCGACCGCGATGCCTACATGGCCGCTTCGCGCGAATCGATGATTCGTATCGTTCGTGCGATGACGCGCTTTCAGACGGCCGGTTCGATCGTATTCGAATACGGCACCTTCGTACGCAAGGAAGCGGTGGATGCGGGGATGTCCAAGGAGGAAGCCTTTGCCTATCCAGGTTGTATCGCGGAGTACGTACGACCGTTATTTTTTCTCGGTCGAGGTCCGTTCCGCTGGACCTGTGTTTCGGGTGAAGTCTCTGACCAGACGCGTCTGGATGATTTGGCGCTGGAGATGTTCAAGGATGACAGCCTCGTCACTCGCTGGATCACCACATCCCGTCACCGCCTGCCCGTAGAAGGCTTGCCGGCACGTATTTGCTTCCTCGGTTTTGGCCAGCGCCGTGCCTTCGGTCTTGCCGTCAATGCATTGGTGCGTTCTGGTGAGCTGGCAGGTCCGGTGGCTTTCTCCCGAGACAACCTGGATACCGGTTCGATTGCCAACCCGGCGTTTGAAACCGAAAACATGCTGGACGGTTCCGACGCGATCTCCGACTGGCCGTACCTGAATGCGCTGCTCAACGTTTCGGCGATGGCCGATCTGGTGGCGATTCAGTCCAACGGCACCATGGGTATCTCCGCGCATACTGGCGTGACGATGATTGCCGATGGTTCAGAGGAAGCGGATCTGCGATTGGATGCGTGCCTGACTACGGACTCAGGTATTGGCGTAGTGCGCCACGCTCAGGCCGGTTACCCGATGGCCAAAACTGTTTCCAAAGGAGAGGGGCCATTGACCGACAACGCCATTCAAATTCCTCTCTGGTGGTCCCCAAAAGCTACCCAATATCGCGGGTAAGAGGAAATCGTCATGGCCCTTCTTCATTTGATCGAACAGGTCAGCGTGGTCGGCATGGGTGGTGCGGCAGCCCAGGTCGTGGATGTGTTGATCGATGGCGATCGCTTTGTGGGCCTGGCACCGCGAATCGATCTGTCGACGGTCAATCTCGACGAGCGGACGGACGGTCGGGGCAAGTTACTCATTCCCGGTCTGATCAACGCTCACCATCATTCTCATGATCGTTTTGACAAGGGCCGTTTTTCCGGGATTCCGCTGGAAATATGGATGGGCTTGTACAACCCGCCCTCCTATCGGCGCGGATGGACAGCCCGTGAGGTGTACCTGCGCACATTGCTTAACGGTATCGAGATGCTGCGAAGTGGCATCACCACGGTGGTCGATGACATCCACTTCGGCGGGCACCTGGAACCAGAGGTGGTGCATTCGGCGTTTCAGGCTTATTCGGATCTTGGTATTCGTGCCGATGTGAGTGTTGCTTGGTGTGATCGGCCGTTCCAGGAGGGTATCCCCTACCTGGCGGAGCGATTGCCCTGTGAGCTCAAGGGCAGTGTGCCGGCTCAGGCCGCAGATCGAATGCTTGAGTACTGGCAAGAGCTGGCACGCAGTTGGAATGGCCGAGTGCGCTTCGTATTCTCACCTTCCGGTCCACAGCGCTGCAGTGCCGACTTTCTGCAACAGACCTGGGCCCTGGCCGAGCAATACGACCGCCCCGTACTGATACATCTGCTGGAAACCCGAATCCAGGCGCTCACCGCAGCGAAGTTCTATGGTAAGCCGATGGCCGCGTACATGGACGATTTGGGTCTGCTGACACCTCGTAGCGTGTTGGCTCACGGCGTTTGGCTCTCACCTGACGAACTCGATCTTATTGCCAAAAGAGGCTCCAGCGTCGTGCACAACCCAGCCTGCAACATGAAGTTGGGAAGTGGGGTCGCGCCCATCGCCGAGATGCTACGACGCCAAGTGAACGTCGGCCTGGGAACGGACAACAACAATGGCAATGACCTGAATTCGATGTTTGATGCGATGCGCCTGGCAGCGCTCTCCAACGCACTGCTTGATCAAAGCGATGCCTGCCCGGTGGATGCGATGCAAGCATTCAACATGGCCACGCTCGGTGGCGCCAAAGCCATCGGGCGAGGTGCTCAGACGGGTTCGATCGAAGTCGGCAAGCAAGCCGATTTCTGTCTGATTGATCTTAAAACCAGCGCGTTCACTCCGCTCAACGATGCCTTGACGCAATTGGTCTTTTGCGAACAGGGAGGCTCCGTGCGTGACGTGTACGTGGGGGGGCGCAAGCTGGCGGATCAAGGGCGAATCACCCGCATCGATGAAGAGGCGTTGATGCTTGAACTGATAGAGCGCATGCCGACCCTGCAAGGACGAGTTCGTGGTGGACAGAGCGCCAGTGAAATCCTGCGGCCCTATCTCGAGGGAGCTTATCGAGATTGCCTGGACGACCCGCAAATGGAGGGCATGCGCCATTCAATCAACCAGTTTGATCGATTCAGGCTGGGCACCAAACCGGTTTAGTTCGCTTTAACTCATTTACGGAACAGCGAGAGAAAACATGAACACACTACAAAAAATTGTCCCAGGCGAAACGCGTATTTCTACCTGGCGTGCCATTTACAACGGGGCTCCGTCTCGACTCTGCGAAAGCGCTCGGGCCGGCATTGAGGCGGCCGCGAAGATGGTCGATACGCTGGTCGACAGCGGCCGCGCGGTCTATGGCTTGAACACTGGATTCGGCAAGTTGGCCAACGTCAGGATCAGTGACGCGGACCTGTGCCAATTGCAGAAGAACCTGGTGATGTCGCATATGACGGGTTACGGCCCTGCGCTGGATGCCGATGTTGTCCGTCTGGTCATGGCATTGAAAGTCGCCAGTTTGGGACGCGGCGCTTCGGGCGCGCAGTATCGCACTGTGGAGCTGCTCGAAGACATGCGCGAGCGCGGCGTCATCCCGTTCATTCCTGCTCAGGGTTCGGTGGGGGCCAGCGGTGACTTGGCGCCTTTGGCGCACATGACCGCAGTGATGATCGGCATGGGGCAAGCCTGGTTTGAAGGTGAGCTGCTCGACGGCGGCGAAGCCCTCGCTCGTGCAGGTCTGACCCCGATCGTGCTGGCGCCCAAGGAAGGCTTGGCATTGATGAATGGTACTCAGGTATCCACGGCACTCGCGCTGACCGGTTTGTTTGCTTTGGAAAACGCTTTCATGGCCGCCATCGCGATCGGCTGCCTGACCACCGAGGCCCTGGCGGGGATCGCCAGTCCATTCGACCCACGTATCCAGGCACTGCGCGGTCATCCGGGGCAGATCACCGTGGGCGCTGCATTTAAGCGTTTGCTCGACGACAGCCCGATGCGGGCCATCTCACAAGCTTCCGGCAAGGTGCAGGATCCCTACAGTATTCGCTGCCAACCGCAAGTGTTGGGCGCGTGCCTGGACCTGATTCGCAACGCCAGTGTCACCTTGGAAATCGAGAGCAACGCGGCTTCCGATAACCCGCTGATTTTCGTTGAAACAGGTGAGGTGATTTCCGGTGGTAACTTCCACGCCGAGCCGGTGGCATTCGCCGCGGACATGTTGGCTATCGCCATTACCGAAATCGGCAACCTGTCCGAGCGTCGCTGCAACTTGCTTCTTGATCCAGCGTTTTCAGGTCTTCCACCGATGTTGACCGTGGATGCCGGACTCCACTCTGGCTACATGACGGCACATATTTCGGCTGCCGCCATGGCCTCCGAAAACAAACAGCGCGCGACCCCAGCATCCATCGACACCATCCCTACAGCGGGCAACCAGGAAGACCACGTGTCGATGGCCACTCACGGCGCTCGCCGTCTGTTGGAAATGACTCGTACCCTGCGCGGAATTCTTTCTATCGAGGCGCTGTGTGCGGCCCAAGGTTTGGATCTGCGCGGTGGCGAGTTGTACAGCGCGCGCCTGGCACCGGTGATTGCCAGCATCCGCAGCAAAGTACCGGCAATGAATGTGGACCGGCCAATCGCGCCGGACATGGCCAGCGTTGCCGAGTTGATTCGTAGCAGCGAGCTGGTCGAGGGTTGCCCGGATCTGAAAACACTGTTCTGAGTGCATCACCCATCGCCAGCTAGAACCGGCCGGCGATGGATAACAACAAAAACCGAAACTTCTTGAAGTCTGCCAACTACCTCATAGAGAAATAATCATGAATAAGAATCTCGTTGTAGCGTGTGTGGTGTTGCTCCTTTGCGCCACGGGGGCAAAGGCCGAAGACGTGTTACGCCTGGGCGTGGACCCGACCTATCCACCGCTGGAGTACCGTGATCCGCAAGGCAATATGATCGGTTTCGATATCGAATTGGGTGACGAAATCTGTAAACGAATGGCCGTCAAGTGCGAGTACGTTCAAAGCAGCTTTGACGGTTTGATTCCGGGTCTGCTGGCGCGCAAATTCGACGGCGTATTGTCGAGTTTGTCCATCACTGAGCAGCGCCTGAAGCAGATCGACTTCAGCGACAAACTCTCCAACCCCTCCACACGCCTCGTTGCTCGTACCGGTGCCGGGATCCTGCCGACACCCGCTGGGCTCAAGGGCAAAACAGTGGGCTATCAGCAAGGCACCATTCAAGAGTCCTATGCGCGCACCTATTGGAAAGTCTCAGGTATCAAGCTTCAGGCTTATGCCAGTCAAGACCAGGTTTATGCCGACCTGTTGAATGGCCGTATCGACGCCTCGTTGCAGGATGAGGTGCAGGCGAGCTATGCCTTCTTGAAAACCGACCAGGGCAAAGGATATGACTTTGCCGGCCCAATCATTGTTGATGCCAAGGTTTTGGGAAGTGGTACGGCAATAGGTATTCGCAAGGAAGACCAAGACCTCAAGCGCAACATCAACAAAGCCATTGCTGGAATGCTGGCGGATGGCACCTATCAGAAGATCGCCAGCAAATACTTCGACTTCGATATCTACGGCGGTTGACGGCATGCGCTCTGCGGTCATGACGGCTCCTCAAGTCATGGCCGGCCCTGCGTCGACCTGTTCTGTACATCTCTTACGAGTGATGCGCCATGCAATGGCTTGAGTATCTACCCTTGATTGCGAAAGGCGCCTTGAGCACCGTCGAACTGGCGTTGGTAGCGCTGGTCCTGGCTCTGTCTCTTGGGTTGATTAGCGCGTTGGCAAAGCTGTCAGGCAAACCCTGGCTGATCTTTCCGGCCCAGTGCTACACCACCCTGATCCGGGGTGTTCCGGATCTGGCGTTGATGTTGCTGATCTTCTACACCATCCAGATCGGGATCAATCAGGTTACCGACAAACTTGCGTTGGGTCGTTTCGACATTGACCCCTTTGTTGCCGGCGTCATGACCCTGGGTTTTATCTACGGCGCGTATTTTTCGGAAACCTTTCGTGGCGCGTTTCTGGCCATCGATCGTGGCCAGGCCGAGGCCGCGAGTGCCTACGGACTCTCGTCTCGGCAAACCTTCCAGAAAGTACTGCTGCCACAGCTGATTCGCTTCGCGTTACCCGGTATCAGTAACAATTGGCAGGTCTTGGTCAAGGCGACTGCGCTGGTCTCGATCATCGGGCTCAGCGATCTGGTGATGGCAGCTCAGGAGGCGGGTCGCAGCACCCACAACACGCTGATGTTCATGGTGCTGGCCGGTGGCGTTTATTTTTGCCTGTCGGGCTTTTCCAGCTTGCTCTTGTACTGGATCAAGAACCGTTCTGCCGGTTGGGTACGGGAGGCGGAGCTATGATCGATCTCTTTCAGGCCTATTGGCAGAGTTTTCTCTGGACTGATGGCCAGCAGTGGAGCGGGGTGGCTGTCACCTTGATGCTGTTGATCGTTTCAACCCTCGGCGGCTTTGCCTTGTCGATTCCTTTGGCGCTGGGCCGGGTGTCGTCCTCGCGTACCTTAAGTGCGGTTATCTGGTTGTACACCTACACGTTCCGGACCACACCGCTATACGTGCAGTTGCTGATTATCTACAGCGGCTTGTACAGTCTGTCGTTCATCCAGAACACCGCCGTCCTCAACGACTTTTTTCGCGATGCCTACTGCTGCACGTTGTTCGCGTTCGTGCTCAATGAATGCGCCTACATGACGGAGATACTGGTCGGCTCGATTCGTGCCAGCAGTCGGGGCGAAGTTGAAGCAGGCAGGGCTTTTGGTTTGAGTGCAACGGTACTTAACTTCAAGGTCATTCTGCCCAGCGCATTGCGACGGGCGCTGCCGGCTTACAGCAACGAAGTCATCTTTATGCTTCACGGCACCACGCTGGCGTTCACCGCCACGGTGCCGGACATCCTCAAAGTCGCCCGTGACGTTAACGCTGAAACCTATGCGACGTTCACCACCTACGGTCTCGCGTCCCTGCTGTATCTGATGATCTCGTTCTGCATCATCGCCTGTTTCAACCGCGCCGAGAAACGCTGGCTCCGGCATCTCAAGCCACGCAAGACCAAAACAGCCGTTGAACACTCCGTCCCACTGATGAAAGAAGGCAGCCTGGTATGAATGCCCTGACCGTTGAAAACATCCACAAATCCTACGGTAACCATAAAGTGCTGCATGGGGTTTCATTGAGTGCCAAGCGCGGCGAAGTCATCAGCATTATTGGCTCGAGCGGTTCCGGTAAAAGTACCTTTCTGCGTTGCATCAATTTTCTCGAACAGCCTGATAGCGGCCGGGTCAGCCTGGACAATTTGTCCATTGATATTGGCGTGGGCAAACCGATCCGCCCGGATCGCCGTGCCTTGCAGGGGCTACGCACTCGGCTGGCGATGGTGTTTCAGCACTTCAATCTCTGGGCACACATGACGGTGTTGGAGAACGTCAGTATGGCGCCGGTGTATGCGCTCAATGTCAGTAAGGAAGAGGCCTGTGCCCGAGCCATTACCTATCTTGAGAAGGTGGGACTGGATGCCCGTTTCCATGACAGCTACCCGGCACACCTTTCCGGCGGTCAACAACAGCGTGTAGCGATAGCTCGTGCTTTGGCGGTCGAGCCTGAGGTCATGCTGTTCGATGAGCCGACCTCTGCCCTGGATCCGGAACTGGTCGGTGAAGTGCTCAAAATCATGCAGGAGCTCGCACAAGAGGGCCGAACCATGATTGTTGTGACGCATGAAATGAGTTTCGCCCGGCATGCATCAACTCAAGTGGTGTTTCTGCATGGCGGCAAGATCGAAGAACAGGGCAAACCTGAGCAACTCTTCGATAACCCGCAAAGTGCACGTCTGCGCCAGTTTCTTGCGTTAGACCTCAAGTGATCGATGATTCAATCGGCCGGAGAGCGGGCATGAAGAACAGAGACTGGATCAAAGTGCCTGAGGCGATCTATGCCCTGAGGCGAGATATCCATCGCCATCCGGAGTTGGCCTTCAAGGAGCAACGAACCTCAGACCTGATCGCTTGCATGCTCGAGTCGTGGGGTTTGAAGGTCCATCGGGGGCTTGCGGATACTGGGGTGGTGGGTATTTTGCGATGTAGTACCAGCAACAAATCCATCGGCTTACGGGCGGACATGGATGCATTGCCGATCCAGGAGCTCAATCAGTTCGATCATGCCTCCGTTCATGAGGGGAAAATGCATGCCTGTGGCCACGATGGACACTGTGCAATGTTATTGGCTGCGGCGTTTGAACTCGCGCGTACCCGACGGATAGACGGCACTGCGTATTTCATTTTTCAGCCTGCTGAAGAAAGTGACGCCGGGGCCCGGCGGATGATCGAAGAGGGGCTTTTTGAGCTGTTTCCCATGGATGCGGTGTTTGGCATGCACAACTGGCCCGGCCTGGCGGCGGGGCAGTTTGCTGTTCGTCCAGGGGCGATGATGGCATCCGATACGGAGTTTCGTATCCGACTGTTGGGCAAGGGTGGACACGCCGCGTTGCCGCAGCAATGCATTGATCCTTTGCAGCCCTTGATGCACATTGCCCAAGCTTTCCAAAGCATCATCACGCGCAATTTGGACACCCAGGATCCAGCAGTCATTTCCGTCACGAACATTCATGCAGGCAGTGATGCCAGTCTGACAGTCATTCCGGATGACGCCTGGTTGGGAGGGGCGTTCAGGGCGTTTTCCCGTGATGCCATGAGCTTGATTGAAACGCGCATGAGCGAGATCGCCAACAGCGTCGCCGTCGCTTTCGGTTGCCGCGTGGAAACCTCGTTTAAATCTGACTACCCACCCCTGATCAATCACCCACGCGAGACAGACATCTGCATTGAGCTTCTGCGCAAACTGGTCGGTGAAGATCAAGTCATCACCGATGGCAAGCCCACCATGGCCGCCGAAGATTTTGCCCACATGCTCGAACATAAACCGGGATGTTATGTGTTCATCGGCAACGGCGAGGGGGCTCATCGGGGCGTCGGCCATGGTGCTGGACCCTGTGTCCTGCACAATGCGAGTTTTGATTTCAACGACGATATCTTGCCAATCGGAGCAACTTACTGGGTTCGCTTGGCTGAAGCCTGGCTCACGGACGGCACCCAGAAAATACCGTAGAGGCCACTGTGTTGATCAACCGCGGCACGTCTGTAAACCCAATCCATTTGGAGAACCCATGAAACTGGTAAAAAGTATCCGCCTGAAAGTAATGCCCGAGATTTACTCGATTTCTCGACTGGACAGCAAAGCCCCTATCCCTGCCTGGGCGGATGGTGAGGGTTTCGTCAACATCGCGCGCTCTGCCGATGAGCTGTCCATCGTTTGCCATCAAAGTCGCGTGCCTGAGGGCGTAAAAATCGATCGCGACTGGAGTTGCATGCAGTTCGTTGGCCCCTTTGCATTTGATGAGACCGGGATTGTCCTATCTGTTGTTCGCCCTTTGACCGAGGCAGGTTTTGGCGTGTTCGTGGTGTCCACCTTCGATGGCGATTTCTTGTTGCTCAAAGCAGACCGGTTCGCCGAGGGTCTGGCAGTGCTACGTGACGCCGGACATCAGATTCTGGACTGATCCCCTCTCGCATATTCCGGGCCATTCATGTCAGCCGAACACTCTCACATAAGTGTTCAACTGACATGAGTTGAGCTTCGTTAGCTACAACGGACCAACAGAGAACTATCCATGTCGCGTCTTTGGACACCGGCTTTACTTGATCCTCAAATGGCGCTACGCCAGGTGCTCGTGCATGGCCCCGAAGGTTTTTTGGTGGGGTCGAAGGGATTGTTGTTTAGTTACGAGTGGGCCTGCACGCAAGGCCTGAAGGTTTTCGCGGAACACGGCATAGGCTTTTACGATGGCCAGCCGGTGCATCTGCTGGAAGTCAGCCACTGTGATGCTGTATCGGGTTGCTCATGGCAAGCACTGCGTCCGTTGATGTTGGAGAGCGATCTTGAGACATTCAGAATGCTTGGGTTTGCGGCTCAAATCGGTACATGGGCACGGCATCATCGTTTCTGTGGCGCTTGCGGTTCACCGACTCAAGTGTTGGCAAATGAAAGGGCCAGTTATTGTGCTACGTGCGAACTGTATTATTACCCGAGAATTTCACCCTGCATGATCGTGTTGGTAACCCGTGGCGATGAGGTCTTGCTCGCTCGTTCGCCAGGCTTTCCCCCTGGGCTCTACAGCACACTGGCAGGTTTCGTCGAGCCCGGAGAGTCGATGGAGGAGTGCGTTATCCGTGAGATTCGAGAGGAAGTGGGGATTGAAGTCAGCAACATCAGGTATATAGCAAGCCAGTCCTGGCCCTATCCCCATTCGATGATGTTTGGTTTCCATGCCGAATATTCGACGGGTGAAATTGTTCCGCTGCCAGAGGAGATCGAGGACGCGCGCTGGTTCAATATTGGTGCCTTGCCGCAGCTTTCGTCGCAACGCTCTATTTCGCGATACCTGATCGAGCTCTACCTGGCTCGAAGGAACTCCATGGCAGATCCTGCGTTGCCAAGGTGACCAGGGGAAGAAATATAACCATGTTTACTGGCGTGGTCGGCCCCGGTGAGTCACCAAGACCCTTTTCCAGGTTTTTCAGCAGCAAAAATCGGAATGTCATCGCTGCTCTCACCGGTTGGGCCAGCAACCAACCAGCCCCTACGAATACCTAAGATGGTTCGTTAGTGCTGCCCATCACACTGCTCGGCTCCTGAGCCCTGAGTATCACAGTCATCCATCTGCGGTGTTGCTACTCCTCCTCTACCCGTTTGATTAACCGTTCATGTAGAACCAGCGAGATTTAGTCTTTGCGGCGACCGCTGCTTAGCTTTTCTTGGTGGTGTGCGCAGTCGTCCCCCCTTGAAGAGGGATTCAATCCCGTGGTTATCGAAGGGTTTTATTTGTCCGGGCGGAGCTATTGCGTTAAGCACTCAACAGCGGTTAATCTGACTAACGTCAGCTTTGTGCTAGGCATCTCCGATGGAAGGTGCTAGCTATCGAAGGCGCAATCGCGGTTTTTTTCCGCGAAAACGGGCACGGGGCTGGACGCTTCTGCTCCTCTACAGTGTGAATAGGTGCAGCAATGACAATAAAAATGAACGGCGCTCAGTCCCTTTTACAAACACTCGTCAACTGTGATGTCGAGGTGTGTTTTGGGAATCCGGGCACCTCGGAAATGCACTTCGTGGCTGCGCTCGATTCCGTTCCGAAGATGCGCAGTATTCTTTGCCTTTTCGAGGGCGTGGCCACAGGTGCCGCTGACGGATACGGGCGTATTGCAGGAAAGCCCGCAGCCACGTTGCTGCACCTTGGCCCGGGCCTCGCGAACGGTCTGGCCAATCTCCACAATGCCCGTCGTGCCAACACTCCCATCGTTAATGTGGTGGGCGACCACGCGACCTACCACCTGCAATATGACTCGCTCTTAACCTCCGATATCGCAGGCTTCGCTCGGCCCGTGTCCTCCTGGATTCACGAGTCCAAGTCTGCCAAGACCGTCGCAGGCGATGCCGCTCGAGCCGTTCAGGCGGCGCGCTCCGTACCGGGTGCGATCGCTACGCTGATTCTGCCGGCCGATAATGCATGGAACGAAGCCGATCATGCGGCTGATCCTCTGCCGAACGCTAACCCTGCAAGCATCTCGAGTCGTGTGGTCGAACACATAGCCTCCTTATTGGGCAACGGCAAGAAGACGGTGCTTTTGCTTCGTGGTGCAGCGCTGTATGGCGAAGGGCTGGAAGCGGCGGGGCGGGTACAGGCTGCCTGCGGCGCCCGGTTAATGTGCGACACCTTTGCGCCCCATATCGAGCTGGGCGCCGGGCGGGTTCCTGTAGAGCGCGTGCCTTACTTCGCCGAGCAGATCGTCAGCACCTTCGCGGGCGTCGAGCAATTGATTTTGGTAGGTACGCGGCCGCCGGTGTCGTTTTTTGCCTACCCCGGTAAGTCCAGCTGGTGCACGCCGGCAGAGTGCTCGATCAGTTATCTGGCGCATCCCCACGAGGATGCCGTCGAAGCGCTGCAAGCGGTAGCAGATGCGTTAAAGGCTCCAGCGCAAGCCGAGCGACGGGTTCCGCTGGTACTCGCAGGGCTCGGGTCTGGACAGTTGACGGCTCAGTCGGTCGCCCAAGCTATGGCCGAATATACGCCTGAAAACGCTATTTTCGCCGACGAGTCTACTACCGCCGGTTTTGCCCTCCTCAGCACGATGGCGACAGCGCGCCCTCATACCCATATTCCCCTCACCGGGGGCTCGATCGGTTCCGGCCTGACGCTAGCGGTCGGCGCTGCCGTGGCGGCACCCGACCGTAAAGTCATCTGCCCCCATGGGGATGGCGGCGCCGCATTCTCGATGCAGGCGCTCTGGACGATGGCGCGGGAAAATCTGGATATCACAGTAGTGATCTATGCCAATCGCTCTTATGGGATTCTCAACATCGAGTTGCAGCGGGTCGGTGCAGTAGCCTCAGGCAGTAAAGCTCTGTCGATGCTGGACCTGCATAACCCTGAGATGAATTGGGTACAGATTGCGCAGGGCCTGGGTGTCGAAGCAAGTCGCGCTACCACCGCCGAAGCGTTCAATGACCAATACCGTTCAGCCATGCGCAGTCGGGGACCCCGACTCATCGAAGCGATGATTTGAAATCGACGTTGCGAACGGGACTAGATAGCTAAATAAATCGATATAAGTCAGATATTGTCGAGCGCTATCGAAGTTTTTTTATTGAGTTCAGCTCAGGGGAAGCTTAATGAATGACCACACCATCGTCATTGGGGCCGGTCTCGCAGGCCTTTCCGCTGCAAGCGATTTGCGGGCAGCAGGGCGTTCGGTGACTGTGTTGGAAGCCACGGCGCGCCCTGGGGGGCGCGTCGTGCTCATGACACACCACGGCGACGCGGCGGAAGCCGGCGCCCAAGGTATCCATACCGGTTATACGCGATTGCTGGAGTTGGTCGAACGCCACGGGTTGACCGCTGACCTGGTACCGCAAGCCAATCAACAAGCGTGTTACCTGGACAGATCGGGCCGCCAGGTGTATCCAGCTGGAATACTGGGCATGAGCAAGCTGTTGGGTTTGCGTGGCACCGCCGAGCTGTCCTGGTTCCTAGCGCGCTATGTGTCGATGATGAAGCGGTTTTCGCTGTATGAAACGCACCGTGACATTCCTGAGTACGACAATATTTCCATCGCCGAAGCTTTTCAGTGGGCGGGCGACGCCTTCAAGGACTATTTCCTGCACCCCGCCGCCCACGCCATGGTGGGCACTAATATAGAACACACCAATCTTTATCACTTTCTGAACTTGATCAAGTTGATATTCACGACCAAGGTGATGACGCTACGCGGTGGGAATGCCTCACTGGCGGAAAAAATCGCAGCGTCTCTTGAGGTCCGTTACGAGTGCCCGGTCGAGAAATTACTGTACGAGAAAGGGCGAGTAACTGGCGTATTGCTGACCAGCGGAGAGGTTCTCAAAGCGGCGCATGTCATCGTTGCGTGCCCGATCGACGCTGCGGCCAAACTCATGCCTGAAGCGCTCGGCGTCCAGCGGGCATTTCTAACTGACTTTCCCAATGTCCCCTTGACACTGGTGTACTTTTTTTTGAACCAGCCGCTTAACACCAAAGCGTATGTCTATATGGGGCATGGCCATCGGACGACCACGTTCAATATGGCGTTGAACCATACCGTCAAGACCCCGCATCTTGTTCCCAGCGGCAAAGGCATTGTTTCCGCCTGGCCTTGCTATCCCGATTCATTGGGGCTTGCGCAACAGAGCAACGAGGCTGTAACGGCTAAAGCGCTGGAAGATATGCAGCTCTTTTTTCCGGGCATTGCCGGTATGGTTGATGAGGTCAAGATTCAGCGGCACCCTTGGGGGTTCGCACGACTTTCGCCCGGTACGCATGCTAAGATCCTGGGGTTCAAGCAGCAGGCCGAGCAGTTGCGCGGGGTGTCATTTGCCAGCAATGATTATGACGGTGTGCACATGGAGTCTGCTGTGCAAAGTGGTGTCAGGGCGGCTGAACGGGTGATTCGAGGTCGTTAGCCCCCTGGCTGAACTCGCTATTTTCCTTATGAAGTGTAGACCTTAAGTGAAGCCGATTGATAACGAGCCAGCTAAAGCGGATGTAGCCCTGGTAAGAGAAAAGTCCTCGCAACGAAAGGGGCGCACGTCGCAAGTCGTGCGCTCAGCACGTATTCCTACGCAGGAGCGAAGTAAAAAGCGCTATCAGTCTATATTGGATGCGACCCTGCATATACTTCAGAGTACTGATATCGAAAATATCAGTCTGCACGATATCGGTAAGGTCGCAGAGCTTCCTCCACCCTCTGTGCATTATCTGTTTAATACGGTGACGTCTATTTTCATTGTATTGAACAAGAATTTTAATAGCTACTTGACCGAGCTTATTCTCGAGCATAGTCGAAATCAGGGCTTTGCCCATGTCAACAGTTGGCAGGAATTGACGCGGTCCGCGATGACCATTGCCAAAGAGCAGCTGAACAGTAATAGGGCAATGTCGGAAATTATGCTTGGTCCGGTGATGCATCGTTCCATGCGGCTTACAAACCTGGAAACGAATCGCTATCATGGCTCTGCGTCACTGGCGTTATTTGATCAATTTTTCGTTGTCCCGGATGCTCCGAAACTGGCCACCTACCTGATGTATGCGGCCGAAATTGCAGACGGACTATGGGCGGGTGCCTATTCTCGTTTCGGTAAAATTGATGACGAGACGTTTGAAGAGTCGGTCAGGGCCTGCATCGCCTATTTGCGTTGTTACTTCCCGGAAAACATGCAAACGCGTAACGTGTAACCGTAGTTCCCATCTCCATACCCCGGGCAGCAGGACAGCGCGCCTTTATTAGCCCGCTGATGACTGCTGTCGCGAGTGGCCTTCCGCGAGCTATTACTTCAGGCAATCCTCATCAGCGTTTTTGCTGTTCCATAGGGCAAAAAAATTGTTTGCGCACCAATCCGGTAAGCAAAGCCGTGCCTTTTTGCCTCCACCTTGGCGGTAAGGCTGTATTTTTTGATAAAAACTGATATTAGTCAGCAAATTATCTTGGGTGTGACGCGCTTTTACAAATATCACCCTATATATTCGATGAATTCGGGCACGAAAGCTGCTTGATGGGAGCTGCGGCGACTGATAAAGTTGACTTATGTCTAATTTGTTAGGGTCGTAATGCTTTCCTACTGACCTTTTCCGCCGGTCATGCCGGTGTTGGAGGTCGCAAGCCAGTCCGCTCAGAGGATTTTACCGTGATAACAATAGCTTATAAGCCTGCTTCTAAAAGCGCACACGTTAAACAAGCCACTACCGTTACCTTGGCCTCCTTTACTCTATTGTTGGCAGGTTTCTGTGCGTCACTGCAGGCCGCCGGGCTGACTCCCTCAGGGGCGGAGCAAGCCGGCACCGCGAGCGGTATTCCGGAATGGCAGGCACCTCAACCGGCGTTGCCGGGGTGGACTTACGGACAACCCCGAAAAGACTTCTTCCAATACAAAAACGACATGCCACTATTTTCCATTGATGCGAGCAATGTCGAAAAATATGCAGCGCAATTGAACCCGGGGCAGGTGGCACTGGTAAAGAGCATCAAGGGTTACAGCATGCCAGTCTATCCGTCGCGTCGTACATGCGGCGTACCGGATTTCGTGGCGCAAAACACTCAAAAGAATATCGGCTTCTCACAAATCAATGATAAAGATAATTCATTGATTGATGCCCATGTGCCTGGTTTTCCTTTTCCAGCGCCTAAAACCGGCGCAGAAGCCATGTGGAACGCCAAATTGCGATATCGCGGTGTTGGCCTTGAGCAATATAGCCTGATCGTCTCTGCATCGCCGCGCAAGGGCAGCTCGGATTGGATCAAGATAACGGCTGATCAATATACTTATTATCCGTGGGGTGTTAAGGGCGGTACGACGTTTGCCGATGTGAGTCGCGTGGAGGCCATGCTGTACTTCAGCTTTCTGCAACCCGCTGCTATGGCGGGGCAGGCGGCAACTTTTACGGGCGCAGCCGACAAACCTGCAGAAGCCTACTACTACTTTCCGGGACAACGGCGTACGCGTCGTATGCCTTCCTATTCCTACGATGCGCCGCAACTTGGTTACGAAAATCAATACAATATTGATGAGTCTTACGTCTTTGCAGGGCTGATGGACCGGTTCGACTGGAAGTTGGTAGGGAAGCAAGAGTTAATTGTGCCTTACAATGCATTGGGTATGTATGACTTCAAGGCTAAATATGAAGATGTCATGCAGCCAGATTTTGTCGCAGCGACACAGCGTCGTTATGAGCTGCATCGTGTCTGGGTGGTCGAGGCGACTATCAAGGCAGGCATGCGCCACTCCGCGCCTAAGCGCCTCTTTTATATAGATGAAGACAGTTGGTCGTTGCTCGGTGCAGTTGACTATGATGCGCAAGGTAATATCTCGAAAGTTCGCGAAGGCGAAGTAATTCCGGTGTTTGAGACTGGCTCATGCGATTCCTATGCATTTATTCAATATAACTTGTCCAGTGGTCGCTACGTCATGGATGGCTCGCCGCTTGCTAGCGGTAAAGACATCAAGTGGATCGTCGACGGCGCCGGCAATCCACATATGAAAGCGAACTTTTACAATCCCGAAAATCTTCGCGCAATGAGCGAACGTTAATAACAATAAGACGGTGAGGGATTCAGACATGAAATGTTTTTCGATACGCCGCGATAATGATTTCGGCAAGCCGCTGGGTGTCGCATTGGCGGCGGTATTCACCGTCACCGGCAACAGTGCGAGCGCTTTTATGTTCTCCAACGACAGCGACACGATCAGGGGAAGCTTCGATTCGACGATCTCGGCGGGAACGGGTATCCGCACTCAGTCGCCCAGCAGCGCGCTGGTGTCCCCGACTTACAATGCCTCAACGGGCGCGCAATCGGGCGGCGGGAAGCTGGGTCAAATCAGTGGCGTGAGTGATCAAGGTGATATCAATTACGATAAAGGTGATCCATTTACCACGTACCTCAAAGGCAGTCATGAGTTGCTTTTGAAAATGCCAGCATATGACATGGCGTTTATGGCGCGTGCTACATGGCTGCGCGATTTTTCTGCCACTGAAACCACGGGTAACCTCAGCGGCCAGGATGCGTTCAATTCCACTGCGCCGGCCATCAATGACGGCCTGGCTTCAAGCGCCCGCGATGACCTGCGTTTCAGAACCCAATTGCTTGATTTGTGGGTGAGCAAGACATTTGACATCGGCGACCAGCAGGGCCGACTCAGGGTGGGCAACCAGGTAGTCAGTTGGGGAGAGAACATCTATGAGGTGGGCGGCATAAACGCCACCAACGCCATCGACGTCAACCGCGCGTCGCAGCCCGGTGCCCAGGTCAAGGAATTCGTGCTGCCGGCGCCTATCGTGAGTTTTGCCACGGGGATCGGCGGCGGTTTCAATGTCGAGGCTTATATACAAACCAAATGGAATGAGAGTTATCTGCCACCCACCGGCAGTTACTGGTCAACGTCCATTGTAGGCAAGGGGAGTCGCGCCTATGGGGCGGAAACCAAGGATGCGCGAGACGGCGGTCAGTACGGGATCGCGTTGCGCTATAAACCCGAAGGTACCGATCTGAATCTGGGTTTATATGCAATTACTTACCATGACAAGCTTCCACAGACCACGCTCGATGCAAATGGTGCAACGGTCTATCGATTCCCCGAAGATCGGCATATGTACGGCGTCAGCGCCAATTTCCCCGTGGGGGATTGGGCCATCGGTACAGAACTTTCTTACCGCCCCAGGGATGCCGTTCCGTTGAATGCCTCAAGTGGCTGCGTGGCCCAGGGCGGACAGTGCTGGGTCGATGAGAAGAAATTTCAATGGCACCTCACGTCGCTCTTTGCTCTGCAACCGTCCAACGCCGCCAGCGTACTGAATTTCCTCGGCGCGGACTCTGCCACATTAACCACCGAAACCGTCGTCATCGCGTACCCGGGCCTGCATGACAGTTATGACGGCTCTCCCATCGCGGCGGGAGGATGGCTGTGGGGCAACCAGAAAAACGATCTGCTGCAGACGGGCGCGTTCAACAGCCCTGGCGATGCCAAGGGCACGAAGTATTCAGGAGGGATCGACGTCGATTTCAACTGGGTTTATGACGGCTCGCTGATCAGCGGATGGCAGGTGATTCCCGGCATGTACGTGCGCCGTGGCATGTTTGGTTACACACCTAATATCAATGAACAGTTCATGGAAGGTGTGACATCGGTAAACCTGTATGTGAACTTCATACAAAACCCGGCGGATTGGCAAGTTGGGCTCAATTACACGTCGTTCTTCGGACCTTCCGATGCTTTGACGAACCCGTTACGTGATCGTGACTTTATTGGCCTGAACGTGTCTCGTAACTTCTGAGGTCGCCCATGAACGTCCCGTCTAAAATCGAACCGGCACGCGCGGGCGTGTTGGTTCGGGTATTGAAGTTGCTCGAAAATGGGTTATTCGGTCATCGGTGCGCGGTGCTTGGAGGGCTGGTTCTGTTTACGCTGGTGATGGCTTGGTTTGCCGCCCAGCTCCGGATGGACGCAGGTTTTGAAAAGCAACTTCCGATAGGTCATGAGTATGTCGCGACGTTTAAGCAATACCGCGCTGATCTGTTGGGAGCTAATCGGCTGACGGTAGTCGTCAAGGCCAGGCACGGGACGATTTGGACGCCGCAGGGTTTGAGAAAACTGTACGACGTAACCCAAGCCCTCACGTTCCTGCCTAATGTCGCAAGTGGTTCAGTTCAGTCACTGTGGACGCCCAATACCTTTGTCACGGAAATTACCGAGGAGGGCTTCAGGGCGGAGCCGATCATCCCGGGCACCATCACGCCGGAGAACCTGAACGCCGACAGTATCGGAGCGATCTCTCAGTCGGTCATGCAGGGTGGTTTTATCGGCAATCTGGTCGCGCGGGATCAATCCAGTGCGATGATCACTGCCGATCTGGACGAAATCAATGCCCAGGGCCAGCACATTGATTATGCGGCGTTCGACCGTGGAATTGAGGCGGACATCCGCTCCAAGTTCGAGGACGATGACTACGAAATACAGATAATCGGGTTCGCCAAACAGATTGGAGATATTTCCGAGGGCGCTGCCTCCGTTCTGCATTTCTGTGTGATCGCGCTGATCCTGACCGCCTTGGCTGTGTATTGGTATTGCCGGTCAATCAAGCTCACGCTTTTGCCCCTGGCCTGCTCGCTGGTATCCCTGGTCTGGCAATTCGGCGCGTTGCACTTGCTGGGTTTCGGGCTGGATCCGTTGGGCGTGCTTGTGCCTTTTCTGGTGTTCGCTATTGGTGTTTCACACGGCGTGCAGCAACTGAATTTTATCGTACGTGAACTGGCGCACGGCAAGACTATGGAAGCCGCCGCGCGATCCAGTTTCAGCGGTTTATTCATACCGGGATCACTGGCCTTGGTCACCGCGTTTGTTTCGTTTGTGACGCTTATTCTGATGCCTATTCCCATGGTAAGGGAGCTTGCTATCACGGCGGCGCTGGGGGTTGCGTTTAAAATAGTCACCAACTTGATCATGCTCCCGCTGGCGGCGTCCCTGCTACGGATGGGGCAGGGTTACGCAAAAGGTGTCGAGCTGAAAGCCGCACAACGAGCACGCTGGTTAAGGACACTGGCGCGGGTCGCCGAGCCGCGCAACGCAGCCCTGGTGCTTTGCGTGGCAATGGTCATTTCGGTCGCCGCGATCTGGCAGAGCAAGGATCGCGTGGTAGGAACGCTGCAGGCGGGGGCTCCCGAACTGCGCCCGGACGCCAGGTTCAATAAAGACGCGGTGTCGATTGCCTCCAGTTACGACCTGGGGCTCGACTGGTTGACAGTTGTATTCGAAGCGCCGCCTGGGTCTTGTGACAAGGTTCAGATTGGGGTTTATCAGGACCGCTTCGATTTCGCTATCCAACCGGTCGAAGGCGTCATGTCGATTCTCTCGTTTGCGTCGCTGATTCGTCAGTACAACGAAGGCTATAACGAGGGCAATCCGAAGATGTCGGTGGTCCCGATCGACTCGGCCAACTATGCCGCCCTGGGTGTTGAGATAGGCCGGCTGCCCGGCATCATGCGCAAGGATTGCAGCATGACGGCCGTGCACATCTATCTGGCGGATCATAAGGCAACCACGATTAACCGCGTGATTGACGCAGTGAAGACATTTCGTGCCAATGACACGTTGCCGGGCGTGACCATCCGCTTGGCATCAGGAAATGCCGGTGTGCTGGCTGCGGTGAACGAGGAGATCGAGCACAGCGAATTTCCGATGATGCTCTATGTGTACACCACGATAATTTTTCTGGTGTTTTTGACCTATCGAGACCTGCGCGCGGTGCTGGCGTGTTGCTTGCCTTTAACCATTGGTACCTTCATTGGTTATTGGTTCATGAAGGAGCTGCAAATCGGGCTTACGGTGGCGACGTTACCGGTCATGGTACTTGCCGTAGGCATCGGCGTGGATTACGCCTTCTACATCTACAATCGCCTGCAGCTTCATATGGCTAACGGCATTCCTATCGTCAGTGCCTTGGAATACTCGATTCTGGAAGTGGGGACCGCCACGATATTTACCGCGATAACCCTGGCGGTAGGCGTAGCGACATGGTCATTTTCAGAGCTCAAGTTTCAAGCCGATATGGGGAAATTGCTCGCGTTCATGTTCCTGGTGAACATGATTATGGCCATGACTGTGCTTCCCGCGTTTGCGGTATGGCTTGAGCGGTGGTTCCCACGCAAGCGTCCCGTCCGTGCCCTTGGGCTTCTCTCGCATTGAACACGGAGCAGCATTCATGAAAGCACTATCAAGGTATTCATTCTGCGCGTTCGTCACGGCTGCTATCGGGCTGCAGGTTGCATGTGTCGTTGCAGCTGAGGCGGTGGGGCCGCTTCAACCATCGCCCGCCGCGCATTCGCTCCAGGCACTGCGCTCGCCCATTCTGGCGGCGACATGGGCAGGTGCGCGAGCGGTGGCCGTGGGCTCGGATGGGGTTGTATTGCTTTCGGATGATCAGACTCGCTCTTTTCACCAGGCGGATGACGTGCCGGTTAGCTCTACTTTGACCGACGTGAGCTTTGTCGACGCCAACCATGGTTGGGCCGTCGGGCACTGGGGCGCCATTCTGGCAACCGTCGATGGAGGGCGGCGTTGGCAGGTCCAACGATTGGTCACGGAAGAGGATCGACCGCTGTTCGCGGTACATTTCTTCGATGCGCGGCACGGCGTTGCGGTGGGTTTGTGGTCGCTCGTACTGGTGACTCAGGACGCTGGAATGACGTGGGTCGAGCAGGCAACAAATCCTGACGTAAAAGGCCTTGCGGACCTTAATCTGACCAGTTTGTTTGCGGATAAAAGCGGCGGCGTTTATGCCACTGCCGAACAGGGGCGCCTGTTGTATTCCACCGACCAGGGAAGCTCGTGGCGTTACTTGGATACCGGATACGCAGGGTCGCTGTGGTGCGGGCTTTCTCTGGACAACCAGACGCTGCTTGCGGGCGGACAGCGTGGAACACTGCTGCGCAGTGAAGATGCTGGACTGACGTGGAAACGTTTGAATCTTGATACCACCAGCTCAATAACCTCCATAGTCAGCGATGGCGTTGACGTACTGGTAGTGGGGTTGGACGGCCTGCAAAGACGCAGCAGCGACGGTGGTCGAACGTTCGTCGCGGTCACTGAGGATGCTCACGAATCACTGACCGCCGCGCTAGCGACGCCCACGGGAAAGTGGGCACTGTTTTCACGCCACGGGCTTATATCCGGGGCTGAATAGTTTATGGCTTGAAACGTGTCGTGGAACATGAAGCTGAGCGACACGGCGGTCTTGCAGTCAATCATCCGTTAAAACTAATAACACCACCGGAGTTAAGTGATGTCTGAGCGCTATCAAGAGGGTCGTTTCATATCGTCGAAAGGGGCGGATTTGTTCTATCGGGATTTTGGACCTATTGAGGGCGCAACCACGGTGCCGCTTTTGTGCCTGCACGGTTTCCTGCGGTCCTCCAGGGACTTCTCTGAGCTCGGCCGCGTCCTTTCGGCCCAGGGCATTCGGGTGATCGTGCCTGACTTGCGCGGTCGTGGCCTGTCGGCGACATTCGCTTCGGCGGCCGACTACCACTACGATCTCATCAAACAAGATGTATGGGATCTGCTCGACCACCTGAGCATCGACAAAGTCGCGGTGCTCGGCATTGCACTGGGCGCGCTGCTGGCAATGGACATGGCCGTTGAAAACCCGGCACGGATCAAGGGCGTGGTATTGAACGACCAGGGCACGGAAATCAACCAAAGCGCCAGCAACAAAATGTCCGGTAACTTCGACACTCATGCCTATTCATTCGAGGAAGCTGTCAGCCGCATGCAGCTGCACTTCGGCGACACCTATCCGGGCCTCACGCACGAGCGTTGGCAGGACTTGACCCTGCGCGCCTACCGGGAGATCGAACCCGGTAAATTCGCTCGCGACGTGGACCCGCTTTCCCTGGCCGATGTCCCGCGTCTCAAGGCCGAGCGTCCAGACAACTGGCCACAGTTTCGGGCTACGCGCGACGTACCGACGGCCATACTGAGAGGGGAACTGTCCGAGTATTTTGCCGCTGATTGTGCAGAACGGATGCTGGATTCACACCCCAACGCCACGCTGACCACGGTCAAAGGGCGTGGTCATCCGCCTCTCATGGATGAACCTGAAGCCCTGGCGGCGATTAAAGCCTTGTTGGAACGCGCTTCATCGCGTTAACCCGGTGCCGGCGCTGACCGGGCAACCGGCCGCGGCCTGCCAGGGGCACTACATTCGTCAGGACGACACGGCGGTGTTTCATCGGTTACGGAGCACGTAATCGATGGATTCGATGGGGGTGTCGTCCGAATTTGTGCCTGGGCGATGCGCATCAGTCGAGCTGCGTCGTTCAGTGGTTACTTCTGCGGAGCGTTAATAAGATGAATAAAAGAACCAAGCTGTCGCGTCCCGTCAATTATCTTTTTTATACCCTCGGTGATTTATCCAGCGGCATTTATGCCGTCGCGCCGGGCATTCTTCTGATGTTTTACATGACCAATATCCTGGGCATTTCCGTTGGCATCGCTACCGCCGCTACGGTTCTGCCAAAACTGGTCGACTTGCTCGCGAGCCCGCTGGTCGGCGGCATGTCAGATCGCACCTGCACGCGCCTGGGGCGTCGCCGTCCCTTCATTTTATTCGCCGGCCTGACCTTGCTGCCGACGTTCTTTCTGATCTGGGCGGCTCCCACAAGCTCGCCGTTGGTGTCGGCCATCTTTGTGGCTTTGATGTTCAGCCTATGCTCATTTTGCTTCGCGACCTTTCTCGTTCCCTATTGCGCCCTCAATACCGAAATTGCTGCGACCTATCAGGAGGGTACTGCGCTCACCTCTTATCGAGGCGTGTATTCAATGTTGGGGTGCCTGTTGGCTGGTGCGGGAGCCCCGTTGATTGTTGAATTATTCAACGGTGGGAAAGCCGGTTATCTTGCGATGGGCGCTATCATGGGCGCCATTATGTCTCTGTGTATTCTGGTTACCTTTTTTTCGTCGAAAGAGCCCGTTCGCAAATCTGTGACGGAGAAATTAGACACGTCGCAGTTGTGGTTCGCGCTTACCCATAACCCCCCATTCCTGATCTTGTGCTCGGTTTGGCTGTTGCACATGTTGGGGGCCGGTGTGGTCACGGCCGCTCTGGCTTACTACGTGACGTATGTGTTGAACCAGGGCGTGGAGTTTCTTTCATTGGTGTTCCTTCTCTCATTTGGCTCCTCGGTGCTGGCCATACCCCTGTTTCTCTACTTGGGAAAACGGGTGAGCAAGTATGGTGCGTTCTCGACCGCACTCTTCGTGTCGACCATTGCCGGGTGCGGTTATATTCTGCTTGATGCTTCAACGCCGGTGGCTATCGTATTAAGCGTGGTGATACTTGCGGGGATGAGTGAAGGGGGCAACCAGGTCTTTTCCTATTCAATGTTGACCGACTGCATCAGGCAGGGCGATAGCCGAGCTGACAAGCAGGCCCCCGAGGCGCTGCTGAGCGGCATCTTCATCGCGATGGAGCGTCTTGGCTTAACGCTCGGGGCCTTGGTCACCGGTGGGCTATTGGCGTTCACCGGCTTGATCGAGACGCAGGAAGGCGTTACCAGGCAGCCAGACTCGGCAGTGCTGGCAATTACTTTGGCCGCTTCGCTGATACCGGCGGGTTTGAACGCGCTGTCACTGGTCATGCTGTGGTTCTACCGGGGATTTGACCGGCGTGTCGCAGCGAGCGCCGCAGAAAGCGACCTACGAATAGAAGAGTTTGGGGGGGATGTCGCGGGCTGTTCCGCGACACGGCCATCGGCATGACGATATCGAGGGGGCGTCCCCTCGATTGAAAAGTTATACAGATTCTTCGGGATCGAACCCCATACCTAATTTTGCGGCTTTTCTTCGGACGCCGTAACGCAGTACGGATGAGACGCTTTGGACGATGAAGGGAGTCATCGCGCGTGGCGGCCAATTGGACTTGTCGCGACGGATGAGCCAAGCCTGTGTGTCCGCGCTTTGCCGATCTAATGCCAGGTCTGCCAGTGTCTGTCCATTACGTGCGCCCAATGGCATCCCGTGCCCCCAGCAGCCATTGGCATACGATATCCTCGGGTCAGAAAGCACGCCTATGTGCGGAATATAATCCCGGGTAACCGAGATAGGCCCGCCCCAACTTTGCGTGGTGGGCACGCCGGCCAGGTTCGGAAAGAACGCCGCCAGCTGTTTCGGGCCGTTGTTCATAAAGCCAGTGCTGATTTCCGGCGACATTTCATTGCCGGATGGCGCATGGGTGTAGTAACCGCCCACGTACAAAAGGCGGCCGTCCGCGGTGGGGGCAAACGAAAAAAACAAGTCCGACAACACATTAACGCCGCAGCGTCTTGCCCAACCCAATTGCTGCCATTGACTTGGCGATAACGGTGCCGTCACGTTCGCGTAGACCATGATTGGCGTTTGATTGCGTTCAAATGCAAAGTCCTTCAGCCCATCCAAAAGATGTGAGTAGGCATTGGTCGCAATCACCAACTTACTGCAACGGACAACGCCGCGCCCCGTACGCACGGTGATATGCGAGACGTTGCGCTCAATACTCGCGACCGGGCTGTGCTCATAAATATTGGCGCCCAGCGTCATAGCGGCCTGTTTTAAACCGCGAATGAATTTTAGCGGGTTAAATTGCCCGCCACGCCGATCAAATATCGCTGAGCCAAAATGCGCGCTGTTAAATTCAGCGGCGATATCACGTGCTGAAATTGACTCAAGAAACCGGTCTTGACCGATGCTCTGACTGAACTTCATATAGCTATTCAGGTTTTCATCGCCCTCAGATTCAAGCCCCATCAACAGATAGCCGCTGGCGCTGAAATCACAGGCTATGTTGTGCTCGCGCGTCATGGTTTCGATGACGTCGATGCCCTCATGTGTATAGGTATGGAGCTCGCGAAGTTTATCCGCACCATAGCGTTTAAGCTGTGCCCTGAAATTGTTATCCCCGACGGCCACAATCATTTGGCCTGCGTTGCGGCCGCTGGCTCCGTAGCCGATGACGTGCCCTTCCAATAGCGCGACCGAGACGTGCGGATCTTTTTTACGCAGGTGATAAGCGCTGGAGAGTCCGGTCACGCCACCACCGATTATGCAAACATCGGCCGTTATACATGTGCTCAGCGCTTCGTTGGGTACATAGGGTTCAGCTGAATTAAACCAATAAGATAGATTGCCATGCATGATCTTGGCGTCCTGAGTCACTCTTTAATAATTGTTAAGCTGACACTTTCATCGTCAACCTGGCGCCGCGCTCGACAAAGGCCTGATATTCCTCTTCCGGTACATAAAGCCCTCCGGTTGTCCACACGATATGACAGGCGTGTTCCAGATAATCAGAGAGATGATGACGTGCGCAGTAAGCTTGCCCTTGTCGTGATGACTCAAGCCAGTTCGGCCCGTCAAATCCTGCAGCGGCGGAAGGTTCAATGCGCAGTGAAACCTGCGCGACGGTATACAAATGCTTGAATAAATCGTCGTCCTTTACCGTGAATATCCCTGAAACAACGGGGCGCATGATGTCTACCGCGTGCTCGGACGCGCGAGGCACCGCCAGCCCGTCAGCTTCCGTGCGGTTGTCCAATCCAAACGAATAAACACTTGGGTACTGGCCGTTTTTATCCAGCATCGATACCAGAAAACAGGATGAGGCGATGGGTTCGGCGAAAAAGCAGTGCGCGTTCGGGCCAAACACATGGGCCAAGCCGAAGGCGATACCAGCAGGCGCTCCGCCTACACCACAGGGCAGATAAACGAAAAGTGGGTGTTGTTCATCCACCACCACCCCGTGCGCATCCAGCTGTGCTTTCAGCGCCAGGGCTGCGGCGCTGTAACCGATAAATAACGAAAGGGAGGACTCGTCATCCACAAAATGGCATTTTTCATCGTTGAGCGCTTCGCGGCGTCCTGCCGCTACCGCCATTGCGTAATCGCCTTCATGTTCTACAACCGTGACGTTGCGTGTTCGCAGACGCTGTTTTTTCCATTCCTTGGCGTCGGCGGACATATGCACCGTCGCCCTAAACCCCAGTGCGGAAGCAATGACGCCGATGCTTAAGCCCAGATTGCCGGTAGAACCGACCGCAATCTGGTGTTCACTGAACAGTTTTCGTGCGGCCGCCGTGGTGATGCCTGTGGCATCGTCGGGTGTGATAAATCCATGCTCAAGGGCCAACCGTTCGGCGTATTCAATCACTTCATGAATACCGCCACGGGCCTTGATGGAGCCCGCCACGGGAAGGCCGTGGTCAGCCTTCACATACAGTTGCCCTGAACGTGGGGACTTGAGAGCCGCCTGCAACCCGGGTGTCAGCAGCAGAGGTGATTCGATAACCCCGCCAGACACTACAAGCTCGGGGAACAGTGACAGCAGGACCGGGCGAAAACGTGTGAAACGATCCACTGCCTGCTGGATATCGTCCATGCCGATGGCGCGCCCGCCCCAGGTATCGCCTGGTAAGCCGAGCGCGCCTCTATTTCCGTTAGTCCACAGCTGTGGTTGCTTATCGCGTATGGCATCAAGTGCAGTTGCATCGTCTGCTGAGAAGTCGTTCATACCGTTATCCAAAAAACGCCCGGTGCCTGATTGGCTTGTACCCATCAGGCGTGGCTGGTCAATTACCCCAACATAGTTGCGGCTTCGCTTCAGGCATCGTAACCAGGGTTCGCCGCGTTTATTTTTCGCAGAAGGGCGGGCCACACGAATTTTCCGCCCAAGCCCGAGGTTTGGGTTTTGGCGGCTGCCATCGCGGTGTTTTCAATGGATTGCGGGATCATGATCAATGCACCGCCGGCCTGCGCCGACAGTTGAATCTGGCAAGCGGTTTCCATTACATACATGTGCATGAATGCATCGGCGATGCTGGCGCCCACCGTGAGCAAACCGTGATTGCGAAGGATCAGGAATTGATTGTTTCCCAAGTCGGTTTGCAGTCGTGGTTTCTCTTCATCATGTAGCGCTACCCCTTCATAGGCGTGATAACCCAGCGAGCCGAGGACGAACGTTGACTGTTGTGAAATAGGGAGTAGGCCGCATTGCTGGGCACTGACGGCAATCCCTGCACGGGTATGGGTATGCAAGACGCACTGAGCGTCGTCGCGCGCGGCGTGAACAGCACTATGGATTACAAAACCTGCTCGATTCACTTCAAATGGCGATTGACCAATCTTGTTGCCGTCTTGATCTATACGGATCAACGAGGACGCGGTGATTTCCTCAAACATCAGCCCATAGGGATTTATCAGAAACTCGTGCGCGGTCCCGGGGAGGCGGGCGCTGATATGGGTGAAGACCAGGTCTGTCCAGCCATAGAGCGCCACGAGCCGGTAGCAGGCCGCGAGATCGCAGCGCAGCGCCCACTCTTCAGGACTTACGCGGTCTTTGAGTGATTGAATTTGCATCTGGGTATTCCTGCAACGGTCGGCCCTGAACGCTTTCGGTCAAACACCGTGTACCCGACAGGTAGCTGGGACGGTGTCCGCTTTGACATCACTGAGCGCTTTTATAGTGAATTAGAAGCAAGTCGATGGCGGGGTGTTTCAAAGCGGGCAGTGTTATGGCCACCCGCCGTGAAGCCAGGATTTGCTCTGAAGGAGACGCCGTCAGTCCATGAAACTCGGGTCAAGTTTGACCAGTTTACGAAGCAAGCCGTCCCATGGATCGGTTGTTCCTTCCCCCTGGCTGATACGGAAAAGCTCGTACCGGAAACTTTCCAGCATGGGTTCAGAGAACTTGATCAACTCGCCGTTATTCGCGCTGCTCGCCAGTAATTGAACGCGGCAAGCCTTGCGTACGTTGTAATGGCGCAAAAATGCCATTTTCGCTAGGGGACCCAGGGTGACCAGACCATGATTTCGCAAAATCAACGCGTTATTGGTTTCGCCCAGCGCACGCTGCAGCGACGGGATTTTGTCCTCGTAGGTTTCCACCCCTTCGTACGAGTGATAGCCGAGACCATCGGCCATTGCGAAAGCTGCCGATTGAGAGATCGGCAGTAGGCCTTCGGCATTGCAGGCCACGGCGGCGATCAAATCGTCATGGGTATGTATGATGAAATTGGCGTCCGGGCGTACTTCGTGAATGCCCCGCATTGGGTACCACGTAGTGGGAACGATCTGGAAGGGTGTGTCGGAAACGATCTCGCCCTGAAGGTTGATTTTGACCAGACTCGAAGCGGTTATTTCTTCGTAGAGAGGGCCGGCCGGGCTAAACAGAAAGTGCTCGCCAACTCTTGACGAGACCAGTTGCATCGACAAGTCATCCCATCCCATCAATGGGATAAGTCGATAAAGCGCAGCCGTTTGCACACGGATGTCCCATTCCTCGTCAGACACCTTCCCTTTTAGGGAGGGGTAGGAGGTATCACCGATTGTCAGCATCATTTTCTTATTCTCCGAAGATTTATGATTCGACGAGTTCCGGTCCGGCGCTCGCCAGGTGTGAGGGTTGGAGGGGTCAAAACTCAATTGAGGCGGGCTCGCCGTTCCAGGCGTGTGCTTGGGATTTCATGTATGAAAAACCGGCCTGTACCTCGGGGGTTTGTTTGATCAGTTCCAGAACAGTACCGCCGGCCTGATCGCTATTGAAAAACACGGTTTCAACGCCTATTGCCGAAATCATCCGGTGAAATGGGGAAAAACCCTGGCTTGTCAGCGTGGCGGTATCCGCCTCGAGATCCTCAGTCAGCACACCCATGTGTTGCATGCCGAAACCCTGCGCGTCCACGTACTCCTTGAACGGCGAGGGGGCGTCGTTGTGTTGCTGCACCAGTTCAATTTGCAACTCACCCGTGAACGCAAAGGCCGCGCTGATATCGCAATCGGTAGGGGTGCCTCGGTACGTCTGCTGCGCGTACTTCGGGTGACGCGTGATAAAAAAAGGGCCTACGCCCAGCTTGTTCCAATGCGCCACGGCGCTGTCGATGTCCTCTACCACGTATGCGATCTGCATCACTGGACCGATTCTGTTCACCTTGTTAACTCCCATGTCTTCGTTGTGTGTGAAAACGGTTGTTAGTCAGGTTTTACCAGAATGTGATTGCCTGGGCAAGCGTGCAGATAACACGCCGTTCGAGAGGGTTATGGTGCTTAAATTGGTGCTTGTTTGGGTTTTATGCTTGGGAAAGCGGTATGGCTCGGTTAGCATAAGGGTTGTTTTAATGCCTTATAGTTGACTAATGTCTAATTATTGCGGCAGTCTGTTGACGACGGGTGGCTGCCTGGTGCTGACGTTTTCAGCCCACCAAAGTTTTCATCACTCATAAGAACAATCACAAACACTATGAGCCGGGAGCGTGCCAAGTGAGCCAAGATCAGCAGGGGCTGGAGAAGTTTGACTATGTCATTGTCGGCGCGGGATCGGCGGGCTGCGTTTTGGCCAATCGGCTCAGCCGCGATCCCGCCAATCGGGTCCTCCTTCTGGAGGCCGGTGGTTGGGATAAAGACCCCATGATCGGTGTGCCCGTGGGCATACAGCCTATGACCGCCAAGCAGTTGCATCGTTGGAACGACATGTCGGAGCCGGATGCCGGCCTCAATGGCCGCAGGAATTACGTTCCCCATGGCAAGGTGATCGGGGGCGGATCATCGATCAACTATATGGCTCACACACGCTGCCATCCCTCCGACTACGATAGTTGGGCTGCGAACGGGGCAACAGGGTGGAGCTACAGCGAGGTGTTGCCCTTTTTCAAGGAATGTGAAGCCTGGGTGGGCGGTGGAGATGCTTGGCGGGGTGACGCGGGCGAGTTGGGCGTGATCGCCGGCAAGCTTGATGACCCTGTGTATGACGCCTGGTTTGCCTCCTGTCGAGCGCTCGGTTACCCGATAACCAGCGACTACAATGGTGAGAAGCCTGAAGGCATGGGCGTGCTGCAGTACAGCATCAAGAATGGCCAGCGGTCCTCGGCGGCCAAAGCTTTTTTACACCCGGTACTCGCACGCCCCAATTTGACCGTGCGAACCGGCGCGATGGCGAGCCGATTGCTGTTCGACGGTAAGCGCGTCATCGGCGTGGAGTATCTTTCACAAGGTCGGTGTTGTGTCGTGCTTGCCGCCCAGACAGTGTTATGCCTCGGCGCAATCAATACCCCTCAGTTACTGATGCTTTCGGGAGTGGGGCCGGCAGAGCACTTACGCTCGATGGGCATTCCAGTTGTCGTCGATCTCCCCGTCGGGAAAAACCTGCAGGATCACCTGGCATTCTCGGTCATGTGGGCGCGAAAAAAACCTGGTGCGCTCCATCGTTCGTTGAGGCTTGATCGAGCACTGATCAATATGATCCGCGCGATTGCGTTTCGAAGCGGCCCGTCGTCCTCGTTGCCTGGTGTGATCATTGGGTTCATCAAGTCCCGTGCATCGCTGAAGCAGCCTGATTTGCAACTTTATATCCAGCTCCCGCCGCCGGAAGCGGATGCCTGGTTTCCAGGATGGAAGAAGCCTTATCAGGACTGCCTGCTGGTCAAGGTCCAATTGATGAGTCCTCAGAGTCGGGGCGAAGTCACTCTCAGGTCGCTGGACCCGAATGATCGCCCGCGCATTTCATATAATTCATTGTCCGCGCCGGCGGATATCGAAGTGATGCGTGAAGGCTTCAAGCGGGCCTGTGCGCTGTTGAGTACGGACGAGTTGAAAATGTATCGCAGCCAGCGTCTTTTACCGGATCGTGCGCTCAATGATGATGCTGAGATTGATGCGTTCATTCGGGATCAGGCGTTTCAGCAATACCATCCCGCCGGTACCTGCCGGATGGGCAATGATGAACGAGCGGTGGTCAATTCGGATCTGAGCGTGCGAGGGCTGGAAGGGCTCAGCGTAGTGGACGGGTCGGTCATGCCAACACTGATCTCAGGCAATCCCAGCGTACCGATCATGATGATTGCGGCCAAGGTGGCAGCGATGTGGATGAGCGTAAAGAAAGAGTTCTCTCTTTAGGCGTCCGTAGCTTTTCTCAGGCAATCCATCCGGCTGAATTGCGTCTGCTTAAGGCTACTTCATTTATGCGTCCATCATGGTCCATCACGCAAGCGCTTCAAATACTTATAAACAGTGGCCCTACCCATCGACAGGACATTGGCGATGTAGTCGCTGGCGCTGCGGCCTTCGAAAGCGCCTTCAGCGAACAAGGCTTCGACCAGTAGGCGCTTATCGTTGCGCGTCAGTCCTTGCAGGGACAGGTTACGGTCTTTAAGCCAGGTGTGGAGGAAGGTATTGATCCGCTCCTGCCAATCGTCACGAAACAAGGCCTCGGGTTGCGGTATCAGCCGGCCAGGCTCGAAGAAATTATTCAAGGCGTCGCGGGCCATTTCGAGCACGCTGAAGTTCATGTTGATGCATAAAAGCGCTTCCGGCTCACCAGCGTCATCTCTCAGGACGCTCGTGATGGAGCGGATACGCTGTCCATTCCAATTGAGCTTTTCGTAAGGGCCGAGGTTATCAAGCGCCTCGAAATCGCCCGGTAGTTCGTGCAGTGCGGAATCGTCTCCAAGCTGTCGTTTGGAAATGTTGTTGGCGATGTGGACGATGGTCTGCGTTTTTATGTCATGGATGATCACTTCCGCATGAGGGAAGTAGAGCATCGCGATGCCGTCGGCAATGGCTTTGTAATTGGCGAGTTTTTTCATGCTGGGCGATCGCAAGATATCCGTTTAAAGGGGGAATGTAGCAGTTGCCCGCAGTGACTACGAGCCGTGACGCGTAAAGCCTGGGGGAGCTTTCGCAGCGAGCCCTGCCTGCGCCGGATGCGCAGGCAGAGTGTATACGCAGTCACATCCTGGCGAGGAACTCCGAGACCTTGTCCAGGCCTTCCTTCAATACGCTGAGGTTATTGGCGTAACCAATGCGCACATACCCCTCGATATCCAACGCGCTGCCCGGCGTGAACATCACTCCTTTGCTTTCCAGCAATTGGACGCACAAGTCGCGAGAGGACAAGTCGACGTCAATCTTGAGTAAGGCCGTGGTGCCCGAGTTTGGCTTGATATAGGAAACCTTGGGCTCTTTCGCCACCCATTGATCCAGGTACGCCAGATTAGTGCGGGTGATTGCCTGATTGCGTGTCAGAATCTTGTCTTTGTTTTCCAGTGCGATGCAGGCGAAGTAATCATTGAGCATCCCTACGCTGATGGTGTTGTAGTCGCGATGGATGGAAACACGGTGAATCAGCTCGACGGGACCGACGATCCAGCCCAGCCGCAACCCTGCCAGGGAGAAGGCTTTTGACATGCTCGCCGTGCTGATGCCTTTTTCGTACAGGTCGGCTACGGAGACCGTGACACCGTCGCCGTGCTGATCAATACCGCGATACACCTCGTCGCTGAGGAGATAGGCACCGACCGATCGGGCAATCGTCACGATCCGTTCGAGCATGGCTCGGTCCATCAGTGCCCCGGTGGGGTTGTTGGGGTTGTTGATGGCGATCACTTTGGTGTTTGGCCGCACCAGTGCGCGAAATTCCTCCAGGTCGGGCAGAAACGCGTTTTCTTCGCGCAGATTAAGAATCGAGACGTCGGCGCCGTAGCTTTCGGGAATCGAATAATGCTGCTGGTAGGTCGGAGCGACGGAAATCACGTGATCACCCGGTTCAACGAGGGTTTCGTACACCAACGCATTTGCCCCGATGGCACCGTGGGTAATAATGACGTTGTCCTTGCTTTGGCGCGTATACAGCGCCGCCACGTTATCGCGCAGGCGATCGGAGCCTTCGATGGCTCCGTACGTCATTTTCATCGGTAGCAGTTCGGCGAGAATGCTGTCTTTCTTCCCTGCCATCTCCAGCAGTTGCTCGAGGGTCAATGACTCGACGCAGGTTTCCGCCAGGTTGTAGGCGCATTTTGTTTCGTAGGCGTTCATCCATATTTCAACGCCAAATTCTTTGATTTTCATATCGGAGCCTGCGGTTTGAGGAGGGTTGGTTTTGAATGGCGCTTAACGTTGCGTCAGCGTTTTGTACAGTTGCAGTGCAACGGCAACGTCTTCCAGGCCCAGTCCGATGGAGCGAAAGAAGACATGACGTGCATAGGCAGGCAAGGGAGCTGTCGAGTTTGACAACTCAGCCAAGTCACCGGCCAGATCTAGTGCCGACCATAGTTTGCGCTCCGCGGCGATCACCATCTCACCGGCGGCCTGGGGTGTTGTCTGTCGGTAGTCGCAGTACACATCCATTTTGGCCAGTGCACCGGGATCAATTTCATGGGCGCGCAAGGCGTTGGTGCTAATTGAGGTGATCAGGGTCGGCTGGCCAAGCGTATCGATGTTCAATACGGGCTTGGGCGAGGATGTGCAGAGCATCACTACGTCCGCGTTGGACAGGGCCTGCGATTGCAGTTCGCACACGCTGATGCGCGGGTCGAGTGCCAGGATCGCCTCGCGTTGCTTATCCTCTAGGGAAGCTATGCCTAGGGAATAGATGGAAATTTTCTCCCATGGCCTCAAGTGTTTCACTGCTTCAATGTGCGCAAGTGCGATCGGGCCGCTACCGATCACCGCCAGTCGCTTGCAGCCTTTGGGGGCGAGGTAGTCAATGGCCAGTGCGGTGGTGGCTGCGGTGCGCAAGGTGGTGAGCAGGCCCGCGTCGGCAATCAGCAACGGCGCACCGGTCTCCATGGACATCAGTATCGACCAGGCCGTGACGAGCGGTTTGCCCTCGGTTTTGATGTAGGGCGATGTTTTGATGCCGTAAACCTTTTGATCACTCATGACACCTAGGTAATTGATGAAATCACCTTGGCCATTGGGAAAATCCACTTGTTGTTGCGGGGGCTGTACGGCGGTGCCTGCCGCCAGTGATTCAAACAGGCTGCGCATCGCAGCCGTAATGTCCAACTGGGTCAGCATTCCCTTCACGTCAGGTGCTTGAAGAATGAAAGGCGTATCAGGAATTCGCGACATAAGTGCTGCTCTCCAAGGCGTTCACAGCAAGTGAACGCGATGTCAGGATGGGCGTTGAAAAAGGGTGATTGATGGGAAGTCAGCTATTTCCCATACACGTCGAAGTCGAAATACTTGGCATTGATAGCTTGATAGATACCTTTGGCTCGGATCGACTTGATCGCCTCATTGAAACGCTCGACCCGTAACGCATCGCCTTTGCGCAACGCGATGCCGATGCCGTCTCCGAAATAATTAGGGTCGGTCAATTGCGGCCCGGCGAAGGCAAATGCTTGGCCTGTAGGGAGTTTGAGGAACGATTCGCTAAGGATGATCTGATCAGCCACGGTGCCATCCAGACGGCCGGCGTTCATGTCCAGATAGATCTCGTTTTGCGAGGTGTAGCGCACGATCTCGACACCTTTTGGCGCCAGCACGTCGGTGGCGAAGCGATCATGGATACTCGAACGTTGCACGCCGATGCGCTTGCCCTGCAAGCCGGAGAGATCGTCGTCTATCGCTACACCTTTTTTCATCGCCAGCCGCGCGGGGCTCTGGTAATACTTATCGGTGAAATCGACCGATTTCTTGCGCTCTTGCGTGATCGACATTGAAGAGAGGATTGCGTCTACTTTTTTTACTTTGAGAGCAGGAATCAGCCCGTCGTACTCCTGTTCGACCCATACGCATTTGATCTGCATTTCGACACATAGCGCGTTGCCAATGTCGTAGTCAAAGCCGGTAATTTCGCCAGTGGGAGATTTGGATGCAAAGGGCGGGTAGGCCGCTTCGATGCCGATTTTCAACGGCTGGTCAGCAGCCTGGGCGGTGGACAGGCCCAGGGCCAATGCCAGGGCGCCGTACAGGAAATGCATGCTCATTTTTTCGTGCCTCTGATTGATTGTTGGTGTTATTGGGTAAGCGACACAGCGCTGCTTGCCAAGGCAGTTTCGAAGTGAATGGTGGTGGTTTTGTCGACAGGTGTGCGCGCCTGTTTTTTAGAAATCCTTCATCAACTGCCCAGTAATGCGACCGGGGAGAGGGGCAGTGCCGGCGGCCATACCGATACGCTGTCCTGCGCGCACCAGCCTGATGTGGTGCCTAGCCACCAGAATTCCCTGCACAGGGCTCAACACTGGTACGCGCGGTGTACCCAACTGCTGGTCCAGCGGCAGTATTTCGGCGATGACTTCACCGCGCGTCACGCTTGAACCAAGGGTCGTTTTCCAGGCGATAACGCCGGTGGCGCTTGCTTCTAGATGAGCAACACCTTCCAGCGGATAAACAGTGACCGTGTCGGCGTTGATAGGCGGCTGCGCCTCGTTACCGGCCAGAATCAAGCCTTCCGAACGCAGGAAGAGGAGTAGACCCTGAGCGTCCTGCCAGGCGATTTCGTCTTCTACATCGCTTTGGCCGCGTAGCTCGACGGTGGCGGAGAATCCCAGGTGCTCGGCGTCTACCAGCGCTTTGCCATACAAGGCTTTCCAGGCTTTGGAGTAGGCTTCATCCAGGGGAAAGCCGCCGGCATCCTCCTCAAGGAACACGGCTTCGACACCCATGCTGGTAGCGAGACGTATGGCGCGTTCACGCTGAATGAGATTGGCGTAAATATGCAGAATGCTGGATGTGTCGCAATGTAGGTCGATGAACAGATCGTGGTGCAGCGCTTCGTGCAACAGCAGATGCTTGTTGGCGGCTACTGTTTCGGCAGGCACTGCATTGCCCAGTGCACTGAGCAGCAAGGACTTCATCGCTTCGGTGTCGTTGTGTGCAGGACGTGCTGTGGCCAGCACACTTTCAAGCCTGGTGCTGATGTTGGGAAAGTTGCGGTTGAAGTTTTCGCCATTGGCCAGATTGAAACGCCCTGGCAATTGGCCGAATACCTGTTGGCCCAGACCTACGGGATTGGCGAAGGGGCGGATGACGATACGGCCGTTCAACCGACCTTCCAGCTCCAGTTGATGGAGCTGTACCAGAAGATGCTGGATCACCAACAGCCCAGGGTGTTCGTCGGCGTGCAGTCCGGCCTGGATATAGGCACTGCGCTGACCCTGGCCGCCGCTGAACGTGTGCTTGTAGAGCGTGTGCACCACGCCGGGAGTTTGGGAGGGCAGGGTAATTGCTGCGGTATCGGCCATGACTGTGCTGCCTGATCATATTATTTAAGTCTACAATGGACTTATTGTCTATTAGTCGCAAGCGGCTTGTGGTGTGCCGTCGCATATCAGCCAAGGATCGGCGTATGTACGACAATTGGTCGAAATCAATAGCCACTTAGGCGCTTCATCGCTGCCCTGCGTAGACTGACAGGCAGAAGCTTGTCGGGTGAGCGCAGCAGGCAAGGACGCCAGCTGTCGACTTCCCAATGAGCGTGCCGCCGGTTCTGCACTCACACCAAGGGTCTGGCTGACCCGTGCTGGATTGGGGCGGGATAAAGGCAAGGGCTGTGACATTTTTCGACCCGACCGGCCCTTGGCTGGTGACCCGGGGTGAGGTCCTTGATCCGAAAAATTTGAACGTGTGGCTGGAGCTCAATTGCTTGCGGCGCCAGATCGGCAACTCGCGAACCATGATTTTCTCGGTCGCTCAAATCGTCATATGTTGGAGCTGTTACATGACATCGCAGCTCGGTGATGTGATTTGCATAGGTGCGCCGCCGTGTGGGAATGAAGCCGCAGCCGCAGCCGCCATGTCTTGGTGACGAAATCCGCCTTGCTGAGATTAGAGTTACTTTGGATTGTCATGATCGCAAACCTAAACCGAAGACACTGGCTCCCAGCATGATGGCAGCAACAATTCCGACGATCGAGAACGCTTGTTGTAAACGAGGAACGGCTAACTTATGAGCTATCTGCCTTCCGGCGACCAGCCCTAAAACCGCACCGACGGCAAACGGTACCGCTGCCTGCCAATACATGACGCCGCTAATCGCCGCCGCAGTTACTCCACCGATTGAAACCAAGGCAATGACCGCAAGAGACGTTGCGACAACACTTTTCATTTCGAGATTGGTGTATCGCATCAAGGCGGGAATAATAACGAATCCCCCTCCGACGCCTAATAAGCCTGACAATAAACCTGACACAAACCCGGTTAACGCCAATACCCGAGCGCAGGGTAAAGTCCAGCGTAACCGTCCCTTTGCCGGATTCAGCACGCAGGGCAATACCTCGCCTCGCGGAGCTGCGCCGCCATTACGGATTTCCCGGGTTGCATTGCGTAGCATGCGCACGCTTGCGTATACCAACACTATCGAAAATACCAACGCGAGTGGCTTATTGGGAACGCGCTGCGCAAGGTGTAAACCTATGGGTGCAGCGACGATACCAATCGACGAGATGAAAGCGGCTGCCTTATAGCGAACCACTCCCTGCTTCAATCCCAGCACGGCACCCACGCTCGCCGCCAACGCTACAGCTAACAACCCGACCGGGGCCGCCTGAGTCATGGATAAACCGAGTCCGAAAACTAATACCGGAATGGCGAGGATTCCTCCGCCTGCGCCGGTCATGGCCAGAACACCTCCAATGACCGCGCCAAGAACGACGGCCAGCATGCTGTGCTCATCCATCTTTTAACGCTCCGTCTGACTTACTTGCGAGTCAGCGAACCATTCACGTCCTTTCAGCATGCAGTGCCAGTAGAACGGCGGGAGAATTCTCTCTTTAAGAAACCAACTCAAACGAGAGGGTTTGCGCCCATCCACAAACCAGGTAGCAAACGTCGGCGCCAGCTTTCCGCCATAGAGAAACTCGGCCAGGACAACTTTTCCACGCTCAACCGTCAGAGGGCAGGAGCCATAGCCGTTATACGTAGCTTGAGCCTGCTTCATCCCCAGGCTAACCAGGACATTGTTCGCTACGACCGGCGCTTGTTTACGTGCAGCCGCCATGGTTTTCGCGTTTGTGGTATTCACCACATCTCCCAATGCCCAAACATTGGAAAATTTGCGGTGAGCCAAGGTCGTTGGATCAACGTCGACCCATCCCGCTTCATCCACTAGCGGGCTTGAGCGAATAAAGTCAGGAGCAACCTGCGGGGGCACGACGTGGAGCATGTCAAACGACTCAATCACGGTCTGGGTGTTGCCATCTTTATCGGTGCATTCGAAAGTTGCCCGTTTGTTGGGGCCATCCACGGCGACCAGCTTGTGGCTGAATTTCAAGGCGACGGAATATTTTTCCATGTACGACATGAGGGCAGGGACGTAGTCGGCCACGCCGAATAGCACGCCGCCGGCATTGAAAAACTGCGTCTTTATCTGCGCTTGGCGATCGTTTTTCAACCAGTGATCGCATGAGAGATAGAGCGCTTTCTGAGGCGCACCCGCACACTTGATTGGCATTGGCGGCTGCGTAAAGAGGGCCTTGCCTGATTTGAGTTCCTGGACAAGTTTCCAGGTATAAGGCGCAAGATCGTAGCGATAATTAGAGGTTACGCCATTGGAGCCTAATGTCTCAGTCAGTCCTTTGATAGCTGACCAATCGAGCTTCAAGCCAGGGCAGACGACAAGCTGGTCGTACTGAATAACTCTCCCTCCATCGAGGACGACTGCATTGGCCTGTGGGTCGAACGCAGTTACCGCTGCTTTGATCCACGTCACACCTCGAGGCATGACAGAAGCCATCGTCCTTACAGTAGATTCAGCCTCGAAGATGCCTCCGCCGACCATAGTCCACCCAGGTTGATAGTAGTGCGCGTCAGCAGGGTCGATTAGTGCGATATCCAGATTCGGTTCTCGTGACTTCAGGCTGGCTGCGGTGGCAACGCCTGCAGAACCGGCACCAACAATGACGATTTGGTGGTGAGTTGTAGCCATTGCATTGATGGTGCGTCCACCATTGCTGATTCTGCGCATAATTGAAGAAACATCCACCTGTGCGCTTTTGGTTCTTGCGAGTATGACGGACAGACTCTGCTTGCCTGCTTCAGAGAGCGCCCACAGCATCGCCGCCCGGGTGCCAGTTCTACAGTAGGCAACCACAGGTCTTGGCGCTTCCTTTAAAATTTCGACGAAGGAATCTACCGTTTCATCAGCGATGGCCGATGCTTGGGTGGGCAGGTAGTGAAACGTCATGCCTTCTGCTTCGGCTGCTTGGCGGATCGTTACATGTGTTGGCTGATCGGGTGTCTCGCCATCCGGCCTGTTGCAGATGAGAGTACGAACTCCGAGCTCAGCCAGTTGCTTCACATCGACCACGGTGAGTTGCGGCGCAATAGAAAAATCCGAACTTAAGTTATAAGTATTCATATTATTTTCCGTTGATAACTACGCAAGGTTAAAGCGTTAAAGCGTTAAAGCGTGTTGAGTGGTATTTTCAGATAGCGGATGCCATTCGTCTCTGGTTCTGGCATGTTTCCGCCTCGCATATTAATTTGGACGGATGGCAATATAAGAACTGGCATATCCAGTGTTGCATCTCGTTTTTCTCGCATGCTCACGAATGTGTCTTCGCTTGTACCTTCGCGAACATGAATGTTCTCCTGCTTTTGTGCTTTCACACTGGTAATAAACGCAAGAGGTCGACCATTGGGACGGTAATCGTGGCACATGAAAATGTTGGTTGATTCAGGAAGCACCAAAATTTTATGTATTGACCGAAAGAGTGTTCTGGCGTCCCCTCCTGGGAAGTCGCACCTTGCTGTGCCGTAATCGGGCATGAACAATGTATCACCCACGAACGCGAGACCTGCTTGTTCATCCTGGATAAGATAGGTCATACAGGCAGGTGTGTGCCCAGGTGTATGTAACGCTTTGGCGGTTAAACTACCGATATGAAATGTATCGTTGTCATCAAACAAAATATCAAACTGGTCGGAACCGCTTCTGAGTTCTTCTTCCGTATGGAACAAGTGGCTAAAGACTTTTTGAACGTCTTTTATTCTGATTCCAATGCCTATCTTGCCGCCTAGCCGTTGTTTCAAATATTGTGCGGCAGTGAGGTGGTCGGCATGTAGATGAGTCTCGAGGATCCATTCAACGGACGCGCCCAGCTCCGTCACGCGCGCAACGATTCTGTCGGCGGATTCAGTTTTTGTGCGGCCCGATTTCGGATCGTAGTCAAGCACGCTATCGATGAGCGCACACTGCATGGTTGAGCGGTCAAGCAACAGATAGCTGAACGTCGATGTCGCTTCGTCAAAGAATTCTTCGACCAATATTTTTTCGCCGAAATACATTAGATAGCTCCTGAATAGCTGCTATGTCAGCAGTCTCAAGATCTATGCCAAAACAGGCGCTTTCGGTAGCCGCTCTAAGCCGTGTGATTGCGGGGTGTCCGATATCCAGAGATTCATATCTGCCATTTATTTTGGCAGTCATATGGCAGTCTGTGGCAGTATCTGGCAGCAGGAATACTGTTCGGGAGAAGATTATGAGTAGTGGGCTAATCGCTTCGAGCAATGTAGATGTTCAAGCGTTGATTTCTTACCTTGAGCATGACGATCGACCCACCATCGTCCTGGATGTCGAGTACAACGTCATTGCCTCCAACAAGGCCTATCAAAGACATTTTGGTGTTGAGGGAAAACCACACGTTGGCTCCAAATGCTTCAAGGTTTCGCATGGCTATGCCGTTCCCTGCGATCAGGCGGGTGAGCTTTGTCCAATGCGAAAGGCCTTTGATAGCCATGCTGCGGAAAGGGTACTGCATATTCACCACACTCCCCGGGGGCCAGAACACGTTGATGTTGAGCTCCGTCCCATTTTGGATCGCCAGGGCCAGGTGGTTGCTTACGTTGAAAGATTGATCACCGTAGACATAGCGTCTGCGCAGCCGCAAAAGCAGGGGCTAGTGGGCGTGTCGCCGTCTTTTAAACAGGCGTTGAGCGCGCTGCAGCGAGCGGCGCCTTCCCCGATCCCCGTTCTTTTGCAGGGGGAGTCGGGAACCGGTAAAGAGCTGTTCGCTAGGGCACTCCATATGGGTAGTCCGCGCTCAAAGGCACCTCTGGTTGTAGTCGACTGCACTGGCCTTTCAGAGTCGCTGTTCGAGAGTGAATTATTTGGCCATGAAAAAGGAGCATTCACAGGCGCGCTCAGTAAGAAAATTGGGCTTGCAGAGGCTGCGCATGGCGGTACGCTTTTTCTGGACGAAATAGGCGATGTGCCTCTCTCCATGCAAGTCAAATTGTTGCGTCTAATTGAATCGGGCAGTTTTAGACCTGTGGGTAGTTTACGGACGATCCATTCCGATTTCCGTCTCGTTGTTGCAACTCATAAGCCTTTGAAGGATATGGTTGAACTTGGCACTTTTCGCGAAGACCTCTACTACAGAATCAGTGCTTTCCCTATAACGCTTCCGCCGTTGAGAGAGCGTATAGACGATTTGCCGCTGCTGATAGAAAGTCATCTAAAACGAATTGCACCTAGCAGTCGGGCTGAGATTGACGAGGAAGCATTGAAGCGCCTCTCGCTGTATTCATTTCGGGGGAATATCAGGGAGCTAAAAAATATTCTTGAACGGGCGCGTCTGTTCAGTGAGGACGGGATTATACGGGAAAGAGATTTGCCTACGAATGTGACTGGTCACGTCTCCCAGTACAAAAAAACTAATAAAAATAGCAAGTTCCTAAAAAACCTTGCCCAGGTGCTTAATGGGTTCGAGGGGTCACGAGCAGATTTAGCCAAAGAATTGGGGATTAGTGAACGAACGCTTTATCGTCGAATTCAAGTGTTAGAAGGAAATAGATGAGTCTTATCGACGAGCAGTGTCGAAGATGTTTATCTTGAGATAATACCTTCGGGCGGACAAGCAAGCACAGCCCAATTAAGGACTGTGCATAATTAGCTTGAAGATTAGCCGCGTAACCTATTGGATTTCGCAAAGCCCTGTTCGAGGTCTTCGATCAGATCAGATGGGTCTTCAAGACCAATATGCAGCCGCACAAGGTGCCCATCAATTTCCCAAGACGTCGCAGTTCTGACGGGTTTGGGATCTGCGATCATCGCCAAGCTTTCAAAACCGCCCCAAGAGTAGCCAATTGAAAACAACGATAGGCTATCCAAGAGTGCATCTGCCGCTGCTTGTGTGGAAGGTTTGGTCACGAAGGACAGTAAACCTGATGCTCCTTTAAAATCCCTTTTCCATAACTGGTGCTGAGGGTGAGACTCTAATGCAGGATAATAAACTGCTTCCACTTCCTCGCGTGTCTCCAGCCACTTGGCGACAATCGTAGCGTTTTTGTAATGACGTTCCAGTCGCACATCTAGCGTCCTCATCCCTCGAAGCGCCAGCGTCACGTCATCTGGACTAGCAAACAGGCCCATGTTGAAATGGAATTGCTTGAGGCTATCCCACGCTCGCTTGGAGGCTGATACGGTGCCAAGAACGGCATCCGAGTGACCGACGATATATTTCGTTGCGGCCATGATGGATAGATCGACACCGAGTTCCAGTGATGGAAAGTAAAGCGGGGTACCCCAAGTGTTGTCTGCAATAACCAGGATGTCATGCTCATGGGCAACCTTGGCTATCGCAGGGATGTCTTGTATTTCCAGAGTCAAGGAGCCAGGAGATTCGGTATAGATGGCTTTAGTGTTTGGTTTGAGGAAATCTACGATACCGGCACCAATTGTCGGGTCGTAAAACGAGACCTCGATTCCAAGGCGTTGACCCACCTGCTCACAAAAAGCCCTTATCGGCGAATACACGTTGTCGGCAATAAGTAGGTGATCCCCAGCTCCCACCACCGACAGTATGGCAGTCGTACATGCGGAGAGCCCTGAGGGGCAAAGAACCGTGCCTTCCGCTCCCTCCAGCTGCTGGAGGGCCTGAGTCAATGCTTCCGTCGAAGGGTTGTTCCAACGGCCATACGTATATTTTTGGCGTCCCTCGCGCATCGACTCACACGTAGGGAACGCCACAGTGGAACCCCGGTAAACCGGTGTATTCACGAAGCCATGATGCTGATCAGGCTCGATAGAAGCGTGGGCGAGTAGGGTTTGTACGTTTTTATATTTTTTCATACCGGCTTCCAATCCTTGCGTTTGGTGAGATTTGGCTACGCACTAGCTACCGCAGATTCCAGATTAAAGTGCCATTTTTGTTAAATGTCTACTACAAGGTTGGCGTGTAACAAAAATCCTTTCAAAAACAACATATTGTAAATAATTAAAAAATAGAGTTTGCATGGCTACCATGTGAATGGTAGGTTTTTTGTGTCTTGGGGTTTCGCTACCTGGTCGATCGAGAAGCGATGATCTGAGCGTGCTGTGGCGTTGAGCAGGAGAGGTTTAGTGTCTTTGACGACATGGGAGCTCAAGGCTTCTCTCGCACTTCCCGCTTGGAATGGGAAGAAGAAAGTTAAGTTTGCAAGGGGTAAGAACAAAAACTGCAAATTAATCGCTTGGGTGGAACATGAAAAAACAAAAAATACAAACTCTCTCAGCAGTTCAGTGCGGCAACGAACTAAAAGATAAATCGAACTGGCTTGATTCCCATGAAAGCGGATATTCAAAGCATTTAAAGAAACGTCATGTACAAATGATGGCGCTAGGTGGAGCCATCGGTACAGGTCTGTTCCTGGGGGCAGGGGCCAGACTGCAAATTGCGGGGCCTGCACTTGCGGTGATTTATTTGGTTTGTGGGATATTTGCCTTTTTCATTTTGAGGGCGCTGGGTGAGCTAGTGATGCACCGTCCAAGCAGTGGAAGTTTTGTATCTTACACCAGGGAGTTTATGGGTGAGCGTGCCTCTTTCGTTGCAGGATGGATGTATTTTGTAGTTTGGGCGTTAACAGGCGTTGTTGATATAACCGCCATTGCTATTTATATGAAGTATTGGAGTGTGTTTTCGGATGTTCCTCAGTGGGTATTCGCGCTAAGTGCTTTGGGTGTAGTGACATTGATGAACATGGTCGGTGTCAAATGGTTTGGTGAAATGGAGTTCTGGTTCGCCGTGATAAAGGTCGCCGCTATCAGTATTTTTTTGGTGATCGGGTCGTTCTTTTTTGCTACTGGCCATGAGGTGGCAGGACATATTCCGGGCTTGCATTTGATCACGGATAACGGGGGGATATTTCCACATGGGCTTTTGCCAGCAATCATCATCGTGCAAGGCGTCATCTTTGCTTATGCGAGTATAGAGTTGGTGGGGACTGCCGCTGGCGAGACGACGGATGCTAGAAGTGTTATCCCAAAAGCCATTAATGGTGTGATCTGGAGAATAGGTTTGTTCTACGTGGGTTCGGTATTTTTGCTTGTTACCGTACTCCCCTGGACTGCCTATAGCGCTAACATCAGTCCTTTTGTAACTTTTTTTGAAGCACTTGGTGTACCTGGTATTGGCTCCGTTATGAATATCGTTGTGATGACAGCGGCGCTCTCAAGTCTCAATTCAGGTTTATACGCCACTGGGCGTGTATTGAGATCGCTTGCCATGGGCGGGTCAGCGCCAAAAATGTTTAAACGAATGAGCAGCCAAGGGGTACCCTATATGGGAATCTTGGTCACCATGGGGATTAACGTATTTGGTGTTGTACTAAACTTCTTGATTCCATCGCAATTATTTGAGCTCTTGCTGAACTTAGTATCGCTGGGAATTCTTTCGACTTGGGCATTCATTGTTCTATCGCAAATAAATTACCGTCGTGCTGTAAAAAGAGGTGAGGTCGAAATGGTCTCATTTAGAATGCCTGGAGCGCCGTTCACCTCTTGGCTAACTCTTGCTTTCTTGCTTGTGGTATTGGTTCTCTTGGCGTTCGATTATCCCAACGGAACTTACACCGTTCTTTCTATACCGTTAGTCGCTGGAGCACTGATGCTGGGTTGGTCGAAGGCCGTCCGTTCCAAAGCTAAAGGTTCGGAAGCAATTGAAAGCGATCCTAGCCACGTAGGGGCCTAGCTTAATAGAGATGAGAGGTCGTTTTACAGCGTCCTCTCATCTCTAGAGTTGAACTGTTGCCTTAAGGCAGTTAATATGCATTCATTAAAAACTCTAGGTAAGCTTTATGAGTACGCGTTCCGACCTTTTAACCACCGCCGAGTTATTGCTGCGCACCAAAGGCTACGCTGCATTTAGCTATGCCGATCTGGCTGACGAAATTGGCATAAAAAAGGCGAGCATTCATCATCACTTCCCTACAAAGGAAGGGCTCGGAATCGCTGTTATTGAGAGTTATCTATTCAGATTTTCCAAGAATCTAGAATCAATAAACGAAGAGAGTCATGATGTAGTCGCTCGGTTAAAAGCATTTGCCGAGCTTTTTGTCGATAGCTCGGATAATGGCATGCTGCCACTTTGCGGTGCACTTGCAGCTGAGCTATCTGCGCTGCCAGAAAGCCTTAAAGAGTTGACCAAGAAGTTTTTTGAGATTCATATTTCTTGGTTAGAAAGTAATCTAGTCATAGGTCAATCCCAAAAAGTCATTAAGGCAGATCTCAATCCGAAAGAGGTTTCAAGAGCGATCTTGAGCTTGCTTGAAGGCAGCAGTTTTGTTTCCTGGGCCCTTGGCGACAAGGTGGTTGATCAGTCTGGGTTTAATTTGATTTTGCAAACTATTATCGTTTCGTAACTCGCGCTCAGGATTCTATTCTATAGTGCCGCTCCTCCGTGGGGCGCACTTTACGCGGGCGGCAGTGTAGTGAGTGAACGCAATGGCAGACGCTACATTTCCTGGCGCAATGAGTACCACACCTAGCCAAGACTGATTATCCCGTTAACGCTTCGACGGCACAGCTGACCGAGTTTTCCGTTGGGTTGTACCAGGTTGGAGGGGAATATTCCCATTATCACGCGGCAACAGGAAACCTCATACGTCTTGGCGGTTTCGGTCTCCGGCATGTCGTCTATGAAGGCAGGAAAGCCCCCAAAACTAGAAGTACACATCCTTACTCAGAGGAACACTTCGCGTCACTGAGGCGAGGAGCCGTATGCGGTAGTTCCGCGCGGATCAGCGGGGAGATGGCAGCTAACCGCCATTCCCACTGCGACCTTTAGAGATACATATCCATAGGATTCACTGCCTACTCCCTTAGATTGACCAGCTACCTAAGTGAAGCCACTGCATCGGAGCCAATACCACCGATCCGAATCTTTGTTTCTTTGGAAGCCACTTGATTTTTACCCACGCGATCCGAGCCATCAGCGGCTAGACCTTTTGCTCCCACATGATCGGCACCGTCAGCGGCTAGACCTTTTGCTCCCACATGATCGGCACCGTCAGCGGCAAGACCTTTTGCCCCGACATGATCGGCACCGTCAGCGGCGACACCTTTTGCCCCGACATGATCGGCACCGTCTGCAGCCAGGTCTTTTGCCCCGACATGATCGGCACCGTCAGCGGCGACACCTTTTGCCCCGACGTGATCGGCACCGTCAGCGGCCACCTGGCCCGTGCCATGCTCAGCACCACTTCGTGCTAATGCGTCGGTGCCGACAGGATCAGCACCATCAGATGCGATGGCGGTAGGTTTGGCTTGGATATCGACAATCGATACAGAGCTTGCGGTGGGCAGTTCTTGCGCCTCTGTACGTAACGACGCTTGAGGCCCTGCGATGTATATTCCAATTGCTGATAAAAAAAGACCTGAAGCAATTTTACGGTTCATGACTGCTCTCCCTGATACCTTTTCGAAAAAATTTTTAAACCTAGTAAAGGTTTAGAGCGTAATAGCCTTTCTTTGGTTTAAGCCATCCTACTCATAGGCGTTTTGCCGTCCGTCCATTCGGATAGACAGTGCCTAGCTGTGCGCTATGTTTACCAGGCTTGTGAGTAGGTTACTCCTTGCCGGCTCTGGTGCGTCAGGCAAAATCTAAAAATTTTATTGCATCCATACCTACCAGTTGGTAGAGTTGTTTCGTCGAACATCAATCCACGCGCAAAAATGCGTTGCACAGAGGACTTACCAAATGACAAATAACCTGAACGGTATTGACGTAGCCGCCCTGCAGCAGTTTGCCCAAGGTGTTGCCGAGGATGCGGGCAAGCGCCACGCCAGCTTTAACGTCAAGACTCAGTGGAAAGGCCAGACGCGCTCTGTGGCCAAAGTCAGTCGCTACAGCCTCGCCGGTGAGACCTATTCCCGTGATTTCGAAATCGCCGCCGATGAGCCAAATGAGTTGCTGGGCCAGAACAGTGCGCCTAACCCTCAAGAACTGCTGATGGCCGCTCTCAACGCTTGCATGTCGGTCGGCTATGCGGCCAACGCCGCCATGATGGGTATCAAGATCCACAGTCTGGAAATTGAGACGGACGGTACCCTCGACCTGCGTGGTTTCTTGGGTCTCGACGAGAGCGTGAACCCAGGCTACGACGAAGTGAGCTTCGTCGTTCGCCTGCACACCGATGCGCCCCGTGAACGTGTGGAAGAGCTGCACAAGAATGTACTCAAGACGTCGGTCAACTACGCCAACTTCTCGAAAGCCATTCGTATGGTGCCGACCCTCGAGGTTCGTGAGGACTGATTTTCATCGGGTTTGACTCTCTGAACCCTAAGAGCGCCAGCAGACGAATGATCTCTGGCGCTGCAATTTTTGGAAATTAAGTTAACTGGAGTATGAAATGAACGATTTTTTCAAAGGTAAGAAACTGCTTGTTGTAGGTGGCACCAGTGGTATGGGTCTGGAAACGGCCCGCATGGTGCTGAAAGCGGGTGGCAGCGTGGTGTTGACAGGCAGCAAGCAAGACAAGGCAGACGCCATCCGTGGCGAGTTGAGCGTGCTGGGCCCGGTTTCCGTGATAGTCGCTAACCTCATGACTGAAGAGGGCATGAATTTCGTTCGCAACGAAATCAATGCCAACCATAGCGATATCAGCCTGATGGTGAACTCCGCTGGCATATTCATTCCCAAAGCCTTCACCGAGCACGACGAGGCTGAGTACGACATGTACCTGTCTCTCAACCGTGCGACGTTCTTCATCACTCAGGCCGTAGTCAAGAACATGCTCGCCGCCAAGCGCGAAGGGTCAATTGTCAACGTCGGCTCCATCGGTGCACAGGCCGCATTGGCTGGTTCGCCGGCCTCTGCCTACTCCATGGCGAAGGCAGGTCTGCACGCGCTGACACGCAACCTGGCAATTGAATTGGCTCACTCGGGTATCCGCGTCAACGCCGTCTCGCCAGGGATCGTTCACACCTCGATCTATGAAGGGTTCATGGACAAAGAGGCGATCCCGGAAGCGATGAAGTCGCTGAACGATTTCCATCCACTGGGCCGAGTTGGTGTTCCGGAGGATGTGGCCAACACCATCGTGTTCCTGCTGTCGGACAAGACATCCTGGGTGACCGGAGCGATCTGGGACGTGGATGCGGGAATTATGGCCGTTCGTGCCTGAGTTCAGCTAACGCTGTCTGATGGAAGTCGCCTGAGTCGACTTCCATTCCATCACCAAGAGTGCTGGGAGGTGTATGTAATGGCTCAAACGTTTATCCAAGGCCATTCGAACTGGCCCAGCTGGCAGCAGCTTGCCAGCTTTTGGTGTAGGGCGGCTGAAGACTAGCCGCAGGAGTTTTCAATGTCAGTTTCGACAAGAGCAGCGCTGTTAAAAGTCGCGGAAAACCAAATGAGGTCTAAAGGCTACTCGGCATTTAGTTATGCTGATCTAGCCGCGACGATTGGTATTAGAAAAGCCAGCATTCATCACCACTTTCCTACCAAAGAGTGTCTCGGTCAAGAGTTGATAAAGGACTCTATCAATCGCTTCGAAACGACCATTAGGTCAATTGAAGACGCTGATGAGGATCCTTTGATGCGGCTTCGAGCGTTTTCCCGTCTTTTCGTCATCAGTGCGAATGAAGGGCTTCTACCGTTGTGTGGCGCACTGGCGGCGGAAATGGCAGCACTGCCTTTATCGCTTCAAGTGCTTACTCGAGTATTTTTCGAGACGCAACTTGACTGGCTCCAGAGAACCATCAGTGAGGCGGCTGTTCAGAAAGGCTGGTTACTGGCCAGGCCCGCTCAATCCTATGCATTCATGCTGTTGAGCGCATTAGAGGGCGCGAGTCTCATTGATTGGACATTGGGCAGATCGGCAGATCCCTTAGCTGGGTTCGACTGCTTGCTCGAATCGGTGGAGCGATCAGCCGTAATGGCCGCTCGTGAGATCAAACATACCAGTGGGCATCAACAGAGTTGTTAACAGTCGCTTTTAGCCTTCCCTCAATAGCGACGACTTCTTTTATTTCCTTTCAAACAGAGTGATTTATGAGCAGTGTTTCGAAGAAATTCGTAGTAGATATTTGGTCTGATTACGTCTGTCCTTGGTGCTGGGTCGCTAAGCGTCGTTTTGATAAAGCGCTTGAAAGCTTCCCTCACAAGGACAGCGTTCAAGTCAACGTTAGAGCTTACCGTCTTGCCCCGAACCACGTTGCTGAGCCTATGGTAGACGCCCTCAAACGTAAATTGGGTAGCCCTGGCGCTGCTGTAACCATGATGACTACGGTGAAGCAGTATGGCCAGTCTTCGGGGCTTGATTACCGTTTTGAAACCATGCTATTTGGCGATACTGCAGATGCGCACGTATTGGTCAAAGCAGTTGAAGATGAAGCGGTGAAGAAAAACCTGGTGGAAGCGCTGTATGAGCAAAGTACCACCCAGGGTAAGTCGCTTTTTGAAAGAAATAGTTTAGAGACGATAGCGAAGTCTGTAGGGGTATCTGACGAGTCGATTCGACTCGCGTGGTCATCCCCGGATCTGCGCCTTCAGATGCAGAAAGACGAGCGCGCGGCGGCCCAGTTTGGCTCAGGCGTTCCATTTTTTGTGTTCAATAATTCGTTTTCTGTTTCGGGTGCTCAGCCTCAGGAGGCTTTTCTCCAGGCACTGAATCAAATGTATTTGGAATCAAAGGATGAGGATGAGTCGTTCAGTGGTCAAGTCTGCGGTCTTGATGGATGTAATTGATGCTACAGACTTTGCGGCACCTGTTGGTGCTGCAATCTCTGGATTTGGAGTGGCGTGTGAGTGAGGTGTAAATGAACCGTATCGTAGACTTGAAGGCCGAACAGTTCGCCAGATTCGTTGCAAAAGGTAGCAGCGTCGTGCTGTTTTCGGCGTCTTGGTGCAAACCATGCCAGGAAATCAAACCGGTCTTTCACGACCTGGCAGACAAGCTGCATTCTCGCGCAGCCTTCGGAAGGATTGATGTGGCTGTTTCGCCGACGATTTCCCAGATGTACGGTATCCGGTCAGTGCCATCCTTGGCGATTTTTCACGAGGGGCGGTTGCGCTTAGTCTTGGCCGGCTCTCGTTCGGTTGCCGCGTTGAAGAAAGCAATCTTGGCTGACTTAAAGGACGTCCTGTAGACCGACCTCAGAATGGCTTTAGATTTTCGACCTTCATTTAGCCATCTTTCTCTTCCGCTTTGGCTCGCCCTTGATCTGGCCAGTTATTGATCGGATGAGCTCGATCTTCGTTGAAAATTTCCGTCAGCAGGGCGTTGGCCCGTTTGTAGGCGTCGTACTTGAGCTCGGTATCATCCTCGGGCTGCGCGGTCATTTCCTCAAGCATTTCCAGATTCAGGCGACGGAATCGATCTGCGCGTTCACGGGCCTCGTAGCGCCCGACGCCCAGTTGTTCCAGCGCTTTGCGCCCAAGGGACAAAGCGCTCTCAAAAGTTTCCCGCTCGACCGCCTCTACGCCCATCTGCCGTAGGGTAATGATGTGCCCCATATCGCGAGCGCGCACCACCAGCTTTAGGGAGGGAAAATGCTCTTGGGCCAGCCGGGTCAGTGCCAGATTATCGTCCTGATTGTCGATGGCGTTGATCAGCACAACTGCTTGAGCCGCTCCGGCGGCATGCAGCAAATCAAGGCGGGTCGCGTCGCCGTAGAACACCTTGACCCCGAACTTGCGCAACGTCTCGATATGATCGGGATCGTGATCCAGCACCACTACTTCAAAGCCACAGGACATTAATAGACGGCCCGAGATTTGGCCGAATCGACCAAAGCCGGCGATGATTACCCGAGGATTGCGTTGGTCGATGGTGTCCGCTTCCTGATTGTCCTGTTTACTTGCGGACTCCAGGCGATTGAGCACTAGGATCAGCAGAGGTGTGACGCACATGGACAGTGCTACTGCCAAGGTCAGGCTTTTACCCCAAGGGTCGACCAGGATGCCGGCAACCGTTGCTGCGCCAAACACGACGAAGGCGAACTCACTGCCTTGACCGAGAAACACCGCTTGCCAAGAGCGCTGTTCAGTAGGGACACTCAAGAAGCGACCCAGGAGTTTGATCATCAGCAGCTTGATCAGGATAAAACCCAAGGTTAGCGTTAAGACTTTCAGCGGCGCATTGATCAGCGTGCCGAAGTCGATCGACATGCCGACGCCGATAAAGAACAAACCGAGTAGCAGCCCCTTGAATGGCTCAATGTCACTTTCCAGCGCGTGCCGGTATTCTGAGCTGGCTAACAGGACTCCGGCGAGAAATGCTCCCATCGCCATCGACAATCCTGCCTCTTCCAGCAACAACCCGAATCCAAACACCAGAAACAACGCAACGGCACTGAAGATTTCGCGCAAGCCCGAGCGCGCGACAAAGCGCAGAACGGGCCGGGAAACGTACTGACCCAAGAGCACCACCGCGACGATCGCACCGACGATTTTTGCGATGGACAGCGCGAGTTCAGCGCCGGAGGGCGTACCACCATTTGCTGCTAATAATGGAATCATCGCGACTAGCGGAATCGCCGCGATGTCCTGGAACAACAGCACGGCAAAGCTGCTGCGACCCACGGCGGTCGGGATCATGTTTCGCTCGTTCATGGCCTGCATGGCGATGGCGGTCGACGATAGACTCAGCGTCAACCCCACCAACAGTGCTGCTGTCCAGTTCAAGCCAAGCGCGGCGCAAAACACGGCAATTGCAACACCGCAGGCCAGCATCTGCAATGCGCCGCCACCGAAGACCATTCGGCGCATGGCCCAAAGGCGTTTGGGATCAAGTTCGAGCCCAATGATAAACAACATCAAAACTACGCCGATTTCAGCAAAGTGCAGGATGGATTCCACATCCGTTACCAGCTTCAGGCCCCACGGGCCGATCAGGCAGCCGGCCAACAGATAGCCGAGAACCGGGCCAAGTCCTAACCGAACGGCGATTGGGACTATCAAGGCAGCTGAGCCCAAGTAAATGAGCATTTCAATCAGACTGTGAGTCTCCATATCAATCTTCCTTCCAGGAGGCCAGGCGCGCGTAATAGTGCTCAATTTGTGAGTGTAGGGCGTCGGGTACAGCGGCATACGCGCCGTGCACCACGACCGGGTTCAGCCAGCGCATGTTGCAATAGATTGCCGTTGCGTGGAGGGGTTGAGCCAACACCGAGAAACTTGGGTGGCCGCCTATTTGGAAATGATCGTGCTCGCCACCCGTCGTGACGGCCCACAGCAGACTCTTATCTTTGAGGGCAACAGAGCCTTTGCCGTATGCCCAGCCGTGAGTGAGTACTTTATCGATCCATAATTTCAAAAGGGGCGGGGAGCTGTACCAATACATCGGATGTTGCAATACCAGCAGCTGTGCTTGATCGACCGCTCTCTGTTCAGCCTCGACGTCGATATTGAAGTCCGGATAAAGGTCGTACAGGGAGCGGACGACTACGTCCGGATTACTGGCTACGTGTTCGAGCATAGCTTGATTGACAAGTGATTTTTCGGGGTAGGGATGAGCGTAAATGATAAGAATCAAGATGACCTCCAGGAGGTCCGTTAGGTCGATGAGTAATAGAACCCACCCCACGTAAAGGACGGTTCTCATTCAAGCACTTTGAGGCAAATTAATCATTTTGAATGAAAAAAGCCCTTCCTGGAGAAGATGCCAAGTCCCAAGGGACGAGATGCACCAATCCAGAAAAGGCTTGATTATCAGGGCAGCGTTTTATTCGCCAGCTTGTAGTTTTAGCACCTTTTCTGCGGTGATGGGCTCTCCGGCAATACCCCAGCTGCCGCTTTTGACCTCCTCGAAAAGAACCCAAGTGAGAGCGCGCATGTTTTCACCCTCCACTGAGACCATAGCCTCGGTAACTTTATGAATCACCTCGGCTTTTTGTTCTTCCGTGAAAACGCCTTCGATACCTTTAATAATGACTAACGGCATAGTGTGCTCCATTTATGCAAGGGCTGAGGGTCAGTGTCGAAGACGCCCATCTCTTCGTGACCTTGGGGACGCGGGTTCTTCCGGTTTTTACAGCGGACATGACAGGTGGGCTCCGCATTACGACAGGCCAGCCCACGCAAAACTCCACATAGGCTGTGCCCTTAAAGCAATTACGCTTTAGCCGGAACAGGTTTAGCTGCGTTAACGTAATTCGGATAGTCAGTGTAGCCCTTGTCAATCGAATCGCTGACGCCGTAGTAGGTTGCACGATCGCCTTCCGCCAATGGCCAGCCGTTCTGCATGCGCTCTACCAGATCAGGGTTGGCAATGTAGGCGGTGCCGAAAGCGATCAGGTCGAGTTCACCTTTGGCGAGTTCAGCCTCTGCGATCTCTTTGGTGAAGCCGCCGGCAGCCATCAAGGTGCCTTTGTAGACTTCGCGGAATGCGGCGCCGAAACCCGGAGGTGTTTGCGCGGCGAGGATGGTCGGTTGGTAGTTAAGGTGAACGAACGCCAGCTCGCGGTCATTAAGCGCAGCCGCCATGCTCATCCAGGTTTCTTCCTCGCCTTCATACACGCCAAAGTCATAGAGACGGCCAAACGGCGAGAACCGTACACCAATCTTCGAACCACCAATTTCGGCAGCAATTGCGTCAATGGTTTCCAGCAAGAAACGCTGACGATTGGCGATGGAGCCACCGTACTGGTCGGTACGAGTGTTCAGGGCGCTGCTGAGGAACTGATCGAACAGGAACCCGTTGGCGGCCATGATTTCGATACCGTCAAAACCGGCGTCCATCGCCATGCGCGCAGATTTCACGAAGTCCGCGATGACGCGTTTCACTTCCTCAGTTTCCAATGCACGTGGTGCGCTGGGTTGTACCGGGCCGGATTTACCAGGCTCGATCCAGGCATACACAGTGGTATCAACTGCCGGCTGCGTACCCGAAGATACGGGCACCATGCCATGCACCGAGAGGTGGGACATGCGGCCAACGTGCCAGAGTTGCGCAAAAATCTTACCGCCCTTGGCATGCACGGCTTCAGTGACTTTGCGCCAGCCTGGCAAGTGCTCATCTTCGTAAATGCCAGGGGTGTACAGATAGCCGCGAGCCTCGTCGGAAATCGGCAGGCCTTCGGTGATCAACAAACCGGCAGATGCACGTTGCGCGTAATACAGCGCGTTGGATTCATTTGGAATGTTGTTCAGGGTACGGGTGCGGGTCATCGGCGCCATGACAACACGGTTTTTTAGCGCAATGCCTGACAAATCGTAAGGAGTGAACAGCTTATTCATGATTAATCTCGACGTCGTTAAAGAGTTGAATGTCGTGGTCTGATTCAGGACTTGTCAAAGGCGTCCAGCACATGAGTGCTGTAGACCAGCGCAGCCCCTGCGTTCATGTTGATTGCTACGCCCAAAGCTTCCGCAACCTCTTCAGTTGTTACGCCGAGCTTTTTGGCTTCCGCAGCGTGGAAAGCGATGCAGCCATCACAGCGGGTTGTGACAGCGACGGCCAGAGAAATCAGTTCGCGAGTTTTGGCGTCAAGGTGATTTGTTTTCGCACCAGCATTGCCTAGCGATGCCATGCCCTTCAGGGTTTCAGGGGACATGCTATTCAGCTGTACCAGACGGGCATTGATGTCTTGACGGGTTTGCTTCCAATCTTGCATAGGATTCTCACGTGGGCGTTAACGCCCTGTAGGTTCGGGTTAATTTTGAATCTGCGCATACGCTACCATCCAGTTGGTAGGCTTGCAATGAGAAAAGCGACAACCGGCGTAATTCTGTCATTCTTAAGGTGGTCGCGGGCGACACGTAGCTGGAAATCTAGGGTTGCTGGGCGGCTTTGAATCGGGTATTGATTGACTACCTAGTGAATGGTAGCTCTCCTGTCGAGGGCCGATCCCGGACAGCGGAGCCCAGCTCTATCAATCCTCCGGGTGACCATTCAGAAAGCCCTATAGTTAGTAGGAGTCGCTGATGAACTACCTTGCACATCTCCACTTAGGCGGTCAGGAGCCGCAGCAACTGCTGGGGAGTCTTTATGGGGATTTTGTAAAAGGGACGTTTTTAGGAAATTTCTCTGCACGGACCGCAGAGGCAATCAGGCTGCATCGCCGAATTGATGTGTTTACGGATTCCCATCCATTGGTTAGGCGGGCGCTTGGGCGATTCCCTGTAGCAAGACGTCGCTATGCGGGAATCGCGCTCGACATGTTCTTCGACCATTGCTTAGCGCGGGATTGGGAGCTATACGCCGATCTGCCCTTGGACGTTTTCTCTCAAAAAGTCTACCGACTTTTGAAGGACGAGCCCGCGTTGCCGGAGCGCTTGGCTCAAGTCGCGCCGTTGATTATTTCGGAAGATTGGCTTGGCGCGTATAGGGACTTTTCGATGATCGGCCATGGGCTGGAAGTCATCGCCCTGCGCCTATCACAGCCAGAAGGTTTGCTGGGTGCATACGAAGAGCTGACAGGGCTGTATGAGCCGCTGAGTGCGGATTTCCTAGAATTCTATCCACTGCTGTGGCAGTACGCCCAACCGGGTTCGGAATTAGGAAAAACATCGCCAATTCCGATAGTTAACGTTTAGACCAGGCAGCTCGTTTGGATACAAAGAGCTGCCTCTGAAGCTGATTTAATCAGGAATAAAATCAAGCGGTACCTCGCTTGTTGATTTTATCTCTTCCATTGCAAACATCGACGTGATGTTCGCTACAGGCAACTGACCGATGATTTTTTTATAAAGCACGTCATAGGCTTGGATATCCGGCAAGAAAGCGCGGATCAGGTAATCAACCTCACCACTCATCCGATAGATATCAACAATTTCTGTCATGTCGCGAGTCGCTTGATAGAAACGATCTATCCATTCAATGGAGTGCTCCCTTGTTTTGATCATGATGAACACTGTCACTTTTGCATTGAGTGTCGTTCTGTCGAGGATGGCTACACGTTTTTTGATGAACCCTTGCTGCTCCAGGCGTTGAATCCTGCGCCAGCAGGGTGTCATGGAGAGACCGACCTGCTCTGCGAGCTCGGTTACGGGCTGAGTAGCGTCGCGCTGTAGCCCCGCCAGTATTCGACGATCGATACGGTCTAGACGGGAGGAACGATCCGGCAGCTTTGAAGAACTGGTCATTTACACAGCCTCGAAAAAATATTGCACATATAGAGAAAACATTGGAAATGGCTTCCAAGTCAAGAGGTTCAGGTGTGGAAATTTTGCAATAGTTTACCTATTGTCAAATGGTAGTCTTTTTTCAACAGCGAGACGGATCGAGCGGAGTGCTTCATCAGGGAGAAAAAAAGAGGTGCGTTCCAGCCCCAAAGCGGGCGCGCTGAAAATAACAAGAGGCTCAGAGGGCCATCCCCTCGAATCTGCGCTTGGCCGGCGCATCACTGGGAGATACCGATATGATTTTCAAACGTATGGGCATGCGTCTGTTACCGGCATTGGTTCTAGTAGGAGTGGTTTGCGGATCATCAGGCGTTTACGCCGAGGGTGAGGGGGATGGCGTGTGGGCTACTGCTCAGAAATCTGGATCTATTCGATGTGGCACGGCCGAGGCTCCGCCCTACATCATGAAAGACCCGGCTACTGGTGAGTATTCTGGTTTCTTCGTCGATGCGTGCAGAGAATTTGCTGAGATCCTGAAGGTCAAGGCGGTATTTGTAGACACCAGTTGGGACAACATGATTGCCGGCTTGCAATCCAGGAAATGGGATTTAGCACCGGCACTCACGGCTACCCCACAACGTGCGCTTTCTATCGTCTTTTCAAAAAACCTATCAGCTACCGAATCGACCTTTATCTACAACCACAAAAATCCAAAGACGAATCAGCCGAAAAGCGTTGCAGATATCGACCAGCCTGGCGTGACCATCGCTGTATCGTCTGGCACTGCTCAAGATAAGTCACTAACGGCCATCATCAAAAACGCATCAATTATGCGTTTGCCTGGCCCGGACGAGATCCGTTTGGCTGTAATGTCTAAACGCGCTGATGTGATTTTTGATACGTCAGCAGCTAACGACTTATTCGCTGCTTCGCACACCGACTGGGCTGTCGTTCTTAAGCCGGCGCCGGCAATCGACAAGAAAGGCGTTTCGTTCGGTTTACGACGTGATACCTCATACGCTGATCTTCAAGTGTTAGACCTCTATATCAATGACGCTGTCACGACCGGTCATATGGATGAGCTAATCAAAAAAGCTATCGCACACGAGACTAAGTAATTTGTATTAGTGAGTGTTAGAGGCTGTCTGAACTTGGAGTAGAAGCTAATGGCAACTGCAAACTATCTCGTGGAAATGAAAGGTCTGCATAAAAGCTATGCAGGTGGCGTAAAACCTGTACTACAAGGTTTGGACATTAGCATGTGCCCAGGTGACCGTGTCGTCGTGATCGGGCCGAGTGGTGGCGGAAAGAGTACATTGCTGCGAGTGTTAATGGGGCTAGAAGATATTGATAAAGGCCAATTGCTTTTTCAAGGAAAAAACTATATTACGACTGACAAGTTTGGCAGGACAGTGATTGATAAGGAAATCCGTCGTAATATTGGAATGGTGTTCCAGCATTACACATTGTTCCCGCATCTCAATATTCTTCAAAACCTGACACTTGCACCCATCAAGGTGAGAGGTGAATCAAAGCAGTCGGCAGAACTCCGAGCACGTGGTTTGTTGACGAGATTTGGGTTGGAGGCAAAGGAAAAAGCCTATCCAGCTCACCTGTCTGGCGGGCAGAAGCAACGAGTCGCCATCGCCAGAGCTTTGATGCTCGATCCAAAGCTGATGTTGTTTGATGAGGTGACTTCTGCTCTCGATCCCGAGCTGGTAGCTGAGGTCGAGCAAGTCATTATGCATTTGGCTGAACAATCTATGCCAATGGTGATAGTGACTCACGACATGCACTTTGCCAAAAACATCGCCTCACGCGTGATCTTTTGCGCTGGGGGCGTGGTAGTCGAAGATGGGCCACCTGAGCAGGTTCTCGGTAGACCGAAGGAAGCTCGAACGAGAGAGTTCATACAGCGAGTCTTTCATATTGGCGAGACTGCAGGAGTGGGACGTGAACTATCAATTTGATTTGTTCTTTATCGCGAATGGGCTATGGCCGCTGCTCAAGGGATTGGTCGTAACCCTGGAGCTCACGATAGCAGCGAATATCATCGGATTGACCCTGGGTTTCATCATCGCGCTATTGGTGATGAGCCCTAATCCAATTCTCCGTTGGCCTTTTACTTTGTTTATCGAGTTTTTTCGCTGTACCCCTGCGCTTGTTCAGATCGTATGGTTTTTCTACTGCATACCCATCATATTCGATGTTTACATAGACGCACTGACTATGGGGATTTTGGCGATTGGGCTCAACTTGGCAGCGTTCAACGCGGAGGCGTACAGGGCGGCCATCCAGGGCGTTCAAAGCAATCAGTATGACGCAACTGTTGCGCTGGGACTTTCTCCGTTTCAACGAACTGTGTATGTGGTGCTCCCACAAGCATTCCGTTCGGCGCTACCTGTATTGGTTGCAAACGGCATCGGTGCATTCCAGCAAACTGCGCTGGTCGCGATCGTCGCCTTGCAAGATCTAATGTATATGGGAAAAATTTTGGCCACCGACACTTATCGACCTATCGAAGTGTTTACCGTCATTGCTCTTATATATTTCGCTATATCGTTCCCTGTATCTCAGCTCGTAGAATATATAGAGCGACGCCGTAAAGCGGAAAATTCATGAGGACGCGACCATGGAACTAGATTTCTCAGTAGTTTTTGATTACAAGGCCGCGTTATTTTTTGGACTCTTATTAACTCTAAAACTCACAGCGATATGCGTTGTGTTGGGGTGTGCTTTAGGTTTCTTGGTTGCGATTGCAAGAAGCTCCAAAAGTAAAATTCTCTACGGCGTCAGCACTGTCTACGTGGCACTGTTTCGCGGTACCCCCGTGTTGATTCAGTTGTTTTGGATGTTTTTCTGCTTGCCTCTGGTCTTAGGCGTTGAACTCTCGAACCTGACTTGCGGAATCATCGCGCTGACGTTGTATATGGCGGCGATCACCAGTGAGACGTTTCGTGCATCGTTCAGCTTCGTTAGCAAAGAGCAACATGATGCGGGGGTTGCTCTCGGACTGACTTACCGTGTCCATACGGTGTACGTTCTTCTACCGCAGGCGCTCCTCAGAGCGGCTCCCACACTGTTATCGAATTGCACTAGCTTGTTTAAGGAGAGTGCACTCGTCTCCGCCGTGGGTATGGCTGACTTGATGTTCGTTAGTCAAAACATATCTAACCGAACAGGGCATCCAGTGGAGTTGTTGACCGCTGCTGCAGTCATTTATTTTGTAATTGCGTTTCCTATTACTCGCGCTGTCACGGCCCTGGAGCGGAAAATTTTGCACACCATGGCTATTTAGTTAAGCAAAAAAACCAACCCTTTGTAGCGATTGAAAACAGTTAATAAATTACGCGCTCGTAGCGAAGTAGGATGACTATGTTTAATGGCGATAGACCTTTCATTAGCGGACAAGAATCTGAAATCAACCATTCAATGTGGTCTGCGACCGGTGGGGAAAAGCCAGAAAGCGTGATTCTGGCGCGGCAAGAGTCTTGCGATGTCTTGATCATTGGCGGCGGATTCAATGGCGTGACTGCTGGGCTCCACTGTGCAGAACGCGGCGCTAGGACAATATTGGTTGAAGCCCAAGAAATTGGTTCTGGTGCTAGCGGACGGAACGCAGGGCAGGTAAATCCTGGTCAGTTTCTCTCGCCGGAACAAATTCTTCGTGCGCTCGGCCCGGATTACGGTCAGCTTTTTTTGAAGGAGTTGGGCAGCGCGCCTGACGTCGTCCGTCAACTGATACGCGATTACGGTATTGACTGTGCCGCTGACGAAAGGCCTATCATCCGCTGTTCAACGTCTGCTCAGAAAACACGAGAACTCGAGACCCAGGCCTCGGATTGGCAAGCCTTGGGCGCGAATGTTCAGATGGTCTATGGCTCTGAACTCGAAGAGATGAACGGATCGAGCCGATATAAAGCTGCACTGATCGATCACCGCGGATTTACGCTTCAACCGCTTGCCTACGTGCGCGGGTTAGCGCGAGCCGCAGTCGCCAGAGGTCTTAGAATTTCTACTGGGTCTAAAGTGACATCCCTGGAACCTTCAGGCACCGGATGGGTTGCTACCACCGGCAATACGACAATAAAAGCCGATAAGGTCATTCTCTCAACCAACGCATACAGCAATGATCTGGTACCAGGTTTCAAAGAGGAAATAATGCCTCTTGGTGCTTTTGGTATCGCCACTGCAGATCCGTTACCTCCTGAGTGGAGAGAGCGAATTTTGCCTCACTACATAGCCATGTGGGACACCCATAAGATACCGCTGTGGTTCAGATATGACCCGGTAGGGCGTCTTCATGTTGGGTCTATTGGATTCCTTCCCATTCATTCGGAAGGGGATAATTGGGTAAATCGCGCCATGAAGTTTGTCTACCCATTCGCGCCCACATTTAAATGGGGTTATCGGTGGTCGGGCACGCTTGGCCAAACGGTCGACAGATTGCCGCATCTCGTTGAACCGCGCCCGGGCATCTTTGCAACCATCGGATGTAACGGACGAGGCATTGCGCCAAATGCTTATTTCGGAAAAATGCTGGCTAAAATCGCACTCGGCGATGATGTAATCACTCCGTTGCCACTAAGAAAGTCTACGAAATATCCAATGCGTGAGATTGCATTAGAAGCCTATGACGCTGGAATTCGTTTCTATCGTAATACGTTACTTTTTACGTAACCAAAACGAAAAAAAATCGTGGGCTTTGCAGTGCTGTTGGAGGTCTTTGTTCACGTGTTAGCGAATCCTGGAAAAATAATTCCAAGAGTTCGTTGTTTTTTAGAAAGTTATTCAGTTTTTCCTAACTTTAGTGGTGAAGATTGGAAACTGCTTTTGGTGAAGGAAGAATACACTGACTTTATCGAGCCCGATTAGCGAAATAGCGAAATGAGCGGCCCCTAGGCTGTTTGCGACGAGATGACCTATATTTCGGTTCTATGTAGATAGGTGAAGAAAAATGAGTGTGAAATCAACAGAATATAGTGCTCTAGATGAACTGGCGTCCAGGGTGCAGACCGATCTCCACGTTCTACGTTTTCCTCATGACCCTTGGGTACTGCCTCAGACGCACCCTAGCGGCAAGCATGTCTATGACGTTGCTATCATCGGGGGAGGCCAAGGCGGGTTGGCAATCGCTGCAGGTCTCTTACGCGAACGGGTTGATAACATCGTTGTTTTTGATCAGCAGCCCAAAGGTCTGGAAGGCCCCTGGAACAATACGGCGCGGATGCGCACTTTGCGTACCGTTAAGCATTTGCCGGGTATTGATGCGACATTAAGCAGTCTTGCACCTCAAGCATGGTACACAGCCAAATACGGCGAAGAGGCTTGGGAAGAGCTGATCAAAATTCCGAAGGGGGACTGGCAAGAGTATCTAACATGGTGTCGCGATACGCTGAAGATCCCAGTCGAGAATCTTACTGGCGTCTCCAAGGTCATTCCAGAAGACAAACTATTTCGATTAGAGCTGAACAGATTCGACGGTCGAGGGGAAATATCGGCTCGCGACGTTGTTTATACTCGCAGAGTGGTTGTTGCGACGGGCGTTGATGGCGGCGGGGCCTGGCACGTACCCAAGTTCATCTCATCGGCATTGCCTAAAGATCGGTATGCATCTTCAGGAGAGCATATTGATTTTTCCAAGCTTGTAGGGAAAAAGATAGCGGTTCTCGGTGCAGGCGCATCAGCATTCGACAACGCTTCGACCGCGCTTGAGGCGGGAGCGTTAGAAGCGACTGTTTGTATTCGTCGCAAAGATATCCAGCGCATTAACCCTCAGATCTGGATGGCAAAAGCAGGATTTCTTAATCATTACGCTGATATGGATAATTCCCTGAAGTGGAAATACATGCGGCATATGTTCAGGTACAACATTCCAGCTCCGCAGGACGCCTACAATCGCTTGTCAGGCTTAGCAGGTGCGAGCGTTCGTACCCATGCGGCCTGGGAAGGGGTGAAACTCGTAATGGATGACGGAAAAGAACACGTTGAGGTCACCCTGGCGTCTGGAGACAAACTCAACGTGGACTACTTGATAGTCGCCGTTGGTTTTGTGAATGATTTTTCTCTACGCCCGGAGCTTTCAAGCATTGCCAATGACATAGCACTCTGGCAAGACAAATATAGCCCGGCTCATGGGGAGGAAGATGCTCAAATTTCCAGTCATCCCTACCTGGGCGAGAATTTTGAATTTGTCGAGAAACGGCCCGGGGAAGCGCCCTACATTTCGAAAATTTTCAATTTTACCTACAGCGCGCTCGTCAGTATGGGGCTTTCCGGCTCGGCTATCAGCGGCTTTAGATATTCGGTTCCTCGCGCAGTACGTGGAATCACCAAGTCACTCTACCTTGAGGATGCTGAAGAGATTTACAATAAGTTCACCGATTACGCTGAGCTTGAGATGGTAGGGGTCGTTCCCTTCAATAATTCAACTCAAGCAAGCAAGAGTTTCGCTGATTGAGTCAAGCATCGTTGGTTAGTCCGTGATAGGTATCACTAAGCGATACTTTTACTAAAATACAATTATAATTTTTAATATCCGTTAATAGTGGATAGGGATTATTTTATGCGAGATATTTCAACTTTGTTAGCACCAGCTGCCGTCGGCCCCTATTCGCAAGCAGTCTGTCATGGCGAATATCTTTTTGTTTCGGGACAGCTCGGCATTGACCCTTCCAAGGGAGAACTGGTGGCGGAAGATGCCTTGCTTCAAATGAAACAGTGCCTCAGTAATATTTCAGCGATTGCTGGAGCAGCGGGTACCGATATTTCGAAGACGATCAAAACAACAATAATGGTTACGAACTTAGGTGATTTCGCCAGGTTGAATGAAGTGTATGCGACCTATTTTTCTTCACCGTTCCCCGCTCGCGCCACGTTCGAGGTTTCCGCACTACCGAAAGGTGCCCTTGTCGCAGTAGACGCAATTGTCGCATTGGACTGAATGTTGAATCAGTGGTCAACTACAGGATATTTATGAATCTTAATCTCGGAAATCAGGATAAAGAGTGGACACGCTGGGCGATCGGCGTGTTGCAGGGGGATGCCAATCGTTCTGCCGATACACATCTGATTCCTTTAGATTTTAATGGGTTGCCTGGAATATCGATTTATCTGAAAGATGAGTCTACTCATCCTACAGGCAGTCTGAAGCACCGCTTGGCACGATCGCTTTTCCTGTATGGCATCTGCAATGGCTGGATAAAAAAAGGTACTTTATTAGTCGAGGCATCTTCTGGCTCAACAGCGGTCAGTGAGGCGTATTTCGCTAAGCTCCTAAATCTGCCCTTTACTGCAGTCATGCAGCGTTCCACCAGTTGCCAGAAAATCGATGCTATCAATCGTCTGGGGGGGACATGTCACTTTGTTGACAATCCTGGGGCTATCTATACGGTTGCCGAGCAACTTGCTTGTGAAACGGGTGGTCATTATTTAGACCAGTTTACAAATGCAGAACGCGCTACGGACTGGCGCGGCAATAATAACATTGCTGAAAGTATATTTTCGCAAATGGCAATGGAGCAAGATCCTGAGCCCGCTTGGGTGGTTATGAGTGCCGGCACGGGAGGAACATCAGCCACCATCGGAAGGTATATAAAGTATAAGCATCTGAATACTCGACTTTGTGTCGTTGACGTTGAACATTCCGCTTTCTACGAATCCTACGATACTGGGGATAAGGCGAGCATTTGTGCCACTCCCTCTCGAATCGAAGGTATCGGTCGGCCGAGGGTAGAGCCTTCGTTCATCCCGGATGTCATCGATCACATGATAAAGATTCCAGACGCCGCTTCACTTGCTGCCATGCACGTTCTTTCAGAGCGGCTATCGCGTCGAGTTGGTGGTTCTACGGGAACGAATTTCTTTGGTGTTTGTTGTATCGCGGAGCAAATGCACTCACAGAAGCAGACGGGATCGATAGTATCGGTAATTTGCGATTCGGGAGATCGTTATGCCTCTACGTATTACGATGCTGACTGGCTTAAAGAGGCCAATATTGATATAAGGCCTTATGAGAAGTATTTGAATTCATTTCTCGATGGAGAAACTTCAGATGTGTCACTGGTCAACCTCTGTAAAAATGTACGAGGCCAGTAGTCGATTTTGACTCATGATCGCTTATTAATAAGCTGACGACGCTTATGCACGCTTTAAATAATCAGGCACCTGATTATAAAAAACCAGGTGCCTTTCGGTTTGCGCCAATCGGTATCTTGGAGATCAGCCGACGAGCACTTCGCTGATCTGAATGATGGGCTTGAGATTGGTGTAATTGGCGATGTCGGCCCCGATGGCCTTGGCATGCGGCCCGAATGCTGCGGCGAATGCATCGAGTGATTCGAAGAAGAGATGACCAATCGCAATGTAGGTCGGAGCGCTTCCAGGCACTGGACCTTGAAGGCCTTTTTCAATAGTGAAGTGACTGCAGGCCCCGGCCATCTTCTGCTGAATCATCGTCATATGCTGATCACGATAGTAATCGAAGTCGAAGGTTGCGCCAGCTTCATTCGGGTACAGAATGCTTACGGCAATCATTGGATTTATTCCCCTGGTTTATTGATTAAACGGATGGAACACCAGCAGGGCGTTCGCCTGAGACGGTTGTTCGATGCATGAGGCGCAGGTGACCGTCGTAGCCGCCGTCTGCATTGTGCAGCGTACAGCGGTTGTCCCACAGGGTAAGCATGTTCGGCGCCCACCGGTGACGGTAGACATAGATGTCCTGCACCATGTGGTGATACAAAAAACTCAACAACGCCGTTGACTCTCCATGATTCAGACCCTGGATACTCTGCGTGTAGACAGGGCTAACATACAGAGCCCTGCGACCGGTTACCGGATGTACTCGTACCAGCGGGTGCGGCCAGGTCTTGTCGGCGTCTTCACTGACTACGATCTTCATTGAGCGTACTTCTGTCTCTTTTGCGAACAGACCGTTTTTACCATAAGGCATGCTCGCAGAATGTATCGCGACAAGAGGGTTCAGGAGTCCCTTCATCGTCTCAGAAAGGTCATCGTAGGCACGATACCCGTCGGCAAATAGTGTATCGCCACCCACGGGCGGAGTGATCTTGGCATGCAGGATGGTTCCCGCCGGCGGCTGTTCCTGAAAGCTCCAGTCTGAGTGCCACTGGGCACCAAAGTTGACTGCCTTTTCTTCAGCCTCGCGTCTGAGTTCGAGAATGTGCGGATGAGCCTCCATTGGGACGATGTATGGATCCACTCCAAACTCACCAAACTGAAGCGTGAACGCCTCCAGTTGTGCGTGGGAGAGCGGCTGATCCGGGAAATAAATGACCGAATGCCTGGCCCACGCGTCCTTCACTTCTCCTAGTACCGCTGCCGTGAGTGGCTTATCTATAGAGATACCGGTAACCCTGGCGCCAAAACCGTGAGCCTCGGGTTCCACCTGTATATGCCTGAAGTAGCTCTCCATATCGCAGTCCCCTTCTCTCGTTTTTATAAAAAATCACAGGATGACCGTGGAGCGATTCTCCGACGCCAGTCCTTTGCTGTCGTTGCTACAGTGCGACAGAGAATTGATTTGGGATGCCAGTACCTCGGGCGGTTGTTCCCCGTTTTAATTAAATTGTCGTGTCGGAACAAATATTTGGCGTGTGGTGCCATTCACGCCGATTCCCCCACGTAGCCACACTCAGCCAGGCTGCGTAGCGACTGCGCACCCATGACCATAAAACCCCCGGAAAGGGCAGGGAAGGGAAGAACGATGAGCGATTACGATCTGAGTTTTAAGCGCGCGTTGGCCCGTGGTGAGCTAGACGGCAGGTTCGATACGATTGTCATAGGTTCTGGCGCAGGCGGCCTGAGCACAGCCGCATTGTTGGCGCTCGACGGACAGCGCGTTTTGGTGCTTGAACGCCACGCGGTGTTGGGCGGTTGCTTGCAATCTTTCAAACGCCAAGGCTTCGAGTGGGACGTTGGCCTGCACTATATGGGTGAGGTACACCGCAAGGCGAGTGGACTCTATCGCCTGTTCGACAAAGTCTCAGGCGGTCAGCTTGAATGGGCACCCATGCCCGAAAACTACAATCGCATTATCGTCGGTGCCAATAGCTACGATCATATGGCCGGTGCACAAGCCTACAAGGATCGACTCAAGGACTACTTTCCGAAGGAGGCGCGCGCGATCGATCGTTACGTGGAGCTGGTGGGGGAGGCAAGCCGGGCGGCGAAATTCTTCTTCGGTGAGCGGGCGTTGCCACATTCAATTTCTGAAGCCGCTTTCACCAAGGCTCAAACAGCATTCATGCCACTTGCACAGCGCACAGTGCAGGAAGTATTGGACGAGTTGACTGACAACGCTGACCTCAAGGCAGTCTGGTGCGGGAATTACGGGGACTACTGCAATTCTCCTGCCGAGGCCTCTTTTGCGATCCATGCCATGGTTTTCAGCCATTACATCGAGGGTGCCAGTTACCCCGTTGGCGGTTCGCAACGCATCGCCACAGCCATGGCCGACACTGTACGTGCCGCAGGAGGCGCTTGCCTGGTGGCGGCAGAGGTTGTGAGCATCGAGCTGAGTGATGGTTGCGTAGTAGGTGTGCAAACCGCCGACGGAAGCCAGATTCGCGCAGACAGAGTCGTCAGCGCGATTGGTATCTCTCAGACCGTACCGTTGCTGGCTCATGCAAATCCTGAATTGGCGCAACCATTGGGCGAGGTCACTAAGAGCATTGGTACAACTCAATGTTTTGCTGTGCTGAACCTGGGCATCGACATCGCAAACGCTGATCTGAACATTCACCCAGCCAATCTGTGGGTGCACCCAAGCAATGATCTGCCGGCGAACCTTGCACGGTACAAAGCTGATCCAGAGGGACAGCCCATGCCCTTGCATTTCATTGCCCATCCATCACTGCGGGATCCAAGTTGGCCCGAGCGCCACCCTGAGCAGAGCACGATGGATATTTGCGGCTTAACTGATTGGTCTGTGTTCGAGCGGTTCACTGGCACGAAGTGGAAGCACAGAGGTGCAGAGTACGAGGACATGACGGCAAGACTGAGCGAAGACCTTTTGGCCGTGGCCCTAAAACACTATCCTCAAATCTGCGGACGCATTGCTCATGCCGAGTTGGCTACACCTCTAACCTTCAATCACTTTCTAAATCGTAGTCGCGGCAATTTCATGGGGTATGAGCAAACGCCACTGCGTTTTGCACAGCGCTGGATGCGCGCGCACGGCCCTGTTAAAGGTTTGTTCTTCGGCGGACAGGATGTGACCGCTGCCGGAGTCAGTGGCGCGATGGTCAGTGGGCTGGTCGCGGCGAGTGCGGTTCTTGAGCGTGACCTTTTTCGAGAGCTTTAGCCCTCAAGTTCGCACCGGGTCAAATTCGCTTCACAAGTCGTATTTTGATGATCGGCGCTCTCAGTGCTGTTGATTGCAAGAGCCTTTCCTTCAGCCAATAAACTGCCTACCAACTCATGCCGCAGGGCGCTAGGTGCCTTACCGAAGTGACCTCGCACAGCATGCGAAAACGCGCTGGGCTCTGCATAGCCCAGTCGTTCTGCCAGCATCACAAGAGGTAGATCGGGATCAGCCAGGCCTTCCAGTGCCTCGCTCATACGTACCGCTTCCAGTAATTGACGGAAGGATGAACCGCGCTCAGCCAATCGACGTTGAAGAGTACGTCTGCTGAGATCCAGCGAGCGCGCTACGCTGTCGCAGTTCGCCTGGGCAAATCCCTGCGCGGCGATGGCTGCACTGACGTAATCCAGAAGCGTGTCCGAGCGACCCTGGGTTTTAATCATCGCCTCAGCGCGCCCGAGTAGGATGCGAAGCAGTGTTGGATCGGCAGCCTGCCAGGGTGAGTCCAGCTGTTCAGCGCCAAATACGACACGAGCGTGCTCGACTCCGAGAATGACCGGAGAATCAAAATAGACTTGATAGCGGTCGGCTAAACACGCGTCAGTACCCGGTAGCTCAATTCTGTTTGGCCTACGGTCAGCCGGCATACAGTTATAGAGCAGGCGCATGTACGCGGCAAACAGCGAATCTATCTGGGCCGGATGCATGGCAACCGGGCTGGGTGTTACGTGGTAAACCAGATGAACACCATTTTTGGACGCAGGTTCAATTAAAAAACGACCAGAGTTGCTAACCAATTGCTGCAGCCTGACCGTATGGGCGAGCGCCTGGCGTAATGAACTACTGTGCATCAACACCAGTGCTACGACGTTCATCGATTGCAGTGGCAATGCTACACCAACCTTCAAGCCGAGCAGCGGATCCTGGGAGAGTTGCATTGCGCGTTGCCAGAGCCTCCTCACTTGCACGAGTTGCAGCTGCCGCGTAGGCGCCACTTCTTCCCAGTGTTGAGTCCAGGGCGCGCCCAAACGGGAAGGCTCGATACCTTGCCGAGTCAGTTCCTCGATGACGCCTACAAGCCAAGTGGCACTGACGGTGAGAGGTCGGGTCATTCTATGTCCGTTAGCTGCCACACAATGCTTGCTCGGAAAGAGGTGAGACCCTTACCTGGCGCTGCATTGCAAATCGGTGGCTCAAGGTCGGCGAAGTGTTACGACAGACTGTGTAGCACGTCTGATAGGGATATTCCAAGGCCTGGCCGGCAGCGTCGATTTTGCGTCGAGATACGCGTAGGGGGTTGGAAGTCTGAGGACGCGGAAGGATGGGAATGTGGAAATGCTGCTATCGAAATCGGTCATTTTGATAAACGGGCAGCTTGGGGCTGCCCGCTATTTGGTATCACTTCAATGGAGCGTCTGATCAGATTTTTACGGGTTCACCTAAAACATGCATCAGGCGATTTGCCCAACCGAAGATGGCCGTGGCCAGCACGAGGTCGACAACTCCAAGCGTGTCAAAGCCGAGCTCTTTCAAGGCATAGGCATGCCGGGCATTCAACGCGGGAGGTGACTTGGCCAACTCAACCGCAAAGTCAAACAACGCCTGGGAGCGCTCATCCAACTGTGCTTCGGTTTCATCTGCAAAAATTTTTGCGACCAGCTCGGTACTTTTGGTCAGCTGATTGTACCGGGCGCCGTGTACCGCTGCGCAGTAGACGCAACGATTAACAATTGAAGAACCAATCGCACCCAACTCACGCTCAGCCGGGGGTAAACCAGCACGTCCGTACATGATGGCGTTGAACAGAGGAGATCGTACCGCGAGGGATTCAGGATCATGCGCAAGCGTCAGCACATACTCCGAGATCTTTTTGCTCGATGGAGTCACTTTCATCGCATCAAGCTGCTCTTGGCTCGCACTTTCTAACTCGACAGGCTTGATGTACGGCGACCAGTGAGGCACCGATACGGTGAAATTATGCACGACCTGGCTCATTTCATTTCTCCTGCAATTTTGAACCCTGCTACGACCCGGAGCTGGTAGTTAACGAAAGCGAGCACTTCAGTGAGCCTTACGATGTCCGGTTCTGAAATTCCAGCAGCCTTTAACGTATCGATATCTTGCTTTGTAGCTTCTCGCGGCTTTTGAGTGACCAAGTCCGTGAATTGGATGATCGCCATGAACCGTTCATCCCCGTAGGCGGCCTGCTGAGGATCGGCGGCAACATAAAGGCCTTCTTCACCGCCTGCTGCCACAAGACACGCATGGTAGTGATCGGCCAGTTCTTCAGAGTTGCTCAACCGAGTGATTCGTTCAGCAAGGGCTGCACGTTCTGCATGTGACAGACCACCGGGATGCTTCGGAATGATCACGGCATCATGGCTCGCTTGACTCAACGCCATAATTTCTGCCCGCTCGGCAATGGCCATCGCGAGCGGAGAGTTTTCGTTTGCGCCGACAAGACGCTCGATAATATTCGGAGTAAGCATAGGAGTTCCAATAGTTAGCGACGCGTTATTCCTGAATGCAGCAATGCTCTATAGCGAACTGAAAAACAGGTTCGCCAAACGTTAAAGGACGCTCGCAAGCGAAACGAACTTTGTGGTCATGAAAGCATCCAGTGCGCCAGGCCCACCTTCGGTTCCGTATCCTGAGTCTTTAACGCCGCCAAATGGATGCTCGGGTAGTGCAACGCTGTGATGGTTGATCGAAATGGCACCAGACTCGATCCCGTTGAACAGCTTATTTGCCGAACTCAGTGATCGGGTATAGGCATATGCAGAGAGACCGTATGGCAGCCTGTTCGCTTCCCTGATCGCTTCATCGATGTCGTCAAAAGAATTGATCAACGCAATGGGGCCAAATGGTTCTTCAACCATGGCGCGCGCGCTCACCGGTACATTCGTGAGAACGGTGGGTTCGAAAAAATAACCCTTGTCGCCTACGCGATTTCCGCCGGTCTCCAGCTTCGCTCCGTGCGATACCGCATCCGCGACGAGCTCCTCTGTCGCCTTGAGCCGGCCAAGGTGAGCCATCGGGCCCATCGTTACCAGTGGATCAAGACCATCGCCCACCTTGATGGCTCGTGCGCCTTCCACGAAGCGGGAAACAAACTCATCGAACACTTTAGAGTGAACGATGAAGCGAGTCGGGGAGACGCAGACCTGGCCCGCATTTCGATATTTGGCGGCGACAGAAATCTTCACTGCTGTAGCGATGTCCGCGTCGTCCATAACGATCACCGGTGCATGACCACCCAGTTCCATAGTGGATCGCTTCATATGCAGCCCTGCGAGGCTCGCAAGCTTTTTGCCGACTGGCGTCGATCCGGTGAAGGTCACTTTGCGGATGGAGGGATGAGCAATCAAATACTCGGAAATCTGGCTTGAGTCGCCAAACAGCAGGTTGACGGCTCCTGGAGAAACGCCAGCGTCAGCGAATGCCTTGACAAGCTCGACAGCACACGAAGGTGCCTCGGTTGCGCCCTTCAAAATGATAGAGCAGCCGGCGGCCAGCGCACCAGCGACCTTTTTTACCGCTTGAATGAGCGGAAAATTCCAGGGCGCGAATCCCACTACAGGCCCAATAGGCTCCATCAAGGCAAATTGATGAATGCCTGATGCGCGGGAAGGGATGACACGTCCATAGGCGCGTCTGCCTTCTTCTGCATGCCAATCGATGGTGTCGGCAGTTGCTGCGACTTCACCCATCGCCTCGGCCAGGGGCTTTCCGTGTTCCGCGGTAAGGGTTAGCGCGATATTTTCTGCGCGCTCACGAATGAGGTTTGCCGCTTTGTGCATAATCGTTGCGCGATCAAGCGCGGACACCTGCTTCCAGGTGGCAAAACCTTTTTGCGCAGCGATCGCCGCATCTTCAATGTCAGCCAAGCCAGCTTTCGCAATGAGTCCGATCTGCTCTTCTGTTGCCGGATTTATAACGGGGATCGATTCAGTAGGATGCGTGTTACGCCATACACCGCCAATAAACAATGGTATTTGTTCCATGATCACCTCTTATAGTTGCTAATGGTTTCAACGTCCCATGGCTTGGCTAGAAACTCATTGTGGTGCTTAGCTACAAGCTATCTACGACACATGGGCTTCAATAAAATATAGGGTATCTCCCACCGAAAAATTTTCCGTATTTTTCAAGAATGGGTTCGAATTTAGAATTTACTTCCAAAAATCATGCTGTCTGTAAAAAAATTATTTAATCGATGCCTTCGGTACGATTGCACGCCTACTACAGGGGAGTTTTGGACAGTAGACGTTCCGAGGCTATCCATGGGTATATCGATCCCACTTGGCTGGATAAAGCCACCTATCGAAAGAGCGCTTTTTTCTGATCAGGGGCTTTACCCGCAGGGCAGATTGTTTTTTGCGACGTCAGTCGCGGCTAGCTTTTGATTTCAGAGCAACCCGAAAACCAAAAAACTAGCCTGACTCCGAGGCTCCGTGTGCGCCGGAGTCACCGTTGGCGGAATCGTCTAGGCTACCGGCGTGCGCAGGGTGACGAACTCTTCGGCGGACGTCGGATGCACGGCGATGGTTTCGTCGAAATCGCGCTTGGTCGCGCCCGCCTTCAGCGCAATCGCCAATCCCTGCACGATTTCTCCGGCCTCCGGGCCGACCATGTGGCAGCCCAAGACCTTGTCGGTCTTTGCCTCCACCACCAGCTTCATCAAAGTGCGTTCCGGGCATTCGGTCAGCGACAACTTCATTGGCCGGAAACGGGTTTCAAATATCACCACATCGTGCCCCGCCGCTCGTGCTTCTTCTTCGGTCAGGCCCACCGTGCCGATGTTCGGCTGGCTAAACACCGCCGTCGGGATCATCTTGTAATCCACCGGGCGATACTGCTCAGGCTTGAACAAGCGCCGCGCCACAGCCATGCCTTCTGCCAGCGCGACCGGCGTAAGCTGCACCCGACCAATCACATCGCCCAGAGCCAGGATCGACGGTTCAGCGGTTTGATACAGTTCATCGACCTCGACAAAACCTTTCTTGTCGAGTTTGACGCCAGTGTTTTCCAATCCCAGGTTGTCGAGCATCGGACGTCGACCGGTGGCATAGAACACGCAGTCCGTTTCCAGTTCTCGGCCATCCTGGAGGGTTGCTTTCAGGCTGCCATCGGCCTGTTTGTCGATGCGCTCGATGGCGGCATTGAATTGCAGGTCCATGCCGCGCCGGGTCAATTCTTCCTGCAAATGTTTGCGCACCGCACCGTCGAAGCCACGCAGGAACAGGTCCCCCCGATACAGCAGCGTGGTCTCGGCACCTAAGCCGTGGAAGATCCCGGCAAACTCGACAGCGATATAACCACCGCCCACCACCATAACGCGCTTGGGCAACTCTTTAAGGAAAAACGCCTGGTTGGAATTGATCGCGTGCTCATGCCCCGGAATCTCAGGGATCAGTGGCCAGCCACCGGTAGTGATCAGGATGTTCCTGGCTGTGTAGCGCTGGCCATTGATTTCGACGGTGTGCGGATCGACGATTTTCGCGTGACCTTCATGCAGTGTCACGCCGCTGTTGAGCAGCAGATGGCGATAGATATCGTTCAGGCGGCTGATCTCGCGATCCTTATTGGCGATCAACGTCGCCCAGTCGAACTTCGCCTCGCCCGGCGTCCAGCCAAAACCTTTCGACTGCTCGAAGTCTTCAGTGAAGTGCGCGCCATAGACCAGCAATTTTTTTGGCACGCAGCCAACGTTCACACACGTCCCGCCCAAATAGCGGCTCTCGGCCACAGCCACTTTCGCGCCAAAATTGGCTGAAAATCGCGCAGCCCTGACACCGCCGGAACCTGCGCCAATTACATAAAGATCAAAGTCGTAGGTCATTTTCAGTTCCAGGCACTTGGCGCTATTTTTTCGCGATGGCAGAAATTTCGACCATGACGTCCCTTGGCAGGCGTGCCACTTGGATCGTGGCGCGCGCCGGTGGATTGCTGGTGAAGTAAGTGCCATAGACTTTGTTCATGGCCGTGAAATCGTTCAAATCACGCATGTAGACGGTGGTGCTGACGACATTGGCCATTGTCATGTCGTTTGCTGCCAGAACCGCCGACAAATTGTCCAGAACGCGCTTCGTTTGTTCGTCTACCGTCGATCCGCTGATTTGTCCGGTTGCCGGGTCTAGCGGGATCTGGCCAGACAGGAACAACATATCGCCAGCGCGGATCGCCTGGGAGTAGGGACCGATAGCAGTCGGTGCATTCGTCGTGCTGATTGCAGACGTCTCTTTCATCATCGAACAACCGGCCGTCATGGATAACAAGGTCGCCGCGACAATAAAGCCTGGAATTTTCATTGGATTGATCTTTTTGAAGGAAAGCAAAATGGAGTGTGTGCACTGACCGCGGTCGGTTTTAGTCTCGATAGAAGCGTTGGCTCATGACCGCTCCGTCGCTCAGATAGTGTCTTAAAAAAAACTAATCGAGCAACCTAAAATAAGGCTACCAATTGGTTGGTAGCTTAACAAGGGCTCATTCGAAAGTGTCGCCATTGATGCCGGGCACTCACACCATTACCCCGCGCTACGCAAGGGCGCTGGTTGACGGCGGCTTCGCCGAACGAGGGTAGGGCGAACCCTACGCTTGTCATCATTTACCCTGCTAAGAATCAGCATCGGCCGATAGTCGAGACTTTCTATCGTCTGCACTATGCGCCACTGTTTTGATATTGCGCACTTCCCAGTGCAAAACCAGTGATCGTGTTGTTAATACGCTGATTTGTCCGGATGACTGGGTGTCGTGTTCCGCATCGCAAATGCATTAAATGGGGGGAGGGGCGTTCGCTTGAGTCATATTTCCTTGGCTATCCGGGGGGTTCCGGATGAGCAGTTGTTGATGCGTCAAGGAGGACTGTACTGGGTGGCCGTCGATCGTACTCGCGATGTCGAAGCGCTGGCACTGCAAGGCTTAATCGCATTGCCGCAACAGCATCCGGCCAGCCTGGTTTGGTGTGGCCATTATCCCGAGCACTTGGTTGGCGCGCTGAACGAGCGATCCGGGGCTGGCGAGTTGCGTTTGTTCGAAGTGCCTGAAGCGGTCATCCGTTTGGCCCTCAAGTCGCTACCATCGGAACTGAGTCGCGCTCGAACGCCGCCGGGCAGTCTCCTGCTGTTGATGTTGCCGGCTTCCTCTTGGCAAGCCTTCGACGCGGTGCGACTGCAGCGATGGTGCAGCGAGTTGAGATGCTGGCTGCGTGAACAGCGCTGCACACTCCTGGTCCTGGGCTATGGACAGGCTCCGCAACTGCATGCCGAACTGACCCGTCTCAATGAGCACCTATCCGGCTTGGCACAGTTGTACCGGCGTGATGGGGGTATCCACTATCAGTCGCACTTCTGGCACAACGACCAGGGCGTTTGCGGCGCCCGGGAATTCGAGCTGGACCTTCTGGACTCGGGCTTTGGCTTGGTCCAGGCCGAGCAAGCCACTCCACCCCCCACACGCACCGATGATCAGCGCATCTATGTCGCTCAGCGCGTGGTGCTGGAGGGCGCTGCGGCGCCATCCGAGCAGTGGCGTGTGTTCGAGCGGCGTATCGACCTGTTGCAACAGGCGACCCAAGCCCGCGCCGCGAGCGTACTGGTGGCTGTCGAAAGTGATCAGCAGGTGGAAGCATTGGCGCGCGAGCTGTACCAGCTACGCAAGCATTGCGGTACGGCGCTGAAAATCATTGTGCGAGAAATGGAGCCCTGCTTGCGCTATCGCGACGAGCGTCTGTTGATGTCCTGTGGGGCGAACATCATCGTGCCTTTTGGCAACGCGTTGCCTCGCTTCTTCAGCCTGGTCGACAGTGTGCAGGGTCAAGTGTGGCGCCGCAGGCGCGCGAGCAGCGATCTGGAGTCGTTGCTCGCACGTTTGCGGGCGCCGACCCTACGGGGTCTATTGGCTCCTCAGGAGTTCTTGTCGGTGCTGGATCGGATTTATAGCGGCGCTTCTGGCGAAGTCGAGCACCAACTGCTGCGGTTGCAGCCGCGACGCGCACTGGCAATCGAACAATGCCTGCACCAGATCACCCTGCGCCGTTTCGGCGATATCGCCACCGTGGTGGATGGCGTTCTATATCTGTTTCTGTTCGCTTGCCGCAGTGATGGCCTGGCGTCGGCACTGGGCAACATCTGTCGCCTGCCGTGGCGCAACTTGTTCACCGATTGCCAACCCCTTGCCGAGTTGGATGATTTGCCGCGTGCCGCGTTCCTTAACGCTGCGAGTCTGTCGGACACGTTTCGCCTGGCCCCGGACCGGGCGGAGACAGCGACGCGGGCACGAGCCGAAATGGGTGCCTACATGCCAGAACGAGTCCGTTTGGCGATCACGGACTACTGCCAATGAGTTATTACGAGTTACTCCAGGTCATTGCCACGAGCAGCTTTTTGACGTTGGCGCTGGCCCTGTTGTTGCGCGGTTTCTGGCGTCAGGGACGAGACTGGTTCCAGAGCTTTCTGCCGCCGCGCTACTTGAAGCCTCACCGTATGCCCCGACGCGCCTCGACGCGCCTGCCCCCGAGTGCGCCACATGAGTAAGTTCGAGTCAGCGATCCCTACGGGCGCCGTGCGGAGCGGGCCCGGTCTGGGTCACTGGAACCTGTACTTCATGCTCAAGTTCGCCTTGCAGTGGGGCGGCTACCTGAACGTTCAGGTATTACCCAATCTGTTGCTCGCGGCCTTTTTGCTGATGCCCTTGAACAGCCGTTTTAGCGTCATTGGGCGTCGGCTGATCGCCGTGCCGACGGCGGTGGCGCTGTTCTATCAAGACACCTGGCTGCCACCTTTGAGCAACTGGATGGCATGGCCTTCGGTGGCGGATTTTTTCTCCGGCCATCTCTTGGCGTTGGCCGAGCGTCTGGTCGATTGGAACCTCTTTGGTTGGCTGCTGCTGTTGGTGGTGGCGTATTTGTTTGTCCAGCCCTGGCTGCGCATGACCACGCTGAGCCTGGCCGGTCTGGCCTGGTTGGGTTGTGTCAACCTGCTGGTGCTATACCCGGGCCACGAGCCGGACGCTACGCGAGTCAGCGCGCCGGGCGATACGGTCATGGGGGCAAGCGCGGCGGTCGACAACTACCTGCAGCAGTTCTACCGCACCGAGGCCGAGCGACGAGTCAGATTCACGCCTTCGACCTCTGCCGCGCAGCCCTTCGATCTGGTGCTGATCAACATTGATTCCATGGCCTGGGATGATCTGGAGTTCAGCGGTTTGCGCGACCACCCGTTGCTGCGGCGAATGGACGTGCTGTTCGACCACTTCAACTCGGCCGCCTCCGAGCGCATACCAGCCACGCTTCGGCTGTTACGTGCCGGGTGCGGCCAGACGCCGCGCAGCCAACTGTATGTTCCAGCCGAGGAGCCTTGTCTGCTGTTCGATGAGTTGGGCAGGCAGGGTTTCGTCGGTGAAACCCTGCTCAATCATACGGGGCAGCTCGATGGTTTTCTAAATGCCGTGCAAACCCTGGGCGCGTTGCCGGGACCGGAGATTGATCTCAGCCATTTGTCGCCCGAGCTGATGGGACCAGACGGTTCACCGGTGTTGCGCGATGGCGAGGTATTGGACCTCTGGTGGCAACACCGCCAAGCGCAACCCGATCAGCGAGTGGCGCTGTTCTACAACACCCTGACCTTGCATGAGGACAACCGGCTCGTGACAGACGATGGTGTTGGCCGCCGCGCTGACTACAGGGCACGCGCCCAGACGCTGCTGGACGACTTGAACGGTTTTCTCGAACAACTGGAGCTCAGTGGTCGCCCCGTCGTCGTGGTGATGGTGCCGGATCACGGCGCTGCCCTGCGCGGCGACCGCATGCAGTTCCCCGGCATGCGTGAAATACCCGGCCCGGCGATCACCCAGGTGCCTGTCGGCATCAAGTTGATCGGCATGGGGCGTAACCCTCGCTCCGCGCCTTTGCACATCAGCGAGCCGAGCAGCTACCTGGCCTTGGCGCAAATCATCGACCGGCTGTATGCCTCGTCCTCTCGGGTCGAGGACCAACAGCCGGACTTGCAACCTCTGCTGAAGGGGTTAGCGCAAACCTCGTGGGTGTCGGAGAGCGAAAACAGCGTAGTGCTGGATTACGCCGCAACGCCTTATGTACGGATCGGGGAGAAAGACGCATGGCTGCCTTACCGGGCGATGTCCAAATGAGCGCCAGGTTGCTGACTCGCACAGAGCGGGCCGATGACATCGCTCGATTGAAGGCCGAGTTGCAATTACCCGCCTTGAAATATGTCGACGTCTCGCTTCAGAAAGAGTTGCGACGTGCCTTACAGCGCTGGCCGCTGCTCGCCGAGTTCGAGCAGGTGCAACGGGCGCCCGGGGCACGGGTTTCGCTGGCGCGCCAGAACGAGTCGGAGGTGGCAACGTGACGTCTTTGGCTTTGCACGGCTTGCGCGGTGGCGCTGGCAGCAGTTCGTTGCTGGCAGCCCTCGGTTACGCCCTGCACACCCTGGAGCAGCGCGTGCTGCTGGTGGATATGTGCCCGGAGAATCTGCTGCGCCTGCACTTCAACCTGGCCGTCACGCAGACGAGCGGCTGGGCGCGAGCCCTGCTCGATGGCCAGGATTGGAAAGGTCAGTTCTGGAACCTCGCGCCGAATTTCAGTCTGCTGCCCTATGGTCGACTCTTCAGGGCCGAGCAGATGCATCTGGAGCAGGAGTTGAGCCATCAGCCCGGACTCTGGGACAGGCGCATGAGTGCCTTGGCCGAGCACTTCGATTGGATACTGTTCGATTTTCCCCATCGCACGCCCTGGCATGACAGCGCCGTGTCCTGCCAATTGCAGATTCAGGTGATCGAGGCCGATGCCGCCTGTCACGTCTTGCTGCAACAGCAGGAGGAGATGGCCGACTACCTGTTGCTCAATCGGTTCGATCCAGCCAGTCAGATTCAACGCGACTTGATGCTGATCTGGCGTCAACACTATGATGCGCGGCTGCTGCCGGTGACCGTGCACAGCGATGAAGCGATGCGCGAAGCATTGGCCTGCAAGCAGCCGGTGGGCCGCTATGCGCCGGGCAGCCTGGTGGCGCAGGACGCGCTCAGCCTGGCGATATGGTGCCAGACCCGACAAGGGGAGGGTGCATGATCGCCCGCTGCTTCCCTTATCAGTATTTGCGCAATAAGCACGGATGCGGCCCGCTGGTTGCGCTGCTGCTGGCGTTGGCGAGCGTCCTGGCCTGGTTGGTGTTGCGCTTGGAGTCGGCCGCCTGGCGTCAGTTGCTGGACCAGCGGCAACGCTGGTATCCACAGTTGGCCGCCAAGTCGCCGAGTCTTGGCGATCCCTTGCGTTACGTCCTGCAAAGCATCTGGTTGCTGTTGATACGACCGGTCGCGCCAGAGCAGCGGTCGAACTCGTTTAGCGGGTGGACGCGGGTCGTCGCCCTGAATCGGACGGTGTGGCTGCAGCTGAGCAATGCGCTCCAACAGCAGACCCGACGTATCCGCGACCACTCGCGAGTCACCCAGGGCGTCCACTGGTGGAAAGGCCTGGAGCGGCACCGCCAATGGCTGCTTGGCGGTTTCCTGGTCGCCCAGTTGGTTCTGCTGACGGTGTTGTGCATCACTGAACCGTTTGGTTATGTGGAGCAACTGGTCTTCGGACTCTTGCTCTGGGGCCTGGCCATGCTGGTGCGCGGCATGCCCGGGCGTTTCGCGACCTTGTTGATGGTGGTGTTGTCCACCATTGTCTCCTGCCGTTACTTGTGGTGGCGCTACACCTCGACACTGAATTGGGATCAGCCCCTGGATCTGGCCTGTGGCCTGGCGCTGTTGGCGGCGGAGACTTACTCCTGGATCGTGCTGATCTTTGGTTACATCCAGACCTGCTGGCCACTGAACCGTGAGCCGGCGCAGTTGCCGGACGATACTCGGCACTGGCCGACCGTCGATTTATTGATTCCGACCTATAACGAGGACCTTTCGGTGGTGCGCGGCACCGTCTACGCCGCCCTGGGCATTGACTGGCCGGAAGAAAAACTGCGGATCCATATCCTGGACGACGGCAAGCGCGAAGCCTTTCGCCAGTTCGCCGCCGAAGTCGGGGTCGGCTACATCATTCGTCCGGACAATCGCCATGCCAAGGCCGGCAACCTCAACCACGCGTTGGGTCGCCTGGACGGCGAACTGGTCGCCCTGTTCGATTGCGACCATATGCCGGTTCGCTCGTTCCTGCAGTTGACGGTGGGCTGGTTCCTGCGCGATCCGAAATTGGCGCTGGTCCAGACGCCCCATCACTTCCTCTCCGCGGATCCTTTCGAACGCAACCTCTCGGTGTTCCGCAACAGGCCAAACGAGGGCGAACTGTTCTATGGCCTGATCCAGGATGGCAACGATATGTGGAATGCCGCTTTCTTCTGCGGCTCCTGTGCGGTGCTGCGGCGTTCGGCGCTGGATGAGATCGGCGGATTTGCGGTGCAGACCGTGACCGAGGATGCCCATACAGCCTTGCGCCTGCATCGCGCCGGGTGGAACTCGGCGTATGTACGCATTCCCCAGGCGGCCGGCCTGGCCACGGAAAGCCTGTCCGCCCATATCGGCCAGCGCATCCGTTGGGCCCGAGGCATGGCGCAGATTTTCCGTACCGACAACCCGTTGCTGGGCAAGGGCCTGACGGTGTTCCAACGGATCTGCTACGCCAACGCGATGATGCACTTCCTCGCTGGTTTGCCGCGGTTGATATTCTTGATCGCGCCCTTGGCTTTCCTGCTGCTGCACGCCTACATCATCTATGCCCCGGCGTTGATGATCCTGTTGTACGTGTTACCGCCGATGATCCATGCCAGCCTGACCAACTCGCGCATGCAGGGTCGCTATCGGCAGACGTTCTGGGGCGAGGTCTATGAGACCGTCCTGGCCTGGTACATCGCCCGACCCACCACGGTGGCACTGTTCAGCCCGAACAAAGGCACCTTCAACGTCACCTCCAAGGGTGGCCTGATGGCGTACGACCGGTTCGACTGGAAAATCGCCCGGCCTTATCTGGTCCTGGCGGGCCTGAACATCGCCGGGCTGGGTTTCGCCTGTTGGCGGTTGGTCACGGGGCCGGACAATGAGGTCGGCACGGTGCTGGTGAGCTCGCTGTGGGTGATCTACAACCTGTTGATCCTCGGTGCGGCGGTCGCGGTCGCGGCCGAAGTTCGCCAGGTACGGCAGACGCATCGGGTGCAGACCCGGTTACCGGTGGCGGTGCGCCTGGACAGCGGCCATTCGTACCCGGGCACGCTGCTTGATTATTCCGATGGCGGTGTCGGCGTACAGATCGATGTGCCGTTGTCGCTGCCGGTTGGCGGGCGTATTTCGTTGCTGATGCAGCGTGACTCGCGAGAGTTCCTGTTTCCCGGTCTGGTCAGCCGCAGCCACGAGCAATTCGTTGGCATCGATTTTGGCCAATTGTCCACCCGGCAAAAAATCGACTTTGTGCAGTGCACGTTCGCCCGTGCCGATGCCTGGTTGAATTGGGGTGAAAACTATGTCCCGGACAGGCCCCTGCACAGCCTGATCGATATTTTCAAACTCGGTGCCAAGGGCTACTTCCAACTCTACCAATACCTGCCTGTGTGGGTCCGCCGCGTGGCCGGACCGCCACTGCGCCTGCTGGGCTGGTTGTTGAGTTACCTGCCGCGGATGCCGTCCTCGTTTTTTTCATCTTCTTCTCGGTCAGTGAACCCAACATGAGTCGCTATTTCAGTAAATCCCTGGTTGCCGGCCTGGCGCTCCTGACCCTTGGCGGCGCACAGGCCCAAGGCCTCGCAACGCCGCCGCTCGATTCGGTCCCGAGCTGGAGCAATACCTACAATTTCGGTCAGTTGGGTCACGCCGCCGACAACCTGTTGCTGGGGATTCATGACAGCGAGCAGATCGAATTTTCGTTGCGTCGCGACCGCATCGCCAGCGATGCCCGCTTGCGGCTGGAGTTCACACCGTCGCCCGCGTTGCTGCCGGTGTTGTCACATCTGCGGGTGTATCTCAATGATGTGCTCGTCAGTGTGCTACCCATCGAGAAAGAACAACTGGGGCGCAAGACATTCCGCGACGTGGTGCTGGATCCGCTGTTGATCACAGACTTCAACCGGGTACGCCTGGAGTTCGTCGGCCACTACACCGACGTTTGTGAAGATCCGGCCAATAATGCGCTATGGGTCAATATCGGCCGTCGCAGCGAGATCGAACTGCACGAGCAGGCATTGTCGCTGAAGAACGACCTGGCTTATTTCCCTTTGCCGTTCTTCGATGCACGGGGCCAGGACAAGCCGAGTCTGAACATGGTTTTCGCAGCCTCGCCCACATTGGGCGAGCAACGCGCGGCGGGCGTCCTGGCGTCTTATTTCGGCAGCAAGGCCGGTTGGCGGGGCATGCGTTTTCCGGTGTTATTCGACCGTCTGCCCGAGGCCGGGACCGGCGCCACGCCTGCGATTGTATTCGCCACCAATGACCGTCGCCCGCCGTTCCTGGCCGACCTGGAGCAGTTTCCAAAGGTCGCGGCACCGGTGCTGCAAATGATCGACAACCCGCAGGCGCCTCACAGCAAGGTGCTGCTGGTGCTCGGTCGTGATGACGAGGATCTGCTTGTCGCTGCCCGCGCACTGGCGCTGGGCGGGGATCTGTTGCGCGGTTCGCGGGTGACGGTGGACAAGCTGCAGCAACTCAAGCCCCGGCAACCCTACGACGCGCCTAACTGGATTCGCACTGATCGTGCGGTCCGATTCGCCGAGTTGATCAGCTACCCCGGGCAGTTGCAGGCAAGCGGCTTGCGCCCGGCGCCGATCAGCGTCGATCTCAACCTGCCGCCGGATCTGTTTGTCTGGCGCAGCCAAGGGGTCCCGTTGCAGATCAACTATCGCTATACGCCCAGCGTGGTCACCGATGAGTCGCGGCTGAACATCAATCTCAATGATCAGTTCATCAGCAGCTTGCCCTTGCCGAGCAGTGATAGCTCGAAGCTGCAAAGGCTGCGCCTGGCGGTGCTGTCCACTGACCCTGCCAATCCCGACGAGAAGGTGTGGGTGCCCGCGCTGAAAGTCGGCGAACGCAACACCCTGCGCTTCGACTTCAACTTTGCCAGCACCCTTGGCAGCGCTCAACGTGATCATTGCCAGACGATTTTGCCGGCAAGCAATCAGGCGGTGATTGACGAAGCCTCGACGATCGATTTGTCCGGCTATCACCATTTCATCGCCATGCCGGATCTGAAGGCGTTTGCCCGCAGCGGGTTCCCATTCACGCGCATGGCCGATCTGTCGCAAACGCTGGTCATGGTGCCGGCCCAAGGAAGTGCGGTGCAGATCAGCACATTGCTGGAAACCGTGGCCGCGATCAGCGCACGCTCGGGTGCGCCGGCGTTGGGTCTGCAACTGTCCACCGACTGGGGCATGGCGGCCCGGACGGATGCCGACCTGTTGGTGTTGGGAGGGCTGGGAGCTGATATCGGCAGCAACCCGGATATGAATCTGGTACTGGATAACCTCCATGATTGGTTGCTGGAACCGTCCAGCCAGTCGCTAAACGGTTCGTCGGCGCGTGTCGGTCAGCTCAACGACGTCAGGCGCCAGCCGGCCCATCGGGTCGAGGTCTCGGCCCAGGCGCCGATTGCCGCCTTCGTCGGGCTCAAGTCTCCGTTCCATGAGCAACGCAGCATTGTCGCGCTGCAGGCCAACACTGACGCCGATTACCAACTGCTGCGCGACACGCTCGCTGACGGCGGGAAGATGGACGTCGTGGCGGGTTCCGTAGCGCTGCTGCGTAGCAGCGGCGTAGAGAGCAGCCAGGTTGGCGAGCAGTACTTCGTCGGACATCTGCCCTGGTGGTTGCTGCTCTGGTTCCAACTCTCCGAGCACCCGGTGTTGCTGGCGCTGACGGTGGTACTGATCGTGCTGCTCATTGCATTCGTATTGTGGCGCTCGCTCGGCTGGGTTTCCCGGCGGCGGCTGATGGGTCAGGAGTGATGCCCGTGAGAGGTTTTCTGGTGCTGCTGTTGAGCCTGTGTGTCGTTGGCCCGGCGAGTGCGGCGCAGTGCGGCTGGCCGGCCTGGGAAACCTACAAGCAGGTGTTGGTGAGCCCTGACGGCCGGGTCGTCGACCTCTCCACCGAACAACGGATCACCACGTCGGAAGGGCAGAGCTATGGCCTGTTCTTCGCGCTGTTGGCCAATGACCGGGCGAGCTTCGCCCGGTTGTTGAGCTGGACCCAGGACAATCTGGCCGGCGGCGACCTGTCTCGCCGGTTGCCGGCCTGGCAATGGGGCCGCGACCAGGAAGGCCATTGGAAGGTCCTCGACGCCAACAATGCCAGTGACTCCGATTTGTGGATCGCCTACAGCCTGTTGGAGGCGGGGCGACTTTGGCGCCAACCCGCCTATGAAAAGCTCGGGCTCAATATGCTCTGGCTGAGTGCGGCGCAGAGCATGCGCAATGTGCCAGGGCTGGGCCTGATGCTGCTCCCGGGAGGGCAGGGTTTTGACAGCGCCGACAGTTGGCGGCTGAATCCCAGCTATCTTCCCCCGCAACTGCTGGCGCGGTTTGCCCAGGTGGCGCCGATCTGGGGCGAACTCGCCGCCAACTCGCAGCGCATGCTGATGGAGGGCTCGCCCTTGGGCCTGGCCCCCGACTGGTTACTGTGGCGAACCGGGCAGGGCTGGGCGGCCGATAGCGTGACGGGCACCAAGGGCAGCTACGACGCGATCAGAGTCTATCTATGGCTCGGAATGCTGGCCGAGGATGCGTCCGGACGGCGTGAGTTGCTCGAGCATTTCCAACCCATGTTGGCGCAGGTCACGCGTCAGGGGGCGGTGCCGGAAATGCTCGACACCCGCACCGGTGCCGACACCGGCAAGGGCCCCGTGGGCTTTTCCGCGGCTCTGCTACCCCTGTTGGCCAGTGCGCCCGCCAGCGCTGAGGCATTGAAGGGCCAACGTGAACGGCTGCGCCAGGAACCACCCGCCCCCGATGCTTATTACAACCGCTCCTTGCTGTTATTCGGCCAAGGCTGGGATGAGCGGCGATATCGATTTGACAAGAACGGACGTCTGCTACCGAATTGGGCGGGCGCATGCAAAAAATAGTGGGATGGGCGTTGCTGCTGGGATGTCTGTGTGAGCCCGCGCTAAGCCAGGCCGCCACGCCAATTGATCAGCAACAACGGTTTCTGGAGCAGATGCGCACCGGCGAAGCGCTTTATCGCGAAGACCTGGTCCGTGACGCGTTGGCGCGCCTGAACCTGATTGCCCCCGACCAGCCACGAGTGCTGGTCGCCGGGATCCGCCAGGCGCTGCTGCAACAGGATCAGCCGCTGGCCGCGCGCTTGCTGGAGACCTTGCAGCGCCAGGCGCCGGATTCCCAGGAGCTGCTCCAGGCCCGTAGCCTGTTCACGCTGCAAAGCGTGAAGGGGCAAAAGGACTTGCATCAGGCGCGGGAACTGGCGGCGACGGGAAAAGCACAGGAGGCGGTCGGGGTGTACCGACAATTATTCGGTGATGCCCCGCCGGATCTTGCCAGCGCCGTGGAGTACTGGCAGGCACGCAGCGGCATGCCCGGGCAGCGGACAACGGCCATCGAACAACTGCGGGCACTGGATGGTCAGTATCCGGGCAATACAGGCCTGCGATTGGTGCTCGCGAACCTGTTGTTCGCGCAGAAAAAAGACGCCGAGGGCTTGGCGATTCTGCATCGGTTGGCGAGTGATCCACTGGCGAGCAGGGATGCCGCCCAGCAGGAACTCAACTACCTGAACCGTCTGCCCATCAGCCCGAACAGCGTGCGCGGCTGGCAGGACTTTATCGCTCACTATCCCGATTCGCCTCTCAAGGGAAAAGCCTTCGAGCAGGTGCAGCTTCAACAACAACGCTTGGCCGATCCAGCCTGGCAGGCCGCGGCCAAACGTCGGCAGCAAGGCCCGAAAGCCATCGATCATTATTCAATACTGTTGCGCCAGGGTGATCAGGCCCTGCGGCGCAAAGAGCTGGTCAAGGCCGAGAAGGCGTACCAGCAGGCCCGCAAAATGCGGCCGAGCGATGCCAGGGCGTCATGGGCACTGGTCCGTCTGTACCAGGCCCATTCACCACAGCAGCTTGAGACCTTTCTCGATAGGCTCTCGCCTGCGCAGTCGCGCGAATTCCAGGCGTTGCGCCAGAGCCTCGCGCTCGCGCGTTTGAAGGCCCAGGCCGATGTTGCCACGCGACGGTCCGATTGGGCGCAGGTCAACAGTCTGCTGCTCAAGGCCCGAATGCTCGATGGGGACGACCCCTGGTTGGCCTTTCATTTGGCCAAGGCCCAGCAGGCGCTGAGACAGACCGGCGCGGCCGAGGACACCTTCCGCCAACTGATGCAGCGTCAATCACACAATCCCGAGGCGCGTTATGCCCAGGCGCTGTATTTGAATGCCACCGGCCGGGACAGCGAGGCGCTGGACGCACTGACGCAGATCTCACGATCGACCTGGAGTCAGCCCATGCAGGATTTGGCCAGTCAATTGCAGCGCCGCCTGCTGCTGGCGCGAGCCAAAGCCCTGCGCGACGCCGGTCATGAAGTCCAGGCGGTGACCCTGTTGTTGCAGCAGCCCAACAGCGAGGACTTGGCGACAGTCGCCGGTTGGGCATTGCAGCGCGGTGACCGGGTCCAGGCTCAAACCTATTACCGCCAAGCGTTGCTGCGTGATGCACAGAATGCCGAGGCGCAGTTGGGCTTGATCGAAACCCTGATCGCCGACGGTCAAATGCAACCGGCGCAGCAGCGGTTGGAGCAAATGGCTTCAGCTCCGGCCGCGAGCCCTGACCACCTGCGACGCCAGGCCAATGCCTGGACCGCCGTTGGCCATCCGGAAAAGGCCGATGCCCTGTTCGCGCAATTGCTGAACACCCCGCAAAGCGATCCGCTGATCTACCGCGACGGCGCCCGGCTGATGGCCAGGCAACAACCTCAAGTGGCATTCGATCAATACGCCCGTGGCATGGCGGCTGCCGGCCTGCTGAGCCCAGCCCAGGCCAGCCCCCGGGACGATCGCGCCCTGACCCTGGCCAGCCGCGAGAAAGACAGCGACGACTGGCTGTCACGCAGTTTGCGTCAGGAAGTCGAGGGCGTGTACCAGCAACAGAATCCGACGGTCCATCTCTACCATGACATCGCCTGGCGTTCCGACAACACCACGCCGGGTGTCTCCGACTTGCTGGCCCAGACCTCGATCCTGCGCATCGACGCGCCGGTGGCCCAAGGCCGAGGCTTTGTCCAGGCCGAAAACATCGATCTGGATGCTGGAGCCTTCGACACCGATGCCGACGGCCTGCATCGCGAAAGATTTGGTACTTGCGCGATCCGCTTGCGTAATCGTGCAACCGGTGTGCTGTCTCCCGGCGGCTGCCCGGGCGAGACGCAACGTGCGCGTGGCAGCACACTGGCAATCGGTTGGCGGGATGAGCGTTGGGCCGTGGATATCGGCCATTCCGCCGAAGGCTTCCCCGTCGCGAACTGGTTGGGCGGGGTCAGCTTTGCCAGTGACTGGAACAGCCTGAACTGGAAACTCACGGCCTCGCGCCGACCGGTGAGCGATTCGCTGTTGTCCCACGCCGGAGCCGTCGATCCCGTCAGCGGCGTTCGCTGGGGCGGCGTCACCGCCAATGGCCTGCGCCTTGACCTGAGCCATGCGACCAGCACGGTGGACGGTGTCTGGGCCAGTCTTGGCGCGCATTTGTTGCGGGGCGAGAACGTCGCCAATAACAGCCGTCGTTCGGCGATGGGCGGCTACTACTACAACCTGATTGAACGGGCCGACGAGCGTCTGCAGACCGGCCTGACACTGATGTATTGGGGCTATGACAAGGACCTGAGCGAGTTCACCCTTGGGCAGGGTGGCTACTACAGCCCCCAGCAATATTACTCGCTGGGTGTTCCGCTCGATTATGCCTGGCGCAACGCCGACTGGTCGGTGCGGCTGGAAGGTTCGCTTGGCTGGGCTTATGCGACCACCCAGGCCAGTGAGCTCTATCCCCTGGAGGGGGCCGGAGCGAACTGGCTGAGCAGCGTGCAGCAAGCAGGTTTTACCGCCGAGAATGTGAACCAGGTCAAGGCCGCAGGCTCCACCAGCGGTGCCAACGTGCGCCTGCAAGGCCTGGTCGAGCGCCGTCTTTCGGATCACCTCGTATTGGGCGGCGGACTGGCCTGGCAACACAGCGAAGACTATGCGCCGAGTCGCGCCCTGCTGTACCTGCGATACACCTTTGACCCTTGGCAAGGCAACCTGCCTTTGCCGGTCGAGCCACTTTCGCCCTATGCGCAAATGCGCTGATCAGGTCAAACACCGCCATCGGGAGATGGCGGCAGAGGAAATCGATAGATGGCGCGAGAAACCCCCTGGGTCGTATCCCATACCCGCATGTATTGGGATTACTCCAGCAATACCTGGATGACGACCATCGCCACGCCCGATGTGGCTGCCTCCGGCAAGCACCGCATCCTGGCCTGTGTCGACGTTCTGCTGGATGAACTGATGAAGCGCACGGCGCGTACAGCACGCTGTTCATCGCCGAACGGGGAGGGCACGCTGATCTACCATCCCGGAAAACCAGGTAGCCGCGCCGCTGTTTCGGTTGCTCCAGGCGACGCGGCTGCTCGGTGTGGGCAAGGAGCGAGGGCGCAATCAGGCGGTGCTGGCGGATATTCAATGAGAGCACTCGGATTTGTTGTGAAAAGGATCTGCAAGCCCCTTTCAATCCGCCCGCGGGCTTGCGCTTTGGATAAATGGATAATATGTTAACTAAAATAACAACGCAGATGCCGGCCTCCTTGAGGTGCAACCATGATTCCTTCCTTTTCCCGCGATAATTCAGCGACGTTCGAATACTGGAGCGCTTCTCTTCAATCCGCCTGTGGAAATCTCTCAACGACGCCCTCGCAGCGTCATGGTTTGTTCATCGGGGAGATCCATCGGCGGGACTTTGGCGGGTTGGGCATCGCCCATGTCAGGACCAACGCCGGGTACATTGCCCGTCGGTGCCCCAACGCCGATCACGGCGACGATCAGTATTGCTTTCTGATTTTTCAGCGAAGCGGTCGGCAACGCATCCAGCAGATGGGACAAACGATTGAGTTGACCACGGGGGATCTGGCACTGGTTGATTCGGCCAGTGCATTTGAAATCGAGCCGGGTGGATTGATCGAAAATGTGTCGACTCATTTGCTGCGCGACATCGTCGAACAACAGCTGAAGGGGCAGCCGCTGTTTGGAAAGCTGTCTCGCAATTGCGTTTCCACACGGCTTATGCGCACCTTGATTCACTCCGTCAGTGATCCGCAACTCTGCAACGGTGTCAGACATCCACAGGAAGATGGAAACGCCATACAGTCAGCGTTGCTGGCGCTGCTGAGGCCCGCATTGAGTGATCAGGCTCAACTACCGGTCATGGAAGAAAAGCTTGAACCGAGTGAGTTGTATGGCCTGGCGATCAAACTGATCGATGAGCAATTGCAGGACAACTCGCTCACCCCTGCCAACCTGGCGAGTCAACTACGCCTCTCCGTCAGACAGCTGTACAGGCTGTTCGAAGAACAGGGTGAGACGATAAGTCGTTACATTCAGTGTCGACGGTTGGAACGGGTTGCACACGATCTTTGTGCCTATGAGCTCACCCAGGAATCCATCACGCAAATCGCTTTCAAGTGGGGATTTTTCGACGCTGCTCATTTCAGCCGCGCCTTCAAGCGTCGTTTTCAGCTATCCCCACGAGATTATCGAATGAATGTCTCATTGCTCCGTCAATAGACGCCAGCAGATCAGGTTGGCAAGGAATGCAAAGCAGCCCTGTCACGCTCAGTCAAGCGTTCCTGGCTCATCTCAATTCTAATGAACGTCAGTCAGTTCGAGTTCTGAGCGCTGGCAACGGTTTCCTGAGCGCGCTTGATAGCGCGTGTAGTGAAGCACTAGAACAACAATAAGTATGAGATTGGAGCATCCTGATCATGAGAACGTTGCCCTTGCCACTGCTCTTGGGGCTGCCCTTGCTGGTGTCCAGTTTGTCGGGATTTGCTGATACACAGTCTTCGGCGGCGCGTGTCGATGGTGTGCGTATCGTTCAGGCAAACAATGAGCCCGGCAACTGGATGGCGCATGGACGCACCTATGACGAGCAGCGCTTCAGCCCGCTGAACACAATCAATGACGGTAACGTGAAGCAATTGGGCATGGCCTGGACGCAGAAGCTGGATATCGATCTGGGCACCGAGGCCACCCCCATCGTCGTTGATGGGGTGATGTACACCACGGGGGCGTTCAGCATTGTCTATGCGATCGACGCCGCAACCGGCGAACGTTTGTGGAAGTACGACCCGAAAGTTCCTCCTGAAAATCTCAGCCAGGGGTGTTGCGGGCCGGTCAACCGAGGTGTTGCTGTCTGGAATGGAAAAGTCTATGTCGGCAGCTTTGACGGTCGCCTGATTGCATTGGATGCGGCAACCGGTCAGCCGGTCTGGAGTGTCGACACCATCATCGACCGCAGCAAGAGTTATTCAATTACTGGCGCGCCACGCATTGTCAAAGGCAAGGTGCTTATAGGCAACGGGGGCGCTGAGTTTGGCGTACGTGGCTATGTGACCGCCTACGATGCCGAGACCGGCAAGCAGGACTGGCGTTTCTTTACGGTGCCGGGCGACCCGAAGCTGCCTCCCGAGAATCCTGCCATGGCGCTGGCGCTCAAGAGCTGGAAAGGCGACGGCTGGGTCAAGTGGGGCGGTGGCGGTACCGTTTGGGACTCCATGGCTTATGACCCGGAGCTGGACTTGCTGTACATCGGCACCGGCAACGGCTCACCCTGGAACTACAAGTTTCGCACCGAGGGTGAGGGTGACAATCTCTTTGTCTCCTCCATCGTCGCGCTACGCCCAGACAGCGGCGAGTATGTCTGGCATTACCAGGTCACGCCCAAGGATCAATGGGACTTCACCGCCACCCAGCATATGATTCTGGCCGACCTGAAAATCGACGGGAAGCTGCGCAAGGTCCTGATGCAAGCGCCGAAGAACGGTTTCTTTTATGTACTGGACCGCACCAGTGGCAAGCTTTTATCCGCCAAGAATTTCGTTCCGGTCAATTGGGCCAGTGGCATCGATCTGCAGACCGGTCGGCCGATTTACACCGGCAAGGCCGACTATTCGAGCGGACCCAAGGTCGTGCAGCCGAGTTTTTTGGGCGGACATAACTGGCACCCGATGTCGTTCAACCCGAAAACCGGGTACGTCTATATCCCGGCGCAACTGACCCTGGCTGAACTCAAAGCCGCTGATAAACCGCAGTTCTTCCCAAACAAGTCGGTGGTCAATTTTGGCTTGGATGTTCCCGACCTGCCTGAAGATCCGAAGCAGCTCAAGTCGATCCGCGATGCATGGTCCGGTGAGTTGATCGCTTGGGATCCGGTCAAGCAAAAAGCGGTATGGAAACAGGCGTATATCAGCGCGGGGAATGGAGGCACGCTGAGCACGGCCGGAAATCTGGTATTCCAGGGTACCGCTGATGGGCGGGTGGTGGCCTACAGCGCCGACAAAGGCGAGAAACTTTGGGAGCATCGGGCCAACTCCGGGGTGATGGCCGGGCCGGTTACTTATACCGTCAAAGGCGAGCAATACGTGGCGTTCTCGGTAGGCTGGGGCGGCATCATTCCACGATTGACCGGCCCTTTGACCAACAAAGGCAAGGTACTCGCCGAGTCAAGGGTCATTGCTTTCAAACTTGGGGCGACGGGTGAGTTGCCACAGGCCAGGACCCCGCCTGTGCTGCCGCAGACCGAGTTGGAGCTCAAGGCCAGCCCCGAACAACTGGTCCAGGCACGTTCCATGTTCAACGGATTGTGTGCGGGCTGTCACGGACTGAATGCAATCGGCGGCGGAGAGGTGCCGGACTTGCGCTACTTGACCATGGATAAGCATGCGGCTTTCCCGGCGTTTCTCAGCGGTGCTCGAATGAGCGGTGGGATGCCGAGTTTCGCCGACATCCTCAAGGCCGATGATATGGAACTGATCCGTCAGTACCTGATCAAGCGCACCCATGATTTGCAGGCCGAGCTTAAAGACTCCGCCAAGCCCTGAATCAACATTTCCCGACGTTCCATCGGAGGCTCGCACGCGAGCCGCCCCGGACAACTGCTGCCGACAATAAAAATAATGAGGTCTGAGCCATGGTCAAACATTCGACTCCAATCACCGGTGCTTCAGCATCAGGCTTACGCAATGTGGTTTCCGTATGCATTCTTGCAGCGCTTTCGTCAGCGGCGCTGGCCGAAGTAAAGCCAGATCCCGGCGACTATACCGCCTTGCCCAAGGGCACCGATGTGCTGGCGATATACCAACTGAATCCTCGTGGCGACGAGTACTATTCTGGCGGTCACAAAGTGGTCGATGACCTCGACTTGAAATTAAATGTGGGGGTGTTGAGGCTGGTCCACTTCACAGACTTCTTCGGTACTGGTTACACCTGGGACCCGCAAGTCGTGATCCCTTTCGGCTATCAGGAAGTAGGGCTCAGCGACAGCAAAACCTCCGGGCTGGGGGATATCACCTTCGGCGGTACGTTATGGACCATCGGCGATCTTGAGCGCAACGAACACTTGGGCTGGTCAGTGTTCGTCACCGCGCCGACCGGCAGTGACAAGAACGAAGGCTTTGGCTTGAGCAACAATCGTTGGGCGGTGGATTTCCAGGTGGGCTACATCAAGGGGCTGACGGACAAGATCAGTTGGGATGTGATTGCCGAAAGCGAGTTCTACAGCGATCAGCGCGCCACCCATTCGAAAAAAGATCCGTTGCTCCAGTTGCACAACCATTTGCGATACAACTTCACAAGCGAGACTTACGCCGCGATTACCTATCGGCATAACTGGGGCGCGAAAGAGACCCTTGACGGCGTCACTCTGGCCACCAGTCATGACAACGGCACGGCGGGCTTCACGGTGGCGACCATGGTCAACAAGCAGTTGCAACTGATGGGGCAGGTGATGCGCGATGTATCGGTGCGTGAAGGGGTAAAAATCGATAACTCGCTGCAGTTTCGACTGGCCTACTTTTACTGAGTTGTCAGCGCAGACCCTGGCCGGGTGACGATTGAGCAATTGACATGAACCATCCGCCAGCGTAGCGAGGCATAGACTGTTCAAGAGCGACACCCACTAAAATCACAAGAGGAACGAATCATGTGGACTAAACCGACCTATACCGATTTGCGCATCGGCTTCGAAGTGACCATGTACTTCGCCAACCGCTGACACACAGGACGCGTGGATCGTCCCACGGGCTTCGACGGAAACTGCATCACCGCGACTTGCACCCGGCTGAGTGCGGTGATTAGCGAGACAGGGTGGCCCCCTTGCAGCGTTGGCGTGATCCTGTGCACGCGCGGGTGGTTTTCGTCGAAAACACAGAAAAACCTTTCAGAAATTGAGTATCGCGCCGATATTTATGAAAGGTTATCCCAGGTTTTCTTGAAGTCAGTTTTCCATGGCGTATCAAGAGCTCCCAAGGAATAACCTTTACCCTGCGAGGAGCCACCGACAAGCCCCTCCCCATAAGCGACTGTTTAGTGAGTACAGATGATGCTCTCTATGGAAACGGACGCGTTAAACGCACGGATGGCGCAATCCCAACTGTTCGCAGCAACCTTTGATCTGGTGTCCTGTGCCCTGGTTTTACTAGACGATCAGGGTCGGATAGTGAAGGTCAATGGCGCATTTTCCGAGCTGTTTGGCTACATTCTGGCGGACCTGTCAGGGGCACCGTTTGACGAGCTGCTTCATCAGGCCGATCACCTGGTCTCGCAGGACGTGCAGGGGCAAGACTTGCCATGGGGGCTCGTTGGCCACGCCACTGAACTGTCCTATCGACACAAGAATGGCAGTCTGTTGCATGGCCGCAGCAAGCTGGCGGACGTGGGCGCATTTCTACTGGTCGAGATCACCCCGATCGAAGCCCCTCAGAGCCTGGATGAATTTCTCGAGCAGGACCACTGGCTGCACCGGATCACCGAAACCGCTCCGGGCATCATCGGCACCTTTCGCCTGGGCCGCGACGGCACGCTCTCCATGCCTTGGATCTCGCCTGGCTACGAAAATTACTACGGTGTGACGGTTCAGGAGCTCAAGCGCGACGTCAGTATTCTGTTCGAACGTATTCACCCGGACGATGTTGCCCGGGTTCAAGAAACAATCGCCGAGTCGGCACGTTCCCTAAGCCCCTGGCAATGCGAATATCGGGTCCGTCATCCACAAAAGGGCGAGATCTGGCTCGAGGGCCGTTCCAGGCCAACGCTGGAAGCGGACGGTTCGATCATCTGGTTCGGTTTCCTGCATGACATCAGCGAACGTAAAGGCGTCGAACAGGCACTGCAAGAGAGTGAAGAGCGGTTGCGCCTGGCTTTTGAATCAGCAGCTATCGGCATGGCGCTGCTGGCCCTCGATGGTCACTGGCTACGCGTCAATCCGTTTCTTTGCCAGATGCTCGGGTGCACTGAAGACCAGTTATTGCAAACGAGCAGCCAGTCCCTGACTCACCCGGACGATCTGTCCGCAGAACAGGTTTATTGTCAGCGCCTGCTCATGGGGGAAATACCCCATATGCGTCTGGAGAAACGCTACCGGCACCGAGGCGGCCATTATCTTCGAGTGCGATTGACGACCAGCGTGATACGCGCCCAGGACGGCACCCCCTTGTATTTCATCCTCCAGATCGAAGACCTCAGCCGCCTTTTCGAAGCAGAGGGACGTGTCTCGCTGCTGGACTTTGCCCTCAGCCATGTGCATGAAGCCGCGTTTCTGGTCGATTGTCAGGCCCGCTTCCGCTACGTCAACGACGAAGCCTGTCGAAGCCTGGGGTACAGCCGGGAAGAGCTGCTGGGCATGAGCGTCGGCGACATAGACATTGCCTGGAGCAACGAGCAGGTAATGGATCGTTACTTTTGCACTTCAGGGGCTTCAGAGTCTCCCCCCTACTTTATCGAGAGTCGCAACCGAACCAAGGCCGGCGACGTCTTTCCAGTCGAGATCAGCATTTCTTTTATTGAACTCGACGGCCAGCACTACAACCTTGCGCTGGCCCGAGACATTACCGAGCGCAAGCGGCTGCAAGCGGCGCAGAGGGACACCGAAAGGCGCTACCAGGAAATTTTCGATAACTCATCGGATTGCCTCTATCTGTTGGAGGTGACCGACAATCGGCGCTTTCGGTATCTCGAGATCAACAATGCGTTCGAACGTGCGTCGGGGTTCTATCGTGAACAGCTGCTTGGCGGATACGTCGGTGAGTCGAGCGTGGCGCAAACCGCGCGCAAAATACTCGCACCACTCGAGCGTTGCCTGGCGAGCGGGGAAACTATCGAGTGTGAAGATGAACTTGAGTTGCCCGCGGGGAACATCGCGACGCTTTCAACGTTCATTCCCGTTCGTGATGAACAGGGCCATATCTATCGTATCGTCGGAATCAGCCGCGATGTCAGCGAGCGCAAACGGATGGAAATCCGGCTGCTGACTAGCGAGCAGCAATTTCGCGCGTTGGCGGAAAACTCGCTGAATCTGATTATCCGCTACGACCTGAATTGTCGGCGAATCTACGTCAACCCGGCGTTCGAGCGCGAGACCGGCCTCTCTGCCGCTCAGGCGCTGGAACAGTCGCTCGAAGACAGTTGGAATGCGGACACACAGGTTGGCTCCTACCTGGAGAAGTTGCGGCAGGTGATGGCCACGGGGAATCCGTTGGAAACCGTCCTGGAATGGGCCTGTCCGGACACCGGAAAGATTGTTTCACACGCCGTTCAGTTAATCGCCGAGCGCGCCTTGGATGGCTCGGTGGTCAGCGTTCTGGCCAAGGGACACAACATCACTGCTTTGAAACGTCACAAACGCCTGGAAGAAGTCAGGCTGCGCATCTTCGAGCGGCTGGCACGGTGTGCCCCGCTGCCGGAAATATTAGCGTTGGTGAGCCATTATGTTGAGCTGGACCAACCGGACTTGTTGGCCTGCATCATGCTGGCGGATGACGATGGTCGCTACCTGCGTCTCGCCTCGGCGCCTCGGGTGTTACCGGAGCATTCGCAGATGATGGCGTGCGTCGAAATTGCAGAAGGCAGCGGAACTTGCGGTACTGCCGCCTGGCGTGGTGCCCGGGTCATTGCCGAGGATCTGGCGACGCATCCCTATTGCGGTGATTTCCGCGAACTGGCCAGCAAGATCGGTGTGCGAGCCTGCTGGTCGGAGCCGATCAAGGACTCCGTTGGCAAAGTTCTGGGCACTTTCTGCATCTTTTTACGCCAACCGGGACTGCCGTCGCAGGACAACCTCAAGCTGGCTTATCAGGCCAGCCACCTGGCAGCCATCGCTATCGAGCGCAGGCGCGCCGAGACATTATTGTTGGAAAGCGAACAACGTTACCGGGACATTTTCGACAATTCCCTGGACCCCCTGTTCCTACTGGAGGTGATGGATGGACGCTTTCGCTACCTTGAGGTCAACCCTGCCTTTGAGCACTGTGTCGGCAGGGAGCGTGCCGAACTGATCGGTGAGATCGTCGAGCAGGTGCTGCCGCTTTCTGTTGCGGCGACTGCCATCGCCAACTATCGGCGCTGTGTGGAGAACGGTGTTCCACTCGATGAGGAAGAGGAGTTCGATCTACCTGGCGGGCACTTGGTCTGTCACACCACGCTGATTCCTCTGCGTGACACTTACGGGCGTGTGCAGAGAATCGTCGGTATCGCCCGGGACATCACACAGCGCAAACACGCGGAGCGCGTCCTGCATGCCCGTGAGCAGGAATTCCGCGCTCTGGTGGAAAACACCCCCGATATCATTGGCCGTTACGATCTGCAGTGCCGCTTCTTGTATGCCAACCCGGCAGCGCAAAATATGCTCGGCTGTACGCTGGACTTCTTGTTGGGCAAAAAAATCTGCGAAGTGACAAATGATTTGAGTGTGGCGCGATTTTTTCAACACCGGCTCGAACACATCATTCGTACCCGCAAAGCGACCGAAGAAGAACTGTCCCTGGAGGTTCCGTCCAAACAGGGCGCAAAAATTGCCTACTACCAGATTCGCCTGGTGCCAGAGCGTGACCAGCATGGGGTACTTGTCAGTATTCTTGCCGTTGGGCGTAACGTCAGCGCCATGCGTGCAGCGCAGCAGCGACTAAAGGAATCCCACGCGCAACTTCGCCAACTGGCCAGCCACCGTGAAACCGCGCGAGAAGAGGAGCGCAAGCGCATTGCCCGGGAGATTCACGACGAACTTGGGCAGCAATTGACTGCGTTGCGCATGGGCATTTCGCTTTTGCGCCTGCAATTTGGCACAGACCAACCGTTGCTGGTGGAGCGTGTGCAGGCACTGATGGGGCGGATCGATGAAACCATTCAGGTGGTTCGCAACGTGGCAACCAGCCTGCGTCCCTCGGCACTCGATATGGGATTGACTTCGGCGCTTGAGTGGTTGATTTCCGAATTTTCCCACAACACCGGCGTCCCCTGTCATCTTAGGGCGCCAGCGGCTCGATTGGAGCTCGACGACGAGCGCGCCACCGCGATTTTCCGGGTCATTCAAGAATCCCTCACCAATGTCGCTCGTCATGCCCAGGCGAGTCGGGTGGATATCCACCTCAACTGTTGCTCCGAACACGTGCTGATCGAAGTGCGGGACAACGGCAGGGGCTTTGATCCGAAGCGACTCTCCAAGCGCACCCTTGGAATGCTTGGGATGCGCGAACGCGGGCATATGCTCGGCGGAACGGTGACCGTGCACAGCGCCCCCGGCCAGGGGACGAGTGTGCAGGTGAACATCCCCTTTCAAATAGACCCAGAGGCCTCATGATCCAATTGATGATCGCAGACGACCACGCCATCATGCGCGAGGGTCTGAAGCAACTGTTCGTGCTAGCCAGGGACCTGCAAGTCGTGGCTGAGGCGGAAAACGGCGTCCAGCTTATTGAGCGGCTACGCCTCGGAGGCATCGACCTATTGCTCCTGGACATGAACATGCCGGGAATCAGTGGCGACGATCTGGTTGCGCGCATACGTGCCCACTATCCGAAACTACCGATTTTGGTGTTGAGCATGCACAATGAGGTGCAGATTGCACAGCGTGCCCTCAAGGCGGGAGCTACCGGTTACCTGACCAAGGACCGGGATCCCGAGACGTTGTTGGCAGCCATTCGCAGAGTCGCCGCCGGCGGGCGCTTCATCGACGCCGCACTGGCCGAACAGATGGCCTTGGCGGCGACGGGCCTGGGGCCATGTGCCCAGCACGATGCGCTCACCGATCGCGAACTGCAGGTCATGCGTCTGCTCGCCCGCGGCATGAGCGTCTCGCGGATTGCGACGGAATTGGTCATCAGCCACAAGACTGTCAGCACCCATAAGGCGCGCTTGATGGAAAAAATGGGATTCATAAGTACGGCCGATATCGTCCGCTATGCGATGACGCAACAACTGATCTGATCCCGTCGGGTTCCTGTTGGCATTGCAGCAGAAGGGCGCGATCGGCAAAAAAGCATGAGCAGCTTATAGCGTGACAGTGGCACGCCCTTGAGGGGGGCGGGCAGGCAAATGCCTTCTTGGTGTTGCGCTGAAACAACCCTGGCGCTCGATATATTCCCACTCTGTCCGGGCAGCGCCTGCGACCTCCAAACGAACCCCGCGCGACACGACACGACTGAACCATGAAAGAGTGCCGCGCATAGTCTTCCACAAGCAATGACTCGCATCCATTACTCCCCGTGAACGCACGTCTCGGCGCACGGGTAAGCAAGCCCCTACCAAGCCCGCCTGAATGCCTACCCAAAAAGCAGTAAAACCCGATGTTTGCCGTAGCGCATGACCGGCATCATTGGTTGATGTCATTTCGCCTCTGTTTTTTTTGACGCAGGGGCTACCCCTTTTCGTATCTACCAGGCAGTTCCGGTCGCCGGATGGAGAACCCGTTTTGAGCGTAACGATCGCCCACCCAAGCCGATCATCAGCAGGCTTGCCCGTAGCGTTCCTGCTTTTGGCCGCGCTCGGGCACCGCTCGATGCCGATGCCTGGCACGAGCACCTGGCATGCACCTATACCGGCTGGAGGCAGATGAACACTGACGCGCATCAGCGCATCGCCATCAAGGGCGAGCTGAGCATCTATACCGCGGCGGATTGGAAACGGCGCCTGGATGACTTGTCAGGGCAGGGCGGCGATCTGGAACTGGACCTCGGGGCTGTTCAGGCGCTGGATACGGCCGGGCTGCAATTACTGATGATGGCCAAAAAAGAAATGATTGCCCGCGGCCAGCTATTGCGCCTGACCCACCACAGTCATGCGGTACTGGAGGTGTTCGGGTTGTGCGATATCGCCGACTTCTTCGGCGACCCCATCCTGCTGCATGTCGAGCCGGCCTCGGACTATGCCCCGGCGCAGCGGGGCCCGTTGCTCGTCGAAGCCGAGTTGGACAGGGAGATCCGCGCTGACAGATTGCAGACTCACCACTGGCACATTTCCTGGCGTCCGGGCCTTGACCTGCTGCGCAGCGGCATGGACCCGTTGGCGCTGATTTGTTACTTGTCCACCCTGGGGCATACCTGCAGCATCGTTACCCTCAGCGACAGCCTGCCACCCAGGGCCGGGATGAACCCCGAAAGTTGCTACCTGGGCTTCGAAATCGGCTTTCACAGCGATGCCGACCAGGCCGCTATCGAGGCGGTCTTCGAACCCCTTCGCGAAGACAGTCAGGTGCACATCCTCTCGCCGCACAGCAAGACCGATGAATACCGCAAGATGATTCAGGCATTGCCGCAAGAGAGTCTGCGCATGGGTGAAATTCTGCTCATGCGCTGCGGTATCCCTTCCCCCGCGGAGCTGGACGATTCGATCACTGAGCAGCCGTCCATCGACCTGAGTGTGATTGACCGGTCGATCATGGATCCGTCGCCTATTGAAGAGGGGCTGGCAGCGCAGCCAGTCGAAGACGATTGCGAGGCAGAGAACAACCTGATTAGCGTCGATACCACCCGGCTCGATCAACTGATGAACCTGATTGACGAACTCCTTATTGCGGGTGCTGGTGCCGATCTCGCCGCCCGAAACACTGGGGCCAGTGAGGTGGTGGAGGCCACGGCGGTTCTCGCGCGCCTGGTGGAAGAGGTTCGCGAGTCGACGTTGGCCCTGCGCACGGTGCAAAGAGGTTCCACCTGCAATCGCTTCCAGCGCGTGGTGCGCGCCGTTGCCAGGGGACCGGACAAGAACACTCTCGCCTGCCATCACGCAAACGAATACGCCGGCGATCTGGACAGAGCGCCGACGGACTTCATGCGTTTTCAGGAGTGAGGTCATGGACCAAGTGATCGATATCCACGGGTTAGGGTTCTGGCTGTTTCTGATGGTGCCTGGCACTGCCATGCTCGTCTGGCTGGTGGTTCATCTGTTGCGTGTCGACGTCAAGACAGGCAAGCCTGTCGATCCATCTGCTGAGGTTTACCCTGTTAATCTGGACCCGTTCGCCCTTCATACGATCGGGCTGCTCACCGATGCATGCGCGGCTTATAGCCCATCCCGTGAAGAGTCTGTTGCCTCGAGTCGTTTGCCGGTGCTCAAACGTAGCGTCACCGATCATGAGAACTTCATCGAGCTCGCCGACAAGATGTATCAGTTGGCCGAATTGATCGCGCTGATGGATGAGAAAAAGCAGGTACTGGCAGGTACAGCCATTAACCCTCAATTGGCTGCTGACAAGCCGATACCCGACAGCCCTAACCTGTCGCTCATGCTCGGCGGCGAACGGTTCGCGATCAGCGCATTGAACATCCACACCGTCGTCGAGGCGCGTCAGCTCTTCACTAAACTGGCCATGCCGTCGAAGCTGCGCAGTGCAATCAGAGTGGGCAACACGCTGGTACCGGTGATCGACCTTGGCATCCACCTCGCGGGTCGGCCGGTAAGGATGAGCTGGAGCACCTGTGTAGTCGTCCTTGAGGTGGGCTTCGCTGATCGAACGCACATGATCGGTGTAGTGGTCGATGCGGTCGGCGGCATATTGCGAGTTTCCCCAGCGCAAATCGAACAGACAGCGATCCAAAACAGCAAAATCCGCAACGATTTCATCCTCGGCATGGTCTTGGTCGACAATTACATGTTCACGTTGTTGGGTATCGAGCGAGGACTCTCGGCGAATGGGTTCGTCCTGCCGCGTTCGCTCACCCAACCCATGGCAGAGGAGAGGACGCCGACATGAGCTTCATCCGCACGTTCTTCTGCCGTTACAGCCGCCGGCCGATCCTGTTACCGCAGGCTTTTGCGCAAACATCGGGCGGCGCGAACCAGACCCATGCATCCACTCGCGAATTCGCGGACCTGGCCGGTGAGCTGAATGCCATCGTCAAGCACTTCATTGTCTGAGGCAAAGACGCCGCACTATGAAATACCTGCAAGGATTTCCATGCAATGAATAACCGGGTGCTATCCGATATGCACCAACGAGTCTGGGCGCCCCGATCAGGTGGCCCTATGCGCAAAAGGACCAACCGCAACGACTCTCTCACCGACAAAACCAGGTGGCGAGTATGAATAACAATCTACCTCCTTCGAGCCTGCTCACCCCGACGCCTTGCACCGAGCGAACGCAGACTCGCTTCTACGCTGAGTGTTTGAAGTGCACCGCTGACAGTCAGGCCTTTCGCACGCTGGCCGAGAATACGCCGGATTCTATTGCCCGCTATGATCGCCAGGCTCTGCGTACTTACGCCAACCCGGCTTTTGCCCGTATAGCCGGAGTCTCCCCTGTGTCCCTGCTCGGCAAAAAACCCAGCGACGCTTCCAGCGTTCCCGAAATGCTTGCCTATGAGGCGACTCTGCTGGAGGTGGTACACAGTGGCCAACCCGCCGACTATGAGTTGTCCTGGACAGGTGCAAACGGCCCGATTACCAGCCAGATACGCCTCGTTCCGGAGCTGGGGGCCGACGGTGAAGTCGTCAGCGTACTGGCCGTGGGCCGTGATATCACCCAGCTACGGCGCGCCGAGCAGGAACTGCGGGTCAGGGAGCAGGAGTTTCGCACCCTGGTGGAGAATTCGCCGGATGTCATTGTCCGCTATGACCGTGAGGGCCGGCGCATCTACATCAATCCCGCCTACGAGCGGGTGTATGGGCTCGCGCGCAGCGAAGTCATCGGCACCCCCATTACTTACAAGTCCCCTCTGCCTGTCGACGTGACGAGTCGCTATCACCGGTGCATCTTGAATGTCCTGCTGGGTGGCCAGCCCGACTCAGAGGAAGCCATCTGGACCAACGCCAACGGTGAACAGACTGCCTTGCATATCCAAATGGTGCCTGAGTTCGACCAGCACGGGCAGGTCACCAGCGTGCTTACCATCGCCCGCAACATATCCGCGCTCAAGGCAACCGAGCAGCGTCTTGAGCAGGCCGAAGCCATGGCTCGCCTCGGCCACTGGCAATTGGATTATCGCCTTGGCGCCTTGCGGCTATCGGCGGAACTCTGTCGTATGGCCGGCAAACCTCGCAATTGGTGTCCGACCCAGAGTGAACTCCTCTCCATGCTCCTGCTCAAGGATCGCGGACGCATCCTTGATCGTCTCTGCCAAGCCTCCTTCGAGCGCAGCACCTCTCTAACGTTGGAGTACTGCATCGTGGTGGACGGGCGGCAATTGCATTTGCATTCCGATATGAGTATCGAATACGACGCCGACGGTAAGCCGCTGCATGCGCTGGGTACGGTCCAGGATATCAGTGAACTGAAAGCCTATCGGGAGCGGATGCACGCGCTGGCCTTTTATGATGGCCTGACCGAACTGCCTAATCGCGAACTTTTTAAAGAGCGCCTGCAACAAGCGTTGGTCGAGGCCGAGCGCAGTGGCGGCCAAGTCGTGGTGTCGGTTCTCGACCTCGATAACTTCAAGGTGGTGAACGATACCTTGGGGCACGGCGCTGGGGATGAATTGTTGCGCGAAGCCGCCAGCCGCTTGCGGCGTCTGGTGTGCGGTAACGATACCGTGGCACGCCTGGGCGGTGATGAGTTCGCGCTGATTCTCACCAAACTCACCGACACTGCCGACTTGGACAGCCAGGGCAAACGAATCCTGCAGGCCATTACGGGTATTTACCGGATCCAGGGTCGGGAAGTTTTCGTATCCGGTAGCCTCGGTATCGCCCGCAGTCCGGTAGACGCTGACAGCATCGCCGAACTCCTGCAGTACGCCGATTCGGCCATGTATCACGCCAAAGCCCGCGGGCGAAACAATGTGCAGCTCTATACGCCGCGCCTGACCCAACAGACCATGGAGCGTCAGGCACTGGCAGCGAGCTTGCGCCATGCGCAGCGTAACGGTGAACTGACGTTGCATTATCAGCCACAGATAGATTTGGCCAGCGGCCGCCTGATCGGCGCTGAAGCCCTGTTACGCTGGAACCATCCGCAACACGGGCAAGTGCCTCCGGACAAGTTCATTCCGATTGCCGAGGAAACCGGACTGATTGTTGGTATTGGCGAATGGGTTCTGGAAACGGCCTGTCGTTTTGCCGTCACCTTGAATTGTGAGGGGCGGTGCCCACCGCTGAAAATAGCCGTCAATCTGTCGCCGCGACAGTTCCAGATGAATGACCTGCTTAGCTCAATCCGCGCCATCGCGCAGAACACCGGCTGCGAGCCAGCCTGGTTGGAACTGGAAATCACTGAAGGCTTGCTGCTGGATGATAGCGTCGTCGTGCGCGAAACCCTTAAAGAACTGAACACCATGGGTTTCTCCATTGCCATCGACGATTTCGGTACCGGTTATTCGGCGCTCGGCTACCTGAATCGCTTTCCCATCGAAACCCTGAAGATAGACCGCTCTTTTATTCGCGACATCGAACACAACCGCGAAAGCGCCGAGCTAGTCAAGGCGATCATCTCCATGGCTAACAATTTGCGCTTGTCGCTGGTAGCCGAAGGCGTCGAAGAGACCTCTCAGCAAGCATTCCTGCAGAGTCATGGTTGCCAAAGTGCACAGGGTTGGCTGTATGGAAAAGCCATGCCACAGGTGGATTTCGAAGAACTGTCGTTATTAAGGCCAGCGAACTGTGACTGGCGGGTAAGTCATGGCGTGGCCGTGTCTGCGGCTGACATCACGTACCGCCCATGAAGTTACTTCACCCATGTGAGTCTCTCCCCAAGATGAAATTTTTTCGCAATATGCCTGTTACGCGTCGGCTGTGGATAGTCCTCCTGCTCGCCATGACCATGCTCCTTGCAATCAGCTTGTTCTTGTTGCGGCAGATCTACATAGAGCAGCACGACGCAAAGGCAGGGAAGACCCGGCAGGTGGTTGAAGCCACCATGAGCGTTCTCAGGCATTTCCATGACCTGGAAAAGAACGGCATGCTGAGCCGTGAAGATGCGCAGAAACAAGCCCTCGCCGTGGTCCGCGCAATGCGGTACGACGGGGATAACTACCTATGGGTCAACAATCTTGAAGTGAAGATGCTCATGCATCCGGACATCAAGCTCGAAGGCCAGGACCTCTCTGACTTCAAGGACCCGGATGGCAGGACTCCGTTCATCGACATGGTGGCGATCGCAAAAAGCCAGGGCGGTGGCCTGGTGCGTTACCGGTGGCTTAAACCAGGTTCCAGTGAGCCAGTTGAAAAAGTCTCTTACGTCGAACTGTTCCAGCCTTGGGGTTGGGTACTCGGTTCAGGAACCTACTTTGACGACGTGCAAGCTGCATTCCGTGTACAGCTTTGGAAAGCGGCCGGTGTGTTCCTGACGATCAGCTTGATCCTCAGCATCCTGCTCATTCTGATCAGTAGAAGCATTACAGGGCCGTTGAATGAAACGGTGCGGGCCATGGCTGATATAGCCAGCGGGGAGGGCGATCTGACGCGCCAACTGGACGCCCGGGGCCATGATGAATTGTCGGCACTGGCGGGGCACTTCAACGCCTTCACCGAGAAGTTGCGCCATGTGGTGGGGCAATCCTTGCAAGCTGCCAAGGCGCTGGATGAGGCATCCGCCGCACTTAATGGTATCGCCAGCGAAGGTCAGGGGTACAGCGAGCAGCAGACACAGCAAATGGACTTGGTGGTGACGGCCGTCAATGAAGTCACCTACGCCGTTCAGGGGGTCGCGACGAATGCCGAACAGGCTGCCAGCGAAGTACGTGACGCCGATGAGCGCGCCCGGCAGGGACAAAACAGCATTGGCAATTGCGCACGGCAAGTGGGACACCTGTCTGGAACCATCCAGCAAGCCGTGGAGGTCATTCGGACGCTGGCGCAGGAAAGCACGCGCATCGGCAGTGTCATTGAAGTGATCCGCGCGATCGCAGAACAGACCAACCTGCTTGCCCTCAATGCTGCCATCGAAGCGGCGCGGGCAGGGGATCAGGGACGCGGTTTTGCCGTCGTGGCGGATGAGGTGCGGATGTTAGCCCAGCGTACCCAACAGTCCACCACGGAAATCCAGGACATGATCGAAACCCTGCAGCGCAATTCGGAAGCCGCCGTCGCTGTGATCGATGAAAGCAGCCAAGGCTCACAACTGACCCTTGAGCAAGCCAACCTGGCGAGCATCAGCCTGGATCAGATCAGCCAATCCTTGCGCAACCTGACAAGCCTGAATGCCTCCATCGCCAGCGCTACGTTGCAGCAATCCCACGCGGTCGAAGACATCAACCAAAACGTCACTCAGGCGGCCGGTCTAGCGCAGGACAACACCCAAGCCTGTGAGCGAACCAACGCAGCCAGCCAGAACCTGCGGCAGTTGGCCGACCAATTGAATCGGTTACTGGGACAATTCCGGGTTTGAGCGATGCGTTGGGCTGCAATCGTTGTCGGCGTCGGCAACCTGCCCCAAAGGTGTAGGCGTCCCCCTACCGCATTATCAGGCGATATCGATAGTGTTGCCCTTGAAAGGGTGGCACTTTGAAATCGCTCCTTGCGCCACTGAGCACTTCTTCGTGGCAGGTCAGGCAGCAACGGATTTCCAGCACTCAGAATAAAAAAGCCTGGCACTGCAAACGTCGTCCCCTTTGAAGCGAGAGCGATCCGAACGCAGCGACTTCGGTGCCAAGGCCGAGAGAGTCATACCCAGATCATGCCATCCCAGTCCGTTGTCCTGCCATCAACCCGATACGCTTTGCGAAGCGTCCGTCTGTGCGTTTGTGTTTCCGGGTTCTGGCTGCTGTCACGCGTGGTTTGCGCCGAGGATCTGACCAATCTCCCTTTCGAACAATTGCTGGAAACCGAGGTCGTCGGGGCGTCGCAACTCTCTCAGCAACTGACCGACGCGCCATCTGCCGTTTCGGTGGTCACGGCCGAGGATATACGTCGCTTTGGTTACCGGACGCTCGCCGAAATCCTGAACAACATGCGGGGCTTGAACATAAGCTTCGACGGGATTTATTACTTCCCGGGTGGGCGTGGTTACGGGATGCCTGGCGAATACGCCGGACGCGTCATGCTCCGTATCGACGGCCTACCGGTCGCCGACAATATCTTCAACCAGATATATCTCGGTGAGGATGGCGTGCTCGACACTGAAATGATCGAGCGGGTCGAGTACGCACCTGGGCCCGGAGCCGCGCTGTACGGCAATAATGCATTTCTCGGCGTGATCAACGTTGTGACCAAGCGAGGCCGCGATTTGAACGGCGGCCAGTTGGCCATGACGACCGGCTCCAACCAGGATCGTAAAGTACGCGCCAGTTGGGGCGAGCGTCTGGACAACGGTGGCGAATGGCTGGTCTCGGCTTCGGCGTCCCAGGCAGATCTGCCTGATATCCATTACGGCGATGACGTCCTGGGCGATGAATTGAATGGACAACGACTGTTCATCAAGGGATCGCAGGGTGTATGGAGCTTTGAAGGTGCGTTCGCAGAGCGCAATCAGCGAGAGTTGACGAGCCTCTTCGATTCCAGATCGGACTTCTCCGATCGGAACTCTTTCTGGACGCTGGGCAACGATACCGACCACGGTAGCTATCGCTCCTCCATCCGTCTCTCCCATGGTAGCTATCTGTACCGAAACGCCTTTCGTGAAGCCGTCGAAGGCCAGCGTGATTTCACTGAGGACACCCGAGTCGACGGGCAATGGTGGAATCTGGAGGGCACCGTCAGCAGCGTAGCCTTCACCGGCCATCGTTTGGTGCTGGGTAGCGAATACCGCAATGATTATCGGCAGGATCAAGAAACTCGGCGGTATTTTCCCAGTAGCGACGAATATGAAGACAGCCTGGATCAGGGTTCAGCGCAGACCTTCAGCCTTTTTGCTCAAGATGAGGTCGCGCTTGCGGATGATCTGAGTTTGAACCTGGGGCTGCGTGTCGACCGGCGTAGCAGCAAGGACACGGCGGTGCATGGCGCCCCCCGTATCGCCCTGATTTATACCGGTCTGGCAGACACCACCCTGTCTCTTTCCCATGGCAGTGCGATCCGATTCGCAAGTCGCAACGAAGTGACCGCTCAGGACGTTCCCTCCGTCGAGTCGGAACGTGTCACCACCACCGAGTTCGTTGCCGATTATCGCCCCGGAGATTTCCGTGTGCTGGGTAGCCTCTATCGCTACCGCATTACAGACCCCATCCGACGCTTTTCTGACCCGACACTGGAATGGATCGACACCCTTGGAGCGGAGCTCGAAGCGCAATGGCAATGGCGGCGTGTTCAACTACGGGCAAGCCATACCCTGCAGCGCACTCAGGACAATCTCGACCGCCCTCTGGTCAATTCGCCGCGTCACTTGAGCAAGCTGCAGGCATCGGTTCCCCTGGCCGGAGAACATCTGCGGGCGAGCCTCGCCGCCCGCTATGTGGGCAAGCGACTGACAACACCGCAAGAGAGCGCGTCTGGCTATGGGATCGCCGACCTTACCCTTACGAGCGAGGCGGTGCTGCCAGGTATCACTGTCACCGCCGCGGTGCGTAATCTCTTCGACCGCCGCTACCGGGACGCGTCGCTCTTCGAGGGACAGGTCGAGCGCGGCGAGCGCACCCTGTGGTTGGGTCTGGAGTATGCGTTCCAATGAGGGCTATCGGTCTACTCCTGCTGGTCCTCGCCGCCTGGTATGTGCCTATCCAGCCGTTATTGGCCGACACAGCGGTGGATGAGCGCGCGATGAAGGTTGCTTATATCTATAACTTCACGCTCTTCGCACATTGGCCTTCGTTGTCTGATGTTGACTTCCAACTCTGCATACTCGGCAATACACCTCTGGATGAGGAACTCTCTCGGCTCAAGGGCAAGCCTGCCCAAAATGGTCTACCGATCGCCATACGGTGGATTATGCCCAACGCTTCGTTCGCGGGCTGTCAGGTGCTCTATATCGATGAACACAACCGCCGGACTCTCGACGCCTTGCTTCAGCAGCTTGCCACCGCGCCGGTCCTGACTATCACGGACGCGACCGGTTTTTCCGACCGGGGCATCATGATCGAAATGCGCAGGCAGGGTTCGCGTATCGTTTTCGATGTGAACGTGGCGGCAGCGCGACGCGTGAACCTGGACTTCAGTTCCAGCTTCCTCAAACTCGCCAGTTTCGTGGCTGACAGGTCCTGAGCTTATGCATACTTTGCCCTTCAAGGATCGGCCTCTACGTGACAAGCTCACCCACACCGGATTTTTATTGACTGCTACGGCCATGGCTTTCCTGCTGTTGACCCTGCTGGCCTACCAACTGGTCGTGCAACGCCACGCATTGGCAGAAGGCGTCAGAGTCCATGCGATGGTGATCGGCAGCAATGGTTCCGCGGCGATCATGTTTCGCAACGCACGGGAAGCGCAAGAAACGCTCGATTCTCTTAAACATATCCCGGACATTACCTGGGCTGCGTTCCTATTGCCTGATGGACAGGCGCTAGCCACCTATCAGCGAGGGACCTTGGAGGCAGGTGTGAATCAGGCGGCGAGCGAACATATCGGTTGGACCTCATTACTCGTGCGCCAGCCGATTGTGCTCCACGGCCAGCACATCGGCTGTGTCGCAGTGCGGGCGAGCCTGGCCTCGCTGTACCGTCGCCTCGCATTGCAGTCTGTCTTCGGAGGGCTCGCGGCCGTCCTGACACTATGCTTGTCCCTCGTACTCTCGCGTCGAATGGCCTCCAGCATCGTGAAACCGTTGTTGAGCCTGGTACAACTGACCGAGCAGGTAACCGCCAAGCGGGATTTCAGCCTGCGCGCGACCATGTACGGCAGCGACGAGGCTGGTCGTCTCGCCCGTAGCTTCAATGACTTGATGGCGCAGCTTGAGTGGCACGACGCGCGAACCAGCGCCGAACTGCAACAGCGCCGGTTGGCTGAGCAGCAACTCAACAAATTAGCCTACTACGATCCTGTCACCGGCCTGCATAACCGGCACTACTTCAAGGAGAAGCTCGAAACCGCGGTGACCGAGGTGTTGCGCTATGGCACGTCCTGCGCGGTGCTTTTCATCGACCTGGACGATTTCAAAATTGTTAACGACACACTCGGCCACGAGGCTGGGGATAAATTATTGACCCTCGTCGCCGAACGATTGCGCGATACGTTACGCAGCAACGATGTGGTGTGCCGGATTGGCGGTGATGAGTTTGCGGTGATCCTGGAAAGTCGGGTCAATGCTACTCAGGCCACCCAGGTCGCGGCGAACATCGTCGGCGCGCTGTCCAGTCCTTTTGACATTGAGGATCATCGGATAAACATCGGCGCAAGCCTTGGCATCAGCCTGTGCCCCGATCATGCCTCAGACACCAGCAACCTCCTGCGCAATGCGGACATGGCGATGTATCACGCCAAAGGTTGCGGCAAGAACAATTTTTATTTGTACGCGCCGGAAATGGAAAGCAGCTCGGTCAGCCGCTGATATTCAGCGGTTACCCACCCCCACAACATAGGGGACGCCCTACCTGAGAGTCAGCCGTTTCCCATAGTTGTCACGAGGGGCTACGCTCATACTGGATACCGTGATTGAGCCCGGTTTGTGGCCCGCCTGCGCGGGCGTCATCAACTTGAGACTCAAGCCCTCACCCTTCAATGAAATGGGCCGATTGGGCCAGGCGAATCATAAAGCCAGGATAGCTGGCCTCAAGAGAGACCACGTCCACGCAGGTCCGGTGTTCGTGCAGCAACCGTGTCCTCATTTGGCCTCTCTTGATCATACGAAAGCGGTTCTCACGGATAGGCAGGACTTTCGGCGGTTCGCCCCAGTGTTTCTTCCCGTTCAGCTATTCGCGAGCACGCACCAGGAATCGTAATGATGAATTTGAATGTCAGCACCCGGTTAGGTTTTGGTTTTGCCTTTATTTTAGTGCTGTCGACCGCGCTAACATGGCTGGCAACCTCTCAAGTGACCTATATCAAAAATACCCTTTCCGGCATCAACGACGTTAATAACGTCAAAGCCCGTTATGCGATTAACTTCCGAGGTAGCGTGCATGACCGGGCGATTGTATTGCGCGATACATTGCTGATCGCAGACAACACGCAAATCCCGCCAGAGCTGGCGAAAATCAAAAAACTCTCGGAAGATTATGCCGCCTCGGCGGAAAAGCTGGATCGAATGTTTGCGAGCCGGGATGACATCACCTCTGAAGAGCGAGGTGCACTGGCCAAGATCAAGGCCATTGAGGCGAAAACTCTGCCACTGATCGGGCGCGTGATAGAACTGCGCCTGAATGATCAGGCGCCCCAGGCTCTGGAGCTGTTGCTGACCCAGGCTCGTCCGGCTTTCGTGGAATGGTTGTACCTGATCAACCAACTGATCGATCTGGAAGAGGGCATGAGCAAACAGGCTGCCAGTCAAGCTTACGCGGTGGCCAGTGAGTTCAGTCTTGTCATGTGGGGGGCAACCATCGCGCTCATTATCTTGGGAAGTGGTGTGGCTTGGGTATTGGCTCGCAGCTTCTTGAAACCGCTGACCCGTGCGCTGGCGATGGCTGAGTCGGTCGCGGTGGGTAACCTGACCTCGACACAGGAAGTTGACGGGACGGACGAGCCGGCGCGTTTGCTCAAGGCCTTGGAACGTATGCAGCAGAGCCTGCGTAACACGATCAACAGTATTTATGTGTCCGCCGACCATCTGTCACATACCTCCGAAGATATGAAAACCCTTTCCGAGCAGAGCTCGGTGGGCCTGAACCGGCAGAACCAGGAAATCGAGCAGGCTGCGAGCGCGGTGACGCAAATGACCGCAGCCGTGGAAGAAGTGGCCCGTAATGCACTCCTGGCCTCGCAGGCTTCAGGCGTCGCCAGCAGCTCTTCGAAACAAGGCCGGGAAATGGTGGTAGCGACCGTCAGCGCGATTCAGCAAATGATCGAAGAAGTTCAGAAGACCTCGACACAGGTCGGCGAACTCGCCCGAAAAAGCCAGGATATCGGAAGGGTGCTGGAAGTCATCCGCTCAATTGCCGAGCAGACCAATCTGCTGGCTTTGAACGCCGCCATCGAAGCGGCTCGCGCGGGTGATGCCGGTCGTGGATTTGCGGTGGTTGCCGACGAGGTGCGAGGCCTGGCTCATCGCACCCAGCAATCGACCTTGGAAATCGAAGACATGGTCACGGGTATCCGTGGCGATATTGATGACTCTGTGCAACTGATGAAGGGTTGCACGCAAAAAGCGGACGGTACACTCGATGTCGCGCGTTCAGCAGGCGGAGCCCTGGATGAAATTGCCCATGCCGTAGAGCAGATACTGGAACGCAATCACACCATTGCCAGCGCGATGCAGCAGCAAGCGGTGGTGGCTCGCGAGGTGGACCACAATCTACTGAATATCAAAGACTTTTCCGTCGGTTCCCGGGAGGTCGCAGCTAAGGCATTCACCACCACGAACGAACTCAACCAAGTAGTCAACGACTTACGTGAAACGATGAAAAGTTTCGTTCTCTAGGCGAGGTAGCATACCCCTTGAAACCGACGTCGCCTGCGCAGGGAAGGGGCGAAAGGGGGCCAACGCCATGGAAGCCTGTATCGGCTACCGATGTTGTCGCCAAGGTACTGGATTGAGCGACAACTGGAGCAACGACAGAAACGCGGTCGTGCGTGCGCTGCGACCGTGCCGTGACCCGAGCATTGCAACCACATCGGCTGCCGGTGCTTGCCATTCTGGTAGCACGGTACACAGTCGGCCCTGCTGCAGGTCGCTGGCAACGTTCCATTCCGAGCGAATGGCGATGCCCATGCCGGCCAATGCCCAGTCTCGAACAACGGCACCGTCATTGCTCCACATCACCGGATGAATGCGCACCGTCGCGGGGCTGCGGCCCGGGGCGCGGAACCGCCAGAGCGTTACATCTTCATCGTTCTCACGCACCACCAGGCAGCGCTGCCTGGCGAGATCCGCGGGCGTTTCGATAGGGCCTGACTGTGCGAGGTATTCAGGGCTCGCGCAAAGGATGCGCCGATTCGACGCCAGCGTGATCATGACCTGGCCGGGTGGCCCGGGTGGGCCGATATGAATCACCACATCGCAGGTTTCGATTTGCCGGGCGCCAGGATGGTCGGATAACTCCAGCGAGACCGTCACGTTCTCGTGCCTGCGAATGAAGTCCTGCACCACTGGCGCTACGTGGAGCCTACCGAACCCATGTGGGGCCGCGACCCGCAGGTGACCGCTGACATTTCCGGTCCTGTCGGCCAGGGCTTCGGACAATGCTTCGAGCGTGTCGGCCACCGTTCGTCCATGAGCTGCGACCAGGGTACCGGCTTCGGTCAGGCTGGAGCGCCGGCCCGTGCGGTCGAGCAGCCGAACCCCCGCACGCGCCTCAAGTGCTTGCAGGCGTTGGGTGATGGCGGGCGGTGTGACATTCAGTTTACGTGCGGCTTCGGCCAGGGAGCTCGAGCTCGCCAGCACATTGAAAAAGTCCAGATCTTCAGAAGTAATCATTAAGGCAGAGCTTAATGATTAATTTATAAATCGTAAATTGCTAAATTATGTTACGCCGGTAAATATTTGAAGTACGCCAATACATCGAATTTGACGGATAAACTGAAAATGCCTGCTCCTTTATTTCCGATAGAGACTTCTCCAGATTTCCCCACAGAAGCTGATGTGGTTGTGATTGGCGGTGGCATTATCGGCACTTTTGCCGCCTATTACCTGGCTAAGCGCGGCATGAAGGTCGTTTTGGTAGAGAAGGGCCGCATCGGCGCCGAACAATCGAGTCGAAACTGGGGTTGGTGCCGGCAGCAAAATCGAGACGCCCGGGAGCTGCCAATGGCGACACAAAGCCTTGGGCTGTGGCAGCAGTTCGCCACGCAAACGGGTGAGCAAACGGGATTCAAGCGGTGCGGCTTGCTCTATCTCAGTAACAACGAGAAGGAGCTCGCCGGCTGGGCGCGCTGGGGTGAATTTGCACGCACCGTTGATGTAAAGACCTGCATGCTGACCGCGCAGCAAGCCACTGAGCGCGGCAAGGTGACCGGCAAACATTGGAAGGGTGGGGTTTTGCACCCACTGATGGTATTGCTGACCCGCCTCGTGCGGCCCCTGCGGTCGCTCGCGCCATCATGGCCCTGGGTGGCACCGTGCATCAGGGCTGCGCGGCGCGCGGCATCGAAGCTGAAGGTGGCCGATTGTCCTCGGTCATCACTGAGAATGGCACCATCCGCACCCGGCTCGCCGTGCTCGCAGGTGGCGCTTGGGCATCCTCGTTTTGCCGTCAGTATGGCATTCGGTTTCCCCAGGCCACTATTCGTCAGACAGTGATGTCGATTTCACCTCTGGGGCAGAAATTACCGAGTGCGCTTCACACGTCGGATGTCTCCATGACCCGCCGTTTCGATGGTGGCTATACCTTGGCTATCAGCGGCCGGGGCCGTGTTGACCTCACACCACAACTACTGGGTTTCGCCCCGCAGTTCCTGCCGATGTTTCAAAGAAGATGGCGCAACCTGGCACCTGGTGGCCTGGAGGGTATTCGCTCAGGTCACGAAGGCTGGAAGCGCTGGCGTCTGGACCAACCGACGCCGATGGAGCGGATGCGAATTCTCGATCCGAAGGTGGACGCCTCGGCTGTCGAGCTGACTTACAAACGCGCGGTGGAGCTGATCCCGATGCTCAAGACGTCATCGGCCAGCGCAGCCTGGGCCGGTTTTGTGGACAGTACGCCGGACGGTGTCCCGGGTATTGGCGAAATGGCCAACCTTCCTGGCCTGGTACTGGCCGCCGGGTTCAGTGGGCATGGCTTCGGCATTGCGCCGGGAGCGGGTCATTTGATCGCCGACATTGTCAGTGGGACCGACCCCATAGTCGATCCTCGGCCCTATCATCCGGACCGCTTCCAGGCTTCGGCCTGGGGCAAGGTTGCGGATTTCTGATCGTCTGGTTTCTACCCCCTTAATCTGAGTCAAGAGGCATCGTCCTTATGTCGAAGTTCTCCGATCAAAACGCCAGTCCAGTGGTCCAGTCGCCGCTTGGTTTGCCTGCGCAAGCAGCCACCGGAGCGCTGCGCCTTACGCGGCTACGTACCGATCACTTACCGCTCGCCGTAGGCCTTTCGCGTGCATTGGGCTGGCCGTACCGGGAAGAAGACTGGCGCTTCGCATTCGACCTGGGGGCCGGATTCGCGGTGGAAGCTGAAAGTCGTCTGGTGGCCACGGGATTGTGGTGGCCGCAGGGCGTGACCCACGCTTCGGTGGGCATGATTATCGTCGACCCGCAAATGCAGGGTAGGGGTATCGGTCGAGCATTGATGGATGCGTTGTTGCAGCAGGCGGGTGAGCGAACGGTGCTCCTCAATTCCACCCAAGAGGGGCTTGCGCTCTATACGCAGCTGGGATTCGTTGCCCATAGCCAGATTAATCAACATCAGGCGCTGCTGGAACCTGAACCGCACCGTTCGCCTCGTTCCCAAGACGTTCGCCTATTACAGGCCGCAGACGAGAAGCCGCTGCGACAGTTGGATCTGGATGCCACCGCAAGGGATCGGACCGCGCTGCTGGATGCGTTGTTGGAGAGCGCAAACGTCATGGTTGTCGATTGCGGGGCAGGTGTGTCGGCTTACGCATGCGTGCGGGAGTTCGGGCATGGCGTGGTCATCGGCCCGGTCATTGCCAAAGGCCCGCATGCTATGACGGATGCCATGTCCCTTATCGCCGCACTCGCTGACAACCATCGAGGTCGATTCGTGCGCATAGACGTCACCGAAGAAAGCGGCCTATCGCAATGGCTAACCGAGTTGGGTTTGCCCTGCGTTGGCCATGCACGGCCCATGGTTCGCGGTCTTCAGCCGCGCGCTGGAACTGACGCGCGTCTATTTGCCCTTTCAAACCAGTCGATCGGTTGATGCAGCCACTCACCCTGAGATGATGGATATCCTTTATGAAGATGAAGCCTTATTGGCTTGATACCGCCCCCAAGTTTGCATCTGGCGAACGTGAAGCGCCGCGTGGCGAGGTTGATGTGGCGGTGGTCGGTGCCGGCTTTACCGGTTTGTCTGCGGCAATAGCCTTGGCTAAAAAGGGCGCGAGCGTTGCCGTATTCGAGGCCGGTCTTGTCGCTAATGCAGCCTCCGGTCGCAACGGCGGGATGTGCAACAACGGTTTTGCCCAAGACTATTATGCTTTGTCGACTGCTATCGGTCGGGAACGGGCCAACATGCTTTATCACGCGTTCGACGCAGGCGTCAGCAAAGTGGAGTCGCTGATCGCGGAGGAGGGCATCGAGTGTGATTTCAAGCGTGTCGGCAAACTCAAGCTCGCGGCCAAGCCTGAACACTACGACAAACTGGCCCGATCACAGGCACTCATGGCGAAGGAATGTGATCCTGACACCCACATGCTGACTCGTGAGCAGTTGAGCAGCGAGATCGGTTCAGACCGATATTTCGGCGGCCTGGTCTTCAGCAAAAGTGCCGGGATGCATGTCGGCCGTTATGGCCAAGGCTTGGCAGAGGCTGCGGTCCGGCATGGCGTACGCATCTATGAAAACGCCCCCGTCCTAGGCCTCTCGCGCCAGACAGGCACGGTGCACCAGGTCAAGACACCCCGTGGCGAAGTGCGTGCCCGCCAGGTGCTGTTGGCCACCGGCACATCCGCAGTGGGGCCGTTGGCATGGTTCCGCCGACGCATCGTGCCGGTGGGCGCCTTTATCATCGTCACAGAGCCATTGTCAGTCGAGATGCTTGATCGCCTGGTCCCGCGTCGACGCATGACTACCGATACGAAAAACTTCGTCAACTACTTTCGAGTCACGCCGGACAACCGTTTACTGTTCGGCGGGCGTGCGCGCTTCGCGGCCTCCAACCCCACATCGGACATGAAGAGTGGCGTCATCCTGCAGAAATCGCTGATCGAGGTCTTCCCGCAACTGAGCGGTACGCGCATCGATTATTGCTGGGGTGGCATGGTCGATATGACCCGTAATCGCCTGCCCCATGCCGGTGAGCACAACGGGCTGTTCTACTCGATGGGTTACAGCGGCCACGGAACGCATATGGCGACTTATATGGGCGCAATCATGGCCGAGGTACTCGATGGTCGTGCAGACCTCAACCCTTGGCGAGATTTCACTTGGCCTGCCATCCCGGGGCATTTTGGAACGCCGTGGTTTCTTCCGTTGGTGGGCGCTTATTACCGATTCCAGGACCTGGTGCGTTAAGCGGGTGCGCCGACACGGGCAATAGGCAACGCCGTTGCTGCGATAAAAACACTCAGAAAAAGCGCATCGAAAAGAGGGCGTACCCGAGCGCGGTGCGCTCCGCAAACTCTGCTGAGAGTGGACTTGACGACGGTAGATTGTGCCGCGCGGGGCGCTAATTTAACCAGCTTTGGATGGTGTAGTGGTGCTGTAATAATTTTTGGTACAGCAGTGCACTCGTGCTCGGAAAGCTGTATCTGTTCGATACATCATGCCCTTAACCGTGATACGGGACGGCACTCAATGAGCTTTCTTCGACCCAAATACATTACGTTCGACTGCTACTGCACGTTGACCAACTTCCACATGGGCACCCTGACGCGTGAGCTGTCACGAGCAGCCGGGCAATGCCTGTTACAACTCCCGGAAGATCCGTGACATCGGTGGGTTGGCAGAGCTGGTTGGCCTCTGATTGTAGACGGTCGTGAGAGGTTAGACCGGGGCGGTCCATAGGCGCCCATTGTCGGCGCTACGCTGTTTGCTTTGATGTTGGCTTCACCGTCGTTCGCGTTTTGCAAGACGTTCCGGTTAACCGGAGCACTTCATACTTCTCCATTCGACAGGTACACCTGACATGACTGACATCAAGGTTGACTCCTCACTGATCAGCGGCCAAGAAAGCCTACGCGTCTTCGAAAGCCTCAATCGTGGTATTTCCCGTCGTAGCGCCTTGCAGATGCTGGGGGTCGCCGGTATCGCCGCCGCAGGGACCGGCAGTCTATTCGGCGCTGCCGGCAAGCTCCTCGCTGATGAAGGTGCTGCCCCCGCAAAAGGCAAGCCGGGCGGGCGAATCCGCGTCGCCGGCATGAACAGTTCCACCGCCGATACCCTGGACCCTGCCAAGGGATCCGGGTCTACCGACTATACGCGGCAGTTCATGTTTTATAACGGCCTGACCCGTTTTGACAGCCATATGGTGCCGCAACTGGAGCTGGCCGAGCGTTTCGATACGACCGATGCCACGCTCTGGGTGATCACCTTGCGCAAAGAGGTGACGTTTCACAACGGCAAGCCTCTTACCGCCGCCGACGTGGTGTTTTCGCTATTGCGCCACAAGGACCCCGTCACCGGCTCCAAGGTCCTGCCGCTGGCAGAGCAGTTCACCGAGGTCAAGGCGACGGGCCCCACCGAAGTACAGATCCGCCTCAGCGGCCCCAATGCCGAGTTGCCGTCGATTCTTGCTGTATCGCACTTCCTGATCGTTCCCGAAGGCACTACCGACTTTAACCAGGGAATCGGTACTGGGCCGTTCAAGGTCAGGGAGTTCAAGCCAGGTGTGCGCTCCATTGCTGTGCGCAACACTAACTACTGGAAGCCGGGTTTGCCGTACCTGGATGAAATTGAATTCATCGGAATTGCCGACGAACCCTCTAGGATCAACGCGTTGCTGTCGGGCGATGTGCAGATCACCAACGAAGTCAATCCGCGCTCAACGGTACGTATCAAGGCCAGCAGTAAACATCAGGTGGTCGCGGCGCCGTCGGGCAACTACACCGACCTGATCATTCGCCAGGATCAAATGCCGGGTAAAAGCGGGGAATTTACCCTGGCAATGAAATACCTGCTTGATCGTGAGCAGATCAAGTCCGCGGTGTTCCGAGGGTTTGCCGTGGTCGGTAACGATCACCCGATTTCTCCGGGTGCGCGCTACTACAATGTTGACTTGCCACAGACAGCCTACGATCCGGACAAAGCCAAGTTCTTGTTAAAAAAAGCTGGCATGGAGAGCATCACCATGCCGCTAATTGCATCACCGGCCGCCACCGGATCGGTGGACATGGCGGTGCTCCTGCAGCAATCGGCGAAACAGATCGGGCTCAAGTTCGACGTCAATCGCCTACCGAGTGATGGTTATTGGTCCAATCATTGGATGAAACACCCGCTGAGTTTCGGCAACATCAACCCACGGCCGAGTGCCGACGTAATGTTTTCGCAGTTCTTCCAGTCGAGCGCGCCCTGGAACGAATCCGCCTGGAAGAATGAGCAATTTGACCAATTACTGCTGCTTTCCCGCGGTGAAACCGACGACGCAAAACGCGGCAAAATGTATGCAGACACTGGTGCATGGCCACTGCGGAATTGGCATTCCGGTGTTCATCAGCAATATCGATGGCATCGATCAGCGCGTCAAAGGCTACGGCAGCAATCCGCTGGGCGGTTTCATGGGCTTTATGTTCGCCGAGCAAGTCTGGCTGGACGCCTGATTGAGGGCGTCACCGAGAGCGTTGCATGAAGCGAAAGGTTGGCAGCGGGTGATGGCTTGGCTGCGTGCCAGAATCTTGTCCCTGTTCCAACAGGCTGCATCGCGGACTGTGCAGAGACGATACGGTCGTTGATGCACCGCTGGTGGCTTTACCCAGTACAGATCAATCGGCGCAAACACCGATAGATCTGTACTGGACAGGGAGGGGCGAGAAGCGCTTTTGTGGAATATATTTCTGATTTTAGGAGGGCTAAAACTTGTATCCGATCAGCAAACCAAATGCATCAGGATTACTCTCGGCTTGAATAGTTCTTTCAATTCGACCAATGCCCGGTGTTTCAGTAGCGATGGTGGCTTTCGTTTTTATCCAGTAGTGAGAATAGCCGACATCAATTGCCCAGTTGTCATCGAGCGCATACTCCGCGCCCAATTTCATCACGCCACCCCAGCTATTACTGAGCTTGACTGAGCTGGATGTGCCGCCGAAGCCGTTTGTGTAGGCATCGGTCATGTGTTTATCGGTAAAGAAGGTATAGTTTACGCCGGCTCCTAGGTAAGGACGAAATCCATATACCTCTTGAAAACTGTATTTCAAAATCACAGCTGGAAACCAAGCTTTAGCGGTAGCAATTCTACCCAGTGCCTTTGCCGTTCCAGTCGCATCAACTTTCAAGGTTGGAGGTACGCCCCCTTGCAAGACAATAGACCACGGTCCGGATAGTTGGCGTTCGTATACTAATGCCAGGGTTTGAGTGTTGTTGATGCTCGCTGTAATTCCTGGTGGCGTCGTGCCGGGTGGTCCTTCTAAATCACTTGTGCGGGTATGAAAGTGGATGTCAGCGATCCCTAGCTTTACTGTATTCATTGGTTCGTTGATTTCTGCATGGGCTTTCGAGCAGGAAAGCACAAAAAAGAGCAAGGCCGCGGTAATGTTATTTTTATTTATACCGGTCATCGTTATCTCCCAGGCTGAGCGAGGTCAGCCTTTTATTGAGTTTATATTTCTGGAATGGTCAAAAGCATTTAACAGCAGAGGTCAGGAACGAGGGTTCGACGAACGCGATCTGCAAGTCGATATCGTCGGTTGTTTCAAGGTGCAGCGGTTCGCCGCGTCATCATGATTTGGGCGGAAAGTGTCTGAGGGTGGTCAGTAGCCGCTTAGGTGCTTCATCGCAGATCTGCGAAGAGTTTTGGGCAGCAGTTTGTTCAGTGCGCGAAGTAGCCGAGGGCGCCAAGTATCGACCTCCCAGTGAATACGTTTGCGGTTCTGTACGGCTTTCCAGATGGTGGCGCTTACATCATTTGCGTTAAGTCTGATCCCAATGGACTTTACAATTTTTCCGTCTAAGTCTCGCATCATGGGTGTTGCAACAAAATTGGGCATTACATCGCACACGTAAATCCCGTGGCGATCCCATTCGATGTTCATCGCTTCAGTAAAACCCTTCACCCAAAACTTGCTGGCCGAATACGAGACCTCACTGGGCACTCCATATTCTGAACTAAGAGAACATAGGCTGATCATCGTGGGTTGTGAGCTTTTCGCTAAATATTGAAGCGCATGGAAGGCGCCGATGAGTACCCCTTTGACGTTGACGTCGGTTAAGGTGAGATGTTTATCAAGTGAAATGTTCTCAAAGTTATCTATGAAAGCAATGCCTGCATTATTAATAAGTATGTCAATGACGCCGCGGTTTTCGGCGGCAAACTCTTTCAGAATTAACTCGAAGTCATCCGGCCTGGTAACGTCAAGTTGACGGTAAAAATGCTCGCTGCCTAACGTTTTTTTTAATTTTTCCAGGTCTTGTTCGTTTGCGTCGGTGGCGGCAACGCGATACCCCTGCTTGGAAAACATCAATGCAGTTTGTGCGCCGATACCGTTGGCTGCGCCCGTGATGAAGACAGTGGGTTTGTTGTTCATGACTATACCTTCAGGTGGCGTTGCGTAAACGCCAGTGATCAGATTGATTTTGGCGGCTAGTAGTAGGTATTTGTTTCTTGCAGGGGGCTCTATACACTGTTAGAGCATATTGCGTCGCCTGGTACCCTGCGTCTAAGAAATGCAATCTCCTTCTCGATAACTCGCTCAAAGGCTTCCCCGGTATAAATATCGAAGTGACCTTCTTGGCAAATATGAATCTGCGCGTCCGTCGCTTGTCTGGCGTAGTGCAATGTCGGGCCAGCAGGGGCAACGGTATCTGCCTCGCAGATGCAGAATAAAATCGGACATGACAGCTTTGTTGTTTTCTTTCCCGGCCGATAAAACGCGATATTCAAAGCAAAACGAGCTGCGACGTGATTGTTGAAAGGGAAATTGGCTGGCACCAGGCCGAGGTACCCGGATTCGGCGTCCGCGGAAGTCATCAGTGCTGCGGAGCCTTTTGAACCGGCAATTTTGACCTGTATCGGCGCAGAACCAAACATTGAGCAGACCACGTCCGCCACGCCTAGCAGGGTCAATTTAAGCAAGGTCAGCGGATTGACTTTGAAGACAGAGGCCAGGCCGTCAGTGAAAGGACATTGGGCAATGACCGCCGCGATTTTTCCGTCGGCGACGGCGGTATGAATCACATGCCCTCCGCTGAAAGAGGATCCCCACAATATTACCTTTTCCGGATCCAGCTCGTGCCGGGCCCGAGCATAAGAAACGGCTGACAGCCAGTCCTGCTGTTGGCTCGCTATGTCCAGGAGCTGTCGAGGCTCACCTTCGCTCGCCCCGAAGTATCGGTAGTCGAATATCAGGCAGGCATATCCGGCCTCGCAAAATCGTTCGGCAAACGCATCCAGACGCATTTCCCGGACGCCACCAAGACCGTGAGCCATCACGATCACGGGATGCGGGGAGGGCTCTTCAGGCAAATACAGCCAAGCGGCGCAGCTTGCGCCACTGGACGGAAACGAGACATCTAGGCGTTGGATCATGGCGGAGACCTTTTTATTTTTTTTGATGCTATTCCAAAATTGGAATGTATTACAATAATTTCCTTCATGTATACTCGCCCCATGACAAAAAACAGCTTTTCCACACGCACCCAACGAAAGGCCGAAGCCACTCGGCTGGCCATTATCGAACATGCCGAAGCCCTGATTCTGGAGGGTGGAGGAGCAGCTTTGACACTTGACGCCGTTGCTGAACGAGCAGACGTTGCCGTGCAGACCATCTACAACCGAGTGGGTGGAAGATCCGCATTGCTTATGGCGGTGGCTGAAAGAGCCTTCGAGGAAAACAAGGTCTACATGGATGCTGCTTATGCGGCTGCCGGGACGCCTTTAGAGCGACTTCAGAAGGCTGCTGAGGGTTACTTTCAATTCGCTTTTGAGCGCCCCAATGAGTTCCGGCTACTTGCCGATCCTCCCAATGAACCGCAAGCGCTGGCGCGTGTAAGCGAGTTGGTAAGGCACCAAAACAGCAAAATGGAAGCCGTCATTGCCGATGGTATTTGTGACGGATCGATTGATCCGAGCATAGACCCATCTCTCGCCACTACCTCGATGTGGGCGGCAGCCAATGGCGTCCTCAGCTTAATTTGGCGAGCGGACTCAGCTCCGCCAGGCCCAGAAATGATGCAGCGTTTACTGGAGCAATGGATGAGGATCGTGTTGAAAGGCCTCACTTCTTAAGGACGCTGACGATGTCTCGAGTGAGTGTTTCTGCGCGGGGATTTGCGGTGGTCACTTGTTAGAAGTCCCTGTGAATCCTCAAAGCGCGCCACGTCGGTGGCCCCGGACCGCAGTGGGGGGGAAGCCAAACCTGTGACGAAAGCGCACCGCGAACTGCGAGGGCGTTTGATAGCCGACGCAAAGTGCTATTTGCATGACCGTCTGAGGTGACGATTGCAGCAGTTGCAGTGCTAATGTCATACGAGCATCGATCAATAGTGCGCTAAACGTGGTGCTTTCCTCTGCCAGCCTGCGGCGTAGGGTAGCCTCGCTGATTGCAAATGCGGACGCGACAGCGTGGGCGCTCCAGTCATTGGCCAGATCGCTTGCGATGAGCCGCCGGACTTTAACCGCCATTGTCGGCGTGCGCGATTGCTCAAGCCGTCCGCCGTTAACGCCAATCCACACCAGCAGCTCTTGCAAGCGATGCCGAGCGATCAGGGTTGGCACAGTATTGTCTTCCACAGCCTCGATAGCACGCTGGAGTGATGCCGCGAAACTCGCCGTGTCCCGGGTAATGGGGTGAGCATATTGAATGACCGCCAAATGCGCATTGGATTCGGCGGTCGACTCAATCAACGTTTCGTCCCAAACCAGCCAGTGGGCTCGGTAGCTTCCGTCTGGCGCCAGCCGGTTGGTGATATCGAGGGATTGCCCCCCGGCTACCGCTACCGCTTCACCTGGACGAATCAAGTACTCGCCACCCGGCCACCGTACTGTTTTCGAACCCCGCTCAACGTAGATCAAGACGGGGTTTTCAATATACAAACGCTTGAACTCCAGGTTTCCTTGCTGAAGAACGATGCCTGCCGTACCGACCCCAGGTCGATTGGTAATGCGCAGAGCGTCATAAGCGTTCGTTACTGACATCAGCGGCCGCCTTTCACCATGAGCGTGGCTTTGGCAAGCGAGCCACTCGGTACCATGAAGCCAAGCATTGCCGGTGTGACCGTTGCCGGCAACTCCAATTTCTCGGCTTTCATGGCGTATACGGTGATCACGTAGTTATGCGTCTGCCCTTCAGGCGGGCAAGCACCGAGATAGCCGGGCATACCAGTGTCGCCCCGAACTTGAAGCGTACCGGCGGGCAGTTTACCACCTGCACTGTCAGCGCCTTCCTTCAGTTCATTGACCGTTCCGGGCACGTTAGCCAGCACCCAGTGCCACCAGCCAGAGCCCGTAGGCGCATCGGGATCGTACATAGTTACCACAAAACTTTTGGTCCCCTGCGGCGCACCGCTCCAGGATACTTGCGGAGAGAGATTCTTGCCGCTGCAACCGAATACATTGGCGAATTGGTTCTGTTGCAGATGCCCGTCCAGGACACTACTGCTCTGCACCTTGAACTCTTGGGCTTGTGCGCCAGCGGCTAGTAACGAAAGCGCAAGCATGCCTGTGGCCATCAATGATTTTTTCATACCGACTCCTCTTGGTTTGGAGGAGCTATTCTGGAGTGCCGCCGGCAATAAGACCGTTTGCTATCGATCGACTTTCATTGCAATCCAATCAATATGAGTGGATTGCACGATGTCGGATGGCGGCGGTGCGCATCATGCTTGATCTGTCAGTTCCTGGGCGGCTTGAAGTCCCTCGATCAGCATAGCGGACGTGGTCTGGATATGATCTTTCAATAGCTCACTCGCTTTAGTCGCATCCCTGGCCAAGGCTGCATCGAACAATGCCTGGTGTTCAGCGTCGATATCCCTATCCCTGGCGCTCAAGACGATTGACATTGCGCGATAGCGGGCCGTCTGTTCGAACAACATCGAGCGTATTCGCAACAGCCAGGTGTTAGGGCAGGCGCTGACCAGCGCCTCATGAAATGTGGTATGCGCGGCAGCCCAGTCATCGGCTTTATAGAGATCATCGGCCTGTGGTCCCGAGGTTCTAGAAAGACAGTGATGAGCCGAAACCAATCTGGCCTCCCATGCAAGATTGCCGTTTTCCAAAGAATGACGAAGGCAACTTGCTTCAATTTCCATTCGGGCCAGTGTGAGGTCATTCAGATTTGCCAGTGAGACGGCAGAAATGCGAAAGCCTTTCTGAGGTTCGGCAATGATCAGGTCCTCGGCAACCAGACGAGAGAGCGCCTCTCTCACCGCTCCGGCGCTTGCTTCATAGCGCTCGGCCAGCTCTTTGACGTTGACTCTGTTTCCAGGGCGTAAAGCGCAGGATAAGACATCTCTGCGCAGACGCTCATAGGTGGCCTGGGTAAGGCTTTGAGCGGGACGTTCAAGCATGTTGTGGGGCCTGCTTCCAAGTAAAATATTGTTTGTTGCAAAAAATATATTTTATGTCATAAGATGAATTTACTCAAGCGGGTCTGGCCGAACGGCCTTGCAACGGCTCAAGAATATAGCCCGCGATTTCGCAGGTTTACCTTTATTCTAAAAACAGTGGAGGCAAATATGAAGCTGTGCCGTTTTGGTCCGCGAGGTAGCGAGCGTCCAGGAGTGATAGATGCTGAGGGGCGAATTCGCGATCTCTCCGGGCATGTGACCGACATTGATGCTGACGTTCTGGCGCCTTCGGTGCTTGCACAATTATCGACGCTGGATATCGCGCGGTTGCCGCTGGTCGAGGAGGGCGTTCGCTATGGTGTTCCCGTCGCCCATGTGCGTAAATTCATTGCCATCGGGCTCAATTATCGCGATCACGCCGAAGAGTCCGGTATGGCGATTCCTGTGGAACCCATCATCTTTCAAAAAGCAATCAGTTGTCTGAACGGACCTGATGACGAAATTCTCCAGCCTCTTGGCTCCACTCGGTTGGATTGGGAGCTTGAGTTGGGCGTGGTGATAGGCAGTGAAGCCAGATACGTGTCCGAGGCCGACGCCCTAAGCTACGTTGCCGGCTACTGCGTGGTGAACGATGTATCCGAGCGGGCTTTCCAGATGCAAAGTTCTCAATGGGATAAAGGCAAGGGCTGCGACACGTTCGGTCCGATCGGGCCTTGGCTGGTGACCCGTGATGAGATCCCGGATCCGCAAAACCTGAATATGTGGCTTGATGTCAACGGCGAGCGACGTCAGACCGGCCATTCGAGAACGATGATTTTTTCTGTCGCTCAAGTCGTCGCGTATTGCAGCCGGTACATGACATTGCAACCCGGTGATGTGATTTGCACCGGCACGCCGCCGGGGGTGGGAATGGGAATGAAACCACAACCGCAATGGCTTCGTCCTGGCGATGAGATCCACTTGTGGATTGAGGGTTTGGGCGAGCAGCGGCAGAAAATCATTCCGGCTTTTTAATCTGTCTCGGGTATAGAGGCGCCTCGAAAGAAGCGCTTTTAACAGATTGCTGCCGGTTGGGTTCAGATGGCAGTGGTGAGATAACCACCATCAACCGGCAGCACCACGCCGTTCACGAATGAAGCACCATCTGAAGCCAGGAAGGCTATCACCTTGGCGACTTCTTCAGCACTGCCAAAACGTTTCATGGGCGTGCGAGACAGCAGGCGGTCTATCCTCGGTTGATCGTCGATTTTCGCCAGCAGCGGGGTGGTGATCCATCCCGGCGCCACGGCATTGACACGAATGTTATCGGGGGCGTAGGCCTCGGCGAGGGATTTGGTAATCTGCACGATTGCCCCCTTCGCCGCCGAATAGGCCACGAGTTTGCCGCCGCCGAAGTAGGAGAACATCGACGCGATGTTGATGATCGATCCGCCTTGCTTCGCCAGTAGCGGATACGCCAGGTTGATGAGCCGGTAGACGGCGTTGAGTTGAACCGACAACACCTGGTTGAAGGCCTCCCATTCCATCTCTTTTTCCCCTAGCGTGCCGCCAGCGGCAGGTACCAGAATGTCGAGGCGGTCGAGGCTTTGGATTACGCTTTTGAGCGCCTCGTCGTCGGTGACGTTAACTTCTCGTAGATCAAGCTGAACCCCATCGGCGACGACGGTAGCGTCGGCGCCCAGGCCAATCGCTATGACTCTGGCGCCGTGCCGCGCTAAATATTCGGCGGTTGCCTGGCCGATCCCCGAGGTCCCGCCGCTGACGAGCGCGACCTTGCCTTCAAACAGATTGCTGGTAAACATAGTCATCATTTGCCTCTTAAGGTCAGTAACACAGCTTCGCCGTACGGTTATGTGATGCGCTCACAGGCCCAGTACCGAGCCGATATCCAGCATCACTTGCAGGCCAACCACAAAACCGTTGTTGCTCAATTGCGTCGCGCCCGGGTTGTAGTAGTTGTCCGGGTTGATCACGTACTGGATGCTGGGTTCGATAGCCAAATGGCGGGTCAAGGCAAAATGGCCGTTGGCTTCCAGGGCATAGACATTGCGCTCGCCCAGTTCGGGATCGCCACCGGCGGCAATGCGCAGGCGTTGTTGGAACTGCAACTGGTGAGAATTGACCTGCAGGTAGCTGGTTTTGAAGTTGAGCTTGTCCTGGGCTCGATCAAAAGGCGCCAGGTAGGTCAGGCCTGCTTCGGCGAAATGGCTGAAGGGTTGTTTTTCATCGGCAGCCGCTGACAGTGAACCGAAGGCTTGCAAGCCTTGTTGCCCACCGCGCCACAACGTCTGGCGAAACTTGAAGAAGCCACCGGCGGTGCCGTGGTCGCTGGCGCCGGTCAACGGATCGACCTGCTTGGACGAGTTGAAATAGGCATTGAGTTCGTATTGGGTGGTGTCGTCGCCGGGTTTGCTGCCAATTCCCAGCAAGAAACTTGTGCCGCTCGCGTCATCGGTGCTGAAGTCCAGGCCCTTGCGCTCTTTCAGGTAATCCACCGGGTTGGACTCGAACGCACCCGCATGCACATAGAGGCGAGGGTTCACTTGATATTTCAGGTACCCGCCCCACGCGCCGAAGGGCGGCGGCAACATACCGCTGGATGCGTCCAGGATCGGATCGTTACAGGTGACGGTCGTTTCGCAGTTATAGACGTAGAAGTACCGCCGGCCGTTCGTACGTCCGATGTGCATATCGAGTTGGTCGTCGAATGCTTTCTGCTCGAACGTCAAGACACTCAACTGGTTGCTGGCGATGTCATTGTGCAGGGGAGCGCCGGCAAAATAACTGCCGGCGGCGCCTTGCCAGTTACCCGACGTAGGTACGCCAGTGCCTTTGTCGAGGATGAATACGGTTTGTTCGAAGTGCACGGCTGCACCCTCGAGACCACCGAGTGTGGCCAGATTGATGTCCGCACCGATGTAAAGATCACCGCTGTTACCAAAGCTGTAGGGGCGAGGTCCAGTGTCGAGGTTTTTCATTGCCAGACTGGTGAACTGCACATGGGGCTGGATGCCGTAGCCGGCCAAATGCTCGCCCAGATCAGCCAACGGACCTTCACGGTCCTGTGCCCAAACGTGGGGATACGCAAACGCCAAGAGCAAAAACGCGGACAAACGAATGATCGGGTTCATGGTCAGGAACTCATTTTTATTGTTGTTGTGATGAGCAGACGGAGCGAGCGGTGTCAGTGAGCTTGGATCACCGCGACTTCCGTCATTGAGTGTTTACAGCGAATGTCCCTGGGCCACTGAGCGCACGCGTGATCGGCGCTCGAGTACGGCGGGCGCCGTTTCCTTGAGCAGCAGCGACAGTCCCCCCGCCAGCAAGGCGCCGCCGCAGGAAATCCACATCACAATCGACAGTCCGAACTGATCTGCGGCGAATCCGGCGACGGTCGGCGCCACGAAGCCTCCCACCAGCTCTCCAACGCCCATGATCATGCCCAGTGCCGTAGCCATCACTTCACGCGGGACTGTTTCGGCCGGAATGGTCGACATGAAGAGTGTGAAGCAGCCAAGCCCGGTGAAGGTGAGCACCATCAGAACGCCGAGCACCATAGGGGAAGGGGCGTACAGGAGCGCTATCGGACAACACGCGGCGATCAGCGAAAACAGCACCAGGGTCGGGCGTCGGCCGATTCGGTCGGAAATGCTGGGTACAACAAATCCCCAGATGACCCAGGCGGCACCCAGGCAGCTCATGATCGTGCCCATGCTCGGCGCGCTGTAGCCGCGGACACTGACAAGGAACGTCGGAGTGAAAGAGATCAGGATGACGAACCAGGTTAAAAACACGCAACTGATCAACGTGCACAGCACGATGTTGCGGCTTTTAAGCAACGCCAGACGATGCCCGGTGGGTTGGGCGTTACTCACTGGAGCTGGGCGTGGCTCATCCTGGCGCACGTAACGCCAGATGAGCCAGGCGATCAACAGGCCAGGCAGCAGCGACACGATGAAGGCATGCCGCCAACCATAGGCCTCGGCCAAAGCGATCAGGACCGGAGGGCCAATCACCGCACCCAGCAGGCCTGCCGCCGATCCTTGCAGCAAGCCCATGTTCAGGCCGCGCCGATGCGGCGATGACGCTTCGACCATCATCGATTGGGACAACGGCAGGATGGGCCCCTCGGCCAACCCCATGATGCCGCGAAACAGCAACAGACTGAGGAAACCTGAAACCAGCCCCGAGAGCGCTGAGCACAGGGAAAACAGGATGACCGCCACAATCAAGAGCGGCTTGCGTACGCCCCGACGGTCTGACCAGGCACCCACCAGCGTGCCGGAAATCGCCCAGGCCAATGCCAGCACCGAAGACAACATGCCGAGATGGCTATTGCTCAGTTGGAGCTCATCAGCCATGAACGGAAACAGGAAGGACAGCGCCAGACGGTCGAAAAACACAAAACCAAACGTCAGGAACAACACGCAGAGCAGGGTATTTTCATAACTGGCTTTATTATTGTTGTGAGCCATGGTGGTTTCTCCGTAGCGCGGGGTTTAACGGAACAGGCGATCCACAGCGTCAGCGCCCAGACCGACCTTTTCGTAATGTTCACGGCACAGGGCAATGTAGGAATGCACGTCGAAATAGCCGGTGGACTCGCCTTGATCGTCGAGCCAGATCAGCGGCCCCTTGACGATGAAGAAAACGCGCATCGGTTCTTCATGTTCGTAGGCCACCAAGGTGTGGCCTTCACCGGGCGTCTCATAGACGAAGTCGCCAGCGGTGGCGGTCCACTCGTGTTCCAGGTATCCCCACTTGCCCGAGAGCGTATAAGCGAACACTTCGTGCGGGTGGTAATGACGGTTGACCAGGCCGGCACGGCTGGACATCAAAATGTCGCACCAACGGTTTTCGCTGGGAGAGATCCACAACGGGCGTGAAGAAACGGTCTCGGTGAAGGGAACGTAGAGCCGCAAATCATCACTGGCGGCGTTGGGCAGGTAAACCTCAGGCTTGGCGTCGGGCTTGAAGCAGTTCGCGATGGGCTGCAGGTCTTTCCAAAATTCGTTGCTGGCTAATTCGGGCATGTTGGGCCTCTGATTGTTGGAATACGGAGGCCACTCTAAGGCGGGAAAGGCGAGGCGGTTTGATCGAAACAGACGTCATTGTTGTCCGCATCGGACAGATATCTTTTACATTTACGGTCGCCGTACCTTTGCTCCAGCCATTGATTGACAGCGCGCTTGGGGTAGCTGTTAATGAAGCTCTGCACGCCCCATGTTTTCGCCTTGCTCCGGCGGCTGCGCAGTCAATAAAACGAGAATAATAAAATGACCCGATCCCCCTCATTGCTCGACACCCGGCGCGCCAGTACCGACGATCTTCCCGTCGATCAGCGCGTGGCATTCTGGGAGCAATACAACGCGTCGACACTGGTGGGGTTGAAGTGCTCCTCCTTCAGCGAAACCGGCTTCAATGCACGGGAGGACAATCTGAGTCTGGAACGACTGCGAGTCGCCCATATTGTCGGCAACCAGCATGTCATTGAGCGGGACGGCTCAATGATTCGCACGGTGCCAAAAGAGTCGATATTCGTGTCACTGGTCTTAGGCAGTGAATCGTTTTTCTTTCAAAACGGCACCTGTCATTTGCTGGAACCTGGTGAGCTGATGGTGTACCGCACCGACAAGCCCTACCTGTTTGGTTTCTCCAGCTCGATGCATAAATTCATCTTCGATATACCCCAGGACGTTTTTGCGTCCCACTGTTTGCGCCACTTTGATGGTGCATTGAAGATCAGCGCACATACCGGCACTCAGCGTTTACTCTTGCGCACACTGAGTGAGCGCACCGGCAGTTTTTTCGAGCAGCCACTCAGCCAGGGGGCAGACAGCTATCAAGACGATGCTCTTGAGCTGCTGGGCAACATCATTGCCGGCCAGGTGGGCAATCGTCGTATCAATGCGCTCAATGCTTCTTACTTATTGGCCGCCAAGCAGTGCATCCTTGAGCAATTAGCCGACCCTACATTGAGTTGTGAGCGGGTAGCGGCACAAACCGGTATTTCTACGCGACACCTGGCGAGACTTTTTGCGCTGGAAGATACCCAGCCCCATCGTTTCATTCTGGAAAAGCGTTTGCAGCGCGCGTTCCAAGTGCTGAGCAGGGAGGAGAGCAGAGGCTTGGATATTGCCGAAATTGCCTACCAGCAAGGGTTCAGCAGCCAGGCGCATTTCGCCAGAGCCTTCAAAGCGCACTATGGGCGCACTCCCAGCGAGGTACGTGCAACGGCAGGTGGTGCGTAGTCCTCGATGGACAGCCTTTGTTTATTCACCTTTCCGTGCAACGAGCCCGTTACCCAGTCTTTAAAAGACGCGGCAGGGGCTGGCAGGTAGCCGTTTTTGACTGGTTTTCGTCCGTCTCGACCCTGCCTCAGGGACCCGCGACCAGTTACTTTAGAGACTGGCCGATGACCCCGAGGAGCGTTGAATGAACACCACCAATGAGGTCAAATCCCACACGCACGATAACGCGCCGCCGTTTGAGGCTGAGGTTTCCCGGATCGCATTCGCGAAAGCCCGCCTGGCATTTGGCGTCCATTCACAGCTGTCGACCCAAGCGCGCCTGGCCGAGCTGTCCAAGCTCAAGCAAACAATCCTGGCCAATCGCTCAACGATCATCACGCGCGTCATGCAGGAGGTTGGCAAATGTCGAACGGATGCATTGATTGCGGAGATCCTCGGTACTCTCGATTGGCTCAACTGGCTGGAGAAAAATGCCGAGCGGCTGCTGAGGCCTGAACAGGTCAAAACGCCGATTACGTTGCTGGGCAAGCAGTCGTTGATACTGCATGAACCCCTGGGCGTGGTCTTGATCATCTGCCCGTGGAATTACCCGTTCCATAACGCAATTACCGGCATTGCGGCAGCGATCGTGACGGGGAATGCGGTGGTCTATAAGCCTTCCGAACACGCGGCTTGCAAGGGAATGGTCGAACAGGTCCTGGCGTGTTCCCCTGTACTCCAGGCCCTGGTACAGGTGGTGTATGGCACCGGCAGCATGGGCTCGGCATTGATCGAGCAGCAGCCGGCCAAGATTTTCTTTACCGGCAGCGGCCCCACAGGCAGCAAGATCATGGCTCAGGCCAGTCAGGCATTAATCCCCGTTGAGCTGGAGCTGGGGGGCAAAGACCCGATGATTGTATTTACCGATGCGCCCATGGCACGTTCTGTGGCCGGTGCGTTGTGGGGTGGCTTTACCAACGCCGGCCAGTCGTGCAGCGGTGTGGAACGGTTGCTGGTGGAGCAAAGCGGCTATGAGCGTTTCGTCGATGCTCTGGTCAAAGGAGCGGAAAAGTTGGTTGTGCGTTCTGGCGATAGCGGCGATGCCGATGTCGGGCGGATGACCGTCGGATTTCAACGCGACAAGGTCATCGAGCATGTGCAGGATGCCCTGGAGCGAGGTGCACGCCTGCGATTCGGTACCGTGCCCGATGCAAACGCCCTGACCGTGCAGCCGATCATTCTGGATCGGGTCACGCCGGATATGCGGGTGTGGAGCGAAGAAACCTTTGGGCCGGTGTTGCCGGTCATGGCCTTCAGCACCGAAGCACACGCTATTGAGTTGGCCAACGACACCCAATACGGGTTGTGTGCCAGCGTGTTCACAGCCGACGCCGAACGCGCGCTGAGGGTTGCCGGGGCGCTTGAGGTGGGTGGCGTTTCGATCAACAACGTCAATATGAGCGAAGGCAACCCCGGCTTGCCATTCGGCGGTGCCAAGAAGAGCGGCTTCGGCAAGCTGCGAGGCCCGGAAGGTTTGCTGGGTTTTACCCGCAGCAAAGCGGTGCTGATCGACAAGGCCGGGAGCAGGATCGAAGCCAATTGGTATCCCTACACGCCGCGCAAATTCAAGCTGTTCGAGCGTTTCATCCAGGCGCTTTATGCGCCACGTCGTTTTCGGCTGCTGGCGATCGCCTGGCATGGCCTCAGGCTTGAAGCCTTCAGTCAAAAGCCGCGTAAGTGACGGTGGGTCAAGCGTGTGTTTGTCGCGGCCCATGCCCCGTCCAGCGCTTGAACGCTTTACGAAAATTCTGGGCGTCGCTGAAGCCTACCTCGCCAGCGACCTCATCCAGCGTCAGGCTTACGTTGCCCAGCAGCGACAGGGCACGCTGCTTGCGCAGGTCATCCAGAATGACTTGATAGGACGTCTGATTCTGCGCCAGGCGGCGGCGCAAAGTCCGCTCGCTCATGCATAACTGCGACGCAACCGCTGACAAACTGAGCGGTACGCGCAGATCGCGACGCAGGATGCGCTCCACGGACTCGACGAACTCAATTTCGCCACTCTGATTGGCGCTCATTTTCAGCAACTCCACGACCTGTCGATTACTCAATGCGTCGTGGGTGGCGATGGGGGTGTTGGCCCAATGGTTGGCGCAGACAAACAGATTGTCCTTGCGACCAAAATGCACCGGGCATCTGAACAAGTGTTCATAGTGGTCGGCATAGGCGGGCCGAGGGTAACTCAGCTCGATCGATGAGGGGCTGAACGTCGGGCCTGCGAGGGTACGCGCGACATTCAAAAAAACGCCGAAGGCTTCCTCCACTAAAAAGACCAGGAGATCGGGCTCATGAAACGGGCAGGTGACCTGAAGTGTGATGTGCTTCGGCGATTCAAGGTTCTCGAAGCTTAGCAGCGCGCCGGTTTGCTTTTGCATGTCGATGCCCAATGCAATGGCGCTGCCGAGTGTAGCGCTGGTCAACATGGCGTAACCTACCAAGCCCATCGAGGTAATCGACTCCGTCGCGCTCATGTCCAGGCCAAGCCCTCTGTCGCGGCCTTTGGTCATTTCCAGGGCACGCTTGATCATCAGGCACGCCTGACGAATCGATACCCGGCTTTGCGGGTTGGCCAGGTCCGCCAGGTTGAAGCCCAACCCTAGACACAACCTGCTCGGGTCCATGCCCAACTGCACGATCAGGTCCGCCAGACTGCGCAGCAGGTTGATCGGTAAATCGGCGGTGTGCCGTGTGGCCGCGGGCATGGCGGGCTCCTTGTGAAGCGGTTATTTGCCCAGCATCAGGCGAGTTACCAGGCGTGTTAGCCGTCCATAAGGCGCTGCGACTTTGTCCGACATATTCAAACGGCTCAATTTAAATACGCCCCTGGCGTGGGACAGGCGTACAAACCCTTCGTATCCATGGTAGGCCCCTGTACCGCTCTCACCGACCCCGCCGAAGGGCAAATCGTCTTGAGTGGCATGCAACATGGTGCCATTGATGGTCACACCGCCAGAACGGGTTTGCTGCACCACTTGTTCAATGCAGGTTCGATCATTGGAGAAGCAATACAGCGCCAAGGGTTTAGGCCGAGCATTGATGAATGCGAGCGCCTCGTTGAGTGTGTCATAGGCGACCACCGGCAACAGCGGGCCAAAAATTTCCTCGCGCATGATATCGGTGTTCAATGGCACGTTAGTCAGCAGGGTCGGTGGGACTTTGCGTTCGTTGGTCTGGTCGAAATTTTTGTCCTGCCAGACCTTGGCCCCGGCCACGATCGCCTGATCCACCAGGTTCAACAAGCGCTCATAATGACGTCGCGAAATAATCGAGGTGTAGTCTTTGTTGCCATCGATGGTCGGGTACAGCTGCCTGGCCGCCGCCAGCCATTCGGTGGCAAAACTGTCGACCAGTTGGCGCGGCACCAATACGTAATCGGGAGCAACACAGGTTTGGCCAGCGTTGAACAGCTTGCCGATGGCGATCATCCGCGCCGCTTTCTTCAGCGGAAAATCCGCAGTCAGCACGACCGGCGACTTGCCTCCCAATTCCAGGGTGACCGGCGTCAGGTTGCGCGCTGCGGCCGCCATCACCAGACGCCCGACCTGAGTAGAGCCGGTAAATAGCAGGTGATCAAACGGCAGTTCGCTGAAGCGACTGGCCAATTGCGCGTCGCCAATGACCACGGTGACCTGGTCGGCGGGGAAGGTCTGGGCCAGTAAGTGTTGCAGCAGCGCCGCCGTACGCGGGGTTAGCTCCGACGGCTTGATCATCACTCGATTGCCCGCCGCCAGCGCTTCCACCAACGGTGCTAGGGTCAGCGTCAACGGGTAGTTCCAGGGCGCCAGAATGCCCACCACGCCCAGCGGTTGATAGATTACCTTGGCAGAGGCGGGCTTGAAGGCAATGCCCACTTTACGTTTGCTGGGGCGCATCCAGGCCTTGAGGTGCGAGCGGATATGCTTGATGCCATTGACGATGGGCATCAGTTCGCTGAGTTGGGTTTCAGCAAACGAGCGGTTGCCGAAGTCCGCACATACGGCATCCAGCAGTTGGTCATGGTGATCTCTGACCAGGCGTAGCACGGCGTCCAGGGCAGCGATGCGCTGTTCGTAGGTCGGGGCGCCCTGGGCATACATGGCGTCTTTTTGGGCGGTGAACAGTTCATTGAGTAACGGCACGGGCTCAAGTGAAGAGGGCACGGAGCTGATGGGCTGATTCATGACGATAATCCTTGGGCAAGATGCCGGAAGAGGAGCTGTGAGAAGGCGCGGGCCGTCAAAAGAAGTTTTTGCCCTCGCCGCGATAGGTCGGCACGCGGTCCACCACGCGCCCATTGCTGATCACCAACAGTTCATCGAAACGCTCACACAATTCACCGGCCTTGGCGTGACGAAACAGTACCGGGTCACCGATGCTCAACGCCCGGTCCAGAGTATGTCGCAGTGGAGTCTGTACTTCGCCGGCGGCTTCGTTGTCGATCAAACGGCAGCCGGCGGGCAGCCAGGGGCGGGGCAGTCGATCCTTGCCAGCAGGTCCGGAGGCGATGTAGCCACCGCCTGAACACACCATCACGCTCGGCGCCTGGGTGCGCGTCACGGGCAAGGCAAATCCGGCGGCGGGCTCCAGCTCGAAGGTCCGGTAGTGGTCGAACAAGGTCGGTGCATACAGGCCGGAGCCAGCCGCCAGCTCGGTGACCGAAGGATCGAGGCGCGTGCTTTCAAAACTGCCCGTACCGCCGCCGTTCACGAAACGCAGGGTGTGACCGGCTTGGCGCAATGCCTGGACGACCTGCTCACGGCGCGCATTGACTTCGGCAATGGAGCGGCGTTTGAGAAAACGGATGATCCCATTCTTGACGGCTTGGCCCGGAACAGAATCCATCAACCCGGCAATTTGCCCTTCATAACCCATCAGGCCGTGTAACACGACGCCCTGCTGAGCCGCGATAGCGGCAGCCAGTGCGAGTGCACTCGCCACGTCATTGATCGGCGAGCGGTGCACGCCAAAATACAGCCCTGGGAAATCCGATGACATATCCAGATCGATTGCCAATGGAATGACCACACCTTCGCTCACGGCTATCTCATTGATCGCCTGCACTTGGGCCCGGTTGTCGACCATCAACGTAATCGAGCGTCCTCGGCGCAATTGGCAGGCGATTTTTACCAGGCTGCGCTCATCGACCGACGGGTAAGCCACAACGATATCGTCAAAACCCAGGCCTGCCAGCCAGGCGGCCTCGGCGGCGGAGTAGCACAGCAGGCCTTGTATGAACGACCCCGCGGCCATGATCGTGCGAATCATCTCCACCGAACGGATGGATTTGGTCACCAGCCGCACCGGCAGGTTCCCGGCGCGTTTGCCGAGGCGCTGGAGATTGACCATCAGTGCATCCAAGTCAATGAACGCGGCCGGTAGCTGCACCCCGGCCAGCACCTGATGGTAATAGGCGTAATCGCGAGCAGGTAGCGGTGGGGGAGTTTCTACGCGGTGCATGAGGGACCCAATGAGTTCAGCGGTAAATGAGGTGACGCGTGGTCTCGCTGTTAAGAGGGTAAAGGGGCGCGTGAGGGCCGGTGAAGGTCCGATCCGGCCGGTCAACGGGGCCGGAACGGCCAAGTTCGCCCCTCTTCACGCGCTGCCAGTCACATCGTTGGAGCAGGGGCCAGTCGATCCAGGTGGCTGACAATCATTGACGCCACCATGGCGCAGACGCTTTTGGGATCAAGGGATTCGTCGAACAGCAACTCGATCGTTGCGTGGATCATTTCTACTGCCAACCTGGCGGCGGTAGCGAGCTGTTGCGGATCCGCCTGGGGAAAAACAGCCGCCAGGATCTTCGCCTGTGCACCGGATACCCGTCGGTGGGAGTCGATCCTCACGTGTTCCAGCGCCGGTACCGCCCGCAGTCCCTTGAGAATCCACATGCCGCCCAGGGTTGCGTCGGTGATCCGATAGGTCTCCAGGATCAGCTCGGCGAGCGCTGACTCCAATGCCTCGGGCGGGCCTGACAACAATTCGGGTGTGATCCAGTGGTCGATCAGGCCGTTCTGTTTTTCCAGCAAGCGTTCGCCCAATACGGTCAGTAGCGCGTATTTATTCGGGAAGTAGCGGTACAGCGCTGGCGGGGTGAGTCCTGCACATTCGCAGACCAGATTGGTGGACAGACGCTCGATTCCCACATCGCACAGCGTCTGTGCGGTCGCGACCAATATCCGCTCGTAGGTTTCAGTGCTGCGCTGCTGTGCAGGCTGTTTCTTGTGTTCCTGGCTTTTTCCGGCGGTAGCGGCGCGGACGCTGGCAGTGTTGGGCTTGACCATAGGTACCTAGCAAAAAAAGGTTGAGGAGTCAGCTTATCAAAATGAAAAAAAATGTTGCTGAGGCTGTTAATGATAGTTATAACTATCGTGTAGCGATGACTATCATAACTGATGCGTCGTTAGTGTGACGGTCTCTTAAAACAAAAAATACAGGTGGCGACTATGAAAGCGCGGCAATGGCTTTTCCTTTCACTGGCAGTGGTTTGCTCTTCCAGCGGTTATGCGGCGGCGGGTCCACAGGAGGCCAAGGGTCTGTGGCTCACCTCGGAAAAGGATGCGGTGGTCAAGGTTGACGATTGCGCCGACAAACCCGGCGCGTTGTGTGGAAAGGTCGTCTGGGTCAAGGACGTGGCCTCAATCACCAGCGATTGCGGCGTACAGATCATGCAACTGGATCGTTATGACCAGGAAGCGTGGCGTGATGGTTGGGTGTTTGATCCCCGCGACCATAAAAAATACAAAGGCGTCGTTCGGGTCAAAGGGGGTTACCTCAATGTCCGGGCTTTTGTCGGCACCGAGGTCCTCGGTAAGACAGAGCAATTCGAACGCATTGCCTCACTGCCTCCTGCACCGGTTTGCACATTGTAAATCCGACCCTTCTTGTGGGAGAGCCTCATGCGTGCAACGACACACCGTTATGTAATGGCCGTTTTGCTGTGGCCTATCGTTAGCCCATCCTTGGCATTCGCCGACGAGATGGCCAGTTATGCGGTCGACATCACGGCCAAGGCCGTGTCCGATGTCAGAACTCGAGGCGTGTCTGATTCGTTGAACCGACCGGGTGCCAAAATCACCATCCAAGTCGCCCATGAATCAGGATTAGTGGCACTTGCCGAGTTTACGACCGTCAACAAGAAGCAATTTCCTGAAGGGGATGGCCTCGGCGTCTTGCTCGCTGGCGGTTATCGCTTCGGCGATCCAGAAGCCTGGCATTACGGGGTTGGCCTGGCGGCAGAGATGTTCCCCGGTGCGCAGTTCAAGGCACCGAACCGATTCGACTTTGAAACCTTTACGCTGGCAGACGAACGCACCACTAATTTCAACGGCCAGTTCGCGGTATTGGAAATTGGCTACGGCGCCCTTGAAGGTCGAGTCGCCCGAGTCTTGTCCAAAACCTACCGTGGCGCCAACACCGGCGGTGTATGCGGGGCCCAATTGCAATTTCGCGACGATCCCACCAAAGGCTTGGAGTGTTATGCCAAAGGGGATCGCAACTCCCGCGGCAGCATGTTGTATGACCTGGACTACAGATACGCGCTCGGGATGAATACCACGCTGAAATTGCATGCGGGTTATCAGCAAATCGTTAACTTTTCCGAAGCGAACGTCGCTGACTACGACATTGGCCTGGTCCATCACTTGTGGGGCTTCGATTGGGGGCTTGACTGGGTGACCGCCAAAACGCGGGCGCGCGAGCTATATATGGTTGAAGACGACGGCCATGTGCGCTCCACGGATGACAACCGCTGGGTCGCATCGATTTCGCGTACTTTCTGAGTAGACCTTTATGACTTCGCTTTTCTTATCCCGGACGCCTCAGGCGGCCACCGGTCTGGAGCAACTCATCCTGGCGGTGGACCTCGGCACCTCCGGTTGCAAGTGCGCCCTGGTTTCACTTGAGGGTGATATCCGGGCCTGGGCGTTTCACAGTGTGCCGCTGCATGTGAACGGGTTGAGCGTCGAGCAGGAACCGCAAGATTGGTGGAATGCTTTTTTGCGAGGAGCCAACGAATTGCTGAGCGCTGATCCCGTCAGGCGGCGCCAGGTGATCGCCGTATGTTGCTCCACGCAGGGCGAAGGCACGGTGTGCGTGGATCGGGACGGCGTGGCCATTGGGCGTGCGATGTTGTGGCTGGACAAGCGGGGGGCCGGGGCGGTCAAAAAACGCATGGGAGGAGGGCGGTTCAGCCTGGCCGGGTACGGGCCGCTCAAGCTCTGGCGTTCACTGCGTCTGACGGGTGGCGTGGCCTCGTTGTCCGGCATGGACGCCGCCGGGCACATGGCCTACATCCTTGATCACGAGCCGGAGCGCTATGAGCGAACCTACAAATTCCTCAACGTGCTCGACTACATGAACCTGCGCCTTTCGGGCCGCTATTGCGCCACCAGCGACTCGATGTTGACGGCATGGATCACCGACAACCGTGACCCTCACCACATTCGCTACGACGGCGGCCTGGTCAAGGCCTTGGGGGTCGAGGTCGACAAACTGCCCGATCTTGTCAGGTCCACTGATGTTATTGGCACGTTACGCCCGGAGCTTGCCGAGACCCTCGGATTGTCGCCTACCACGCAAGTTGTGGCAGGCGCCGTCGACACCTCGGCAGTGGCTGTCGGTGCCACCGTCAGCGACTTTGCCCCGCACCTTTATCTGGGCACCTCGTCATGGGTGGGCGCACACGTCCCGTTCAAGAAAACCAGCGTGCGTCACCACATCGCCGCGGTGCCCAGCGCGGTCAACGGCCGCTACCTGGCGATGGCCATGCAGTCGGCGGCGGGCGCGAACCTTTCATTCCTGCGCGACAAGGTGCTTTACCACCCCGACGAGCTGTTGAGTGATGAACAGCAACCAGACGTCTACGCCTTGCTTGATCGCATCGCCGCGCGGGTGCCGCCAGGTTCCAGGGGGTTGATCTACACGCCCTGGCTGTGCGGCGAACGCTCGCCGATCAGTGATCCCAGCCTGCGAGCCGGCTTGTTCAACCTGAAGCTGGAGCACTCACGGGAAGACATCATTCGCGCCTTCATGGAAGGGGTCGCGCTCAACACGCGCTGGATGTTCGAACCATTCTCGCGCTTTCTCGGCCAGCCCAGCGACGTGATCGTGGCCACCGGTGGCGGCGCCCAATCGGAGGTGTGGTGCCAGATCATGGCCGACGTCTGCGGGCGCGTTATCCAGCAGCCGCAGAACGCGATCCAGACCAATGCCCGCGGGGCTGCGTTCATAGCGGCGGTGGCGTTGGGCAAGCTGCAGTTTCACGACCTTCCGAGCCTGAAACGTCCGCATCGCCTGTTTGAACCGTCCGGCGCCACCCGTGCGCTGTACGACGATCAATTCGCCACGTTCCAAGAGGTACGCAAGCGTCTCGCGCCGCTTTATCGGCGCCTGAACCCCACACAGGAGACTGCCTCATGAGTCATGTCCAACAACAAATCGTCGAGCTATCGCAGCATCTGTGTCACCGCGGCTTTTTTGCGGCGACTGGCGGTAATCTCGCTTTGCGCATCGATGCGCAGCACATCGCCGTCACGCCGTCGGCTACCGACTATTTCACCATGCGTGCGGAGGATGTCTGTGTGCTGCGTCTCAAGGATCTGGCACAGCTCTCCGGTGACCGCGCGCCCACGGTCGAAAGCGGGCTGCATGCAAAAATTCTGCGGGCGCGCCCGGACGTGCAGTGCAGTATCCACACCCATCAGCCCGTGGCCAGTGCCTGCACCTTGCTCGGTGAGCCGCTGGATGTACCGAACCCGGAGCTGTGGGCGTCCCTGGGCAAACACATACCCTTGGTAGGGTACGCACCCTCAGGCTCAAGTTGGTTGGCCGGCAAGTTCGGCAGGACCATTCGCTGGGATTACAACGCCTACCTGATGCGCAACCACGGCGTGCTGTGCTGTGGTCCGGATATCGAGACGACCCTGTCGCGCCTCGAGGATCTCGAGACCTTCTGCCGCGACTACCTGCTACGTCATATCAACGAACAGTCCCGTCATCAGGCGCAGTCACCTGCCGCCGTGGCACGCCTGGTCGACGCCCTGATGCGTTCCAGCGCTGTCGATGCTCACCCTTCTTCCGAGACCCCATTATGAACAAGCCTCTTGATCCCATCACATTGCCTGCGGTGACAAATTCAGCGGTTTCGCAATGGCCGGATGTCGACTCGCTGTATCGACGTTTCGATGCGTTGGTCAAGCAACCGATTCGCCCCCTGAAGCGTGAAGCGCTGAGCAAGGTCATGGGCTACTTCGACGAACGCTGCCAGGGTTCCAGGCGGCTCGCTGAGGAGGCGAAAAAATTCATACCGGGGGGGGTGCAGCACAACCTCGCGTTCAACCATCCATTTGCGCTCGCCATCGCCCAGGCCAAGGGTGCGCACCTAACCGACGTGGACGGCAACCGCTATATCGATTTTCTGCAGGCGGGTGGACCGACCCTGCTGGGCTCCAACCATCCGGCCATTCGTGAGCAGGTCAATCGGATTCTCGATGAATGCGGTCCGGTCACCGGTCTGCTGCATGAGTATGAGGTGAAGCTGGCGCAGTTGGTCTGTGAGGTAATGCCTGGCGTCGATATGGTGCGTCTGCTGGGCTCTGGCACTGAAGCAGTCATGGCGGCGGTGCGTCTGGCGCGTGCTTATACCCGCAAGAAATGGGTGATCAAGATCGGCGGTGCGTATCACGGCTGGAGCGACCAATTGGTGTATGGCATGCGATTGCCGGGCACCGGTCGTATGGAGGCCGTCGGTATTCCACGCGGCGCCACGGCGCACACCCAGGAGAGCCCGCCGAATAACCTCGATGCGTTGCGCCGTCGCTTGCAGATCAATCGCCTGCGCGGTGGCACGGCGGCGATCATGGTGGAACCTTTTGGTCCGGAAAGCGGTACGCGGCCTGTACACCCGGACTTTAACCGTCAGCTGCGCAAGCTGTGCGACGAGTTCGATACGCTGCTGATTTTCGATGAGGTGGTCACCGGTTTCCGTGCCGGCTTGGGCGGTGCTCAAGGTTATTTCAACGTGATGCCGGACATCACCGTGCTAGGCAAATGCCTGACCGGTGGCTACCCCATGGCGGGTGCGATCGGCGGGCGCCGGGATGTCATGCAGCTGCTTGCGGGCGGCATCGGCACCTCTGCACGACGGGCCTTTGTCGGTGGCACGCTGTCGGCCAACCCGCTGTCCTGCGTGGCCGGTTATTACGCCTTGCTTGAGGCGCGCAAACTGGATGCGCCTGCCTTGGCGGGACGCGCCGGCGACCGCATGCGCAAGGGACTCGACGAGATCATCAACCGTCGTGGCCTGCCTTACGTGGCCTATAACATGGGCTCGATCGTGCACCTGCAAACCTCGGGCGTGCTACTGCTTGACACCAGCAACCCTCTCAAGCTGCTGCGCGCGCGCAATGAAGCCAAGTCGCGGAAGCACATGATGGAAGAGATGGGCGCCGCTTATACCGCGCACGGGTTGATCACGCTGGCCGGCAGTCGGATCTATACCAGCCTGGCCGATACCGACGAAGTCATCGACGACGCGCTCGAGCGATTCGACGCCGTTTTTCAATTGGTGTGAGGTGAGCGCGATGCAAGAAGTACTGCGACAACAATGGCTGGAACTTCAGCAACGGCTGGTCAGCCTGGTGGAGGCAGGGAGCAGCTTTTCCTTGCGCATCCCAGGCAAGGAACGCATGTGGTGGGGACAGCTGGATGATCCGGTCCCCACTTGCATCGACTGGCCGGTGCATGTGCAGGGTGACAGCCAGACCCACCAGGCGATCTACCGCGCACGGGCCGATGTGGGCGCCGTTCTTCTGGGTGGGGGCGACTACACCAGGAGTCTGGGGGATTTTGGTGGGGTCATGCCGATCCTGTTCGATGAGCAAGCTCGGCATATTGGTCATATGGGCGCACCGGCGGCTTCAGACCAGGAGATCGCCACCGCACTGCAGCGTGGCGGCAATGCAGTGTTGATCAAGGGCGTGCCGGCGACCCTGGGTACCACCGGCACCCGCATGGCACTCAACGCGCAGCTGTTTGAAAAGTGCGCCAAGGCATTCACCCTTGCCAAGGCGTCTGGCATCAAGATGACGCTGCTGCCCTGGTGGGTGGTTCGGGTTGCCAACAGCCGATTGATGAAAGATGAACAGCGCGCGACGCAATGTTTCGCCCGAGGCGAAATTCCGCCGGAAAACCGTGGTTACTGAAAACCCTTCAAGAGGTGTAGCGCCATGCATGTGTTGTCCGCTGTTTCCCGTAAACACTTGAGTGCAGCCTTGACGTTGGGCTCAATCGCCGTATTGATGGTAGGCCTGCAACCCTTGCTGCTGGGAGAGTTGCTGGCGCAAAACCGACTTTCGCTCGAAGGTGTCGGTTTGGTCGCAATGGGAGAAATCCTCTCGCTGGGATTGGGCGTTGTCCTGGGCGATTTACTGCGTTCGGTGTTTAGTCTGCGTCTGATCACGATTGTCGCGATCCTGGGCGCATCGGTTATGGATCTGGTTACAGCCAGTACCACCGGGGACGGCGCATTGGCGCTGATACGGGCGTTGGCCGGGTTGGCTGAGGGCCTGCTGTTATGGGGAACCGTGAATCTGATTGTTCAGGGTCCTGCACCAGACCGTGTGGCGGGCGTATTCATGGTCGTGCAGACACTGGGCCAGGCGCTGGTAGCGGCGGTGTTGGCGTATTGGATACTGCCCATGCATAGCGCGTCTTATGGCTTTGTCTTTTTAGGTGTACTGACGGCGGCTTCCTTGGTATTGGTCCGGTGGCAGCCCAGCCGCCTGGCAAACCAGCAAGAACAGCGAGCTAATGATTCCGGTTTTGGTTGGAGTCTCAAACACTTGTTATTGCTGGGACTGGTCTTTATGCAGCTTTCCGCCATCGGCGGGCTTTGGGCCTATCTCGAGCCGTTAAGCAAATACGTGGGGCTTGACGCACAAAACGCACAATTACTCATTTCCGGCACGCTACTGATGCAGGTATTGGGTGGGTGCCTGGGTATCCTCCTGGTGCGCCGTATCTCGGACTTTTCGTTGTTGGCGGGCGCTGCGCTCTTGTTGGGCGGCATTGCGTTGGGCATGTATTTTTCTGTCGATATGGGCGTCAGCGTATTCCTGGTGCTGTGCGGATCGTTTGGATTGGTTTGGCTGATGCTGACGCCTTTCCAAGTCCGTATCGCGCTTCAGATAGATCCCTCGGGACGAATCGCTGCGCTGGTGCCAGGCATGCAATTGCTGGGGTGCGCTTTCGGGCCCTTGATAGCGTCGCAGTGGGTAGTGGGTGAGAACGCCGAGTACGTCTTGCTGGTCAGTGCTGTGTTCTCGCTGATTGCGCTGATCCTGGTTGGCTTGCTTCGACAGTGCCCGACGAGCAAGCGCGTCAGTTTTGCCCGCAAAGTGGTCCTGGTAGTCGGGGCGTCTTCAGGCATGGGGCGCGGCCTGGCAGTGCGTCTGGCGCAGGAAGGCGCCTGGGTAGTGGCCACGGCCAGGCGCAAGGAGCTGTTGAATGCCCTGCAACTGGAAATCACGCTTCAAGGTGGAAAGTGCGTGGCCCTGGCCGCGGATGCGCTGGATGAGCAGGCGGCGGCCGGCCTCGTGGAGGAGATCGTCGAACTGTACGGTCGCCTTGATGTGGTCGTGCTCAACGCAGGCGGAGCCCCCGCGTTGGATATGCGCGAAATGAAAGCCGCGGATGTCACCGCGTACATGCGTTCGAACTACGATGTGGTGGTCAACTACCTATTCCCGGCCTTGGAACAGATGAGTCGGCAGGGGCATGGACTGGTGGTGCAAACCAATTCTCTCGCGGGCTTTCTGGGTGTGACGTTGCAAGGCCCTTATAGCGCCGCCAAGGGCGCACTGCGCTTGTTGATCGACACTTGTCGCATCGAGTTCGGCGGCCGGGGGATTCGGTTTCTATCGCTCTACCCGGGTTTTGTCGCTACAGCGCAAACCGCAAACGATGGTATGCCGGCACCCTTGGAAATCTCAGAAGCGGCCGCCGTCAACCACATGCTTTACGCCATGCGCAGCCAGCGCTGGGATTACCTGTTTCCCTGGCCCATGAGATGGCTGATCCGGTTGGCAAGGGTCCTGCCCAAATCAGTCACGTTGTGGGTCTTGCGAAAGGAGCTGCCAGGATCGCAACCAGACAGACCAAGCGAGCAGGCGATGTCGTTGAATAAAACGATCTGAATCCGGCGCATCAGTTCGAGTTGATTGGCGACGTGTTGACCCTCAAAGCCGTCGCTGCTCTCCTGGCCAATCAATGACCGTTATCCCAACCGACAGTGAGCCAAGACGATGCGCACGACACACTATAAGAACTTTGCAGAGTTTTACCCGTTCTATTTGAGCCAACACTCAAAGCGGACATCACGGCGCCTGCATTTTGCAGGGTCTACCCTGGCGCTGGTATTGGCTGCTACGGCGCTGGCGACGCAATCTTGGGGCTGGTTGCTTCTGGCGTTCGTACAAGCCTATGCCTTCGCCTGGGTGGGGCATTTTTTCTATGAACACAACCGGCCTGCAACCTTACGGCATCCCCTGAGCAGTTTCAGGGGAGACTGGAAAATGTGGTGGGACATGCTGACCGGCAGGCTACCGTTCTGAATCGCGGCCGTGAACGTTCATCGATGGACCTTCACGGCCCCGTCCGTCTGCGCTGCGTGAAACGCCCAGTGTTCAAGGTTTTTGTTGCCGGGACACCATGCCCCAGGTGCGCGGCGTGAACAGCAGTACGTAGAGCACAGGGATCAAACCCAGTGTCACCAATGTCCCCAGCGCCAGGCCTCCCATTAGCGTGATCGCCATGCCTTCCCACAGTGGCCCGGCGAAGAGCATCAGGGGGATCAGCCCGATAATGCAGGTCAGTTTGGTCATGACGATGGGGCGCAGGCGTTTCACGGCGGCATTCACCACTGCCTCGTACACCGGCAGGCCTTCATGGATTTCCGCCTCGATACGTTCCAGCAGCAGCACGGCGTTGTTCACGATAATTCCCGCCAGCGACAACAGGCCGAACGTGGCCATGAAGCCGAACGGGTAACCGGTGATCAGCAGCGCGACGGCAACGCCGATCAATACGAAGGGGATCGCGGAGACCACAATCAGCAGCTTGCGCAACGAATTGAATTGCCAGACGAACAGCAACAGCATGGCGATCAGCGCGTGTGGCAGGTACTGCAACAGCGCCTGGTTGGCGTCTGCCGAGTCTTCGATTTCGCCGCCCAGCTCAATGCGGTAGCCCGGCGGTAAGGCCAGTGCAGCCACCTGGGGCGCCAGCTGTTCGACAATGGATGTCGCCGTCAGCGACGGGTTGTGCCCGACCACGGTGATGACTCGCTCCTGATTGCGGCGTATCAGTGTGGACGGTTCGCTGGACGCGACGATGTGGGCAAGGGCCGACAGCGGCAAGGGTGTCGAGCCGTCGGCTGGGTAGACCAGGATCCCGCGCAGGTCGGGAGAGGCACTGTTCGCCGTCGCGAGCTCGCGTACCACCAGCGGCACACGGGTTTCGTTGTCCTGCAATGACGAGACTTGAATACCGCCGAAGTGCAGCTGCAGGGCCTGGGCGATGGCTTGGGTATCCACACCGGCGCGTCGGACACTTTGCTGGTCAACCTCGACGGTATAACGGGTCAAGCGCGTGCTCCAGTCATCGCGCACATCCAGTGTGCCCGGCAAGGTGCGCAGCGCTGTCTCGATCTGGCCGGCCAGCGTTCGCAACACGTGCTCGTCCGACCCCACTACTCGATAGATGGCGACACCGGCCTCTGTGGTGCCCAGGGAAAACCGTTTGGGTTCGGCTCGCAATTCAGGGTGCTGTTTGAGCAGATAGCGCCGCATATTGGCGATGACCGCATCGATATCCGTACCGACCTTGACGCTGACGGTGAAGTAAGCGGTTTCCGCAGCCGGCAAAGGCGGGTTGAGACCAAGCACGATACGTGGCCCGCCATCGGCGACGTAGCCGATGCTGTCGACCACCTGGGGTTCCTTGCTCAGCCACAGGCTGATCTCGCGCACACTTTGCAGGGTCTTGCGCGAGCCGCTGCCGGGTTCCAGGGTGATGGGCACCTGAAACTGCAACCGATCCGACTGGGGCAAAAAGTCATAGGGTACGCGCATCAATTCGAAAACGGCGGCGGCCAGCAACACCAGCATGGCAATCAGAAACAAGACTTTGTGCCGTAGCACCCGGCGGATGATGGCTCGATAGCCTCGGTAAAAACCGGTGTCATACGTTTCACCGGACGCCTCGTCGCGCGCGGCCTTGGCGAAATACAGGCACAGCAGCGGCGTAACGGTGATGCTCAATAACCACGAGCCGAGCAGAGTGAGGGCCAGTACGACGGCCAATGAGCGCAGGTATTCATTGGTGCTGGTCTGGCCGAGAAAGAACGGCGAGAACGCCAGCACAATCACCAGCGATGAGGTCAACAACGGAATGGCCAGGGTGCGTCCAGCCTCTTCGCAGGCCTGGCGTCGCGGCTCGCCGGCGTGCAGCCTGCGCTCGATGTCCTCGGCGATCACGATGCCATTGTCCACCAGCAAGCCGAGCGCGAGGATGATCGCGGCGATCGACACGGTTTGCAGCTCGACCCCGAGCATGCGCATGGCGATCAACGTACCCAAGATGGTCAGCGGTACAATGGCACCCACCACCAGCCCGGTACGCCACCCCAGGAACAGCATCACCACGGCCATGACGATGACCACTGTCTCGATCATCACATGCTTCATCTTGGCCATCTGCTGATCGACCACATCGGCCTGGAACGTCACCACATGCGCGGCAAAGCCCAACGGGAGCTGCTGCTCCAGCTGCGCCAAGCGATCGCGCAGTGCTGCTCCGAACTGATGAATGTTCTGCCCCGCAGCCATGGACACGGCAAGCACCACCGCGTCCTGGCCCTGGTACACCGCGGCGGTCTGTGGCGGGTCGGTGGCCATCACCGAAATGTGCGCAATGGCGCCCAGCGGTACCGATTGCGCGGCGCTGGTCGAGCCAGGCAGCTGGATGGGCAACTCGCGCAGTTGCTCCACGCTGAGGACTTCGCCGGTCACGGTGAGGGTGGTGATCTGCCCGCCAATGTCGGCAATGCCACCGGGCGCCAGCACATTCTGCTGCTGCAATTGCTGGAACAGTTGCTGTGGAGACAAGCCCAGCCCTGCCAGGCGCTGCGGGTTGAAATCGATCGACAGCTGTTGCTCCTGCACGCCGTGCAAAGTGACCTGGCCGATGCCGGGCAATCCGCCCAATTGATCGCGCAGGCGCTTCAACGGCCCACGCATCTCGCTCATGCTGTAGCCGGGCGCGGTGACAGCGATGGAGGCGACAGCGACACGCCCGAAATTGTCTTCGACAAACGGCCCTTGGGTGCCGGGTGGAAAGCTGGCGCCGGCTTCGGCGACTTTATTGCGTACCTGTTGCCACAGCACCCCCAGGTCCTTGATTTCATCGCGCGCAGTCACTTGGATGACCACGCTGCCGGGGTGGATCGTGGTCACGATATTTTTGATCTGCGACAGTTCACGCAGCTTTTCTTCCGTAGGCCGGGCCAGCAATTCTTCGGCGCGTTCGCTGGGAAGTCCGGGAAATTGGATACTCACCAGGGCATCGCGAATGGTCACCGAGGGCTCTTCCTGGGTCGGGAAGCTCAGAAACGTCGCCACGCCTGCGACCAGTATCAACAGGGCGGTGAATAACGTCAGGCGGCTCGCACCCAGCGCATGACGGGTCAGGTTGATCATTCGGTTGTGCTCAAACGGCTGGAGGACTGAAGCAGATTGACGGATTGGCCGTCATTGAGAAACGCGACGCCGGTGACGACCACTAGTTCGCCGTCCTTGAGGCCTTTGTCGATGGCTACGCGACCTTGCTCGATCAGGCCAATCGTAATATCACGCAGTGCGACTTTGCCCTGGACCGGGTCATAGACGAATACCTGTACCTGGCTGGCGTCACCACCCATTCGCAGTGCCTGGGTTGGAATGGACAGAGGAAGCGGGGCAGGGGACGCCAACCTGACGTTGAGGTTCACCCCGCTGGGTAGCGTGAGGTCGCTGGCGATCAGGCGAAAGCGTGCGCTTTGCAGCAAGCCGTTCTGCGCCCGCATCGACAGGCCTTCGAGCACCATCGGCATGACAGAAGCGGGCGCGGCCGGGTCGGCCGCCAATGCACGGTCTCCGGGTTTGAGGCCGGCGGCCTGCTCCACCGGGACTTGCACGATGACCTGCAACGCGCCGCTGGCCTCCAGCTCCATCACCACCTGGCCGGGAGACAGTTCGCTGTATAACTGCGCACGTCGGGCCACGATGACACCGTTAAATGGCGCAATCAGTTGGCCCTGGCGCTGATCACGTCGCACCAGCTCCAGCGCCGCTTCATCAGTTGCCTGCTGCGCGACGGCCGCCTGCCACGCCGCTTCGGCTTGCTCCACGGCGCTGGCCGCGACGCTGCCTTGGGCATAGAGCTGTTGCTGGCGGACCTTGTTGCGTTTGCGTTCGCCCGTCTGTGCCGTGCTGGCGAAGAAGGTGGCCTGCGCCTGTTTCAGGCGCAGCCGGACGACTGCTGTGTCAACGCTCGCCAGTACCTGGCCTTGTTTCACCGCATCGCCGACGTCGACGTTCAACGCCACCAAGCGGCCCGCACCTTCGAAGGCCAGCTCTGCGCGTTGGCGTTGGCGTACAACGCCGGTCAAGGGCGTCGCATAGGCCTCTGCCGTGCGCACGGCGGTGACCTTGATGGACCTTACGGCCTGCTCCTGCACGGGATTCTCGCGTGAGCAGGCGGCCATCATGAGGCAGGCAAGACCGAGCATCAGGTGAAGAGCCCAAGGACGAAACAGCTGAGGACAACGACGCATGCCTGGGACCTCGGTATCAGAAGGTGTAGTTGATCGCGAACATGCCCAGGCCTGCGTTTTCACGCGCGACCAGCGGGCTGTTGCTGGCCTGGTCGGTGTAACGGGACAGCGTCAGGCTGGCCAGCGTCGACCAATGCGCATCCAGCGTGTGCTGCCAGTTCAAGGCCGCGGAATAGGCATAGATCCCGGCATCGGCGCTGTATCGCCCGTAGAGGGAACGCTGGCTCTGTTCCTGGGTGACCCCGAAGAAGGTCTGGTTGTAGCGGCCATCGCCAGCATGGGCGTCGATGTCCAGGGCAAGCGTGTCGCTGTCGGAATGGAACAGGATGCCTTCCAGGCCAAATCGATAACGGTTGCCACGGTGCTCGCCGGCCACGCGCAGTTCGGCTTCGCCGCTGACCGACAGCCAGTCAAACAGTTGCTGGCTGAGGGTGAAGTCGGCGACGGTTGCGCCGTTGATATCGCCCATGCCGTCCAACTCGCGGCCGCCCGGGCGCGTGGTGCTGTCTTTTTCCTTGCGGCCCAGGTCGTAGTTGATCGCCGCGCTGGCGCCGAAACCGCTGTCGGATTGAAACTGCACACCGAGGCCGCGGGTGGTGTCGGCAAACAACACGCCGCGCTGGATGCTGAACATCGGCAGCACGAGCGCGCGGTAGCGGTCGGCGCCCATGTAGCGAGGCGTGACACCCATGCCAAGGCCCAGGGTCGCGGTGGTTTTGTCGGCCGTCGGGCTGGCGTCGGCCGCCTGCGCCGGGCTCGCGAGCGTGCAGGACATCAAAGCGGCGGCGCCCCAGAGCGCGGCGCGGTTGAGGGGAGTGGTCAAGTTCATGGTGAAACCCTTTCTGCGGAGGAAAACAGCGGTGCGCCGGACAGCGCGCGATACAGCGCCAGGCGGTTGAACAACAATTGATAGGTCGCCTTACGTAATTCGATGGCGGATTCAGCCAGGCGAATGGAAACCACCGGGTGCTCCGAACGCGCAGCCGCACCGGCGGCAATTTGCTGGTCGAGACGCTTGGACTTCAGCGCCGTCAACGCCGTCAGATCCATTTGCGTGGTGGCGTCGGCCAACGCTTGCTGGCGTTGGCTCAACAGGTCGGAAATTTCGCGAAAGGCGTCCTGCACGGTCTTTTCGTACTGGGCGACGGCTGACTGTTGGCGGGCGGTGGCCAAGTCCAGGTTGGCCCTGTTGCGGCCACCGTCGAACAGCGGCAGGTTCAGTTGGGGGGTGAACAGCCACGCGCCGCTGCCGGATGAAAACAAGTTGCTCAAACGCGGGCTGGCGATGCCGGCACCGGTGCTCAAGGTGATCGAAGGGAAGAACGCCGCACGCGCGGCGCCGATATTGGCATTCGCTGCGCGCAGGGCTTGTTCGCACTGGCGCACATCAAAGCGCTGCAACAGCCGCTGGGACGGCAGTTCGACCAGCCATGGCGGGGTACCAAGGTCGATGACCGAATCTTTCGTGGCGGCGGTCGAAGGTGCGACCTGATAGCCGGTGACCCACGCCAGCGCCTGCTGTGCGCGGGTGTGTTCGGCGCTTGCATCCTGCAATTGAAGGGCAGCACGCCGAACCTCCATGCGCTGGGTGTCGACCGCGTCCTGGGCGACGAGGCCTTCTTTTTGCTGGCCGTCGAGTACGCTCAGCAGCTGGTTTTGATTGTCAAGAATGGATTGGGTGTCGATCTGCACGCCCGCCTGCAAGCGCTCCTGCAAATACAGGCGCGCCACTTCAACGATCAGCGCCTTGCGTGCGGCCAGGGCGCCGTAGCGCGTGGCGAGGTAATCATGTTGCGCCGCCTCGGACAGGCTGCGGACCCGGCCGAAAAAATCCAGCTCGAAGTCCGATACCCCCACGGACGCCACCGCGATGTCCTGTCCATAACGTTCGTCGGTGGTCTTGTCGTGCAGGTGTTGGCGGTTGCGTTGCAGGCCCAGGGCCACGGTGGGCATGCGATCGGCGCGGGAAATGCCGTACTGGGCGCGGGCTTGCTCGACACGCAGCAATGCCAGGCGCAGGTCGCGATTGTAGTTCAGGGCTTGTTCAACCCGATGCAGCAACTGCGCCGATGAATCCAGGCCGGCCAGCAGCTGTTGCTCTTCCTCGGAAAGCCCCTCGACCTCATTGGTCGCGGAGGAGGGCGCGCCCGTCGTAGGTTCGCCTTGCAGGGTTTGCGGCACCGGCGGCACGGGCGTCTGGTACGCCGGCGCCAGTGAGCAACCGGCCAGCATGCCGACCAGCAGCAAAACCGCGCCGAGGCGTTTGGGCAGCTTGATAGGCTTGGACAGCGGTGCGGTGGTCGGCATAGGATCGGTTCGCGAAAGTCGGGCGTAGGGCAATACTGGCAGCGGACTTTCAATAAACCGTTCGTGAATTATCAAGGTTTCATCAAGGGGCTTCTTTGTGTCAGGAAAACGTATCCTCATTGTCGAAGACGACGCCGACAGCGCCAATATTCTCGAAGCCTATTTGTGCCGGGATGGCTTTGAGGTGGCCTTGGCCGAAGACGGCCAACGCGGTCTGGACCTGCACAAGAGTTGGCAGCCAGATCTGATATTGCTCGACGTGATGCTGCCGCGCTTGAGTGGTACCGAGGTGCTGTCTGCCGTGCGCCGCAGCAGTGACACGCCGGTAATCATGGTCACGGCGATGGGCGACGAACCGGAAAAACTCGGCGCCTTGCGCTATGGCGCGGACGACTATGTGGTCAAACCCTACAGCCCCCGCGAGGTGGTGGCGCGCGTGCATGCAGTGTTGCGGCGTACCGCGGGCAGCCAACCAGTGGAACAGTTGCTGCGCCATGAGAACCTGCGAGTGGACCTCGGCGCCTTTACGGCGGCCATTGAACACCGCGATGCGCAACCGCAGTTGCTGGACCTGACTCCGACTGAATTCAAGCTGCTGGTCACTTTGCTCAAGACGCCCTCCAAAGCCTTCACCCGTGAGGAGCTGCTGGAAATCTGCCTGCCGGAAAGCGAAGCCCTGGCCCGTGTCGTCGACGCCCATGTGCACAACCTGCGGCGTAAGCTGGAAACCCATGGCATTGTCGGGGTACTGGTGACGGTGCGCTCCATTGGCTATCGGTTCAGGTAACCGCCATGCTTGATAAATCGCCCATTAACGACAAACCCCTGTGGCGCTGGCTCGGCATGCGCATGAGTCTGTTGGCGATCGGCGCCGTGGTGGTGATCGCATTATGCATGTGGATCAATTTCAACCTGTCGGACTGGTATTTTCTTCAGCATCTGCCGCCAGGGCCCCGGGAGGAACTGCTGCAACTGCGCGCCGAGCCGCAACTCAACGAGACGCGCCTGAGGCAATTGATCGCCGACTATTACCCGGTGGAGTATTTCCAGCCGCAAATCGCGAATCGCGACTGGCTGGTTCTGGCCTGCCTGGTGATGGCTGCTATTCCAATTATCATCATCTGTGGCCTGTGGTTTTCGCGACCTTTGTCCAGCCAGTTCTCGGCGATTGCACAAGGTGCGCGACGAGTTGCTGGAGGGGATTTTCTCACTCGCCTGCCGTCCCACCAGCAAGCGCCGGAGGAACTGCGAAACTTGATCAGCGACTTCAACAGCATGACCACGCAGTTGGAGCGCTACGAGCGAGATGTGCGTGAGTCCAGCGCGGTCATCGCCCACGAACTGCGCACGCCTTTGAATGCGGCCATGGGGCGTGTGCAGGGCATGCTCGATGAGGTATTCCCCAGCGACGCCGTGCAGTTGAGCATGGTCAAGCGTCAGCTCGACCAACTCAGAAAACTGGTGGATGACTTGCACCTGTTGTCGATGGCCAGGGCGGGCCAACTGGTGCTGGAGCGCAGCGTTTTTTCCTTGGCGGCATTGGTGGCCGAACGGCTTGCCTGGTTCCAGCCGCAACTGGAGGAGGCCGGCGTCCAGCCGCAAGTCGATATCGCGGATGGATTGGGTGTTTATGCCGATCGTGATCGCCTGGGCCAAGTGCTGAACATCCTTGTCGATAACCTATTACGCTACGCGGTCAGCGGTCGCGAACTGAACATCATGGCGCGTCGGATCGAAGATCGGGTCGTCATTGAGATCGGTGACCGAGGACCGGGCATCGAAGCACAGCATCTGGACAGCGTATTTGACCGTTTCTGGCGTGCGGAGCGCTCCAGGGCTCGCTATTCGGGCGGCAGCGGGTTAGGCCTGTCCATCGCCCGTGCGATCTGCCAGGCCCATGGCGGAACCATTACCGCCAGCAACCGCGCCCAGGGCGGTACGCTGATCAGGGCTGAATTTCCGGTGTAGACCTTCAGTTATCTGTCTATTTGCTCAATGATCGCTACCACGCCGGAGTACTCAACTAGGTATGATTTTTCATTGTGTGATCCGTTAGGGAGTTTTCAGGCAGTCAGACATGCAGGCAACAGCCTTACTATCAGGCCTGTCGTCGGTGTAAAAACCGTCTCGATTCGGCATTTTCACGGCTGCCAAGGCCGATGCATCAACGGTCGCGTTGGCGTCAAGCAGCTTGTTCATGTGCAGGACGTAGCCGGTCACCGCATAGACTTGTTCGTTGGTCAGTGACTGTGGCGCCTGGAAGGGCATGGCTCTGCGGATGTAGTCGAAAAGAGTCGTTGCATAGGGCCAATAGCTGCCGACTGTCTTTAGCGGCTTGTCAGTGGTCAGCGTTCCTTCTCCCCCTGCCAACGCCGGACCGACGCCGCCTTCGAGCTTCATGCCATGGCAACTGACGCAGCTGTTCATGTAGACCTTTTCGCCGTCGGCCACCGTCGCGCGCCCTGGAGGCAAAGCCTTGCCGTCGGGGGCTACATCGATGTTCCAGCTGGCGATCTGCGCTTCGGTAGCCTTGGTGCCCAAACCGTACTTGGGTTGCGCTGAGGCATGAGTCAGCGCACAGGCGCAAAGCAAGCCTATGACAAACGAACCACCTTTAAGCCCGTCCATTGGTCACCTCCCCATTGTTGGACACGCGCCACGGTTGTACTGAGTTGTTGTGATAAAACGAGACCTTGCCACGCTCATCGATCAGTTGTTCCAGCGTCGGCTGGACATATCCGGTCTCGTCGATGGCACGACTCATGATCATCAACTCTTGGCCGTTCCACTCGAAAGGGGCTCTGAAGGCGGTCAGCGCTTTGGTCAGAATGGGCTCCTGTAACTTGGCTTGCGTCCAGTTGTTGCCTCCGTCGACGGAAACATCGACACGGGTGATTTTGCCGTGGCCGCTCCAGGCAATACCTCGCATCTCGTGAAGGCCCTTGCGCGTCAGTTTCTGAGTGCCGGAAGGGTAGGTCACCAGCGATTTGCATTCCATGACAAAGGAAAACTTCCGAGCTTTGCCGTTCGCCATCAGGTCGGTGTATTTGGCGGTTTCTTCCCGGCTGTAGGCGGGGGCGTCGGTGACGTGCAGTCGGCGCAGCCATTTGATGTGGGTATTGCCCTCGTAGCCGGGGACAAAAAGGCGCAGCGGGTAGCCCTGTTCCGGTCTTAGACGCTCGCCGTTCTGGCTGTAGACGACCATCACATCGTCCAGACATTTTTCGATGGGAATGCTGCGCGTCATTGCCGCGCCATCAGCTCCTTCGGCGACGATCCACTTGGCTTGCGGCTTCAGCCCTGCTTCATCCAGCAGGGTTTTCAGGGTGACGCCCGTCCATTCAGCGCAACTCACCAGGCCACTGACTTCGGCGGCTGTTTTACCCCAGGGTGGCAGAAACGATGGGTTGCCCGAACACTCCATGAAGTGCACCCGCGACACAGCAGGGAATTGGCGTATCTCATCCACCGTAAAGATCAAGGCTGTTTCGGTAAGGCCGTGGATCACCAATCGATGTTCCGCCGGATCGATTTGCGGGACGCCCGCGTGGTGGCGCTCATAAAACAGACCGTTCGGTGTAATGATGCCGTCCAGCTCCTGAAGTGGTGAGGTGCTGTAGGCGGACATCGTGTCCTTCAGGCCGGGATATAAATTCCTGATGGCTTTGGTTTCGAATGTTGAGGGTTTGCCATAAGGGGTTGCCGTGGGTGAGCCAAGGCTATGAGTCCATTGCGGGACTTCAAGGGGCAGGTTCGGATCAAGGGAGGCGGTGTTGGTCGTCTCGGCGTTAACGAGTTTGCTGTCACCCAGGGCCAATGCGGCAGTGCCGATAACTGCCCCGCTTTTAATCAGAAAATCTCTGCGGGCTATTTGAGAGGTGTCTTGCTGGGCGGGGACCATGGATTTTTTTGTCATTGTTGTTCCCTCTGGATCTTTTTGTCAGGGCAGGCCTGACGGCTTGGTCGTAGACTGATCGGTCGGTCTGTACTTTAGCCTAGAACGAAAAACCCGTGTGGTCTAGTCGCAGGAACACCCATGTGGCGGAAACTTGAATGAGGGGGTGGAGCTGGGGAGGTGGCGCATTCGATGCGCCGCTTATGCCAGTCAAGCCAGATTTGGCTCAACCTTCAGTCCGGGCAGGAGGGTGTCGCAGAAGAACGTCGCGATAGATTCCGGGGAACGCGGGCCTCCGGGCTTGATCCAGAGATAGCTGTAGTGGTGAATGCCAAGGATGGCCTTGACGGCCAACGAGTCAGATGTGCGGAAAGTACCCTCGCTCACGCCCGCCTTGAGGATCTGCGACCAGAGTTTTTCGTACTGACGGTGCAGGTCGAGCAATTCGGCCTGGCGCTCGCCAATGACGGAATACACTTCACGGAAACAGACCGTCATTTCGGCCAGGTGGGTGACTATCGTACGCATCACGATGGCGGAGAACTGGCGAAATTTAGCTTCCGCCGACAGATCGCTCTCACAAAGAGGCGTGCCCTCTGCGATGAGCACCCGCAAATACCGGCTGGTGATTTCAAACAGTAGCTCTTCCTTGCTGCCGATGTGGTAATACAGCGCGCCTCGAGCCAGGCCAGTGGCTTTTTCCAACTCAGCCATGCCGGTCGCGTGAAAGCCGCGCGTCGAAAACAACTGCGCAGCAATCTTCAGTATCCGCTCCTTGGTGCTTGTTTCAGCAGGTTCGGCAGCGACGACGGCGTTCTTTTTTCCCATGAGTCAATTCCAACCGGTTGAGCGCCAATCATACCCATGCGTGCGCGTCGAAGGATACAAAGGGGAGATGGGCATCCCATAGTTGCAACCAAGTAGTTGTATTGACCGATCGGTACAGAAGCGTTTATAAGCCATCCGTAGCCGAGCGTGTTCCAAATGGCGCGGTAGCGTCGAGAATTCTGAGAGCCATACCAAGGCATTGGGACCGATAGACAACGATGAACAGTCATTCCACTCAGGCCTCCACCCCGTCAACCTCGGCGGGATTGATCGTTCTGACCTGTTTCGCCATGGTCGCATTTGCCGCGAATTCCTTGCTGTGCCGCCTTGCGTTAAAACACACCGATATCGATGCCGCGAGCTTCAGCGTTGTCCGGCTGGCCAGTGGCGCCTTGGTGCTATGGCTGATGTGTGCATTCAGACGATCCCCCACTTTGGTCAAGGGAAGCTGGAAGGGCGCCGCAGCCTTGTTCATTTACGTCTTCGCTTTTTCCTTCGCGTATCTTCATCTGGAGACCGGGACGGGAGCGCTACTGCTGTTTGGGGCGGTTCAGCTGAGCATGGTTCTGTACGGCTTGTTCAAAGGCGAGCGGATGCACAGGCTGGCGATCGTTGGATTTGTGTTGGCGATGGGCGGCCTGCTTAGCCTGCTGCTTCCAGGCGCGGCGGCCCCCGACCTTTTTAGCGCACTCACGATGCTGTTGTCGGGACTCGCGTGGGGGATCTATTCACTGCTCGGCAAAACCGTCATGGATCCTCTGGCGACCACTGCCAGCAACTTCATCCGCGCGATTCCCCTGGTCCTGATTGCAAGCTTGCCGTTTCTATCAGGGCTGCGTTGGGATCCGCTGGGGATGATTTATGCCGTCCTTTCCGGAGCGCTGGCCTCAGGCGTCGGATACGCGGTCTGGTATATCGCCGTGCGTCAGCTTGCCTCGTTTCAAGCAGCGACGGTGCAGTTGAGCGTGCCCATTCTGGCTTCGCTGGCTGGCATCGTTTTTCTGGGTGAAAGCCTGAGCGTAAGGATGGTCGTAGCATCCGTGGCTGTGCTAGGCGGCATTGCGTTGGTATTGGGTAGCAAACAGCGTGGCTAGTGGTCACCGGATGACGAAGCCGGGGGAAACCGCCGCTGCTTTTTAGCTTGATGGGCACTTGTTCGACTAGCTATGGGTAGAAGCAAATCCATCAGCTTTCTTTGATCAGCGCCATGGGAGCGCTCGGGCGGGTCATCCGAGCGTGTGTCGCTGGCTTATGGACCCAAGCCAGGTCAAATCGAAGCGCGTCAGGACTGGCACAGCTGTCGCGGTGAATGCGACAACTGTCGCACGTCGGCGCAACCCATAGGCTGGAGTGAAAGCCGCGTACAACGGGGCCTACAACGATTTTTCAGACGGTGGCATGGGGGTTGCTCCTCTCTTGGTGCGCAGCGCAATGGCTTCGCTACTAATAAGAACCAGGAGTCCCCTATGTCACAGATTGGTCTCGCCGTGCCTACTGCTTCTCGGAGCGCCCCCCTTCGCGTTCCTCTCAAGACGCTATTTGTCGTGCTGGCGCTTACTCTCAATGCGGCGCCGGGCTGGGCCCAGGACATGCCGGCGAATGTCGACGGCAAGCGCATCATCGCCGCCGATCAGGAGCCCGGTAACTGGATGAGCACCGGCCGCACCTACGACGAGCAGCGCTACAGCCCATTGAAGAAAATCAGCGACCAGAACGTCGGCCAGCTGGGGCTCGCCTGGAGCTACAAGCTGGACCTGGATCGCGGCGTCGAGGCCACGCCTATCGTGGTCGACGGCGTGATGTACACCACCGGCCCGTTCTCGGTGGTCTACGCGTTGGATGCTCGCGATGGCAAGTTGATCTGGAAGTACGACCCCAAGTCCGACCGCAACCGCGCCGGCGAGGCCTGTTGCGATGCGGTCAACCGGGGCGTCGCGGTGTGGAAGGGCAAGGTTTACGTGGGCGTGCTCGATGGTCGCCTGGAAGCCATCGACGCCAAGACCGGCCAGCGCGCCTGGTCGGTGGACACCCGGGCCGATCACACGCGCAGCTACACCATCACCGGTGCCCCGCGCGTGGTCAACGGCAAAGTGGTGATCGGCAACGGCGGCGCCGAGTTCGGCGTACGCGGTTATGTCACCGCGTACGACGCCGAAACCGGCAAGCAAGCCTGGCGCTTCTTCACGGTGCCGGGCGATCCCAAATTGCCGCCGGAAGACAAAGCCATGGCCATCGCCGCCAAGACCTGGCACGGCGATGCCTATGTTGCCCAAGGCGGTGGTGGCACGGCCTGGGACTCCTTCGCTTTCGATCCGGATTTGAACCTGCTGTACATCGGCGTGGGCAACGGTTCGTTGTGGGACCCGAAATGGCGCAGCCAGGCCAAGGGCGACAACCTGTTCCTGTCTTCGATCGTCGCGGTCAACGCGGATACGGGCGAGTACGCCTGGCACTACCAGACCACGCCGGGAGACGCCTGGGACTACACCGCCACCCAGCACATGATCCTTGCGGAACTGCCAATCAATGGAAAACCGCGCAAGGTACTGATGCAGGCGCCGAAGAACGGGTTCTTCTACGTGATTGACCGAGCCACGGGTGAGCTGCTGTCGGCCAAGGGCATCGTGCCGCAAAGCTGGACCAAAGGCATGGACATGAAGACCGGGCGGCCCATCGTCGATGACGAGAACGCCGCGTACTGGAAGGATGGCAAGCGCAAATTGGTCACGCCCGCGTTCTGGGGCGCCCATGACTGGCAGCCGATGTCCTACAACCCGAACACCGGCCTGGTGTATATCCCGGCGCACATCATGTCCGCCTACTACGAGCACATTCCCGAGGCGCCGAAGCGCAACCCGTTCAAGAGCATGTACCAACTGGGCCTGCGCACCGGGATGATGCCGGAGGACGCCGATGGGCTGTTGGAAATGGCCAAGGGCTGGTCGGGCAAGCTGATCGCCTGGGACCCGGTCAAGCAGCAACCGGCCTGGGAAGTGCCCTATGTGACGATCTTCAACGGCGGCACCTTGAGCACCGCCGGCAACCTGGTGTTCGAGGGCAGCGCCGACGGCCGGGTGATCGCTTATGCCGCCGACAGTGGCAAGAAACTCTGGGAGCAGCCGGCGGCCAGCGGTGTGATGGCGGCGCCGATTACCTACAGCGTGGACGGTGAGCAGTACGTGACGTTCATGGCCGGATGGGGCGGCGCCTTCTCGACCTTTGCCGGTGCCTTGTCCTTGCGCGCCGGGGTCCGGCCGTTCTCCCAGGTGTTGACCTACAAGCTGGGCGGCACGGCGAAACTCAACGAGCCGGCACCGCTCGCCGACACCCCGAAACCGCCGCCCCTGACCGGCGACCTGGCCGCAGTGGACGCCGGCGCCAAGCTCTACGACGGCTATTGCTCCCAATGCCACGGCATTCATGCAGTCAGCGGCGGCGTGCTGCCGGACCTGCGCAAGCTGACGCCGGAAAAACACCAGATGTTCCTCGGCATTCTCTACGGCGGTCGAGTGCCGGATGGCATGCCGTCCTTCGCCGACGCCTTCACGCCGGAACAGGTGGAGCAGATCCATCAATACCTGATCAAGCGCGCCCACGACCTGCAGCAGGAAGGCGGCGTCTGGAAAACCTTCAGCGCCAAATGAACGCCCGCGCTGCAGGGGCGGGGCCGCCTCTGCAGCGTTTTCGACACTGTCCGCGAGAGCAAGCACATGACCGAAATCATCGAGTATCAGAACTTCATCGCCAACGCCTTCGTTCCCGGCGATCCCCGCATCGAAGTGCGCAACCCGGCCAACGACCGACTGCTGGCGCGGGTGCCCGAAGCCAGCGGCGAGCACGTTGAAGCGGCTATCGCCGCGGCGCGCAAGGCGCAGAAAGGCTGGGCAGCGCGGCCGGCCATCGAGCGCGCCGGCTACCTGCGCAAGATTGCCAGCAAAGTGCGCGACAACGCCGAACGACTCGCCCACATCATCACCGCCGAGCAAGGCAAGGTGCTGGGGCTGGCGCGGGTGGAGGTCAACTTCACGGCCGATTACCTGGATTACATGGCCGAGTGGGCACGGCGTCTTGAAGGCGAGGTGCTGACCAGCGACCGCGCCGGCGAAAGCATCTTCCTGCTGCGCAAACCTCTGGGTGTGGTAGCCGGCATCTTGCCGTGGAACTTCCCGTTCTTCCTGATCGCTCGCAAAATGGCGCCGGCCTTGGTGACCGGCAACACCATCGTGATCAAGCCCAGCGAAGAAACCCCGATCAACTGCTTCGAGTTTGCCCGCCTGGTGGCCGAGACCGACCTGCCTACCGGGGTGTTCAACGTGGTCAGCGGCACAGGGGCGACGGTGGGGCATCAGCTGACGAGTCATGCCGGCATCGATTTGATCAGCTTCACCGGCAGCGTCGGCACCGGCTCGCGGATCATGGCCGCGGCGGCGCCGAACATCACTAAACTCAATCTGGAACTGGGGGGCAAGGCGCCGGCTATCGTGCTCGCGGACGCCGACCTGGAACTGGCGGTCAAGGCCGTCACCGCGTCGCGTGTGATCAACACCGGGCAAGTCTGCAACTGCGCCGAGCGGGTGTACGTCGAACGCAAGGTCGCCGATCAGTTCATCGAGCAGATAGCCGCGTCGATGGCCGCGACCCGGTACGGCGACCCGCTGGCCGAGGACGACCTGGACATGGGGCCGCTGATCAACCAGGCGGCGCTGGACAAGGTCGCGCAGATGGTCAGGACCGCCACGGGGCAGGGCGCTGAGGTGGTGACTGGCGGCGCCGGGGCCGACAAGGGCCAGGGTTTCCATTACCAGCCGACCGTTTTGGCCGGCTGTGGCAGCGACATGGCGATCATGCGCCAGGAGATCTTCGGCCCGGTGTTGCCGATCCAAATCGTCGAAGACCTGGACGAAGCGATCGCCCTGGCCAACGACAGCGAATACGGCCTGACTTCATCGATCTACACCCGCAGCCTGAGCGCGGCCATGCGGGCCAGCCATGAACTGGATTTCGGCGAAACCTACATCAATCGCGAGAACTTCGAAGCGATGCAGGGCTTCCATGCCGGGGCGCGCAAGTCCGGCATTGGCGGCGCGGACGGCAAGCATGGTTTGTATGAATACACGCACACCCACGTGGTTTACATTCAGATCTGATCGTTGACCCATGCCCGGAGAAATGCCGGCACCCGTGAGGGTGTCGGCATTTTTATGTGCGCCCAGCATGGGCGCAATCTTGTGGGTGAAAGTCCCGCCGTAAGCTGACCACAGCGAACGAAGTGAAGCGCAACTGCATGAGGGCGACCGAGTGTGGGGAGGAAGCGTGGATCGAAGCCATGAGCCGATGTACAAGAACCGGATAAAAGGCGAGGCCGATCAGGGCGAGCGGGCATAAAACCGCGAAGTTCTTGTGGTCAAGGATCAGGCTGCGTAAATCCGGCGGTTGTGTGGTGAAGGATTGCGTTCTTACCTGGGGAGATCTCGCCTTGTGCCTGAAAGGGCGACGGTGCAAACCGGAGCGAGAAGTCAGCAGAGGCCGTAGTAGTCTTTTTTTTTTTGACGAAGGGCCGAACGAGAGAAAGCGTTATAGGCCATGTTGATGCGAAAGACCGGAAGTCAGAAGCCTGCCAAACGTGGGGCGGATGTGAGGACGCGAGCGGTGAAGCCGTGAGAAGCCCCATCAGCGACGAGGTCAATTGCCCGCAAAATGAAACCGACAACGCAGGGCAAGGGCTGCTGGAACGGGCCTTTGCGAGAGCAAACCTGAAACGGGCCTGGAAACGGGTCAAGGCCAACAAAGGGGCTGCGGGATTTGACGGTCTGGATATTGAACAGACCGCCGAACATTTGCAAAGCCGATGGCCTGCGATCTGCGAACAGCTTCTTTCAGGCGTCTACCGGCCCAGTCCGGTACGACGCGTGGTCATTCCCAAGCCTGACGGCGGCGAACGCGAGTTGGGTATCCCAACGGTCACCGACCGGCTGATCCAACAAGCGTTGCTGCAAGTCTTGCAACCACTGCTCGACCCAACCTTCAGTGAACACAGCTACGGCTTTCGTCCGGGGCGCAGTGCGCAGGACGCCATCCTGTCGGCTCAGCAACATGTGTCTTCGGGGCGCAAGGTGGTAGTGGATGTTGATCTGGAGAAGTTCTTCGACCGGGTCGACCACGACATTCTGATAGGTCGTTTACGCAAACGGATTGTGGACCCGGCAGTTATCCGGCTGGTTCGCGCGTATCTGGATGCGGGAACGCTGATTAATGGCGTGGTCGAGAGAAGTCGCCAGGGGGCGCCGCAAGGCGGCCCGCTGTCGCCGTTGTTGGCGAATGTGCTGCTGGACGAAGTGGATCGAGAGCTTGAACGTCGGGGCCATTGTTTCGTGCGTTATGCCGATGACGCGAATGTGTACGTTCGCAGCAAGAAGGCTGGGCAGCGAGTGATGGTCCTGCTGAAGCGTCTGTATGAAAAGCTGCACTTGAGTGTCAACGAGAGCAAGAGTGCCGTGGCGAGCGCGTTTGGTCGCAAGTTTCTAGGCTATGCCTTTTGGGCGTCCCCCAAAGGCGTCAAGAGATCGGTAGCGGTCAAGGCGCGTAAGCAGTTCAAGCAACGTATCCGCTGGCTTACCCGGCGTTCAGGTGGCCGCAGCTTGCAGCAGGTTGTCGATCGATTGAGGCCCTACCTGCTGGGTTGGAAGGCTTATTTTGGCTTGTCGCAAACCCCTCGAATTCTGGCGAGAGCTGGACGAATGGATGCGACATCGACTCCGAGCGATCCAGCTCAAGCAGTGGCGGCGCAGTTCAACGATCTATCGGGAGTTACGCAAGTTGGGAGCAAGTGAGGCTGCTGCACGCAAAGTGGCGGGAAACTCCCGCTGTTGGTGGCGCAACAGCCGCTTTGAACTCAACCGAGTACTCGATATAGCGTGGTTCGACAGAATGGGTTTACCGCGCCTCTCCTGACCTCAATCTCTCGAACCGCCCGGTGCGGACCCGCATGCCGGGTGGTGTGGCAGGGGAATGGCCCGTGAAAGGCCGTCCCCTATGCCGATTGGCGCGGATCCGGTGTCAGGGCTGGTCGTTGGGCGCGACGACGCCGTGTTTTTTCATCTTGCGATACAGCGTCGAGCGCGAGATGCCCAGGTCCGTCGCGGCGGCGCTGATGTTCCAGCGATGCCGGCGCAACGTGCCCAGCAGGCGGCGGGACTCTTCGCCGCCCAGTTGTTTTTCCAGGTTGCCGGCCTGCGGCGTCGCGCCGGTAGGCAGTGGCAGCCTCTGCGGTGCGAGCAATTCGCAGGGCAGGCAGTCCAGATCAATCACGCCGTCTTCGGCCAGGGCCACCGCGTAACGCAGGCTATTGAGCAGCTGGCGAATGTTGCCAGGCCATGGATAGTCGAACAGGCATTGGCGGGCATGGATGTCCAGCCGCAACCCGCGGGCACCGGCTTGGGCGGCGAGCAGCTTGTCGATCAGCTCGGCTCGGTCACTGCGTTCGCGCAACGCCGGCAGCGCGAGGTTCATGCCGGCGAGGCGGTAGAATAGGTCTTCGCGAAAGCGCTTCTCGCCGATCATGTTGTGCAGGTCCTGGTGGGTAGCCGAGATCACTTGGACATCCAGCGTCACCGGCGACTCGGCCCCCAGTGGCGAGATCTCGCGCTCCGCCAGCACCCGCAGCAAGCGGGTTTGCAGGTGGGCGGGCATGTCGCCGATTTCATCGAGGAACAGCGTGCCGCCGTTCGCCAGTTCCAGCTTGCCTTTCATGCCTTTTCGGTTGGCACCGGTGAAGCTGCCGGCGCGATAGCCAAACAGTTCGCTCTCGATCAACGTCTCGGGGATCGCCGCGCAGTTCAACGCAACGAAAGGCCCGGCGCGACGACTGCTGCCATGGTGAATGGCACGGGCAAAGGCTTCCTTGCCGGTGCCGGTCTCGCCGGTGATCAGGATTGGGATGCCTTTGTCGATCACCTTGCGCACGCGCCGCACGTTCTGTTGCAGGCGGGCATCTTGGCCGGCGAGTTGCTGCAGGTCCGGGTGAGCCTGGAGGGCGGGACGGGCGACGGGGAGCGGGCGGTGCCGTTCGGAAGGAATGCGCAGGCCGACGTCCAGCAAGGCTTCGTCCTGACGACCCCGCAGGCGCACGCCCTGGGCGCCGCCGTTGGTGAGTTGGAGCAGTTCGTCCACCGTGGTCGGCAGCAGGCTGTCGATGGGCGCGCCGAGCAATGTTGGCTTGTCGGCCAACGCCAGGGCGACAAACGCGGCGCGGTTGGCGCCGATGACGCGGCCGCTTTCATCCAGGGCGAGCAATTGCTCGTTCGCCAGGTCGGCGATCTCATCGATCGGTTTGAGGGACAAGGTCAGGCGGTCGCGGTAGCTCTGGCGAAAGTCTGCGTTCTCGATCAGGCGCGCGTACATGAGCACCAATTGCAGCGTGAGGTACTGGCTTTCCCGCGGGCCGTTGCTGTTCATGCAGGTCGCATTCAGGCAACCGCGCAACAGACCTTGGGCGTCGAAGATCGGCGCCACCGAGCAGCTCAGGCGGAAATTGGACGCCAGGAAGTGCTCCTCACGATGAATGATCAGCGGCTGCGCCGCCGCCAGGGTCGTGCCGATGCCGTTGGTGCCGACCACGGACTCGTCCCACCGCGCGCCCACCACCAGCCCTGATTGGGTGTAGGCGTCGTTCTGGCTAGGTAGCCGGGCATCCAGGGTGATGCCGCGTTCGTCGCTCAGCAACACGGCAAAACCGGCGGGCACCACCCGCTGGGCCAGGCCGCTGACACCTTGGCTGGCGATGGACAGGTATTGCTGATGCTGTTCCTGATGACGACGGATTTCCTCGGCACTTAGGATATTCTTGCGGCTCGCCGCGCCCGGATCGAGCCGGTGCTCCACGACGCTGCGGTACCAGGACTGCGCAATGACCTCGTCGGGCCTGAGGCCGCGCCCGGAGAAGTGGTCGTTGACGAACGCCGCGAGTTCGCTGGGGATCATCTGCGTGCTGTGCAGGGGCATGAAAGGCTCCATCAGCGGTGAAACCGAAACGGCTTTCACGGCGATCTTGTTCTTAGAGATGGCTGCGGTTGCAAGTATCTACCATAGACGCTGGAACGTGAATTTTCAGCTCCTGGAACAATAGGTTTCGACGAGGGTTTACATGCTAGGTTCCCTGTTCATTCCTCTCAGGAACTCTTTCAACGCGCGGACGATGTCGAGCGCCGATTGATCCGTGATGGGTCCTGCAACCTGGTCGAACATGTGCGGTGCGCCAGGATAGACGTGAAGTGCCATGGCCACCCCTGCGCGAGATAACCTCATTGCGTAATCAACGTCCTCTTCGAGGAACAGATCCTGTGAACCGACCGAGATGAAGGCAGGGGGCAGGTTGCGCAGGTCGGGTTGCAGGGCCGGTGAAAACAGACCGACACGATCATCGTCCAGGGTGTAGTCACCGCGAAGGCAATCCCAGCAGAACTGATTGGGCGCCGGCAACCAGCTGAACGTGCCAGTGTCCCGGCTCGGGTAGGGCGATTGCACCGAGCCTGTGCGGTGGTCGAGCATGGGGTAGATCAGCACTTGGCCGGCGAGAGGGTATTGGCCTCTGTCGCGGGCCATGATGGCCAATGCGGCGGCAAGCCCGCCGCCGGCGCTATGACCCATGACCACGACGCGCGGGGGATCCAGGCCCAGGTCGTGGTAGTTTGCAAACAGCCAGGCGAGGGCGCTGTAACAGCCCTCGAGGGGCGCTGGAAAAGGATGTTCGGGCGCCAGACGATAATCCACCGCAACGATGATCGCGCCCAACTCCTCGGCCAAGTCGGCCAGGCAGTCGTCTGCCATCTCGGGTTTCCCAAGTACAAAACCTCCGCCATGTATGTACAGGATCGCAGGCAGGACCGTGTTTTGCGGGCGTTCTTTCGGTCTGTAGAGACACAAGCGCAGGCGTTTGGCATCGGTGCCTGTGATCCAGCACACCTCGCACCGCGCGCTGTGCCCGGATTTGAAGGTTGAATGTACTCGGGAGCGGATGGCCGGCAGCGTGCTCAGCGACCATTGCTCCGCGCCCGAGGCCACAAGGTCCTGGCGTGCAGGATCGAGCAGTTCATCTGGCTTCAAAATTACGCTCCTCTTTGCGTCGTGCCGGCAGGGCACCTTTTGCCTGGTGCCCTGTGTTTCGCCGTTACAGCCAGGCTTTGATTTGCGCGCAAACGGCCTGGGTGGAAATGCCGTAGCGATCATGCAGCGTCGGCAGCGCACCCGCGTCGAGGAAGGCGTCTGGCAACGCGATTTGCCTGAATGTCGGGGTCACGCCATTGCGCAGCAGGACCCCGGCAACCGCTTCGCCCAGCCCGCCGATGATGGAGCTATTTTCCGCGGTCACCACCAGTCGCCCTGGCTTTCTGGCCTCGGCGAGCAGGGTGTGTTCGTCCAGCGGCTTGATGGTCGGCATGTGCAGGACCGCGACATCGACGCCGTCGGCCTGCAGTTGCTTGGCGGCTTCCAAGGCACGCATCGTCATCAACCCGGTGGAAATGATCAGGACATCATTGCCGGTACGCAGGGTCTTGGCCTTGCCGATCTCGAACGTGTAGCCATATTCGTCCAGCACCAAGGGCACGTTACCGCGCAGCAAACGCATGTAGACCGGGCCTTGGTGGGCGGCGATGGCCGGTACGGCCTGCTCGATTTCCAACGCGTCACAGGGGTCGACGATCATCAGGTTGGGCATGGCGCGGAAGATCGCCAGGTCGTCCGTAGCCTGGTGGCTCGGACCGTAACCGGTGGTGAGGCCTGGCAAGCCACAGACAATCTTGACGTTGAGGTTTTCCTCGGCGATCGCCATGCAAATGAAGTCGTAGGCCCGACGGGAAGCGAACACCGCGTAGGTCGTGGCAAACGGCACGAAACCTTCCCGGGCCATGCCCGCCGCGGCGCTCATCAGCAACTGCTCGGCCATGCCCATCTGGTAGAAACGATCCGGATGGGCCTTGGCGAAGATGTGCAAGTCGGTGTATTTGGACAGGTCGGCGGACAGGCCGACGATGTCCGGGCGCTGGTCCGCCAATGCGGCCAGCGCATGGCCGAATGGTGCTGTTTTCGTCGCCTGTCCTTCGGCGGCAATCGAGGCGATCATCGCCGAGGTGGTGAGGCGCTTTTTCGCGGGTTCGCCCGTTGAGGTTGGCGTGTTGGCGGCGTTACTCATTGGTTTTTTCCTTCTTCAAGGTAGCTCAGCGCCTGGTCCCATTCGTGTTCTTCCACGCGGATGAAATGGGTCTTTTCACGGTTTTCCAAAAACGGCACGCCCTTGCCCATGCGGGTGTCGCAGATGATGACCCGTGGTTGGCCGGCGGAATGGTTGCGCGCGGCGTCGAAGGCGGCGACCAGCGCATCCAGATCATTGCCATCGACGCGCTGGGTGAACCAGCCGAAGGCTTGCCAGCGATCGACAATGGGCTCGAACGAGAGGATTTCGCTGGAGTAGCCATCGGCCTGTTGGTTGTTGACGTCGACGATGGCGATCAGGTTGTCGAGCTTCCAGTGCGACGCCGACATTACGGCTTCCCAGGTCGAACCTTCGTTCAATTCACCATCCGAGAGCAGGTTGTAGACGAAGGCGGGCGAGCCTTTGCGCTTCAGGCCCAGGCAGGCACCTACGGCGATGCCCAGGCCCTGGCCGAGGGAACCCCCGGTGATTTCCATGCCTGGCGTGTAGGTAGCCATTCCCGACATGGGTAGCCGGCTGTCGTCCGCGCCATAGGTTTCCAGCTCGTCGAGCGGAATGATTTCGGCCTCGATCAAGGCGGCATACAAGGCAATCGCGTAGTGGCCGATGGAAAGGTAGAAGCGGTCGCGCTCCTCCCACTCAGGATCTTCGGGCCGATAGTTCATGGCGTGGAAGTAAGCGACGGCAAGCAGGTCAGCGGCGCCCAGGGCCTGGCCGACGTAGCCTTGGCCCTGCACCTGTCCCATGCGCAGTGCGTGGCGACGGATGTTATGGGCGCGGTCGGCCAGGGACGTGGATGAAGCAGATGAAAGCGAGCGAGTCATGGTGGAACTCCGGTGACTTAACGATTGACCAGGGCGGCGGGAATGCGCAGCACCAGCAAGGCGCCGCCCAGCAGTACGCCGGTGATCAGGTACATGCCGATGGCGCTGGAACCGGTCTGCGTGGTGATCCAGCCAATCAGGTAGGGCGAGCAGAAGCCGGCAAGGTTGGCGAAGCTGTTGACCGCCGCGATGCCTGCGGCGGCGGATACCCCGCCGAGCAAGGTCGTTGGCAGCATCCAGAACATCGAGGAAGCAGAGAGGATGCCGGACGCCGCCAGGCACAGGCTCAGGATGGACAGCAGGATGTTGCCCCCCAGCAGCGCGGCGAGCGTCAGCCCGATGGCACCGGCGATCATCGGTGCGATCAGGTGCCAGCGCCGCTCGCGATGCTTGTCGCCGCTGCGGCCGATCAACAACATGGCTGCGATGGCGCAGAGGTAGGGCAGGCTGGTCAGGAAACCGATGTGCAGCGGATCGGAAACCCCGGCGTTGCGCACCAGTGTCGGCAGCCAGAAGGTGATGGCGTACTGGCCCATGACCACGCAGAAATAAATCCCGGCCAGCAGCCACAGGCGGCGGTCACGGACGAACTCGCCCACCGAGGCATGGGTGACCTTCTGCTGGTTGTCCTCGGCCAGTTCACGGCTGACCAGGGCCTTCTCTTCATCGTCCAGCCAATGGGCCTGATGCACGCCGTCCTTGAGATAACTCAGCACCAGCAGCCCGACGACAACGGTGGGAATGGCTTCGAGCACGAACATCCACTGCCATCCGGCCCAGCCGTGCACGCCGGCGAAATGGTTCATGATCCAACCGGAGAGCGGGCCGCCCACCATGCCCGACAAGGGGATGGCGATGAACCAGAGCACGGTCATGCGCGCACGCCGATAGGACGGGAACCAGTAGGTGAGATAAAGCAGCAATCCGGGGGCCAGTCCTGCTTCGGCGACCCCGAGCAAAAAACGCAGGGCATAGAACTGCCAGGCAGTTTCGACGAAGGCGAACAGCGCGGAAATGATGCCCCAGGTGATCATGATCCGCGCGATCCAGACGCGAGCGCCGACCTTGTGCAAGATGACGTTGCTGGGGACTTCGCAGAGGAAATAGCCGATGAAAAACATGCCCGCGCCGAGCCCGTAGACGGTTTCGCTGAGCGCCAGGTCGTTCATCATTTGCAGCTTGGCGAAACCGACGTTGACCCGATCCAGATAGGCGCACAAATAGCACAGCATCAGGAAAGGCATCAGCCGCCAGGCCGTTTTCCGATAGGCATTGGAGCGCACGGTCGAAACCGCTTCGAGCGACAGAGTTGTCATGATGGTCTGATCTCTTGTTTTTATTGACCGCCAGGCCACGGGGCCCAGCTGCATCGTCGATCCAGAACCGCACGGGCCGCGCCGGCCCGCCCAGGTGCATCAGTGAATCAGCATGCCGCCGTTCACATCCAAGGTGATGCCAGTCAGATACGAGGATAAGTCGCTGGCCAGGAACAGGGCGGCGTTGGCGACGTCCTGGGCTTCACCCAGGCGGCCCAACGGGATGCCGTCGATGATTGCGTGCCGACGTTCGTCCTGCATCAGGCCGCCGGTGATATCGGTGTGGATCAGACCGGGAGCGATGGAGTTGACGCGTACCTTATCCGGACCCAGTTCGCGGGCCATCGCCTTGGCCAGGCCCAGCACCCCGGCCTTGGCGGCGCTGTAATGGGGGCCACCAAAGATGCCGCCGCCGCGTTGGGCGGACACCGACGACATGCAGACGATGCTGCCACCCTGTTGCTCGCGCATCAGCGGGATCACTGCCTGCGACATGAGCAGGGTGCCGCGCAGGCTGACGTCCAGTACCTTGTCGTAATCGGACGGACGGATATCGAGGGTCTTGAGCGGTTGGGTGATACCGGCGTTGTTGACGAGAATGTCGATGCGTCCGAAATGCTCGATGACTTGGGCGACGGCCCGCTGCACCTGGACTTGATCAGCGACGTTGGCCGCCAGGCCGAGATGACCTTCGCCCAGGGCATTGGCGGCATCGCGTGCGGCAGATTCATCCAGGTCCAGAATCACCACGCGGGCACCGTGCTGCGCGAATGTCGTAGCGGTGGCGCGGCCAATGCCACGGGCCGATGCGGCGCCGGTGATGATTGCGACTTTGCCTTGAAGAAGCATGGAGGATTCCCTCGAATTGTTTTTATTGGGTCGGTTCGAAAAAAACCGATAACTCAGCTTCTTCTCTGCTCCCTGGCTGAGCAATGGTCTAAAAATCATTCAGTGCTGAAAAAAATTCAGCACTCATTCGTTCATGGCTGGCAGCTTGGGTGAAAAAGCTCAACAATCATGGGATTTTTTACGGAGCGACCTGCCATGCGTACCGATGTCGATGCCCCTTTGATACTCCCACCGCTGAAAGCAATTCAGGCGTTTGAACAAACGGCCCGGTTTAGCAACGTCGCCCGGGCAGCGGAAGTGCTGGACCTGACGCCTTCTGCGGTCAGTCACCAACTGGCGAAACTTGAAGGGATGATTGGTCGGCAACTGTTCGTTCGTGCCGCCCGCGGCGTGACGCTCACTCCGGTGGGAGAGCAGTACCTCAAGGAGGTCTCCGGGTTGCTCCACAGCCTGGCCGTTGCCACCGAGCGTGCGGCCAGCGATGTGAGCCTGGACTGTTTGCGGTTGCACTCGGCGCCGAGCTTCGGATTGTTGTGGCTAATGCCCAGGCTGGAAGCGTTTCGCGCTTCCAATCCTGATATTCAGATCAATCTGTCGTGCTCCTACGAGTCGCTGCATTTCAGTCGGGACAAGATCGACGTGGACATCCGTCACGGCACTGCCAACTGGCCAAGTTATGAAGTTCGCACCGTCCAAAACGAAACGTTTGCGGTGCTCGCTTCGCCGAAATTACTCGCGCAATGCCCGATCCGCCGTGCGTCCGATCTGTTGGATCGCGACCTGGTGCTTTCCGAGGCCACCCTGCTCAAATGGCCGCAATGGTTCGCGCAGCATGGCTTGGCGCGTCCGGAAAAGCCTTATGCATTGAGCTTCGACCGCTCGTATATGTCTCTGGAAGCCGCCAGTCATGGACTGGGTTTTGCCTTGGAAAGCACCTTGCTCGCGAAGAAGTACCTGGCGTCCGGCAGCCTGATCGAAGTGGCGCCAGAAACCCTCAGTGCGCCGGTGGCTGCTCACCACCTGGTGTTCCCCAAAGCCCACTCCAGCTTCCCGCGCGTCCGGCGTTTCCTGGAGTGGATGGAGAGTGAACTGGGGTATGGTTTTGCGTATTGAGTGGCCAGCGTTCCAGCGTTCTCGCTCGGACCTGAATCAGCGGGGGGCCTGTCCTTCACTGCCAGCCGTGAAACCGATATCGATGTTCTCGCCCACCGGATCAAAATCGCGATCCAGTGCCTGGAGTGCGAACGCGCATCACGGTTCGAGGTGCGGCCTCATCAGGTCCTCGAACCACTCGATGAATGCCCCGAGCCGACGCGTTCTCTGGCGCCGGTGCGGATACAGCAAGGAAACCGACATGGCGGCGGCACGAAACGCGGGCATGACCTCGATCAGTTCCCCACTGTCCAACAGGTGCTTCACGTCGAAGCGGGGTATCTGGATCAGGCCGAGCCCGGCACGGCAACAGGCAATGTAGCTCTCGGCATTGTTGACGACGACCCGACTAGGCACGTTACTGGTCTGCTCCTGCCCGTCGGCAGGAGGATGTTCCCAGGGTAACTCCCGCCCTGTGGTGGGAGAGGCGTAGCCAACCGCCCAGTGCCCGGCGGCAAGGTCCCCCGGCTGCTCCGGCACGCCGTGTTCATGCAAGTAGGCTTTGCTGGCGCAGTTGATCAAGGCGATAGCCCCTAGTGGTCGCACCGCCAGGCTGCTGTCCTGCAGGGTCCCCACGCGTACCGCGCAGTCAACGCCTTCCTGCACCAGGTCGATGGCGCGATCGGTAGAGCCGAGTGCCAACTGCAGCCGCGGATAGCGACGCAGCAGGCCCGGCAACGCCGGCGCGATGAGGCGTCGCGCAATGCGACTGGGTGCATCGATCCTGAGCTGACCAGCCACTTGCCGCTGGCTGCTCTGGAACAATTGCTCGACATCCTCGGCGTCCGCCAGCAATGGACGCAAGCGTTCGAGCAATTGTGTGCCATCAGCGGTCAGGTGGACCTGGCGCGTCGTGCGGTTCAGCAGGCGGGCGCCGATCTTTTCCTCCAGTTGTTGGATCGCGGCAGAAACGCTGGCGCGAGGCAATTCCAGCGCATGGGCGGCTTTGATGAAACTGCCCATTTCGGCTACGCGCACGAAGACGCGGTACTGATCGAGTTTGTCCATGTCTGCATTCAACCTTGGGAGCGGTACCAATCCCGGACGCGGAATCGGCATCCGTGGGACGGTAGGATGATCACCCCGCGAACCCTCCCTGATCCAGAAAGATTTGCTCCGCCATCGTGGTCTGGCGCAACAGTAGCGGATTGCGGTGCGGAAAACGGCCGAAACGGCGGATGATGTCGCGATGGCCCTCGGCATGGGAGCGGGCGGTCGGCCCCAGCCGGGTGTTGAGTGCCACGGACACGTCCTGGTCGGCGATGTCTTCCGAATGCGCAAAGGGCAGGCAGAAGAACAAACGCAGTTCCGGATCAACCGCGTCCATGTACCGTTGCGAATGCGCGATGCGTGCGAAGTGCCGCGCCAGTGGGTCGGTCGCGTACATGTGGCCAGTGCCGCGGAAAGCATTTCGCGGGAATTGGTCGAGCAGGATCATCAGCGCCAGCGCAGCTTCCGGTTCACCGATCCAGTGGTCGACCTCGCGTCGGGCCGCCGCCAGGTGCAGGTCCAGAAAGCGTTCGCGAAAGTGCTGATCCAAGGCCGGGTCCTTGTCAAACCATCGCTCTGCGCCGACTTCCCGCCAGAATTGGACCACGTCGGTCGCGCGTTCGCCGGTATTCAGCGGCATCGCCGGGTGTCGAGAAGGGATTATCGCCATCGCATCAGCCCTTCGGTTGCGCATTGCCCTGAATCAGGGATTTGCCGGCATAGATGCCGCCCGAAACCTCCATGGCCAGGCGCTCGGCGTCCGTGCGGCGCACCTGGGCCGCGAGTGCTTCGGACGTCTCGGGCGTCGCGCCGAGCGCCATCGAGGCTTCGCGGCCAAAAGCCATGGCCGATTCGAAGGTGACGCGGACCTGGTAGTCCACATCGACCTTGATCAGTTCGATGGCGTGTTCGCGGTCGTGAGCGCGGGCAAGCACCCGGGCATGGGGGAACGCCGCCTTGGCCTGTTCGACGATCCGCGTGGCGGCCCGCGCATCGTCCACGCACACCAGGATGGCCCGGGCATGGTGCGCGCCGGCGGCATGCAGTACATCGGCGCGCGTGCCGTCGCCGTAGTACACCTTGAAGCCGAAGTCACTGGCGTCCCGCGCCACTTGGGGGTCATTGTCGATGATGGAAATGTCGGCCCCCAGCGCCAATACATGCTGGCTCGCGATCTGGCCGAAGCGACCGAAACCGACGATGAGCACGCTGCCGGCCAGTGCGTCGGGCGCCTGCGCGCCTTCCATGGAAACCCCTGTCCTCGGCCCCCATCGCCGGTGTGCGATCACCGCCATCGGGGTCAGCGCCATGGACAGCACGATAATGGCCGTCATGTTGGCGTTGACTGTCGGATCGATCACGCGGTTGGCCAGCGCGGCAGCGAAGAGCACAAACGCGAACTCGCCGCCCTGGGCCATCAGCACGGCGCGGTCCAGGGCGTCGGCGTGGGAACTTTTCGCCAGCCGTGCCACGCCGTAGATGCACGCGCCCTTGATCAGCATCATTGCGAGCACGCCAGCCACGATGATGGGCCAGTTGCGCCCCACCGCGGCCAGGTCCAGTGACATGCCCACGCCAAGGAAGAACAGGCCCAGCAGCAAGCCGCGGAAGGGTTCGATGTCGGCCTCGAGTTGGTGGCGAAACGTCGATTCGGACAGCAGCACGCCAGCCAGAAAGGCCCCCATGGCCATGGACAGACCACCCAGTTGCATGAGCAGTGCCGCGCCCAGTACCACGAGCAGGGCGGCTGCGGTCATCACCTCGCGGGCTTTGGCGTTGGCCAGGATGCGAAATAACGGGTTGAGCAGCCAGATGCCTGCCCCAACCAGTGCCGCCAGCGCGCCGGCCGCGACGGCGATGCCAATCCAGCGTGATCCGGCCGCCGGCGCGGATGGATCAATGGGGGCGATGAACGCCACCAGCGCCAATAGCGGCACGATCAACAGGTCCTCGAACAGCAGGATGGCCACTATCTTCTGACCACGCGGGGCCGCGATGTCGCCGCGTTCGCCCAGCAGTTGCATGACGATCGCGGTGGAGGTGAGCACAAAGCCCATGCCGCTGACGAAGGACACCGCTAGCGAGAAACCGAAAGCCACGCCTACTCCGGTCAGCAGCAGGCCGCAGACCAGGATCTGCAAACTGCCCAGGCCGAAGATGTCGCGCCGCATGCTCCATAGATGGGAGGGCCGCATCTCTAAGCCGATGACGAAAAGGAACATCACGACCCCGAGTTCGGCGGTGTGCAGGATGGTTTGCGGATCGCTGAAAAGCCCCAGCCCGAACGGGCCGATCGCCAGCCCCGCTGCCAGATAGCCCAGCACCGAACCCAGGCCCAGACGCTTGAACAGCGGCACGGCCAGCACCGCCGCACCCAGCAAGATTACGACCTTGGTCAGGTCACCCGCACTGCCTTCGATCGACATGTTAGGTTCCTCAAAGTCAGCTGCGTGCCAACTGCCAGGCCGCAATAGCGGCCGCGATGGCAGGCAGCGCAAAGACCAGCAGCAGGATTGGAAACTCCTCGCGCGCGCTGTAGCCTGCATGGTTGACGCCCACCCACATGTTCACGCCCGCCACCAGCAGCCACACCGGCACGAATACCTTTGCCGCCAGCGCCATGCCTAAGGCGCTCGCGCCCCAGAGCCAGCCGAACAGGACGAAGACGCCCAAAAGAACCAACCCACCGCCTATTACCATCAGCACATGCATTTCGATTTTCCTCGTCCGTTGATGGGCTTCAATCCGGGCGCCTTCTCCCTCAACCCGTCAATCGATCGGCGAAATAATTCCGCCATTGATGAACCTGGTGACGCCCGTCATCCAGCGAGCTTCCGGTGAGACGAGGAATAGGCCGAGTGCCTTACTTGGTGGTGTAGCCGCCATTGATGAGAATCGTCTGGCCGGTGATCCACCAACCGTCGCTCACCAGGTGGCGAATGAAGGGCACCACATCCTCAATGTCGGTCAGGCCGGTTTTGCTGGACGACGAGAGCGCGGCAGCCGTCTTGTGGTACGCCACGGCATCGGCGCCTTCGGCCGGGTAGAAGAACGGCGTGTCCATCGGGCCGGGGCCGACCGCAGTCACTGAGATGCCCCGCGCACCCAACTCCTTGGACGCTGCGCGGGTGTAGTGCTCGACCGGTGCCTTGGTGCCGGCATAGGCGGCGTAGAACGGCGTGAACGCGCCCAGCAGCGAGGTACGACGGTGCAGATCTTGCCGTTGTCGTTCACCTTGCCGGCTTCCTTGAGGAAGAAGAAGGCTGTCTTGGAATTGACCGCCGTCATCTCGTCGTATTCGGCCTCAGTTATCTCGGCCATGGGTTTCTTGAGCACCTTGCCGACGGTGTTGATAGCGATGTCCGGCTTGCCTACAGCGCTGATGGTATCGGCAAATAGCTTCTCGACGGCACCCGCTGTGGTGAGATCAGCCTGCAACGCGACGGCTTGCGCACCGCTGGCCTGAATGGCCGCGACGGTCGCATCGGCATCGGCCTTGGAAGAAACGCTGTTGTAATGAATGGCGATGGCCTTGGCGCCTTGCGCGGCTAGGTCGCGGGCGATCAGGCCGCCAAGGTTTTTGGCTCCGCCAGCGATCAGTACTACCTTGCCCTTGATGGAATGGTCTGCCATGGTAAATCTCCTGCACGGGTGGAAGGAGTTTCAGCATAGGCGCCCATATGCGTTGGATAAATCAGGCTTGGCTGGATGGATTATCCATAGAATCCGCCTAATCGTACGGTCGCTCAAACATTGCCGACGAGGGCCGCGCCATCTGGTGTCCGTTGTGGCCAGTGCATTCTCAATCTGATTGATATGGCGAAGTGGACCAGAGTTTTAACTTGAGCTCAGCGACGTGTGCAACCGTGGTGGTTTCCTCGCGTCCGGGTGGTGGACACCAATGGCTGGAAGATCCAACATCTGAGGCGGCCAGGTCTGCGTATATGGCGAGTTCACGGTCGCACCACGTGCTCATCTGGGCGGTGAAAAGGCTCAAACCTGTGCAAGCAGAAGTGCTCACTGCGCTGGGCTTTGAATTCGCCTAAACAATATTCGGGGAAAAATGTGGTACTCGCAGTTTGACAAGTGCTGCAAGACGTTGGCCTAAGGTTTCATTTATAGCTGCAGATATTCTGGTGGGTCTTGGAGGCGTTGCCCTGCGGTTGCGGCTTTGAGTTTACTGATGAGGTAGGGAGGCTTCTGAATGTTCTGGCTGGGGCCATTCGAGTACAAATCAGAAAAAGAGCTTTTGGATCGGCTCAAGGACTATCTACAAAAAGCATCAGTCGGTGTGATCACCAACAAGCTTGCAGTCAAGAAACTGCACCTGTTACTTGCGATGCACCCGGACGCGGACAGAAAAGTTGGCGTCGGAATTGACCACTTCAGGATTGAAAGAAATGCATTGGGGGCGGGTAAGGGGATCTGGCTCGTCCGCGTGGATGGCAGTGAAGATACCTTTTCCTACAAGCGGTGTATCACAGGCGTCGTTCAATCATCCCAAGGCAAGGTATGCGAAGCACTGAGGTTTGCAGTGCGCCCGCAATTGGTCGCATTTCGGGATGCACTTGGTCTGCCTGTAATGTGTGCGGCGAGTGGAGTGATCATCACGCAGCGAAAAGATTTGCACATTGATTGAGCGCACTGACGAGTGGATAGATGGTTTGAGGTATGCGAGTGCGCGCTGCGCCAGTGCCGTTGAGATGCTTTTTCCTTCTTTCCGATTTCTGTGGTAAATACTCTCGCCTCAAGAAGCGCATCCCCTGTCGTTTCGCGAAGCTTCTGGCTAGACGGCCAGATCAATGGAGTAAAGAGGTCAGGCATGGAGCCACAGTCGACACATACGCTCATCGCCATGAACGATGTCTGCCAGTCTTATCCTATGGCAGGGCAAGATATGCCCGTTCTGCGCGATGTGACGCTCAGTATTCGACGTGGGCAAACGTGCGCGATTCTCGGTACATCCGGGTCCGGCAAAAGCACACTGCTGAACATCCTGGGACTCCTTGACCGTCCGGCATCCGGCCAGTTCTGGTTCGCTGGCCGTAACATGATCGAGGCGACGGCTGACGAGCGCGCTCATCTACGCAACCGTGAGATCGGTTTCGTGTTCCAGAGTTTCAATCTGCTTCCCCGCCTGACTGCGCTCGACAACGTTGCCCTGCCTCTTTTCTACCGGGGCTTTACGCGCAGCGAAGCGCGTGAATGCGCGAGGATCCAGATAGCGCGTATCGGGTTGGGTGATCGAGCTCATCATCGGCCCGCCGACCTATCCGGTGGACAGCGCCAGCGTGTTGCGATTGCGCGAGCGTTAGTGGGCAGTCCTTCCTTGATTCTTGCCGACGAGCCAACGGGTAACCTGGATCGCTCAACGGCCCATGACGTGATAGATCTGCTGCTCGGTCTCAACGATGAGAGAGCGGTGACATTAGTCATGGTGACCCACGATGCGCAGTTGGCCGAACGCCTTGAGCGCTGTTTGCAGGTGCAGGATGGGATTTTGAAAGAAACTGCGAACAGGCGAGCGATGACGGATGCTTGAAGGTTCGCTTCATCGTCAAGGTCCGGGCCTTCTGCAAACACTGATTGAGTCCCTGGACAGTCTGCGCCTCTTGGGGCGGCGATCGTGGTTGGCGATGCTGGGCATCGCAGTTGGCTGCGCGGCGATTGTTGCGCTGCTGAACATCGGTCAGAACGCCGCGAATGAAGCGATGACAGCTTTCAAGGGGATGGGGGCTGAGACCATTGTGGCGTCGTTTCCATTCTCGCCGCTCAACAGTCGAGCGCTGCCGCCCACGCTTGATACTCGCTCGCTCCTGAAAAAGCTCCCTGCCATCGCTCAAGTGGCCCCAACGACATTTCATTCTGGTCAAGTTCGTTACGCAGGGCGAACGGTCGACGCGGTCGTTTTGGGAACGACCGGAGGATTGGCCGAAACTCTGGATCTCAAACTGGCTCAAGGGCGCTTTATTTCCGATTTCGATCAACAGGCCACCTACATCGTCGCGGGGGCCAAGGTTGCTCATGAGTTGGGAGTCGGTGGACCGGGCAGGCCGCTGGTCGCGGGTATGCAGCTTCAGATCGAAGGGTATCTGTTTGAAGTGATCGGTATTGCACGACCTCAGGCTCCGAACCCCTTGATCCCGATTCAGGTAGATGAAGCGTTGTTTATACCGATAGAGAGCATGAGGCGGCTCCAGCCGTCTCCACAACTCAGCAGTGTGATTGCCAAGGTGCGCAATGGTGCAGTGATCACGGAAAGTGCACAGGACTTACGTACTTATCTGGAAGGGGTGCTCAAGGGGCATGACATTGAGGTTCTGGTGCCACAACAGCTGATCGACAGCCTTACACATCAATCCAACACATTCTCCTATCTGCTGGCCGGTCTTGGGGGGATTTCCCTCCTGGTCGGAGGGGCCGGCGTGATGAATGTGATGCTCATGAATGTCTCTGAGCGTCGTCGCGAGATTGGCGTGCGAATGGCACTCGGTGCCCGGGCACGCGACATTCGGATGTTGTTTCTTCTGGAGGCGGCTTGTTTGTCAGTGACGGGCTCACTGGTCGGGGCGGCCGTCGGACTGCTTTCAGCTTTTTTGTTCGTATGGTTTTCAGGGTGGCGATTTACCTTGGCCATTGAATCTCTGCCGCTGGGAGTGGGAAGCTCCTTGTTGATCGGCCTATTCTTCGGCCTCTATCCCGCCGTGACCGCGTCTCGCCTGCAACCGGTTCAGGCCTTGCGAGATGATTGAGCACAACCGATTTTCGATCTTGCTGGGGCTGCTGTGGACGCTATCTGCGTCGACGGTGTTCGCCGCGCTCACGCCGTCTCAGGCATCGATGCCAGGTGTCGCAGTGTCGTTGCGGGCTGAAACGATCAATCTGACGTTGGCCGATGCTGTCTATCTGGGGTTGCGAAGCAACCGCTCCATCCGGAGTGCCTACCTTGAGCGTGTTGCGCAGAAGTTCGATTTGCGCGTCGCAGAGGACCTGTTCACACCCAAGTTGGTATTGAGGGGTGACTATCGGGGTGAGCGCAGTGAAAGCGATGGTTCACGCTATCGGCAGTTGTCGCCAACGACCACTCTGTTGGGGGAGTTCGGTACACGGCTAAGTCTCTCTTGGGCCAATCAGTTGACCGATAGCAATAATGACGGGCGTACCCGCAGCGATGGTGCGACGTTTACGCTCATACAGCCCTTGCTTCGGGGGGCTGGAGTGGAGGTCACGACAGCGCCGATGCGTTCAGCAAGGCTTTCCGAGCTGACGAACCGTCTTGCCTTGAAAGCGGCGGTGGCTCAAACCGTCACGCAAATCATCACGTCTTACCGGGACGTACTTCGCGCGCAAGAGCAGTTGCGTATCGCGACAGAGGCATTAAGCCGTTCACAGCAGTTACTTGACGTCAACAGAGCCATGATTACTGCCGGCCGTATGGCTGAATTTGAGATTGTGCAAACCGAGGCCGACTACGCCACTCAGGAGCTGGGTGTTCAAGAGGCCCAAAACCAATTGGATGCCTATCGCCTGGAGTTGCTTCAGCTTTTGGCATTAGGACTGGAGTCGCGTATTCAGGCGGTAGAAACAATGGATGCGACGCCTGTTCAGCTCAGTCGAATGCAGGCGCTGGATACTGCGTTGGAGCAGCAGCCTGCTTACCTTGGGCAGTTGATCGCACATGAACAAGCCAGCATCAACCTGGCGGTCGCCCGCAATAACCAGCTATGGGATGTCTCATTGGTCGGCGGAGCAAGCCAGGTCAGTGACCGTTACCCTGATAGAGAGGGGCAGCGTTCGGATCGTCGCTGGGAGGGCTATGCGGGGCTTCAGGTTGAGATTCCGATTGGCGATCTTAACCGTCGACAGGAGGTGGTTCGTGCTCAGGTGAATCTGGAGAACCAGGGGATTGAGGCAGTCGAGGCTCGACAGACGCTTGAGCGAGATGTCACGAACGCGGTTCGCACGGTAGGCACGCGCTGGCGCCAGTATGAAATTTCATTGCGTGCGCGGGATCTATCGCGCCGAAAGCTTGATATCGAACGACAGAAGTTACAGGTCGGTCGCTCCAGCAATTTTCAAGTCATCAGTTATGAGACAGATTTTCGTAACGCACAAAATACGAGCCTTGATGCACTCATAGCTTACTTGAATGCAAGAACGCTGCTGGATCAGGCATTGGGTACCACATTGTCGAGCTGGGATATTGCCCTTAATGATTAAAGGAATCGGATTGGCTTGTCGGCGCAACGTACGTTTGCTCCTAATGGCGGCTTGTATGGCGCTGGCGGTCGTTGCGGTGGTGGTTGCAATATCTCGGCTTCCTCAAGAGCAGGTCGCGGCGGCCAGTTGGCTCAAGGTGGACTATCAACCTTTGGAAAATCGACTGGGGCTTGTCGGACGTATTGAGGCTGCGATGCAACAAACCATGTCGTCACCTTTCGAGGGGCTTGTCGCGGACGTTGCGGTAAAAGAAGGTCAACGTGTTGAGCGTGGACAACGCTTGCTTAGCCTTGATACGACGCAACTGGATATCCAGTTGCGTTCTGCCTTGGCCGAGCAGTTGATCGCCAGGCGCAATGTGTTGGAAGTCGAGAGCTGGTCTCAGGGGCAGGATGTTGCTCGGGCAAAACGGACGGTTTACAGCGTCCAGTCCACCTTGGCAGATAACGAGCGCCGATTGGCAGAAACCAAAGTTCTTCTGGACCAGGGGATTGTACCGCGGATGGAGCTGGAGGCAGTCGAGCAGCAGGTCAGGTCGCAACGTCTGGATCTGTCCGCTGCCCAGTCGGAACTCGGCGAAGTCCTGAAGAAAGGTGGAGAAGAACACCTTCGGATAGTCCAGATGCAATGGGCCAACGCCCAGTCACGTTATCAATCGCTACTTGAGCAGCAGGCACAGCGAGAAGTGCTCGCACCGTTCGCGGGCGTGGTGATCCGTTCTCGTACGCCTCAGGGAAGTGGTGCTAATCTGCCGTTTGTACAAAAAGGCCAGCGTGTCGGCCAAGGCGTTCCCTTGTTCGAGTTGATCAATATCGAGCAGGTGCAGGTTGTTGCACGGGTCGAGGAAAGCGATGTTCACCAACTCCGTGCGGGGCTGCCGGTGGAAATTACCGGTGATGGTTTCGGTGGCATGGTGCTGCATGGTCAGATTGAGAGCGTCGGTGTACAGGGGATCGATGCGCAGGCCACGTCTGGTGGCGCATTTTATGAGGTGATCGCCTCTATTCAAGGTATCGCGAGCGAGCAACTGCAGCGATTGCGACTTGGTATGAGTGCGAGGCTGCAAATTGTCACCTATCACCGTGATCGTGGTCTGGTGGTGCCGCTTGAGGCACTGTCTAGCGACAGCCATGGGCAATCGATTGTGACTTATCGCCCTACCTTGTCTGAGAGAGCAAATCAGGTGGTCGTAAAGACAGGGCGGGCCATGCCTGGTGGTATTGAGGTAGAAGATCTGGCGCCGGGATATGTTGAGTTGAGATCCTCGTTATTTTAACAAAATTGCTGGGGTTAGTGTTTGCAAATATAAAGTTTATGATACAGTCCTGCTGTTGATAGGGATGTCATAGTGTGTGTCACTAGGATTTGTCGTGTTTGCGGGATGCAAGAGCACGTCATGCGCCTTACGCATTATTTCTCTCATTGTCTAGATGGCAAAGCTGATCTTCTTCGGTGGAAAGGGTGTGTCTGGACTTTCATGTTTCTATAATGTGCGAGTTTTTGCTTTTTACCGAGTTGTTGTGGTGTGGAGGGGTTTCGCTGCGCCATGAAAATGTATGTATGGAATTTAAACCAAAAGGAATAAGTGCATGAAGATGTCGAAATCTGTTTTGTCGGTGCTGACTGTTGGTATGTTGGCGGCAGGTTCAGCGCTGGCAGGTCCTCCAGTAGCTGTTACTTTCAAAAATCTTGGAACCGCCGATGCTACGTACACGATTATTACAAATAATGAAGCCACGACTAATGTAAATTCGGTCCCGAAGCCAGTGACTACTGTCAAGGCGGGTGGTGCTGATACCTATACTGTTCAGAGCAATCTTTCGCCTATTGCCAACTATGCGAACCTGCGCTACACCATTGGCGGGAAGACTTGCACGTTCCTGGCAACCTATGTTGGGACAGTCGGCTCAGGAGGCTCGACTATTCCAAAATGGAACAATACGGCAACACCTAGCGGTGGCGCAGTGTGTACGGCGAAAGTAACTTCGACCAATATCTCCACCTACGCCTGGTCTGTTGAATTTACCATGAAGTAAGGCCCAAGCCGGGCCTGGCGGTTTGGCTGCTTGCGCAAAGGCTGCCCATGCCGCTGGGCCTGCGCCGGTTTTGTTCGTCCATTCATCGTGAAGCACTACAGTTTTTTTGAGTGCTGCCGATAATAAACTTACTAGCCACGTTTTCAGGAATGGCTGATAACAGGGAGGACATTATCTTGGTCGGTTCAATTAATTCAAATGCGTTTTCTGGTTCGCAGGTTTCCAATGTGGCGGCGAGCCAAAATGAATCGCTGACGAAAACTCAGGTGGCAACTGAAAGCGCTGGTATTGGTAGTCATAAGGATACCAGTCGCCTTTCTTCACTCTCTCTACAGTTGAGTGAGAGTGCCGCCCGTGCAACGGCTAGAGATTCGAGTATGAGCAGGAAAGAGCTTGGCGCGAAAGCGAATGAGCTTTTGAGCAAGATTTCCGGTGATGGTTATTTTATCAACAAAAAAGCTAATGATGCTGAGGTGCCTGACACTCAGGATCCTGTGTTATTGGCTCGTGCGGCCAATGCAACGCAGTTTGTCAATGGCAGTGGCAAAAATCCATTTGCGGGCATGTCGAGCGATCAGCTCTCATTGATTATCTATGATGACAGTGGAAGTTTTACGACTAACGAGCGTCGCGCGGCGTGGAGTGAATCGTCAGATCAGGAATATGCCTGGCGCCAAAAGATTGTTGCCAATTCGATCGCTGAATATAATGAAACCGGAAAGCTGACGAAATTCTTTACTGCAGCTCTTGAGCACTATAAGGAGTTGCCCGCTATTGAGCAGGCACAGTACCCAAATAGTTATGAGGCAAAGTTGCAGGGTTGGATAGCACTCGATTTCAACTACAAGACCCATACCGTTGAGGGTAAGGGGAGTCCTCAAGAGGTGATGGGCAAGGTCTTGAATCTCGACAAGCAACTGTTTGATGACGCTGGAGCAGATACGGTTTGAGTGTGGCACTCACCCAAGATTGGGCTGTCCAAACAAAATGCGCCGCATCGTCGTAATGCTGGTCACTTAAGCGGAGCAGTTTTATGATCCGCCGGAAACCGGGTCGTTGAAATCTTCACCGTCCTTGGCCCTAAGGCCTTGGACGGTGACCCAGAAATATCCCTCCAATCCTCGATCTTAACTCCGCCCAACGTCTGCCCATTGCTGATATCGGGTTCGCCGCTGCCATGACGATTAACTGAGCGGCGATGTGCCTTGATACCCTCAAAAAACAAGTCCAGAATCAAGTCTTTTCCTGCCCTGGCAAGAAAAGAAACCCCTTACATTTCAATGGGTCGGACACCAGATACGGGTCTCGTTTCCCGCTCCAATTATTTTTCTATAGACTTCCATTGAAGTATGTAGAAACCAAAAAAAGAGGCTTCGGCCTCTTTTTTAGTTCCAGTAAAGTCCACTCTGATACATCAATAGCCGCAATTTTTTAGTACATTTTTTAGTACATCAATTCGACGCTTGGTAAATCAGTTTTTAGAGTTGCTTGGCACTCCGAAAACGGTACAACCCTCCTTCATCCATATGAGTGGAGTTAGTACAATGGTCCTTACCAATACGGCGGTCCGACACGCCAGGCCTCGCGCCAAAAACTATACCCTCCCTGACTTTGATGGCCTTGCGCTTTTCGTCAATACGAAAGGCACCAAAAGCTGGCACTTCCGTTTTTCTTGGGCGGGCAAACAGCCTCGTATTTCGCTCGGTACTTATCCTGAAATAGGCCTACGCGATGCTCGCGCTCTGCGTGATATCGCCAGGGCGCTGGTCGCGATGGGTCTCGACCCCCGCGATCCGCGACGCCTTGAGCGCAATGCCAAACGATGTGATGCAGATCTTCAGCCCTAGGGAGGGGCGGGACCGCCCGTTCTGACGTCGTGGACTGCTGGGAATTCAAGCAGTGCTGAACTGGGTTGTGCCGACTCTCGGTCCACCATTGCTGGTCTTTAGCGCGCTCGCCACGCCTGAAAGCCAAGATCGTATCCTTAGACTTTTAGTCCCAGAAGTCACCGTGCTGATCGACGGCATGGCGTGCTCCCCTCAATCCTACCTATGTATCCGGATGAATGGAGGCTAGGCCAGGGCTGGGGTTATCAAAGATATGCTAGTATTTGATAGCGCAGATAACTGGTGAGGAGATTTCCATGAGCGTTACAGAGCAGTCGGGCGTCTCCACTTTGGTCGGTACGCCTAAGGAGGCTCGGGCGAGCTTAAGCCGCTCGCATGCGGACCGAGTGCTGGTCGTGTCTTTTGATCAGGTCAACCTCAGCGTATTTGAGGCGTTGGCGGAAAACTTCGCCAATGTGGCTTCTTCGATGTACGAGGTGCTGCAGGAGCGTCAGGACCCGAAGTCGCTGGAGCGACTGGCCGAGGTGTTTGTGACGCGTAAGCCGCCTTCGCCTCGCTTGCTCAAGGAAGCGGCAATGCTGGTACAGGCCCGCAAAGCGGTGTTGGAAAGCGGTGACTGGCTGACCGCCGCAGACATCGCCCAGGTGGCCCAGTTGAGTACTAGAAACCCGAGTGCCCAGCCCAACAAATGGAAAAAGCAGGGGCAGATCTTTGCCATCAGCCACGGTGGGGTCGACTATTTCCCTGGCTACGGCTTGGACCCGGACGCGGGCTATCGGCCGTTCAAGGCACTGGCCAAAATCATTGAGGCTTTCGCTGGCCACAAGGACGGCTGGGGGATGGCTTACTGGTTTTGGTCCGATAATAGTTTTCTGGGAGGCAAAAGACCTCAGGACCTGTTGGCATCGGCGCCTGATCGGGTGATTGCTGCCGCACAGGATGAAATCCAAGGCATTGTCCATGGCTAAGCAGCGTACCGAGTTCAGTGAGGGTAGGGCGACGCCTACCACGGATTTGGCGGCGTCCGTTACCCCAGTGCTTACGGCTACGTTGCACGTCACTTTCACCGTGATCGCCAAAGGCGATGTGCTTCACCGTGTGCACCAGGATAAGTATCAGCCTGATCAATTCAATCCTGGTGTGCACGGCAACGCACGCTTCAGCCCGATCCAGGATGATCAGGGGCGGGCGATTCCCACCTTGTATGGAGGCACGACAGTCGATTGCGCCTTGATGGAGACCGTCTTCCACGACGTTCCCCATACGGCTGGGTTTAAGAGCTTCGACAAAGGCAAGCTGACTGGACAGGTGCATTCTGCCGTCCAGGTTAGCCAACCGCTGCACCTGGTTGATCTGTCCAGCGTGCCACTGCGGAAACTAGGCATCACGCGCAAACAATTGATCGACACTGAGAAAGATCAATATCCTGCGACGCGCAAATGGGCCGAGGCAATCCACCGTCAGTGTCCAGATGCCCAAGGGCTGTCTTGGGTGTCGCGACAAGATGATTCGGCACGTGCGGTGGTGCTCTTCGGTGATCGGATTCCTGACGGCGCACTCCATCCGCAGGGGGCGTCACGCAGCTTGACCGGCGACCCGACTGTGTTCGACACGGTGCTCAATCTGGCAGAGCGGATTGGGGTCGTTATCATCGCGGGAAAAAGCTGAGTCAAATTGGCCGAACAGTACCCCTAAAATTCGCTCTCTGAAGCCGGAATTGCCATTCATTAGAACTCGCTGAGGAGGGCGGGCTTCTGTGGGGTGTCGGGGGTTCCGTAGAAGGTTTATGCAGCGTCGACGGCCAAATACGTCTTGCGTGCATCCCAAGGAAGGGCGGTGCTTATCCCTGAACTCAGAAATGACATGATGGCTGGCTCCGTGCTGGCCTTAAGCGGAGCTCGTTATGATCGCCAACCAACCGATGAATGATGAACTGGTGAGCCGGCTGGAAGAAAAAATTCCAGCCATGGTGAAAGTCGCGATCAAAGCTGCTTATATCAATACGCTGGCGGCCGGACTCAGGGTGATGGAAATCAGAGGTGGCATGCTCGTTGAAACAACGGCCGATGGTCCGCACACGGTTATTCGGATGGCCAAGCCCAAGCATAAGGTAGCTTCGGGCAGGATTATCAAGGTGCGCCACCTTTCATAATGGGAGGTTGAGAGCGCCCGTATCTTCACGATTTCGCCGCGCAGCGCGCGGGAAATCTGCATATTCGTCATGTCAGTCTTTGTGCTTTGCGCGAAAGATAGTCGCCAAGCTCGCCATCGCATGGGCCGTCAAATCAGTGACCCTGGGCTCTCAGCTTAGCCAAGCCCTGCTTGATGTGTCCGGCATTTTCTCCGATGGTGTGAAGTGCACCTCGGACGTTGGCACCAATCTCCGCTGCACCTTGGTCTTCTACCTTCAAGGTCAGCTCCATCACCGCGGCCTCCAAGGCGAGCTGATTTTGGTACAGCCGCTCGAGCACATCAGAAAGTGAATATTCGGTGGGCATTGTTTCGACTCCAATCGAGGACTCATGAGCGTAGCAGCGGAAGGACGGAAACCAAAGAGGATAGGCCGAGAGTACTTGCTGAGACTCAGTGGCAGCAATCGGCGGAGTGAGTCACCAACCAACGCGCAAGTCGGATAGCGTACTGCTGATATTCCAGCGCTGTGATTGGTTCAATGGTACGAAGTGGCTGAACCACACCTGCCGCGTGCATTCTACGTGCGCCTGAAACTGCTCAAGCGTAAGCTTCAGCGGGCCTGTCAATGAATCGAATTCAAAGGCAATACGAGCGTGTTTTCGCTAACGGTGGCCTGAGCGTTTCTAGTATCTGCGTCATCATGGCGCTGAAGCCTTTCTGGGCTGTCAGTAGGGCGATTAGCAAGCATTCGACGGTAATGGTCGGTGTGGGCAGATTACGATTGGTTTTCTAACGTCTTGACTGTTGCCTGCGCGACCACCTACCAAAGGCAGCTGCCAATTGTTCGAGTACTGCCTTCTCCAGATCGGCATCTCGGCGATCTGCAGGACAGGGTCACTTTTCTACCAGCGACCCCGTATCAGCTTTTTCTGGCCTTAGAGTCGTGTTGCGTTGACCGATTAAATCCACAGCTAAGGGTAGCCAATGAAAGGCCGCTACGATATTGGGGGCGATCGTAGTGGCACAATGGCTAGATATCGCTTAATTTAGCCCTAAGTCAAATCTGGGATCAGGGACGTTAATGAGAATTATCAATCATGGGAAAGGAATTCACCAGCGGGAGATCCCTGGCATCAGCTATTTGCAAAAGCATTTGCCTGATGAATGGATTGGCCACACCAATCTGGCGCTCTCACTGCCACTTGGAGCCCGTGAAATAGATTTAATTCTTTTTGCGGTAGATAGAATTTTTTTGATTGATCTTAAAGATGGTTATGGAAAATACGCTAGTGCTAATGGTGGATGGACACTCAATGGGAAACCACTTGAGGGACAATCACCTGTTCAGAAAATTCTGGACAATACTCGGGAGACTAGCTTTCTCTTAGCAGATTTTTTGGACAAGCATTCCAAACGTACAGGATATCCAAAACTTCTTACTCCGAGGCTTTATGGGGTAGTGGTTCTAACAAGTAGCCATGATTTGAATGGTATCGCGCCCACAGAAATAAATTCGGTCTTCACCGCAAAGCAATTCGTAACCACAGTGAAGGACACTAGCGCGCGAATAGAGCGCTTCGGAGGAGTCGCATCGGACTTTGTAACTACTCCAATTTGCTCGTCCGAGTGGGGGAGATGGCTAAATCAGTTTTTTAATGTTAGCTCGGGCCACTTCAAACACGGGGTGCGTCGCTACGGTGAGTATATTGCTACTGAGCAAAGTAGTGCGAGTTATATACATCAAAATGAGATCTTTCAGGAGTTTATAGTAAACGATATTTCAGCAGCTCAGGCAGTGGGACTTCTGAGACGCTGGGACTTTTCAAAAGCTGATACCCGTTTTCAAACGGAAAGTGGTCGCTTCGAGATCGCCGGTCGGGAAAGGAGTATTATCGGCTGGCTCAACGATAGAAGTGAAAACTGTGCAAATGCTGTACTTCAACCTAAGGCCGAAGACCCAGAAAAAAGTGTAGAATATTGGGAGGTTTACGATCTACGTAAGCGAATGAAGCGGCTTTCCGAATTCGCCAGAAGCGAGCTTCCTCGTTTAAGATCGGAAGAAAAAATAGAGATTGCAAGGCAGCTGATTCATCAAGCCAACTGCCTCCATAATTATCAGACGGCCCATCTTGACATAGGTGAGCATAGTGTTTGGATTGGATTACCTAGTGAGGTAAAACTATCACATTTGATGGCTGCTAAGTATCCGGAGGCAGAGTCGCTCGGCGAAAATCGATACCAGTTTCTATCTAGTACGAACCTGCCGGATGACATTATCGATTTCAAATCAACACCAGAGCAGAAAGATGTTTTTCACCTTGGAGTACTGATACATTTGGTGCTATTTGGCACTATTCCAAAGTCGGAGCCTCCTGAGTGGAAAAACTCTATAGATGTAGGGAATCAATTCAGACACCTGCACCATGTCCTAGAGCGCGCCCTTGCCTGGGACAACTCGAGATATGCAGATGCGTCAAAGTTCCTAGAAGAATTCAACAATGCACTAAAGCCTATAGATACAGGCGCTGCAATTCTAAAGAGACTAGAAACATTTAAGTCGATCGGCTCTCAAAGACAGCTATTCAGACAGTATCCTGATGAAGTTATTATTTCTGATGATGATTTCAAAACGATATGGATTGCTGAAAAAGGCGAAGAGAGATTTCTTGGGAAACTGTGGAAAAGAGCCTCTTGGAGTGATGGAGGAATAGATCAACCTCGCATTCTTGATTTTCTTGAAAAAGCGAGACAATATGCTAACTCACCTCCGCCGGGATGCGTACAGCTTCGCGACGCGTATTGGTTGTCAGATTCATTTGCACTTATCCAAGACTACGTTGATGCACCTAGTTTAAGCTCGCATGCAATAATGGCTGACTCTGCCTCCCTACACCAAACACAACGACTAAATTTTATACTTGCATTGATCGAAAGCGTTATAAAGCTTCATGATTCAGGTTACGTTCATGGAGATTTGAAACCAGATAATATTTTGGTGTGTGGTGAGGGCATGGAGCCTAAACTGATCGATTATCTCGACTTTAGTTGTCTGGCTGATGGGGAAATAAGTACATCTGCATATTCACCTTCTTCGGGTGGCACATTAGAGCGTGATAGGTATGCAGTTACAAAAATAGTTGAAGAACTATTAGTTAATGACGGTATTGATGATGGCGTGCGCAAGGTGCTAGATGGTGCGCTCGCCGAGTATCGCGGCACTATCTTAGCCAACGCCACTCTACTCCCTCTTCGAGATGCTGTGGTTAGCATTTTACGACCAGAAGGCTCACAAGCAAAACGTAGTTTATCAATTGCACTATCTGAATCTAGGTCGGGCGATATTTTGCCTGACGAGGGTTTTTTTGGGTACGGGTTCAACAAAAATAAGCTTTTTATCCGAGGTGTTTCGGATATTTTATACTTTAGCTTCTCCAACAAAACACTAAACAAGGTGAAACTTTCAAGTGCTCCCCAAGCAGAACATCGCCGTCTGCTGCGGATGCAGCAAGGTATATTTTCTGCCTCTCTCGCTGTCATTGGAGGTGTACAGGACTCGTACGCGGATTTTATTGAGCTTTTCAAAGAGAGCCCATTTATTGAGTTGATCGAGAGTAAATTTACCGAAAGTGATCAGACGAATGATGAATTAGATATTTCGGTCGAAAATGAAGATCCAGAAGCCGAGGGCGAAGTAACTCAGGCAGAAACGGACGAAGACGCTGTCACCGAAATAATTGAGAAAAGCTACGGTAGGTCAAGGTCGAGTACGCCTGATCTCTGGCGCGCTTTAGTAGATGTGGAGGTCGGTTTAACAAACGAGGCCACAACATTGGGACCTAGTACTTTCAGAAAAGAGACAAAAGTACATGCTGTACCAATAATTCTAGAGTGTGGAACGTTCGAGTTTTCTCGTCACGACAAAGTAACTGTTGAAAAGCTGGGTAATGATAATCGTTGGAGACGGGTTGGTTTACTAGATGTGTCGAAATCAAGTGCAGAGTTTATCCACATAGATGACGGCGGCAGAAGCACATTCATGGGAAACCTACTGGATGCAGAACAACGATTGCGATTTCAGAGTCAACTGCACTTTTCTGATATTACTCGTCGCGACGCCGCGGTTAAACGCATCCTAAACCGGGAGTCAGTAGTCAGAAATCTAATAGACTATTTTGACCCTGATGTATCCCCCCCAATTGTAGAGCAAAAAATTGATATAGATGTATTAGAGGTTCAAGCTACGTATGGTCTTAACCAACGCCAAGCTGAAGCATTAATCCGCGCCTTTCAAGTAAGACCAATGAGTCTGCTTCAAGGGCCGCCCGGAACCGGCAAGACACGATGGATTGGAGCTTTAGTTCACTATGCGCTGTCAAAAAACATTGTACGAAATGTACTCATCGCAAGCCAATCCCATGAAGCTGTCAACAATGCAGCCCAAGCTGTTTTAAAACTTTTCCCAAGTACAGAAGATGCCCCAAGCATTATCCGCATTGGTCAAGAAGAAAAGGTTTCCGAACAACTTCTCCCTTATCATGTGGCAAAGGTCGAGCAACTATACAAAGACAAGTTCCGGGCAACACTCAAACAAAGACTTACAGCGGCTTCCGTTTCTATCGGCCTGCCGGAAGAAGTTGCTGATGTGCTAATTAAAGTTGAAACAACGCTAAGCCCGGTTTTCGAGCAATTGAATGCCTTATCCGTAGATGTTATTCCTGAAGGGGTGCTAGTTCGAGTTAAAAGCTTGTTGCAAACAATAGATACTTTGCTATCTGGTTTGGATCTAGATGTTGAAACACCTAAGCTGGAATCTCTTCCTGACAGTTTTTTTATGGACGATGTTTACTCTGTAGTCGCCCGTAAGTTTCGATGCGCACCTGATTTGATCGCGAAACTTCGATCTGTTTCCCGATTGACTCAAGACATAATTGGGAGCGTTTCTACTGCGGATCGGAGTTTCGAAACTTTTCTCGCAGGCACGCGGCAGATTGTGGCTGGTACCTGTGTTGGTCTGGGACGCTCGTCTCTTGGCTTGACATCAACCGCTTTTGACCTCGTTATTATTGATGAGGCTGCACGCTGTTCTGCCAGTGAACTGGCCGTTCCTATGCAAGCCGGACGGTGGATTGTTCTCGTTGGAGATCAACGCCAGTTGGAACCACGGAGTCAGGAAAAAGTGGTCGCGATGGTGGCTGATCAAACTGGCTATCCGGCTGAGGATATTGTCAAAAGCGCTTTCGAACAGGTGTTCGAAACTCCGTTGGGAGCGAAAATCAGTCAAAAGCTTAACGTCCAATATCGAATGCTACCTTCAATCGGAAGGGTTGTTGCAGATACCTTTTATGACAAAGATTTGAAACCTGGCAGAACACATACGGACGATGAAGAAAAGGTTAATCCTTTAGGAATTCACCATCCTTTAACATGGATTTACACGGATGAAATGGGTGATGCCGCATTCCAAAAGCCACATATTGGCAGGGGGCGAAAATCTCTAATTAACCAAGTTGAAATTGATCTAATTGTAGGAATACTCAGCGAATGGAGTAATGATGAGGACTTTCTACATTGGTTGCGCGAGCGAGGAAATTTGGAACCCGCGATTGGGGTGATTTGCACATATGGTGCTCAGGCGGTTGCTATTCGCCACAAAATCCAGTTAGCCAACTTAAATGAAGAAATTCTAAGCTCTCTGAAAGTTGATACTGTTGATAGTTATCAAGGCAAGGAAAACCGTATAGTCATATTATCACTTGTACGAAATAATGCTGATGGCACTCGCAACAATGATGGAGCCACAATTAGGCCAGGATTCATGTCTCGTCCAAATCGAATAAACGTAGCTGTAAGCCGGGCTATGGATTGGTTAATTATTGTTGGAGCAAAGAGTCGATGGATGCCCGGTGGCCCCATGGCCGAACTGGTAGATCATTTCAGTGGGGAGGTAAAATTTGGTAATGGAATATTCGTTGACGCAGTAGGTCTTATTGAGAAGCAGCGAGAACATCAAACAAATGGTATTTCGTCGATTCGCAAAAAAATTAGTAGCGAGGAGAGTCTGTGATGGATCAGCTTACTTCAAATAAACTTGAGCTAGAGAAAGAAGACTCTAACATAGAGATAGGTATCTATGATGTTTTCCTTCCTTGCCGTCGTTATCGGATAAATTTCAAGGTCGCCGAGACTGGAAAAGCTTCATTAACCACCGAGTTTTTACTTCGATTAATCCACTCCATAGACGGCATGTATGAATCTGAGGTTTCGAAATTTTTCGACTTCTCTGCGGTTGAGATGACTTATTTGCTGAATGAGTCTGTAAGTCTTGGCTACATAAATCGTGACTCTGGACGACTGTGGCTAACAAGCGCAGGACGAAATCTTTTTGTTCCTGATAATGATAGCCCTCAAATTTTCAATGTTGATAACAGCTCGCTGGACATTGGTTTTGACCAAATATCTTTTGCACCACAAGAGAAAGGTTGGACCGATCATTTCGACCCTGCATTGCCAGAACTTGCCATTGACCCCGCTACTGCTAGCAAGGGCACAGAACAAGTTACTATTTCGTTCAAAAAACACTTCAGTGAGATTGCTTTTCGACGCGAATTTAAATCTGGTCCTAGAAAGTCACTTTACTCAATTGATAGCGTCTCCCCAGGAGACCGATTTGTTGCTGTAGTTCCGGTAGTAGTAAAAGCACAAAAAACTCTACCTTCTCGAGGTGAGCCAGATCTAACAATTTGGCGTTCGGAAGACGAGCTGGATCATAGGTCAAAAATAACTCCTGCTGTAGCTAGATTCGTGGACGAATTACGCTTTTCCTTGCCGAGGGATGCGAAAGAGCAGTATAAAGTTTTGCTTGATTTGGCGCCAAATTTAATGGGGGAGTATTCTAGCAAAGAGGTAGTGTCTGTAAAAAAATTCTATAAAGAGGTAGTATCATTAAAATCAGCGGGATTTCGAAAAAATAGGACTACTATTCCTATAGTTGGCCCGCTATTCACCGCAAAAAATATACGATTAATATTAAATGGATTAGCTTTAGGTGTTGCCAACACACCGACGGAAAGCCTACCTACTAAATTTTATTGGCGTGCGCCTTATACTTGGCACTGGGGTCGAACCAGAACTTTGCCGGAGTTAATCGATAGGTTGTCGCAGTTGTTATCCAGCAAGTCGGAGACTTATGACCCTACTGTCTCGGCAATTCTACTTCGTGACGAAACTCATCGCGCACCTGACAAAGCTTTCCGTAAGACTATCCAACTTACAACAGGAGAGCTGCCTCGCTCTGTCGAAATATTACTAGTTCCAGGTTTACTGGTTGCCGTCCTAGTACATCTACCTGTTGAGGCCGCACATGGTCACGCCGTACCACTTGGTTTTGTCAGCGTTGACGCGTCCGTCATTATTAAAGCAGAAGAACTACTTAGTACAGTTACAAATATCGAGACCCCTTCTGTACGGCCGAATGAAAGCCATTTTGAATTACCTGATGAATCAAATTAATTTATCGTCATGCAAATTAGCCGAAGATCTTCGGCGGCGCTACCCGGTATCGCCTGATTTAGAGAGTTGAAGTCCCTCTCAGGAATGAGCATCTGATAGAGTTCGAGGACTGAAAATGACGGCACAAGGCTTTCATCTGACTCTTTTTCTACCTTCAGGCTTCGATCACTTCATGAACACCTTTTGTTTCCGAGGGGACAGGATTCATCACATGTTCGAGCTGATGCTTGCGCCTGGCATGAGGGTAGTGCACCGACTCACGATTCTGCCTGACCCAATCTTCCCTGACGTCGAGGAGGAACTGCTGGCCGACATCACCCAAGACGAGTTGATGGGGTGGTTGCCTGCGTAGACGACGCTCACGTCATCGTCGATACGCTTCGCCAATGTAACCCGCAAGACAATCCGCACCAGAATGCTGAGAACCCAGACCCGCTACGAAGCATGCCGGAGTTTTAGCCATGGCGAGCAGCCAATCCACCGAAGCGACCAAACTGCTGGACTATTACCTTGATGATTCTGTCGATACAGAATACGCAATCATGCTCTCTGCCCCATGGGGAGCTGGGAAAACCCACTTCATCAGGAAATATCTGGACCACCGTTCGGCTCGTATGACCGAGGAAAAAGGACCTTACTACTTGTATGCAAGCCTATTCGGCGTCACGGCTATTAGTGCGATCAAAGATCAATTCTTCGCCCAGATTCATCCTCAGCTCAACTCAAAAGGTTTTCAGCTTTTCGGAAATGTGGCCTCTGGGGTTCTGGAAAAGTTTTCCGGCGCTAAGGGTGGCACTCAGGCTTTGAAGGAGTTGTTACTGAATCTGGACGGCAAGGTTCTGGTAATCGATGACCTAGAACGCTGCTCGATGAAAATCTCGGATGTCTTGGGCTTCATCAATACTCTCGTCGAGCATGAGAAACTTAAAGTGATCATCCTCGCCAACGAGAGCGAGATCCCCAAAGCCCAGCGTGAAGACTATGACAAGCAGAAAGAGAAGCTTGTAGGCAAGACCATTGAGGTGAAGGCAGATCCTGCTGAGGTCCTGGACAAGCTAACGAGCGACCTGAAGTCAGGCGCTGCCAAGGAGATCGTGTCTGCTGAAAAGACTGCGTTGCTGGCCACTTTCAACGCTTCAAAGAAGCCCAATTATCGCAATCTGCGCGCCGTGCTAGCGGACTTCCAGCGCCTGGTGGGGGTAGTGGATAAGCGGCTGAGCGATGCTCCAGATGCACTGAAGCAGCTCTTGTTGTACATGATCGCGACAGGATGTGACGCCCGCAGTGCAGAATTGAACGAGGATATGCTCCGGCAGCTTCCGACTACCGCTTTCTCAATAGGAGGGCTGTTCTCGAAATCAGAAAAGACTCCTACCGAGCAAGCCTTCGAGATGCTCAAGAACCGCTACCCCGAGGTCCGCTGGACGGACCCCATCGTCAGCCTGAAACATCTGGCCGATCTGTTCTTCAGCGGCAAAATCGCTGTAGATGCAATCAACGATGAGTTAGCCCGCCATCCAGATGTAGTCGGGCACGCTCATATCCCGGCATGGCGGCTTCTCTGGGATTGGTCACGCATGAGTAAATCGGGATATGAGAAAGCCAAGGCTGAGCTGTTGAGTGAACTGGCTGACGAAAAGCTTACTCATCCAGGTGTGATTCTGCATGTGGCAGGAATCGCCATTACCCTACGTGGATATGGTGACCAGTTGATAGGCGGCGAGGGGGACCTACTGAAGTACTTCACTGAGTATGTGTCCAGGCTGGTAGACGCTGGTACGTTAATACCAAACAAGGGTGTCTATGGCTTCGACAGCATGAGCGCTGTTGGGCTTGGATATTCTTCTTATACAAACCCAGAATTCACTGCTGTCTACACGATGGTGAAGGACGCCAGTGCAGAAGTTTTACGTAGGCAGTTGAAGGTAAAAGCGCACAGCTACGTTGCGCGCTTGGCGATTGGGCCTGATACCTATTCTTCGTTATATGAGTACGGCATTGAGGACGAAAACTATGGCAGTACACCATTTCTTCACCATACAAATGTGGAGGATCTGGCGGATCTCCTGATCGCCGATTCTCGCACCAATGACCAGCTTTTCGCGTCGCTCGCAAAGCGATACGAGCATAATTTCCAAATTGGCCAACCCCTGAAGGATGAGTACGAGTGGATCGAAAACTTGAAGACTCATTTACTGACAGTGGCCGATGCTGACACTGCGCCGTTTGCAAAAATGCTCCGTGATCGTGTGAGCTACTATTTCGAAAAAATTGGAGAGGGAATCGGTCGGCCCGCAACCGCCAGCTAACCCTCTGGTTTAATTCGGGCGGATGCTCTCCGCCCGGTTTTTAAAAGGAAAGGGAGTTAGCGAAATCAATGTTCCGGCTGAGCAACGAAAGTCTATCGCTGCACTGGATGTCAGCCATCTGGGCAACCTCCTCGACCAATCTCTGCGGGAGGAGCGCCTAGTCGGACTGAGCGATCTTCGTCTCTACGACTGCGGCGATTACATCGTAACCGTCCGGGCAATACACCTTCCTGACGCCATCGCTTAAGGCGATGGTGTCCACCTAAATTTAAGTGGACACCATTTCTAGCCTTGTTAAGCGGACGCCCATGCCACAAGAACGCCGTTCCTATTCAAAATCCTTTAAAGCCCAGGTCATTGCCGAGTGTGCGCAGGCTGACACCTCGATTGCCAATGTCGCCTTGACCCACAACCTCAACGCAAACCTTGTCCATAAATGGATTCGGGTGCATGTGCAGAAGAACCTGGCACTGCAAACTGCCTTTGTACCGGTCAAGGCATTGTCTTCGACAGCGGCTCCTCAAATTGCGGCCACGATTCGAATCGAAGTACCTCATTCAAAAGGCGAAGTCGTGGTGAGTTGGCCGGCAGAAAATGCAGCGGCATGTTCCGCTTTTCTGCGAGACCTGCTGCGATGATTCGCATCGACACCATCTGGCTCGCCATCGAGCCCATGGACATGCGCGCCGGTACTGAAACCGCGCTGGCGCGAGTTGTCGCGGTGTTCGGTGCGGCGAAGCCGCACTATGCTTATCTGTTCGCCAACCGCCGCGCCAATCGTATGGCGCTATCCGATTTCCGAAGCGCTCCTCTTCACGAGCGGCCAGCCGTTCAAGGCGAACGGGAGTTGCGGTCACAACGAACACAATCAGATAGGCATGGGTAATCAGCGCATCTCCCCAACCAATACAAGAACCGGTCATCACCCAACCGTCGTCACCGAGTTTTTGTTGGATCAATGACACGCGTTCACTGACAGGTCGCTTGGTTGTAAAAGGAGGGTTGGTGGGCATCCAGTAAAAATCATCGACATCGACATGTCGTACACCGAGCTGAGTTACGAGATTATGACCCAAAGTGGTCACCCCCGCACACGAAGCACCTGTAATGTAGATCCGCATTTTTTCCTCCATGAATACAAGTCGGTTTCAAGGTAGGCAAGATACCCCATACCGTCTGAGTCTCACTTCTCTCTGGACTGTAAATGACCGCTTCTGGCCGTTTTCTGCCTGTCGCCACCCAGTCAAGGTGACGTTTCTCATCTTCATCCATTCACGATTTCTTGCCTCCTCTTTCTCTCGAAGCGCCTCGATGGAGGTTGAGGCGGACGTGAAGCCGGACAAAATGCTAGGTAGTTTTTTCTCGAGCGGTGCGGTCTTGGTGTCCTTCCAATTTTTCCGTTCCTCATATCCATCCGCGCTTCAATCTGAAAGGTCAGCTCATCCGTCGAGGTCCACTCAAACTGTGGCCTTCGCAGGACATAAAATCTGTCCCGTTTTTTTGACCGCTGCATGTCGCGCTTGAGGAGTTACCCTGGATACGGTGTATTGTGATCAAAATGGCAGAAAACTATACTTTACTTATGGTTCCACTTAATAGTTAGGCATCGTCATGAGCATCTGGGTGCATAGCGAGATCGGAGAGGTACCGTCTATCGGAGAGATAGCCGGAATACGATGCAGGTTCTGTGACAGCCATCTTATTCAAGAGCAAATCGAAGATCGCTGGGCCTGCAATTCAAGGCAAATCGATGAGTTGCACAAAGAAACAGTGCTTGAGATGGAAAAGGTTCATGGCGACTTCATACTCAGGGAGATGGAACTGGTTTGTGAACCGGATGAGGGAGCGGCATACCTTTCCACCTGCCCCCTATGCGGCTGGTGGCACGTGTCAAAGGAAATTTACCTTTGTACTAGGAACCAGATTTGGTTTGTTGAGTTCGGAGCGAGTGCAGCCCTGTATAGATTTGATACAGTTGACATTACAATTCCGGTGGAAGAGGTGCGCCAGTATTTAGTGGCAAAATATGAGAGTCGTTTCAACATTAATCCACGTCGATTCGAGGAAGTAGTCGCAAGTGTTTTCTCGAGCCACGGCTTCAGATCGGAGGTGACGTCTTACTCTGGAGATGGTGGAATCGACGTCATTCTTCGCGACGCGCTCGATCGCCCGATAGCCGTTCAGGTGAAGCGCCACAGGGGATCAATCGAAGTGGGATCTATTCGCGAGTTGCTCGGGGCCATGGTGCTTAAAGGCTATACAAAAGGGATCTTCGTCACCACGTCTACATTTCAGGCTGGCGGTCCAGAGGTGGTGAGAGCTGCATCAGCTCGGGGCCTAGGTCTAGAATTGATTGACAGCACGCGGTTTTTAAGTAATCTGCGAGTTGCCCAACTCGCAGAGTTCCTTAAGTATCCTCGACTCCTTAAGGACGATGTGCTGGGTTCGCTGCAGCTCCGGCTGGGCTATGAATACCACTGCAAAACTTTGTAAGCAGAAAGCACCCTTTTTGTTCGGGATTTGTCTTCAACAGAGGGAAATGAGAAAGGGGATTGATTTATTTGTTTGCACAGGAAAGGGGACGAATTTATTGATTTTGCTCTAAATAATTATGTCCCTTTCTTTTTACTTGTCCCCTTTTTTTACTACTCTCGGTCACCAATTTTGTTCCCTAGCGCAATGTCTAGCTGGTAAAGAATTCGGTCTGCCAGGTTGAATGGCAGGCGTTCCGATACTATCTCGTGCATCGCATCGAGGTACCTGAAATAGATATCGATTGAGTTTGCTAGATATCGATCAAGGCTTGCACCGTTCGCGGGTTTGCTCGGGTACAAGGGCTCGCCTGGTCGAAGTACGCGATAAGCCCGGTCATCGATAATTTGGAACACTTCAGGATTGAGAAATCGGAGGATGGTCGATGTCATAGGGAGACGGATGCCTGGAGATGCCAGCAGTTTCCGAAGCACAGCATCTGCTTCCCTGTGCGCCTTGGGCTTGACGTCCCCTATACCTTTCAGCTCATCCAGTAGGCCGGGCTCCAATCGCGGAAATCTATATCAGTTTCCACAGTACGATCTCTAGCAAAGCTTGATGATCAAAATCTTTAGCGTTTAACGCATCAAGCTTCTCCGTTAGCTCAGGCTGAAAGTGATACTGCTTGATCAGACTGCTAGGGTCATCGCCCCAAACGTTGCTGTAGCGTTTGATAATGTCTTCCATACTTGACATCCGTGTGGCTCAGCTGTATCAGGCAGCATAGTCATGGCAACGCCAATAGTGAAACCGATGTGTACTCGAGAACAAAGTAACCGTCCGAATAGCACACCTTCCCTGACACCGACGTTTGCTCCGAACAAATAAATTGCCCCTTGGTTCGTATTCACAAGATGGCCGCTTTTGGCCCGAGCTTGTGTCTGATGACAGGTTGAGATGTAAGAGGCTGATATGCTGGTGAATGGGCGAATCAATAATTTAAACCCGGCGGGTATGATCGGGATGCTCCTTTCAGCGCTTACTCGGACCACCAACCTTTTTCCACTTGGCCGTACTGTAAGCCACTGAACCAGCTTTCCAGCTGCACGTCCAAGCTGGTGACCTGTGCGAGATTCTCCTGGAGTGGATCTAAGAGGTCAGCCTGCTTGTGAGCCCAATCAATCCATCTCTTGGCCATTTCGGGATGCACCAGAGAAGCAGATTTAAGGCGATCTTCAACGCCCTTTATGAAGGCCCGTAAGCGCTCGGCGCGTTCCCAGCATTCGGTATGTTTAACGAGTGACCGCCTGAGACGACGTTGTGTTTCCGCTCCTCGGGCGTGTTCAAGGCGACGTTTTTCTTCCTCATCCCATTGACGTTTTCTCGCCTCCTCCTTGTTCCGAAGGGCTTTTATTGAAACCGAGGCGGACGTGAGGCCCGACAAAATGCTAGGTAGTTTTTTCTCGATCGGTGCGGTCTTGGTGTCCTTCCAATTTTTCCGTTCTCCATAATCCATCCGCGCTTCAATCTGAAAGGTCAGCTCACCCGTTGAGGTCCACTCAAACTGTGGCCTTCGCAGAGACATAAAATCAGGTTCCCAAGGAGCACCGGGGCGGCGCTTGGGGGGAGGCGGGGGCGGTATCGGATGTTTGTCTAAGCGTTCCACGAGTCGCACGGCTATGGGCTCGCCGTTAACATTGACAATGGTTTTTCCTTCAGCATTGAGCTTCCATGCATAACCTTCAGCTTCACCTTCTTTGATCAGTGCATCAAACAGGATTGCGCAGCGTTCGATCAATGACGAGGAGATCATTGCATTCAAGACACGCTTGCCTGCGTAATCGAGGTAGCCATCTTTGAGCTTTGCTGCCTTTGCGCTTTTTAACCACTGACTCACCAGAGCGTGGGGCTCGGTCAATTGAGGCGGGACTTCAATCATTCGCTGGGTTGTAGGTGAGTTTGTCTCTGCATTATTCGCAGCGGGTAGGGGGGCACGGTCGAGAACTTGGAATTGAATCTCGCCCTTGATTGCAGGAGGCTTGGGTTTGCGTTGACGCTGCTTTTCCTGCTTCACCCAATAGCCACGGCCAGGGAGAGGGATGCCAGCTTTGCGGCAAGCCTTGGCGATGGCGACGTCAGACACACCGATGTCATGAGCCAATTTGACCATCGGCGTTTCCCATACCTTTTCGAACATTTCTGCAACGGAGAAAGTCACTAATGTGTACATGCGGCCCGCCACTCTCAATCTGCCGCGAGTTTAGGTCAACTCGGTCGGAGCCGATGTTAAATTTCGGAGAAGTCGGGGTAAGCGTTTGGGCCAGCTCGGTGGTCAATCATTAGGCAAGTGCAACTGCATTTCCATGGCGTCATGAAGGAGTCGGACGACCTCGATCACGTCGTCGTTTGCCACGCGATAGAACACGACATGGCGCGGGCTTTTGACCGTTCCATGGGGGTGTTTAGCCTGCTGGCGTGAGTAGATGAGGTGATAGCTGCGAAGGCCCGATGCAAGCTCATCGCGGTCGTGGCTGCCAATGCGATAGGGCGTATCGGCGATAGCTTGTAATGCGGAGAGGATCAGCGCCTGGTAGCGTTGGCGTGCTTGATCGCCGAACTTCGTCTGGGAGAGCGTAAGGATGTCGACAATGTCGGCACGCGCCGCGTTGGAAATCCGATATTGCGGCATGCTCAGTGTTTCTCGCGCGCGGGGAGGGTGGCCTCCAGACTTAAGCCCTCGAGGTAGTGCTCCAGCTCCCCTTCGTTCAACTGCGTGAAGCGCCCGTGCTCAAGATCCATAATGCCGATCGAGGTATCCTGACGCAGAGCCTCAATTTTGGCAGCGTCTTCGGCGACGCGCTGTTCCAATAGGCGCAAACCTTCTCGCATCACTTCGCTGGCATTCTGATAACGGCCGGACTGCACTAGGTCCTGGATAACCTGTTCCTGGTGAGGGGTGAGCACAACGTTTCGCGTTGCCATAATTAGCTCCAGCTTTGGGCAAACAGGTTTTTTTCGACCATTGGCATAATATGCCATTTTTACCGAGGAGCACATATCTTAAGAGCTGTATCTGACGAACTGAGTCGTACAGGTTCACCCGCCGCGCACTAATGTGTGGCAGGCTTGTTCAGGATTTGGCCAAAGCCAAGCGTATTCCAAAGCTAACCTGAAAGACATAAACGGAGCCGCTGCACTTGGTCGATCTGTCCACTGTCCCCCTCCGTAAATGGGCAATCACGCGCAGGTAATTGATCGACACTGAGAAGGATCAATACCCCCGCAACGCGCAAATGGGCTGAGGCGATCCACCGCCAATGCCCAGATGCGCGAGGGCTGTCTTGGGTGTCGTGACAAGATGATTCGGCACGTGCGGTGGTGCTCTTCGGTGACCGGATTCCTGACGGTGCGCTCCACCCGCAGGGGGGGCGCTACGCAGCTTGACCAAGGATTCGAGTATATTCGACACGGTGCTATTTCTGGCAGACCGGATTGGTGTTGCCATTATTGCCGAGAAAAGGTTTATCAAATGACCGAGCAGCGCCCTGAAGTTACCCTCCTTGCGCGCCTCAAGAGGGAATTATTTTCATGCTTCGTTTTGTGAGTGACTGCATTTGGATTCATCATTAGGCCATAATCAAGTCTGTTATTAGTTTCTAGTTAATGGGTTGTCCATAGTTAATGAGCTCGGTTGCTGTCTTTCGTAAAATATATACGACTAACGTGTAGGCTCTGTATTGTTTTTGTCCACCTTTTGCAGCAGTACTTTAGCGTTGCGCTCACGGTCAACGATGAATAGCAAGAATATAAACCAAGCCGCTCCCAGAATGCCGGCACTTACAGCGATAAATCTTTGAGACTTAATGGCTTCTTCTATTTGTGGATTTTGGTTTCCCAACACTAGATCGCAGATAACCTCTTTGTCCCATTCATTGGCGAGCGGGGCGGTATCTGTGGAAAATAGGCAATATTCTGTATTGATTGTCCAAGATTCTGAGAGCCAATCCAAAGCTTTTCCGGTAGAGCTCCTGGCTTGGTTCTCTTCAACCCAGAAACTAGTCTTGGTTTTGTTCACGGTGTAAAAAGCCAGTCTGGCATCGACAAATACCGCCCAGACCGCAGTCAGTATTGCGATACCTGCCAAGATGCTGGCGCGCATCGTCCACCGGTGCCACGGTGTAGGGATCGCAAATTCGAGTTTGTTTGCGTTGAAGTAGCGTCGCGCACGGCAGAGTTCCTCGATAGTTAATTCATGGTGATCTAACCAAGACAAGAATTTTGTCATATTACGTGAGGTTCGGAGGTTCATGCCGAACCACAGGTTAAATCGTTGGAAATCTTCATGCGCTTTCCAATGACGTTGGGCGGACTTGCTATGAAAGTCTTTTGCTCCCCCTAAAATTTGATGGCCACGGTATACGATATAGAAAAGCGCATTCGTTCTTCCTAGAACATATATCGCCAAGATGAGCGCTCCGAAGTATGGAGATATTTTAATTCCAGCATCGATTAATTGAAATGGAGAAATTGCGAGCGGTTCTGACAATGCGCTGCTTCCTGTATGGCAATGTAGGTCTGTCGAAAAGCATAAACTATTTTTTTGGTGCTTGGACATGCCGGCGTTGAAATCTATATCAACAACAAAATGATAAGGCCAGTAGTCACTGCTACGGCAGCCCCAAGGATCATTGTTGCGTTGGAATTACCGTGCGACGTGATCCTGGGATAGTGTCTCGCCGATATTGTAACGTGCATGCAGGTCGTTGCCTCCAGTACCAGCCGCTCCCGCTTCAAATCCGGTTTGCGTTCGCTTTCGGTGCGAATGCTTTTCAGGCAATGTATCCTCGGCGCTATATCCAGCCGCCCTCCCTTTGCCAGGAATGCAGGCGTATCGCTCAAGGAGACGTTGATGAGCATGAAGATCGAGGCGGTTGTCGCCCGAAAAGTCGGCTTTGCCTCGCACCAGAACGCTGTTCCACTGCTGCGTGAGCTTAGTATCAGCAACGAAGGAGACGTGCCTGAGCAGGGCTTAGTACTTACGCTCACCACTGATCCTGAGTTTGTTGAAACCCGTACTTGGCACATCGACCGGGTCAGTCCTGGTGATCGACTCACCGTTAGCGATCGCGATATCAGGCTAAATGCGAATTACTTGGCTGGTTTGAGCGAAAGCTTGGCCGCAGAAGTAATATTGCGATTATTCCAGGGCGATAAGCTGCTTGCTGAAGAACGCTTGCCGACTGAGCTCTTGGCGCGGGCAGAGTGGGGTGGCCTCAATGCTATGCCAGAGCTACTGCCCGCCTTCTGTATGCCTAACGATCCAGCCGTCGATCGGTTGTTGAAGGCGGCGTCAGACGTACTACGCGGTGCAGGAAAAAAAGATGGCATTGATGGCTATGAAGGAAAATCTCGCACGCGGACCTGGGAGCTTGCGTCTGCTATCTGGTCAGGTGTGTGCAGCTTTAAGCTGAGCTATGCGCTGCCTCCGGCGAGTTTTGAGCAGCAGGGGCAGAAAATCCGCACGCCCAGTCAGGTTCTGGAGAACGGTGTTGCCACGTGCTTGGACAGCGCACTGTTGTTTGCCGCGGCATTAGAGCAAGCCGGGCTTAACCCTCTAGTAATCATGACCAAGGGGCACGCATTCACCGGAGTCTGGCTACAGCCTCAGGAATTCTCACAATTGTTGACCGATGAAGCGTCGGCCGTTCGTAAACGTCTCGATCTTAAGGAACTCGTGGTTTTTGAAACCACATTAGCTACGCAATCTCCGTTTCCGAGTTTTAGCCATGCCGTTTCTGCTGCCGAGCGCCAACTGAGCGATGACGACTTCGTCATGGCAATTGATGTACATCGCGCGCGCATGCAAAAGATCCGTCCACTTTCGGCGAGCGTAGCGGCTTACGATGTTCCCGTAGAGTCGGGACAACAGCCACGGCAACGTGAAGTGTTAGAAGAGGCTCCGTCGTTGCCAGGCTTCGACGTTGAGATCGTTGTGGAGACCAATGGTGCCGCAGGTAAGCTCATCTTGTGGCAGCGTAAATTGCTGGATCTCACTACGCGCAATCGCTTGTTACACCTTCCGGACAGCGCGAAAGGTGTTCGTTTGATGTGCCCGGACCCTGCGGGGCTTGAGGATTTACTAGCTAGCGGCAAGCGTATCCGGGTAGTCCCGGTGCCTGACCTCAGGAGTGGCGGTCGTGACCCAGCGTTGTATGAGCAGCAAAACAGAGAAAACCTCTTGGAAGAGGTGGCCCGGCAAGCGCTGGATCGTGGTGAGGTGCTAGCGAACCTGGAAAAGACTAAGTTGGATGCCATCTTGGTCGAGCTCTATCGAAAGGCGCGGACTGATCTCGAGGAAGGTGGTGCGAATACGCTGTTTTTGGCTATTGGGTTTCTGAAGTGGAAGAAAAGCGCGGATGATCCCAAAACCTACTCCGCGCCATTGGTTCTGTTGCCAATAAAACTTGAACGCAAAAGCGCATTGTCGGGGGTGACTCTGAGCATGCTCGACGAAGAGCCTCGTTTCAACCTGACGTTACTTGAGTTGTTGCGCCACGACTTCGAATTGGTGATCCCAGGATTGGATGGAGAGCTGCCCGCAGATGAAAGTGGGATCGACGTCGCTAGCATCTGGAACATGGTGCGCCGCGCCGTGCGTGATATACCGGGTTTTGAGGTGGTCGCCGATGTGGTGATGGGAACGTTCTCATTTGCCAAGTACTTGATGTGGAAGGACCTAGCGACTCACTCCGCTCAGCTTATGCAAAGCACGATGGTCAAACATTTGCTAGAGCGAAGCCCTGGGGGCGAAGGCTTGATCGGTAGCGATGAGTTTCCTCGCCCCGAGCAGTTGGATATGGTCGTGACACCGGCGCAGCTGTTTACTCCGCTGCCGGCCGATTCGTCGCAGTTGTCGGCGGTGGTCGCTTCAGCAGGCAACCACAGTTTTGTGCTCGATGGACCACCCGGTACCGGCAAGTCTCAGACCATTGCCAACATGATCGCGCAAAACCTGGCAATGGGTCGCAGGGTGTTGTTTGTCGCAGAAAAACGCGCTGCGCTAGAGGTGGTATATCGACGACTGGCGGAAAAGGGCTTGGGGGAGTTCTGCCTTGAACTTCACTCTAGCAAAGCATCGAAGGTGGAGGTTCTAAAACAGCTGGATCGTGCCTGGGATGTTCGCGATGCTCTGACAGCAGAAGATTGGGAGCGCGAAGCAGGCCGGTTGCAGGTTTTGCGCTCACGTTTGAATCAATTGGTTGAAGTGTTGCATCGACGTCATGCAAACGGACTTTCGCTACACCTGGCCATCGGCCGGGTGATACGTGATCACACCAGTGCGACGCCAAAACTTCAGTGGTCGGAGGCGGCCGAACACGATGCAACTCAATACGATGAGTTCCAGGATCTTGCTCGTCGACTCGGGTTGAATGGCGCGGCAGCCAGAGATCTTTCTCCTGCGTTTAGCAGTTTGGCGCAGACGCAGTGGTCCAATGCCTGGCAGTCCCAGATTGCGGCCTGCGCACGCGAATTACCGTTGGCGCTAGATGCCTTGAACAACGCCTGTGATCGGCTCCTGGGACTGATGAACGCGTCTATTCCGAAGACTGAGGCCATTCATTATCAGCACATCTCGGAATTAGCATCGCTGCTCGGTAAGTGTCATGGAGTAAACCTTTCCTTTGCCTTTGCTCCGGATGCAAAGGTACGTATCGAGTCCGCGCACCGAGCGGTTGGTTGGGTCGATCGCTATCAGGTACTTCAGCAAAGCCTTTCGGTAAATTACGCCGACGAAGCATGCCGTCGTGTTCCAGCTGAGGAGCTTCGTGCGGCATGGCATGGGGCCGCGGGTAAGTTCTGGTTTTTCGCATCACTCGCAAAAAAGAAAGTCGCCAAGCGGTTGGCGGTTCTCGGCGGTGCAACGGAACTGCCGGATACGATCAACGACTTGGAAATCCTGGAGCAGCAACAGGCCCTTCTGCTGCAGCTGGACGGTTTGGCGGTGGACTTGCAGTCTGTTCCCGGCTGGCAGGGTACCAACAGCGACCGGGCCCGACTCGCGCAAGCGACTGAGCTGGCCGAGCAGTTGCGCCGCGAAATCAGTGCACTAGCTGAATCACCCGACGCACTGATCTCGTTGCGCGCTGCGATCCAGCGCGTAGTTGTGGAGGCTAATGAGATGCTTGGTCCCGATACTCATATCGGTATCGCGATCGCTGAGCTGCAACGTACTTATTCCGAGTATGAGGAAATATCGAACCAGTTCAGTGCGCTAGCTGCTACACGGGGCAACGTCATTTCGTCTATCGCGGGGTTGCGCGATATCTCCACTCAGATCGTTAGCCAAGAGGGGCAGCTTAAAGCTTGGTGCGATTGGTGCCGGGTGAAAGAGCAGGCCGATGAAGCAGGCCTGGCGCCTATCGCCAATGCGCTAGAGCGGGGTAGCCTGCTGCCTGAGGCCGCTATTAATGCGTTCCAGACTGGATATGCATACTGGTTCGCAAGAAAGGGCATCGACGAAGAGCCACTGCTGCGCACCTTCGTGGCCGCAGAACACATGAGTGACATTGCGGCGTTCAGTAGACTTGACGACGAACTGGCGAAACTGACCGTGCGCTACATCCGTGCCAAACTGTGCGGGCAGATTCCGTCCAAGAATGATGTCTCCAAAAGCAGCGGTTTCGGCACACTCAAGCATGAGTTGCAAAAATCTCGTCGGCACAAGCCCGTTCGCCAATTGGCGATTGAGATGGGCGATGCGTTGAACCGTTTAGCACCGTGCATGCTTATGAGCCCGTTGTCGATCGCTCAATTTCTTCCGGCTGATCTGCCGCCTTTCGATTTGGTGATTTTTGACGAAGCCTCGTAAATCGCCCCCTGGGATGCCATTGGTTCAATTGCCCGGGGCAAGCAGGTAGTCATTGCAGGTGACCCTCGGCAGATGCCGCCCACCAATTTCTTCAACCGCGGCGCTAGCGCTGCCGATGACGATACCGAAGAAGACATGGAAAGCATCCTGGATGAATGTCTTGGGGCTGGCGTACCGAGCCACAGCCTTAGCTGGCACTACCGCAGCCGGCATGAAAGCCTGATTGCCTTTTCGAACCATCGTTATTACGACAGCAATCTCATAATCTTCCCTGCGTCAGAGACGCGCGCCAGTGCCGTTGAGTGGCGCCGAGTGGAGGGCACCTACGCCAAAGGAAAGGGCAGATATAACCAGGCCGAGGCAGAGGCTATCGTCACGGAAACGGTTAAACGGCTGATGGACCCTGCGTTTATTGCGGCGGGCTATACCATAGGAATCATCACCCTTAACTCCGATCAGCAAAAGCTAATCAACGATCTACTCGACGTGGCTCGGGCTCAACATCCCCAAATCGAGCCGTTCTTCCAGGAAACTCAGACTGAGCCAGTGGTGGTGAAAAATCTTGAAACCATGCAGGGGGATGAACGCGATCTGATCATGTTGAGTATCGGTTACGGCCCCACCGAGGCGGGAGCTCAGAGCATGTCGATGAACTTTGGTCCGCTTAATAAGGACGGCGGTTGGCGTCGTCTGAACGTAGCCATTACCCGCTCGCGCCGCGAGATGCTGGTGTTCTCATCGTTCGATCCTTTCATGATCGACCTTAACCGTACCAATGCACGAGCCGTTCGGGATCTGAAGCATTTCATCGAGTTCGCTCAACGCGGGCCAAAAGCGCTTGCGGAGGCAGTACACGGCTCTGTGGGCAGCTACGATTCGCCTTTCGAAGAAGCCGTGGCGAAGGGCTTGCGTCGACTGGGCTGGGAAGTGGTACCGCAAATAGGCGTTTCGCGTTTTCGCATTGATCTCGGCATCGTCCATCCTGATCGTCCAGGTGATTATCTGGCAGGAGTGGAGTGCGACGGCGCCACTTATCACAGCGCAGCTACCGCGCGGGACCGGGATAAGGTGCGGGGCGCCATCCTGCGCGGACTCGGGTGGAGCTTGCTCCGCCTGTGGTCTACCGAATGGTGGGTAGACAAGGAGGGGGCTCTTCAGCGGTTGCATGCGGCGCTGAACAGTCTGTTGGATGAGTCACGGGCCAATCGTGAGACTTCTATGGCTCCTGATTCGCCAACTGTCGCGGCGATCATCGAGTTTCCTGTAGGACGGGAGTTAGAAGAAGAGAATGGCGAGTCGCTAGTTTCTGAGCCTGTTGCCCAGGTTACGACTGCGTCGGAGGCTCGCATCGCCCGTTTAGCTACGGTGGGGTCGATGGTGATTCCGCAACGTGGTGAATATCGCATCGCGGATCTCTCTGGCATTAAGCCCTTGATCGATGCGGCTCAGTTTTACCAGCCGGATTATGTGGCTGTTCTGAGCGAGGTTATTGCTGAGGTGTTGCGCCAGGAGGCTCCCATGCTCGATGCTGTACTGGTTCAACGCGTAGCTCGTGCCCACGGCTTTCAGCGATCGGGGCGACTCATCCGAGATCGTGTGCTTGACCTCGCAGAGCAACATCACCACGTGCAAGTTACGGCGGCAGACGAGGCGTTTGTCTGGCATTCGGAATCGGACATTGCGAGTTGGTCGACTTATAGAGTGCCTGCGTCGGATTCGGATAGTCGTTCCATCGAGGAAATCGCGGCTGAAGAGCTTCGTATTGCTGCGGAAGTGGTCGGCATTGGTGACCGTGCGCTTGAGATTGCTCGACTGATGAGAGTTAAAAGGTTGACGACTACGGCACGGGAACGGCTGGAGCGCATCCTCGGGACATGATTGGAAATGCGGCATGGCGAAGGTCCAACCCTACGATTCTGTTGAATACGTAGCCTCCCTGCAGGGCCTGCGGACAATCGCCGCATTGGCCATCAGGAATGGGGAGAGCGTGATGGGTCGTTTCGTATGACAGGGACTGTCCGATGAAAGCCAAGCGCTATCGGACACTCAGGATGTGGGTTGGCGCGTAGCGTCGTCAACGCTTAGGTTTGGATGTCCCTTCTTGCCCGTTGATGTGCTTTTAAAACAAGTCCAGAATCAAGTCTTTTCCTGCTTCGTCAAGAAAAGAAACCCCTTAAATTTCAATGGGTCGGACACCAGATACGAGTCTCGTTTCCCGCTCCAGGATTCAGAAAAAAGCCACTCAGATGAGTGGCTTTTTTTTTGTGCCTGAGATTTGTAGGATGAAACGTGGGCCCTCGGGTTTTTGATCAATCGTTCTCGCCATCAACGATATTCATCTGTTTAGCAAGTCTGCAGGCCTTTGTGGGTGGCGATCTCGGTTGGTCCTCTGTTGATCCATGCTGGAGTGATTACCCATTCGCAGAGGGCGGCCACGGCGAGGAGTGGGAACGTTCTGCGCTGTAGAAGACGCGCTGCAAAATCTTCCGTAGCAACAATAAGAGGTGGGCCGGTTTCAGTGCTACAGTCTCGCCCTTCCAGGGGTGAGGGTACATCATGCGGTTGATGCTAACGGTTTTGACCATGGTGCTGCTGACAGGGTGCGCGACTGTCAACGAAAGCTCCAGCTACGGGCACATGTGTGGCCTCCATCCTTACTGCGGCGTTACTGTCGATCTCGAGATTATCAAAGGCCACGACAACGCTGGGGCCATGAGTGCCCTGACTCCCTTTGCAGTCATTGACCTGCCGTTCAGTTTCGTCGCCGATACGCTGATCCTGCCGTACACGATTTTTCATATGAAGAGTGCAGACGAGTAGCGCTGGCTGATCGCGATCGTCAGGGCGGCTGCGAGCCTGAGGGATTGCACCAGGGCCTGGGTGAAGAGCTGATGCTACGTTGATCGGAGCTGAGCTTCGATCGCTCCCTTATCGATGACCGACCAGACCTCGCGGATCCTGCCGTCCTCGAACGCGTAGAAGACGTTTTCGGCGAAGGAGATGCGTGTCCCATTCACCGCCAGGCCCAGGAATTCCCCAACCGGCGTGCAATTGAACGCCAGGCGAGCCGCCAACTTCGGTGGGTCGACCATCAGGAATGCAATTGCAAAGCGCAAGTCGGGAATGGCCCGATAATCTGCTTCCAGCATGCTTCGATAGCCGTGCAGCCCTAATGGTCTCGCGTTGTGAACCACATCCGGGTGCACAAAATGGCCCAGGTTTTCCCAGTCCCGTGCATTCAGGCAGGCGATGTAGTCGCTATAAAGATCGGCGAGGTTCGGGCTCATGGGGCTGATTCTCCTCATCATGTCTGTTCTTGCCTTTGCGATCCTAGGTCCTGTTGTCATGTCTCATCAAGGCAGTGAGCAGAACAGAAAGTCGCCGGCGCAGGCATTGACAATGGTCATCACGTCGCTGAAGAACCATGGCGGAACGTTCGGCGGACACGGGTCCGCCGACGCGAAGGCGCCAGGCAATGCTGACTTCCAATGGGGTTGAACGGCGACTGGCGAACTTCCCGCCGCGGTCCGGTGAGGGTTTTACAGCGTGATACTGGTGGTGGGGTAGAACAGAATATTGAGTGCGAAGAGGATCATCCAGAAACCGATTTCGAGTGTTTCGGTAATAGGCTGGATCTGTTTGATTGCGCCGTAGACATGCACGAAGAACATCAGCGTGAAGACCACGAAAAGAATATCGAAGGCATAACTGAAACTGGTGCCGGTGGTGGCTGAACGCAACATCGCTACTTCAACGACAAGGATGAATGCACCGAGGCAACGGCCGAAATAGATAGCCAGATGTTCGTGTTCGGGGACGCTCCAGCGCATAAGCCGGGCCCATTGGAGCGGGGCGAAAAAGATGGGCAAGGCAAAGAAGAGGGTGGTCACCACCATCAGGGTTGTGATGTATTCTTTGCTGTATTGCGCATAGTAACCAAGCATTTAAGAACTCCTTGTCTCATCCGCACGCCTAGGCGCCCGGCAGTAATTATTATTGTGAGCGGCGTGAAGTGTTGCGAGGGCTGACCAGAAGCGTCAATTGTCCAAAAGCGCCTGCTACCAAAAGCGCGGAGGGGAGTAGTACCACTTACACACGCAGTTTCGACCGATGGCCGTGGTATCTGGGCGGAACTCACTGCGGCGAGGGCGACTGGCGTTTGCGCGGCGCGAAACGGGTAGTGTTGAGGTTGAGCACAACTGTGGGTTAGAGGCGAAATCGCCCACGGAAGCCAGGGGATCGCTTCCCAAACAAAAAAGAGCATTTCGGCACGCTTATCGAGCATTTCGGCACAGTAGCCACGCTTTGTTCAACCTAGACTCGAGCTTCACTCTAAGACTCAGATGGAGCCGCGATGAACATCAGATCAGTCCTGCCTGCACTTTCCATGGCAGTAGCATTCAGTGGATATGCCGCCGACTTCTCACTGACCAGCCAGGATATTGCTGACAACCGTCCGCTGACCAAACGCGAAGTGTTCCAAGGTTTCGGTTGCGAAGGTGGCAACACTTCTCCTGAGCTTTCCTGGGCAAACGCTCCCGCCGGTACCAGAAGTTATGCAATCACGGTCTATGATCCCGATGCGCCGACCGGTAGCGGTTGGTGGCATTGGACGGTGGTCAACCTGCCGACTTCCACCAATAGCTTGCCAAGAGGCGTGGGAGCGAACCTGCCTGCCGGCGCAGTACAAGGGCGGACCGATTATGGCCGGCCGGGATTTGGCGGGGCTTGCCCACCTGTAGGGGATAAACCCCATCGATATCAATTCACCGTATGGGCGTTGAAAGTAGATAAGCTACCGCTCGACAGTGAGGCCAGTGGTGCCTTGGTTGGCTACATGCTCAATGCCAACGCCCTTGCCAAAGCGACTATTACTTCAACTTACGGACGTTAAGAACGATGCGCCCTTGTGACGGCATACAGCACCGGGAAAACATTATCGATGCGTGTGTCATACGGGCGCGACAGCCATTGACCTTGCCAAGGATGCCGGTGTTCGTGACCACCTTGTGTCGGGTGCGACAAGGGGAAAAGCTGTTGCAATGGGATGATCGGGAGATGCGCGCCGGGCCGCAACATCTGATTCTGATGCCTGCCGGACGCGAGCTGGGCTTCTCAAACTTCCCCGGACTTCACGGTCACTACATCGCCGATGCAGTCACCTTTCCCATCTCGATATTGCGTAACTTCAGCGCCCGGTATAGCCAGCAGATCATGAGCCGTCAGGGTGTACTGAAGACCGATCTATGCGTCCCTCTGGACAGGCACACCACACAGGCGTGGGATCAATTGTTGGCCTCTATCCATGCGAACTCCCCGGACGCATTACGCGCGCTCTACGGGGAAGCGGTTCTTCTGAGTCTGTGCCTGGGTGGCCAGGTCGGACCTCTGCTGATGGGGCGCAACGATCCAATTCGCGAACGTGTGCAGCAGATCGTCATGGGCAGTCCGGAGAAAGACTGGACAGTTGCGACCATTGCACAACGCCTGAACCTGGGTGAGTCGACGTTGCGTCGCCAACTGGCGAATGAGGGGGACAGTTTCAGGAATATCCTGGAGAGCGTTCGACTGGCGACGGCGTTGCAAGGGTTGCAAACAACGTCTCGCCCTATCGGGGAAATTGCTGCGGCCTGCGGTTACGCCTCGGCCTCACGTTTTGCCGTGCGCTTTCGCTCACACTATGGTCTGTCGCCACGTGAATTGCGGGCAGGGATTTAGGAGCCGTCATGCAGACATCACTGGACCATTTAGTCGTCGTGGCGCCTACGTTGGAGGCGGGTGAGCGCTTTGTGAGTCAACGATTGGGTGTGGAGCTTCAACAAGGCGGCTGTCATTCGCTTATGGGAACCCACAACAAGCTGCTGCGACTGGGGACGAGTTTCTATCTGGAAGTGATCGCGATCAACCCGGCGGCTCCGCCTGTAGGGCGGCCTCGCTGGTTCGCCCTGGACGGGTTACCAGACAATGCGTCTCCTCGGCTGGCCCATTGGGTTGCTAGAACCGACAGCCTGAAATCGCTTGGCTCGATGTTCGCGGAGGTCGTCGGCCAGGTACAGCCGATGAGCCGAGGTGAGTTGTGCTGGGATATTACGATTTTGGCGGACGGTGGATTGCCTTTGGGGGGAGCCGCCCCCAGCCTGATTCAATGGGGACAGCCGGCGCACCCTGCAGCGATGCTTGAAGATAAAGGTTGCTCATTGCAGATGCTCGATATTTTCCATCCTGCGCCAGAGAGGATCAGCCACCTGCTTGATGCCATGAATTTTTCCGGGCCAGTTCGGCTTCATCGATGCGATAGCATTGAAGCGTCACGCTTGGTTTCCTGTATCGAAACACCAGCGGGGCTCAGGAATTTATAGGGTGTCGCGTCCTGAATAAGGTTTACACCTTCTGATCTGCAGGAGGAAATGATCGCGCGAATGGAAGAGGTTTCGACCGGTGGCTGCGTGGCTTGATATCCCCGTCCCTTACCAAACCCTGGTTCACATTCATCAAGGCATTGAAGAATTGGGACGGGTCTACCAACCGGGGTTGCCATCAACAGCACGCACCGGCTCGGCCCTGTAGCCGCTATGAAACCCGGTCGAGTCGACGCCAGACGTGCCCAAGCCACAGCCGCTCGTTGCGTCGCCCGGCCATCGGGACGGCCGCCGCACTGACTCTCAGTCCATGCTGAATGCCCGCGCTCCGGCAGCTGTGTCCAGCGCTTCCCTGAGCAGTTTGATCTTCCCGCCCTCTGCGATGAGCAAGCCTGCATAGGTTTGCCGATAGACCTTGCCCGTGCCGACGACCAGCGCCTCGACCGAGTATTCGCCGAAGACCTTGTCGGGCGTGTCGATCCAAACCTTGAAATCCTTGAACCGGAAGTCCGGAATCTTCACAAGCAGGTCGGCGACCAGTTGCTCAATGGCGGCAGGTCCCTGCGCGTGCACATGAACAGTCGGTATTTCCAGCACGCCGTCCTCGGCAAACAAGGCCGCGGCTGACGTCGGCGCCTGGATGTTGTCTTGATAGGCTTGAAGCAACTGGAGAGCAGTTTTCATAGTGTCCTCTTGGGGGCTGGATCTGTGGTGTGGATTCGTCAGTCTTGCCCGGTATCGCTGTCTATGGGTGATCGAGGCTGGCGATGGATGAGAGCTTAGAGAGTTCACTTCGGTGAATAAATGTGCAAAAAGCTATTTGTTAATTCATGATGATGAATAATTCTCGCCCATCTTTCCTACACCCCCGGCCCCTTTTTGACCATGGATCAATTGCTTGCCTTACGCGTTTTCATCCGTATAGCCGAGTCAGGCGCGTTCTCAAAAGCCGCGGATTCGATGAACATTCCGCGCCCGACCGTTACCAAACTGATGCAAGACCTGGAGCGTCACCTCGGCACGAAGCTGCTACACCGAACGACGCGACGCGTCAGCGTGACTTCGGAGGGGGCGGCTTACTACGAGCGTGCGACGCGGCTTATCGGTGACCTTGATGACATGGACGAGAGTATGGTGCGTGCACAGGCCCAGCCGCGTGGCCGCATCCGCGTCGATATCGGGTCGGTGCTGGCGAACATGATCCTGATTCCGGCGCTTCCAAGTTTCCGCGCGCTATATCCCGAGCTCCATATCGACCTCGGTGTCAGTGACCGGCCAATCGATCTGATCGGCGAGGGTGTCGATTGCGTCATTCGCGGCGGAGAGTTGGCCGACACCTCACTTGTCGCGCGACGACTCGCAGACCTGGACTGGGTCACCTGTGCGAGTCCGTCGTATCTTGCCGTGCACGGTGTTCCCATCCATCCTTCCGAGTTGATGCACCCTGGGCCAGCGGCAAAGAAGACGACTGGCGGGCCGGGACATGCAATCCTGGGCTACTTCTCATCACTCACCGGGAGGCCCTTCCCATTGGAGTTCTGCAAGGCAGCCGAGCAGGTTCTGGTCCAAGGACAGGTGGTGGTCGGGGTCAACGACAGCTCCGCGTATTTGAGCACGCTGCTCAGTGGAGTGGGCCTTGGTCAGGCGTTCAGGTTCATGGTCGCCCCGCATCTTGAGAGCGGAAAACTGCGTACCGTGCTCGACGATTGGAGTCGGCCACGACATCGATTGAGCGTGATCTATCCGAGCAACAGGCATCTCAGCGCAAAGACGCGGCTGTTCGTCGAATGGGTGGCGCATGTGTTTGCTCCGTTCGACGACCGATAGATTTGCCTGATCGCAGCCGAAAGCCTCGAAACTCAACTCGTCAGTAATTGAGATTTCGGTCGACCTCGTGAAGCAACGGCTGCCCTTCGGTAAGGCGGTCCAGGTTTTCGATGAACTGCTCGACTACGGGGCCTATCGACGGTTGTGCTGCGATGTGTGGAGTAACCAGGATCTTGTCATGCCTCCAGAGCTCACTGTCCGGGGGCAAGGGTTCGGTCGCAAAGACATCCAAGGCAGCACCGCTTAAATGCCCTTCGTTGACCAAGGCCAGAAGATCCTCTTCCACCACGATACCGCCGCGTGCCACGTTGATTACGAAACTGCCTCTGGGAAGTTTTTCAAGACATGATCGTCCTAGCAGCCCGGCGGTCTGCGCAGTACCTGGCAGCAGGCACACCAGGAAATCGGAGCGCTCGAGGAATGTGTCCATGCCTGCCTTCCCGATGAAGACGGGCACGCGCGACTCGCGCCCATCCGAGCGTGTCCAGCCAATGACGCTGAAGCCCAGCGAGGCGACTACGTCGGCCACGACCGCGCCGATCGAGCCAAGTCCCATGATGCCGACTGTAACTTGGCGCGCGTCGGGTACCGGCAGGCGCTTCCATTCACCCGCTGCGTGCTGCTGTTCCATCTTGGGCAGCGAGCGGAACTGCCGCAGGATCTGCAAGGACACAAACTGCGCCATGCTCAAGCCTAGCCCTGGCTCAACAGCTCGAGTGACCTTGACGTGCATTGGGAGGTCTGGCGCAGAAATGATTCCGTCGGCCCCCGCGCCTACCGAGGCGGCCAACTGGAGGTTAGGCAGGCGAGACGCGATGCCAGTGGGGAGCTTGAAGGCGAAAAGGGCTGTAATGTCGGGGTCGAGTCCTGGGCCAAGTTCAGTGACGATGTCGAGATCGGGCGCTCGGGTACGCAGCGCTTCGTAGCGGGCAGTGACGAAGTCCGATGTCAGAAGCATAAGAACTTTGTGAGGGCGTGCGGCAGGCTTGCTCATACGAAGGCATCTCTGTAGGTGCGTCTGGACGCTATCTGCTTACTTTGCATGCTCGATTAGGATATCGCAGGGCGTCGATGATCAATGTCAGAGCAGGTGACGATAGGCTGCGATTCGCATAGAAATGTGCAGGCTTGGAAAGGTTGGCTGTGCACCGTGCTCGATGATTGGAGTCGGCCGCGACATCGATTGAGCGTGATTTTTCCGAGCAACAGGCATCTCAGCGCAAAGGTTCGGCTGTTCGTCGAATGGGGGGGCATGTGTTTGCTCCGTTGGACGACCGATAAATGTTGCCTGGACGCAGCCGAGTTCGCCCGCCAGCGTTTCAATGCCCACCCAAGACTGTCTCTCAGGTATCAATCGTCTTGGCAAGATGTGCCATCAGCCACTGACGGAAGCGGTTGACGCTTTGCCTGTTCTGGGCCCGGCCTTGGGGTTCCAGCAGGCAGAACTGCGCATCGGTGCGTAATATTGCTTGTGTCGGCCGCACCAGGTTGCCGGTCTGCAAGTGGTTACTCAGCAGGCCCGACCAAGCCAGGGCGATCCCCTGGCCCGCCAGCGCTGACTGGATCAGCATGGCGTAGCTGTTGATATTGATGCGGCGCCTGGGTTCTGGCGCCGGGTAGCCGAGGCGTTGAAACCATTCTCTCCAGCCGATCCAGTCCCGGTGCTGATCTTCCAGCCACAACCAGGTGCACCCCCCCAACTGTTCCAGCGTCTCGATCCCTGGGTGCTGCGCCAGATAGGTGGGGCTGCATACCGGGAAAATCTCTTCGTTGAACAGCGGTGTGACTTTCATGTTTTTCGGCGGCGTGCTGCAGTAATAAAGCGCCAGGTCACAGTCCAGCCGGGAAAAATCGCTGACTTGATCCGTCGCGATGATGCGCAGGTCAATCTCTTCATTCTGGCGCTGGAACTCCGATACAAGCGGCAGCAGCCACAACGAGGCCATTGCCGTGCTGGTGACCACCGTGACTTGCTGGGCACCTTGCCAGTGACGTACGCCCGCCGTGGCCTGAGCGATTTGTTGCAAGGTGTCGCGCACACTTTCGTAATACTGGCTGCCGGTGGCGGTGAGGTTGATTTCCCGGGTTGTGCGGGTGAACAGCGCCGCGCCCAGGTAATCTTCGAGCAATCGTACCTGGCGGCTGATGGCGCCTTGTGTGACATTCAGTTCGCGAGCCGCCACGGTGAAACTCAAGTGGCGGGCTGCGGACTCGAACGCCACCAGACTGTTGAGCGGCGGCAAAGGTTGCAGTTTCATCAGGCTGGTCACTGTTCTATAGGTGTTGGGCGCACAGATATTGTGCAGAAGCCCGTGTGCAGTGACTATCTAATTAGTGAGGCAAGTCTAGCCTCTGTACGAAAAGCCTTGAGACTCGTTCATGCTGCGTTGAAAACAGCCTCGGAATGCTCATGTACTCCAGTACAGTCGGACGCGACCCCGGGCGTTCCTCGGCTGTTTTCGCCTTGCCTGACCTTCGTCTCAAGACTTTTCGTACAGAGTCTAGAGATCGAGGACCAGGTCAGAAGTGGGCTTGCTGCAGCACAGCAAACGCAGGCCTTTGTCGATTTCCCGCTGCCTGATACCGCCGTTGTGATTCATCTCGACCGTACCTTGCACCAAGGTGGTCTTGCAGGTACCACAGACGCCCTGGCTGCAGGAGGAGGGCACGATGGCACCGGCTTTCTTTGCGGCAGACAGCACCGTCTGGTTGCCCGGCATGCTGAAGGTCTTGCCCGAGCGAGCCAGGGTCACCGTGAATACCGCTTGCGGGTCGAGCGAAGTGGCCTGCTCGATCAATGGTTCTTCATTCAGTACGGCAATGTCGAAACTTTCCTGATGATAGTGGGCGAAATCGAACGCCGCTTCCATGAGCAGCGATTTGACCGCTTCCATGTAACCCTGGGGGCCGCAGGTAAAGATTTCCCGTTCCTTGTAGTCCGGTACCAGTTGGCTCAACAACGGTAAATCGAGTCGGCCTATGGGTTGCTGCCATTGCGCTGTTTCGCCAAGTCCTTCGCAAATGCTGATCACTCGAAGTCCCGGCATGGCGGATTGCATGCGCGTCAGCTCCGCGTGGAAGATGATGTCGACCGGCGTACGGGCGCTGTGCACAAAAACGATGTCGAGGTTGGCGGCCATGTCATAGGCGGCCCGAGTCATCGACATCAAGGGGGTCACGCCGGAGCCGGCCGAGAGGTACAACAATTTACCTGCCGGATGGCCGATCGGCGTAAAGCTGCCGGCGGGGCCGGACGCTTTCAGGCTATCGCCTGGCGTGAGGTTGTCGTGGAGCCAGTTCGACACCACGCCCCCTGGCACGCGCTTGACGGTAATGGAAAACGCGAAAGGCCGGGTCGGAGAGGACGAAAGGGTGTAGCAACGAGCGATTGTCTGCCCACCGATGACTGGCGAGATCGTGATGAATTGACCAGGCTCGAAGCTCAGGGCGCTGAAGTCCGCACAACGAAAAATGAAGGACTTGACGTCATGGGTTTCCTGGCGCACAGCGCAGCAGTGCAGGGTTTTCTGTTCTCCGCTGTGCCACTGCGCGCCAAACGTGCCCCAGGTGGTCGGGTTGGTAAAGTGCTGGGCTACGCCGATGTTTTCAGGGCGCGTCAGTTCTTCGTAAGTCGTCATGTTCATTCCTCACACGCCATGGGCGGCCAGACGCGCCGCGTACCAGCGAGAGAACTGGTCGACATAGGTTTCGGTAAAGGCCGAGAACGGTCCAGGCGTGTAGGAAGGGTCCTGGGTGCCGCTGTGGGTAATACCAACGAGATTGGCGTCTTGCAGGTTGGTTGCGACCCAGACTTCAGTCAGCTTATCCACTTGATAATCGACGCCTTCGACCGCATCGGCATGGACCAGCCATTTAGTCCGGACCAGGGTTTTATCGGGTGCCAGCGGGATGATGTAGGAGACGACGGCGTGGTCGCTCATGACATGGGTCCACGAGTTATGTGTCCAAAGATGCATGTCGCCCAAGTCGCGGCGGGTGAGGTCACCGAAGAGGCGGGTGCATGCTACGCGGGTGTCCAGGGTCTGGGATTCGCCATTGCCGGCAATGGCCAGCCGCTGCGAGCGAAATTGGGTCACGGCGTTTTCGCCCAGGTGTTCGACGGCATCGCAGATATAGCCTTCGTTTTCCCAGTTGGCCTTGGTGTCTGCATTGCGTTGGTGATACTCCGCCAGCGCTTGAAGAGAATCCTCCCCCAGGCCGTCGGTACAGAATCCGAAATCTTCGGGCAGGAAAGAAGCAGTCAACTCCGGGTGAGTTGCAGCGCAGTGATAACACTCGCGGTTATTCTCGATGACCAGTTTCCAATTGCCGTTCTCGATGATTTCCGATTCGTAGGCGATCTTTGAGTGGGCAATATCGTATTGGGCGAAACGCGGTGTCATGACCTGCTCAAGGTACATGATGTCTTCCGGTGGTTCGTCGCCCAGGCAGACGAAGACATGGGTGCCGATGACCCGGGTATGCACAGGTATCAGGCTTTTGCATTTGGAGTCGAAATCCTTGCCCATGTGCGCCGCATGTTTCAGGCTGCCATCCAGGTCGTAGCTCCATTGGTGGTAGGGGCAGACCAGCATGCCCACCGTCGACTTGCCAGCCTGTTTCAAGCGAGCCCCGCGGTGACGGCAGACATTGCGGAATGCCTGCACGTGCTCGTCATCGTCGCGCACCAGCAGGATGGAGGATTTGCCGATGTCGAGGGTGGAGACATCACCGGGTTCGGGAATGTCGCTGGTGACCCCCACCAGAATCCAATGTTTGGTGAAAAAGATATCGACGTCGGTTTCAAAAATATCCGGGCGACCAAATAAATCACCCGGCATGCCATGGCCGGGAGTGCGGTCGGTCAGAAGTTCACGATGGGTTTTCACGGCATTAATAGTCATTATGAGGTCTCGCTCAAACTCAAAGTTGATCAGGCGGCGAGTACAGTTTGGAAAGGTGGAATAAGACCGTCAACGCGCTTTATTTTCACGCTCGCATAACTTCTAGTTATGCGTAAAATTTCTTTCTAATCAGTTAGTTAAATAACTATCGTCGCGCAGCCAGTCGATCAGTGCCTGGGTAACAGGCTCAACCGTTCGGCCGCTCGGAATGACCAGGTAATAAGCGTCCTTGGGCTTGACCCTATAGGGCGTAATTCTGACCAGCTCACCGCTATTGAGCCGGTGTGCGATCAACCGACTCCATCCCAATGCAATGCCATGGCCTTGAATGGCCGCCTGGATCGCGTCGTTATAGGAACTGCAGCGAAATGAATAATTGAGCTTGGGGCGCATATCGCCGAGTTCCCGGCACCAACGGTTCCAGGTCATCCAGCCTTCCAGGGTGGAATCGGAGTCAATCAACGCCGTGTCGAGAAAATCGGTAATGGATGAAGGGGGCGTGTTGGCGGCAAGCCAGGCCGGCGAACAAACAGGAAACACTTCTTCGTCGAACAGGAAAACCGAACTCCCGCCCTCCCATTTCCCATCGCCAAAACGGATAGCCAGGTCAATATCATCCCGGTAGGTACTGGGCGAGACCTGATGAGTCATCAAGCGCAACTTCAACTTCGGTTGCAGGGTGCGCAGCGCGGTCAACCGGGGGAGTATCCTCAAGTGAGAAAACGCCTCGGTGCAGGCGATTGTGATCTCCTGCTCACCAATGCCCTCGGCAATTTTGTCGAAGACGCTGGCCATGCGATGAATGGACTCTGCGACGACCAGATGCAGGACATAGCCTTCGTGAGTCAGCTTGATCGACCGATGAAGGCGATGGAACAGCTTGGTTTCCAGGGCGTCCTCCAACAAGCGGATCTGTTTGCTGACGGCGGCCTGCGTCACGCCCAGCTCTTGGGCGGCCAGGGTGAAGCTGGTCAGCCGTGCCACGGCTTCGAATTCCAGCAAGGCCGTCATCGACGGTATCAACCGTCGGTAACCCTTGACCTTCTTATCGATATCGCTGGGTTGCATAGGTGTGTTCCAACGCCGTGCCAGGTGACTCACGCCACCGAAGATTCTCGTTCGGGTTCCGTAGGAACAGGCCGGGACATTTTGTGCCCCAGCAATGCCCGATACAGTTCACTGTCACCCAATATGCCCAAGATGACGCCAGCCTCGTCCTGCACAATCAGGGGGTGGCCGGTTTCGTAGCGAATCTGCAGCGCGTCGCGCATGGTGGTGGCGCAGGGGACGCACGTCGGTTGTCGAGCCAAGGTCTCGATTGCCTTGGTCGGATTCCAGGGTTGGACGTGTGCGGTGGTGGCGCCTTTTCGAACGCTGGTCAAATGACGCTGCGCACTCAGCGCCATCCACAGGTTCTGAGCCGTATCCAGGCAGTATTCGTCGCGGGCGAAAACGCATTGGTCCAGCGGTGTCATCAAGCTCTTCGCGCACAGCACGTTCAACGGGTTGGTGTGGGCGACGAAGTTGCGCACGTAGTCGTCGGCCGGGTTTAGGACGATTTCTTCGGGCTTGCTGTACTGGATGATCTTGCCGTCTTTCATGATGGCGATGCGTGTGCCCAGCTTCAGGGCTTCGTCCAGGTCATGGCTGACGAAAACGATGGTCTTGTGCAGCTTGCGTTGCAGATCGAGCAATTCGTCCTGTAGGCCTTGGCGGATCAGCGGGTCGAGGGCCGAGAACGGTTCGTCCATCAGCAGGATGTCGGCGTCCATAGCCAGTGCACGGGCCAGGCCAACCCGCTGCTGCATGCCGCCGGACAGTTCGTTGGGCTTCTTGTTGCGCCACTGGGTCAGGCCCACCAGCTCAAGCTTCTCATCCACCAGCTTGCGCCGCTCCTTTTCCGGACGGCCCTGCATTTCCAGACCAAAGCTGATGTTTTCGCGAACCGTCAGCCAGGGCATCAAAGCGAACTTTTGGAACACCATGGCGATGCGCTGGGTGCGCATCATTTTCAGCTCGGCGGGGGAGCAGGAAGCGATGTCGATCTGGCGGCCTTCGTGCTCCACGAAGAGCTTGCCGCGGCTCACGGTGTTCAGACCGTTGATGCAACGCAGCAGACTGGATTTGCCGGAGCCGGACAGGCCCATCAATACACAGATTTCGCCTTTGTTGATCTCCAGGTTGGCCTTTTCCACGCCGACGATCAGGCCGGTTTTCTGCAGGATTTCCGGACGTGAAAAGCCTTGGTCAAGCAAATCCAGGGCAGGCTTCGGGCGAGCGGAGAAGATCACGTCGACGTCTTCAAAACGGATGATGCTCATACGTCACCTCTTTTCGCGGTCTCGCGTTGCTTGCAGATGCGGTCGAGCGTGATCGCCAGCAGCACAATCGCCAGGCCCGCTTCGAAACCCATCGAGATATCGGCGGTGTTCAACGCATTGACCACGGGTTTGCCAAGCCCGTCGGCCCCCACCAAGGCAGCGATCACGACCATGGAAAGTGACAGCATGATGCATTGGGTAATTCCGGCGGCGATGCTGGGCATGGCGTGGGGCAGTTCGATGCGCATCAACAATTGGCGGCGCGAGCAGCCAAAGGCCTTGCCAGCATCCATCAGTTCTTCGGGAACATCACTGATGCCCAGATACGTCAGGCGAATAGGTGCGGCGATTGCAAATACCACTGTGGAGATCAGGCCCGGGACCACGCCCAGGCCGAAGAGGGTCAGGGTGGGAATGAGGTAAACGAAGGTCGGTACGGTCTGCATCAGGTCGAGGACCGGCCGCAAGGTCGCGTAGAACCAGGGTCGATGTGCCGCGACGATGCCTAGCGGTACACCGATGACCACGCAGACGAGTGTGGCGAAGGTGACTTGGGCGAGAGTCTCCAGGGTCTCTTGCCAATAACCGAGGTTGAATATCAGCAGGAAGGCGAGGGTGATGAACAGGGTGAGGCTCACCTTGCGCTGAATGTAATAGGCCAGCAGGGCAAATACAGCGATCAACGCCAAGGGGTTGAACCAAAGGAGCACACCGCTGAATGCGGTGATGACACCCGACAGCGACAGCGAGATGGCATCGAAAATACCTGCGCCGTGCTGAGTCAACCATTCGACATACCGGGCGATGTGTTCGCCCAGGGGAAGCTTTTCTTGTGTTATCCACATATCACTAATCCGACTGATAGAAAGAAATCGCACGCCAGCAACCGTCCGGGCAGCGCTTCGCGCGCCGGGTTAGCAGGCGCACAAAGCGACTGCGCAGGGCGTCGCTTCAGCAGTTATCGAAGTTTGGGCAGGGGATAAGTAACAGAAGTAGCGTGAGGCAATGCCAGTCGCCCCGGTATTCTTTGGCCGGACGTCGAAAGGCTTTCAAAGGTGTGCGCTGCAAGATTCATGATGGCGGCTCGTTGTTGTTTTGGTATGGAGTCCGTTGCCTGTGGGGTATGGTCAGTCAGGAGTCTTTTACCGACAAACCATTTTATGTCCGCGTCTCATGAGTTTTTATCATTAATGACTTCATTCACTCTTGAGCCGAGAAAGTCAACTAAATGTACTTGGGTGTACATTGGAGGGTCATCCGAGTACATTCGCGTTACGCATTATTAAGAAGGTGAGCAGAATGCCCCAGGTAGGGAAGGCACGTGGCAAGGCCCAGGACGCAGGCTGGCGGGGGTCGACGGAGGGCTGGCTGGAAGCGGCCTACGAGGCCTTGAAGGAATCGGGCATCGATGCCGTTCGTGTCATGCCGCTGGCCAAGCGCCTGGGTTTGTCACGCACCAGCTTCTATTGGTTTTTCGAGGATCGCGAACAGCTGTTGGCCGCCTTGCTTTCCCGTTGGCGGGAGACCAACACGGGGGGCTTGATCCGGCAGTGCGAAAGCTATGCCGAAAGCATTTCCGAGGCGATCCTGAATGTGTTCGAGTGCTGGCTCAATCCGCAACTGTTCGATTCGCAATTCGAGTTTGCCGTGCGCAGTTGGGCGTTGCAGTCGGCTGAAGTGGCTCAAGAGGTCGCGACCGTGGACGAACAGCGGATGAGCGCCCTGGCAAACATGTTCAAGCGTTTTGGCTATGACAGTCAGGGTGCCGATACGCGCGCCCGGACGATCTACCTGACCCAGATCGGCTATATCAGCATGAACACCAGTGAGCTGATCACCACGCGTTTCCAGCGTATTCCCCATTACGTCAGCATCTTCACCGGCAAGGTTCCCAAGCAACGCGAGCTGGATCGCTTCTATGGGAAATTTGGCTACGCCGAGAAAGAGCCAGGGCTTTTCGTTCCCTTGGCGGACACTTTCGAAGAGGTCTCTGCAAAATGATCAGCGAAACGCTCGGTATCATCGGCGGAACGGGCTGGTTGGGTGGAGCGATTGCGAAAGCGCTCATGGCGAAGTCGCTGTTGCCGGCTGGCAATCTGATCATTTCCAATCGCACCGGCAGTCATCCGCTGGCACAACAAGGCGTTTGCCTGGTCACGGACAATCAGGCGCTGGTGACACGTAGCGACATGGTAATCATCGCGGTGCGCCCCGAGCATTTCGCCAGCCTGGACATTGACGCGACGGGCAAGACCGTCGTGTCCTTGATGGCTGGGGTTACGGCGCAGACGATTGCCGCACAAACCTCAGCGTCGGCAGTCGTGCGGGCGATGCCTAACGCGGCGGTTGAAATCGGGCAATCCTTTACCCCGTGGTTTTGCTGGGGGGAAGTGAACGCGGCCGCGAGGGAGCTGGTACAGCGGCTGTTCGAATCGGTAGGCACTGCAGCCGAGGTTCAGGAGGAGGGCTTCATCGACTACCTCTCGGCGCTCTCGGGTACCGGTCCGGCTTTTCCTGCGTTGCTGATGACCGCACTGGCTAATCAGGCGAAGGCTGCCGGCATTCCTTCCGATATCGCACAATTGGCTGCGAAGAACGTTGTGGTCAATGGCAGCCAGCTTTTGGAAAACCACGATGCGCAGGAGATGATCGAGGCCTTGGTCGCCTATCGAGGTGTCACGGCCGCGGCGTTGCAATCAATGATCGATAGTCGTTTCGAAGCGCACATCGGAAGGGCTCTGGAGGCCGGTGCTGCGGTTGCCCGCAAAGGGCTTCATGCCTGATAAACCGAAGCCCCCGGTCAAGGGGGCTTCGATAAGCGTCTTATTTACTCTGCCTTGAAGCAGTAGACCGCCAGCTTGTTCCCGTCCAGATCCCGAGCGTAGGCAGCATAGGCGTTTTCAGCCCAGCCACGCGTGCCTGGCAGGCCTTCGCAGACGCCGCCATTTGCCAGCGCCGCGGCGTGGAAGGCGTGGACCGCAGCACGGCTCGGTGCCTCGAAGCTGACAGTACCGCCGTTACCGACAGTCGCCGGATTGCCGTTGGCCGGCTTGAGTACGAAAAACGAAGGCTTGTCGACGCCCCAGATGGAGCCATTCTCGCTGAGATCGGCGACGCGTTTGAGGCCGATTTCTTTCAGCGCTGCGTCATAGAACGCACGGGCTTTTGCCAGGTCATTGGTGCCGACGGTTACATGGGTAAAAACGGACATCGTTGCTTCCTTTTTGTGGGGGGGGGGAAATGAGGATCGGCCGAATCAATAATGAATGACGGTACGAATGCTTTGCCCGTCATGCATCAACTCGAATGCTTTGTTGATATCTTCCAGGGGCATGGTGTGGGTGATAAAGGTGTCCAGTGGGATCTCTCCTCGGCTGGCCTTCTCCACATAGCTGGGCAGCTCGGTGCGGCCCTTCACGCCACCAAACGCGCTGCCACGCCACACGCGACCGGTAACGAGCTGGAAAGGGCGGGTACTGATTTCCTGGCCCGCGCCGGCGACGCCGATGATAATCGACTCGCCCCAGCCCTTGTGGCAGCACTCCAGTGCCGCACGCATCAGTTGCACGTTGCCGACGCATTCGAACGAGTAGTCCACGCCGCCTTCGGTCAGCTCGACAATGACGTCCTGGATCGGCTTGTCGTATTCCTTGGGATTGATGAAGTCCGTCGCGCCCAACGACAGCGCGACTTCTCGCTTGGCAGGGTTGATGTCGATAGCGAGGATACGCCCGGCGTTGGCCATTTTTGCGCCGATGATGGCTGCCAGGCCAATGCCGCCCAGCCCGAACACCGCCACACTGGCGCCCGCTTCGACCTTGGCGGTGTTGAGGACGGCGCCGATTCCGGTGGTCACCCCGCAACCGAGCAGGCAGACCTGCTCCAACGGCGCCTCCTTGGGAATCTTCGCCAGGGAAATTTCCGGCAACACGGTGTATTCAGAAAATGTCGAGCAACCCATGTAGTGGAACAACGGTTTGCCTTCATAGGAAAAGCGTGAAGTGCCGTCGGGCATCAGGCCTTTGCCTTGGGTCGCCCTGACGGCTTGGCAGAGGTTGGTCTTGCCGGAAAGGCAGAACTTGCACTGGCCGCATTCGGCGGTATAGAGCGGAATCACATGGTCGCCGACCTGCAGCGAAGTGACACCTTCGCCGACGGCTTCGACGATACCGCCACCTTCATGGCCCAGGACGCTAGGGAAGATACCTTCCGGGTCGCTTCCTGAAAGGGTAAACGCATCGGTGTGGCAGACGCCGGTGGCAACGATACGCACCCGGACCTCACCAGCCTTGGGCGGTGCGACATCGATGGTGACCAGTTGCAACGGTTCATTGGGCGCGAATGCGACCGCAGCCCTTGATTTCAAGGTCTGTGCTGACATGGTAGAGCCTCGTTTCGAATAGTGAATTGCCCCTGATCCAGGATCAGGGGCATGACTTCAGATGTCCTTGACCAGTCGCAACGCATCGTAGATGGCCGCGTGGGTATTGCGTGCCGACACCGCGTCGCCGATCCGGAACAGCTGGAAGCGGCCCTCGGGGTTGGTCACGATGTTCTGGGTTTTCCCGGCGATCAGATCATGCTGTTCAACCGCACCGTTGTTGCGCGAATGGGGGCGCAGTTCGAAGTACAGATCGTCGAGGGGCAGGGTGCCGTGGTTGATGACCACCTGATCGACCACTCGCTGTTTATGCACCTGGCCATAATCGCTGCCGAAGTTAGCCACCAATTGCCCGTCGCGTTTCTCCACCGAGTCGACCCGATAGGTGACGGTAAAGGTGACGTTCAGGTCTTGCAGGCTGCGCATGTAGGGCACCAGGTTCATCGCCATCACTTCGGGTGCGAACGAGCGGTCCGGTGTGACGATCTCCAGTTTCGCGCCGCTGTTGGCGATGACTTCGGCCGCTTGCAGGGCCGCATGGTCGCCTGCATCGTCAAAGATCAGCACGTTCTGGCCCGGCTTGACGTCACCGGAAATGATGTCCCAGGTAGACACCACCAGTTCATTGCCGTGCTTGAGCACTTCGGTGTGCGGCAAGCCTCCGGTGGCGACGATCACCACATCCGGATTTTCAGCCAGCACCGTCTCGGCCTCGGCCCAGGTATTGAAATGGAATTTCACGCCCAGCCGTTCGCATTGCGCCATGCGCCAGTCGATGATGCTGATCATCTCGCGGCGGCGCTCGCTCTGCGCTGTCAGGCGGATCTGGCCGCCGGGTTGATCGGCCACTTCAAACACCGTGACGTCGTGGCCGCGTTCGCCGGCTACCCGTGCCGCCTCCAGGCCCGCCGGGCCGGTGCCGATCACCACCACTTTGCGCTTGACCGACGCCTTGGGGATTTCGTGGGGCATGGTGGTTTCGCGCCCGGTGGCGGCGTTGTGAATGCAGTACGCGGCACCGCCCTGATAGATGCGGTCCAGGCAGTAGTTGGCGCCGACGCAGGGGCGGATCTCTTCTTCGCGCTTCTCGATGATCTTGCGCACGATGTGCGGGTCGGTCATGTGCGCCCGGGTCATGCCGATCATGTCCACCTTGCCAGAGGCGATGGCATGGCGGGCGGTGGCGACGTCGGGAATCTTCGCGGCATGGAAGGTGGGGAAGCCGGTGGCCGAGCGGATCTCGCCGGCAAAATCCAGGTGCGGGGAGTTGCGCATGCCCTGGATCGGAATCACGTCGGTGAGGCCGGCATCGGTATCGATGTGGCCGCGAACGACGTTGAGGAAGTCGACCAGGCCACTGTCCTTGAGCATGTGCGAGATCTGGATGCCGTCCTTGGCACCGAAACCGCCGGGCAGATCTTCATCGCCGGTGTAGCGAACCCCCAACAGGAAGTCCTCGCCACAGCGCTGGCGAATGCCGCGCAGGATGTCGAAGGTAAAGCGCAACCGGTTCTCCAGCGAACCGCCGTAGGGGCCATCAAGGTCGTTGGTCAGTGGCGACCAGAACTGATCCATGAGGTGTCCGTAGGCCTGCAGTTCCAAGCCGTCCAGCCCGGCGGCCTTCATGCGTTCGGCGGCGTCCACATAGTCCTTGATGATGCGGTCGATGTCCCATTCTTCCATCTTTTTCGGGAAAGCCCGGTGGGACGCTTCGCGGCGATGGGAGGGTGAGACGACCGGCAGCCAGTCGGCCTTGTCCCAGCGTGTGCGCCGCCCCAAGTGAGTCAGTTGAATCATCACCGCCGTGCCGTGTTCGTGACATTCGTCGGTCAGATCCTTCATCCATTTGACCACTTCATCCTTGTACGCCAGCACGTTGTTGAACACTGGCGGGCTGTCACGGGAAACGGCGGCGGAGCCCGCCGTCATGGTCAGTGCCACGCCAGCCTTGGCGCGTTCGACATGATAGGCGCGGTACAGATCCTTCGGCATGCCGTCGACAGGATAAGCCGGCTCATGAGAGGTGGTCATGATCCGGTTCTTGAGGGTCAGGTGTTTGATCTTATAGGGCTGCAGCAGAGGATCGCTGGACATGGTGTTGCGCTCCGAGAACAGAACATCAGGCTTGGTTTTGACATAACGGTATGTTGAATGTTCATGTGTGTCAATGATTAAGACATAGGTGTACATTTTTCTTGCGTGGCGGAAAAACCGGGATTACCATCCAGTCGAAACAGGGGTGGTACGGCGCGTGCGTCCGGCCATCCCGCATCGATCCAAAGTGCCAGGGGGCAGTGCGAAGAACTATGAAAGTGCTCGTTGCGGTAAAGCGCGCCATCGACCCGAATGTGAAAGTCCGGGTGAAAGCCGACGGTTCAGACGTCGAGCTCGGTGGCGTGAAGATGGCCTTGAATCCGTTCTGCGAAATCGCGGTGGAGGAGGCGATACGCCTCAAGGAGAAGGGGGTGGCATCCGAAGTGGTGGTTGTCTCCGTGGGTACGTCGGCCGCTCAGGAACAACTGCGCACGGCATTGGCACTCGGCGCGGACCGGGCGCTGTTGGTCGAGACGAATGCAGTGCTTGAGCCGCTCAATGTCGCCAAGTACCTGAGCAAAGTGATCGATCAGGAAAAGCCGCAATTGATCCTGTTCGGCAAGCAGGCGATCGACCAGGAGAACAACCAGGTCGGGCAAATGGTCGCGCAGTTGATCGGCAGCGGTCAGGCCACCTACGCCTCAGCCATCAATCAGGTGGATGGTCAATGGGTCGTCGAGCGAGAGGTCGACAGTGGCAGCCAGGTGCTCGCCCTCGCCATGCCTGCGGTGGTGACCTGCGACTTGCGGCTGAACCAACCGCGCTACGCCTCGTTGCCCAACATCATGAAAGCCAAGAAAAAGCCGCTTGAAATCATTGCCGCTGACACCTTGGGCGCAAGCGTGAAGGAACACGCTCGATTATTAGGAGTTGTCCCGCCTGCCGTGCGCAAAGCGGGAATCAACGTCGGTTCGGTGGCCGAACTGGTGGATAAATTGAAAAACGTTGCGGGGGTGATTTGATGCGTACATTGGTGATCGCCGAGCACAGCGCCGGTCAACTGACGGCAGGTACGTGGAGTGCCGTGACCGCCGCCACGGCCCTGGGCGCCAAGATGGATTTGCTGGTGATGGGTGGGGCTGACGCATCGGCAGTGGCGCAACAGGCGGTGCTGATCCAGGGTCTGGATCGGGTGCTCCTGGCGCAGGGGGGGATATTCGAAAATGCCTTGGCCGAAAATATCCAGTCTCTGATCACGTCACTGGTGGCCGGCGGTTATACGCACGTCGTTGCCGACGCCAGCAGTATGGGCCGCAACGTGCTGCCCCGGGTCGCGGCCAGCCTGGATGTCGGCATGCTGTCCGACGTCACCCACATTGTCTCGGCGGACACTTTCCAGCGGCCCATTTACGCCGGTAACGCCATCGCCACCGTGCAGTCCCTCGATCCGATCAAGTTGCTCACGGTCCGCGCCTCGGCGTTCGCCCAGGCTTCGTCCCAGCAGCATCGCTGCGAAGTGGTGGCGGTAGAGGGCGGACAAAACGCGAGCAACGTGCGCTTCGTGAGCGAGCAACTGACGGCCAGCGAAAGGCCTGATCTGTCGAGCGCCCGCGTCGTCGTGTCCGGTGGACGCGGGATGCAGAGCAAAGAAAATTTCGCCTTGATCGAGCGAGTGGCAGACAAGCTAGGCGGTGCCGTAGGCGCATCGCGTGCCGCAGTCGATTCGGGTTTTGCCCCCAACGATTTGCAGGTCGGGCAGACGGGCAAGATCGTCGCACCAGAGCTTTACATTGCGGCAGGTATCAGCGGCGCCATTCAGCATCTGGCCGGCATGAGTGGTTCAAAGGTCATCGTTGCGATCAACCAGGATCCCGAAGCGCCGATTGCCCAGGTGGCGGACTACATGTTGGTGGCGGATGTGTTCGAGGCGCTACCGGCACTCGAAAAAGCACTGTGAGTGCTTACATTGATGAGTTCCGCCAAAGGGCGGGGGAGGGCCGAGCGACCGAACGAGCTGGAAGCTTTTTCGCATAATAAAATTTATTCATGCACGACTTTAAAGCCTTTGAGGAGCGTAATAACACTCTGCTCTGATGAGGGAGCGTTAATTCTTCTTCTGCCCTGCCAATAACTATTAATACAGTACGCGGAGATGCACCATGATGACGTTGTCCAGCAAAACTTGTATCGGCTGGTTTGCGGGCCTGGCGATGGCCGCCGGCAGCCTGATGGCCCACGCCGAGGAGCCCACGCCAATCCGCATCGGATGGGTGAACTGGTCGGATACGGAAATTGCTGTAAAGCTGGCAGATACAGCATTGCGCGACCACTTGAAACAACCGGTCAAATTGATACTTGCCGATATTGGCATTCAGTTCCAGGCCCTGGCCAACGGTAATATCGACCTGATCCCGATGGTCTGGCTACCGAGCACCCACAAGTCGTTCTACGACAAATACCAGGACAAGCTCGAAGACCTCGGCGTGCTGTATGAAGGCCGGATCGGCATGGCCGTGCCAACGTCCATTCCCACCAGCGAGATTGCCAGTGTCGAGGACCTCAACAAGCCAGAGGTGCGGGAAAAACTCGGCGGCAAGATCCTGACATCGGAAGTGGGCAACGGTCAGTACAAACTGACGGAAAAGGCCATCAAGGAATACAAACTCGATGGCTACAAGATGGTTGCCTCTTCGGAGTCGGGCATGCTGAGCGAGCTGGATCGCAACCTCAAGCGTGACAAATGGGCGTTGATCAATGCCTGGAGTCCACATTGGATGTTCGCCAAGTGGCCACTGCGCTACCTGGACGATCCGAAGCAGATCTTTGGTGGTGCCGAGCAAATTCACGCGATTGCCCGCAAAGGCTTCAGCGCCGAACATCCCGATGTCGCCCGGTTCTTCGCCAACTTCAAGATTCCCAAGAGCGACCTCGAGAAGCTGATGGCGACCGCCCGTGACAGTTCGGCAGACAAGGTAGTTGCAGAGTACTACGCCGCCAACAAGCCCCGCTTCGACGCGATGTTCGGCAGCCAGACCGCCTCCGCAACACCAGCCCCATAATGGCTGCTGCCAGCCAATAGTTGTGTTGCCGTCCGGAGCCCTTCGCAAAGGGCTCCGGATTCTTCGAACGAACATCCAGGCGATACCCTTGAATACCACAGCCTATCGTCGCTTTACCCTTGATGAAGCGGTCGACTGGGTGAAGCATCTCTGCGAATCGAAGGGCTGCTCCCCAGCGGTGGCCAATTCATTAGCCCACGCCACCGTTGCGGCGCAAGCGCGTGGTAACCAGGCCGTGGGGTTTCGACACCTCGCCGACTATTTACCGGGCTTTTCCTCCGGACGTATTAATCCATGTGTCGAGCCACGCATCAGCCGCGCCGGCGCAATCATCTTCAAATCTGATGCCCAAGGTGGAATTGCCCAGCTCGGCGTCGACCGGTGTTTCGATTCGTTGTGTCATGCCGCGCATGTCAATGGCATGGCCACGTTGAGCCAGTGCAATAGTTTCACCAGCGGTGAACTCGGCGACTACACGCTGCGGTTTGCCCAGGCCGGACTGATCGCATTGGCGGTCGCAAACGGGCCGGCCCTGGTTGCCGTTCCTGGTGCCAGGGGCAAGACCTACTCGACCAATCCGATCTCATTTGCCGCGCCCTCGGCCGATGGCGTCCCGCTATTGTTCGACCAGGCATGCAGTGCCACGGCATTCGTGAACATCGCCCATGCCGCCTCGACAGGCAGCGGTATTCCCGAGGGATGGGCGGTTGACCAGTATGGCAACGGAACACGTGACGCCCTGGCAGCGCTGAGTGGTGCGTTGCTGCCTTTTGGTGGTCATCGCGGGGCCAACCTGATGCTCATGGTCGAAGTACTGGCAGCGGGGCTCACGGGCGCCAACTGGTCGCTGGATGCGCCGGCGTTCAACCAGGGGGCCCAGTCGCCTGGCTGTGGCCTGTTGATACTGCTTTTAGCGCCGACGTATTTTTCAGAGGGATTCGAGCAGCGGCTTGCCAACCAAATGGCTCGCTTGACGCAAATGGGCGTTCACAGACCGGGATGGGAGCGGCAACACGCAACGGTCAACGCCCAGAATGATGGGATCCGTGTTTCTGTTGGTCTGCTGGAACAGTTGAGCCGTTTGTAAGCTCGTTCGATACATCGCTTGGGAAAAGGGGGCGAAAACGATGATGAACAGCACTGAAAATATGGCGTGGGAGCGGGACATTATCCGCAGCGGCGAACGGCTGAAGCGTTCGCTGCAAAACGTCCTGTCGGGCAGCCTTTGCGATGAGGCGCAGGCGCACGCCGCATCTCTGAATGCGGCCCAATGGACAATTCGCAAACCGGCGAAAACTTCAAGCGCGTTGCCAGGTTTTTTGGCGCCTCATTTAGCCGAAGCCCTTCACGCGGCGCCCAGGAGCGATGATGACCTGGTATCGATATGGGACGCGTTAGGCACGCTCTTGCCCCATGTCCCTTGGATAAACCGCCAGGCCCAGGCCGACCAGGACAGCGCTTTCGTGGAGCGACATCGTCACGGCATAATCGCCGGGCCGGGAGGATTGCTGGAATGTTCCACCTTGACCTTGGGGTTGGCGCTCATGATGCCGCAGACCTGCTATCCCTATCACCAGCACCCGCCTGCCGAGTTCTATCTCGTTCTGTCGCCGGGCGACTGGTATCGCGAGGATGTGGGGTGGTGGACGCCCGGGGCTGGGGGCGTCGTGTTCAACTTTCCATCCTGTGTCCATGCCATGAAATCGACAAACGTTCCGCTTCTGGCCCTGTGGAGCTTGATGCATTAGTGGCTCGTTATAAGAACGAACTCGGTTAATGATTGAGGAAAGAAATATGGCAGTGACCACACAGGGCATCAAGTTGGACGAGGAAACGCGGGCCAGGCTGAAGTCCGCATCAGCCAAGCTGGATCGCACCTCCCACTGGTTCATGAGGAAGGCGATTCTGAGTTTTATCGAGAAAGTTGAAGCTGGAGCGGGTATCGAAGCGTTCATAGCGGTTGAGTTTTTGGAGAAAGATACGAGGCGCCACAGCCTTGCACGACGGCTTCGCAAAGATTGCAATACGGATGAATGAATCTGATAACGTGTCCTGAATCTGCCAAGTCTAACGATCAACGAAACCTGACTTAAACAAACCCTGAAATGACATGCATATAACATCAGGAGTTATAGGCTTGATTCAGTTTTCATGATTGATTTTTTCTCATGAGTATTGAATGAAAAATGGTTTGTTGGTGTCCGCTCAGTCCTGAACAATGATTTCAGCATAAGGGTCAAGAACAACGCTCTTGATTTCGTACGCTGGAACTTTTTCAGAATAACTAAAACGCGGCGCTTTTGTTGAGGAATACCGATGATTCAGCTGACCGATGCCCGGCTTGCAAGCAAACAGACTACGTTTGAAGAAATCCCTTTTATTGATATCGCGCCATTACTGGATGGGAGCGATCCACTGAAAGTTTCGCGCCAGATCGGCGAAACTTGCGAGAAAGTCGGTTTTTTCTATATCAGGAATCACGGCGTTTCTCGCACCTTGATAGACGCGATGTACGCTCAGACAAAAAATTTCTTTGCCCTGCCTTTTGATAAAAAGAATGAGCTGAACGTGGTTCATTCAGGTCCCACGCTTCGCGGCTACATTCCCATGTACGCGGAAAACGTCGATCCGGAAAACACCCGCGATTTCAAGGAGTGCTTCGACTACGGCGCCCATGATGATGAAGTGTCTCCGTTCTTCGGGGCGAACCTGATGCCGTCAGAGCCCGCGCAATTTTCCGACGTCTGCGAGGCCTATCATCGTGCGATGCTTGACCTGGCTCGTAAGCTCATCAGCGCCATTGCCCTCAGCCTGGATCTGCCCGCGGACTACTTTGAAAAACTGCAACGCAAGCCGATCACCATTCAGCGATTGTTGCACTACCCCTCGCAGAGTGGCGAAATTTCACAAAAGGAAATCGGGATCGGGGCGCACACGGACTATGGTTTTCTGACGATTCTTTTCCAGGACAAGGTCGGCGGCTTGCAAGTACGCAATCGCGCTGGAGAATGGGTAAGCGCCCCACCGGTGGAGGACACATTCATTGTCAATATCGGTGATCTGGTGCAAACCCTGACGAATGATCGCTACACGTCGACCATGCACCGCGTGATCAATACCAGCGGCGTCGAACGGTATTCCATTCCCTTCTTCATTGACTTGGACTTTGACGCGCCGGTTGAGACCGTCGCCACGTGCATCAGTGCCGATAACCCGGCCAAGTACGCGCCTTACACCTGCGGTCAACACAAATACAGCCGCTTTGTCGCCAGCTATGCCCATCTGCAGCCTATCGAAGGCGCCAGCCACTAGTTGATCTACGTTCCGTTTATCTGAGCCCATTAAAACCCGGTCACCGTCTGCGTGGAGGCGGTGGCTGCCTGGGAATGTGCAGGGGTTGTCCCATGGGTATTCGACGAAGTGCGTTCATGACGTGGCGTGACGCCGAAATACCCTCGATAGCTTCTGGTGAATTGGTCTGCTGAACCAAAGCCGCACAGCGTACCTATTTTCAGGATGGATAATGGGGAGTGCTTCAACAACTGCTGCGCCCGGACTAAGCGCAGCTTGAGGTAATAGCGCAACGGAGAAATGTCCAAGTACTTTTGAAACAACCGCTCCAGTTGGCGCCGTGAAATCCCGACCTTGTATGCCAGCACCTTGAGTTCGAGGGGCGCGTCCAGATGGGCCTCCATCAACAGGATGGCCGCTTGCAGTTTGGGCTGGTTGGCGCCCAGTGTATGCCTGAGCGGTATGCGCTGCTGATCCTGATCATCTCGCATACGTTCATACATGAACATGTCGGAAATTGCCGCGGCCAATTCACGGCCATGCTCGCTTCTGATGATGTGCAACATCATGTCCATCGGTGCGGTGCCGCCCGATGAGGTCAAGTGGTTTCTATCGATGGAGAAGAGGTGTGGCGTGATATCTGCCACTGGAAACGCTTCGCGCATCAGCTCCAGGCATTGCCAATGAACACTGCATCGGTGTCCTTCCAACAGTCCGGCTTTGCCCAGCGCCCAGCTCCCTGTGCAGATGGCCCCCAACTTGCAACCCAGGCGGGCTTGGCTCTGCAGCCAAAGCACATGTTCATGGCTGACGCTGTCCTGGATATGCATTCCGCCGCACACGATCACGGTGGATAACGGAGGGGTTTCTTGCATGCTGGTGTCGGGTGTTATTTGCAAGCCGGCGCTGGCACGCACGGTCTTTGCGTCCTGGCCCAGGGTGAACCATCGGTACAACTCTCTACCGGAGAGCTGATTGGCCATGCGCAAGGGTTCTATCGCTGATGCCAGGGAAATGAAAGTGAAGCCATCCAACAGCAGGAATCCGACGGATTGTGGGACAGGGGGCTGCGAAGTGGACACTATGTTGCGCTCCTTTTGGATATTACGTACCCGTGCAGCTCTCACAGTTCGTGGCGACTTTCCCTCGACGGTGGATAACCAAAAAAAGAGCTGTAGCATTTGCTGAAATGGGGGGTCGAGGCAAAGCCGCAGGCGATTGAAACATCGATGATCGTAAGGCTTGAGTTCTGTATCAGGCGCTGGGCGCCTTTAAGGCGCAATGCCAGGTAGTAACGTTGTGGAGGAATTCCCAATTGTTCCTGGAAGAGGCGTTGCACTTGGCGTCTTGATAGCCGAACACACTCGGCGAGTTGATCCTGGCTCAACGGCTCTTCCAGGTTACATTCCATCAATGTGATGATTTCTCGTAGCGCGGCGCTGACCTTGCCATCTTGAACCGGCACTGATGTACGAAACCTGGACTGGTCATGATCCAGCAGCTCAAAAACCGCATTCACGACATCCTGATCAAGCGTTGCGTAAAGCCACTTGATCATCATTTGAAATGCCCCCGCGGGGCTGGCCGCCGTGAGCCGGTCTCGATCAATTGCCATGGCGTCCAGAGTTACATTTGTGTTGGGTGAACATTCGGATAAAGCGATCCGTTGTTCTGCGTGAATGGCACAGCGGTAGCCATCCAACAACCCGGCTTTACCCAGATACCAGGCGCCATTCCACAACCCACCGAGCGCAATGGGCATGCTGGCGAGCTTGTTCAAGAGTTTCACCAGTCCGTCAGGCACGACTCTTGGCGTACGCAACCCACCGCAGACAATCATCAGATCCAGGGCGGCGATTCTAATGTCGGTAAGCGGGGTATCCGGCCTGATAGGGATGGCCAGGTCGCTCGTGACTTCGGAGTCGTTGCAACTGAATGTATGAACTTTTACCGAGCCTGGCCGAATCAGATTGGTCGTCACGAGCACGTCCAGGCATTGCGTAAAGCACGTCAGTGAGAAGTTCTCAAGCAAGAGAAAGCCGATGCTTGATGTTTGATGACACACGGTTAACTGATTCATCGATCAAGTTTCATGCTTGCAGAAAACTGTCGTCGAAAGGGTAGTGCGTCAGCAGTTCATAGCCGGTTTCGGTGACCAACAACTGGTTCTCCAACTTGATGCCATCGCGGCCACCCACTTCACCCACGTACGCTTCGACGCAAAGGGCCATGCCTGGCTGCAGCTCGCCCTCGTATCCGTAAGATTCCAAGTCTTCCGGATAGCGGATACTGGGGTACTCGTCGCACAGGCCGACGCCATGGAACAGCACGCCGTATCGCTGGGCGCGGCAGAGTTCGGGCAGCCGATGCGACTGCTTGGTCAGCTCCGTGAAGCGCACGCCTGGCTTGATCAGCTCGATGTTGTGGGTGATATGGTCATGGGCAATTCGATACAGGCGTTTCTGTTCGGCCGTAGGCTCCAGCCCGCCGCAGATCCAACTGCGGGACATGTCCACGCACATGCCGTAGGTGCCGATCAGATCCGTGTCGAATGACAATAGGTCGCCGTCGCTCAACACCCGTGGGCCAGACTCTTGGAACCAGGGATTGGTGCGAGGGCCGGAGCTGAGAATTCGGGTCTCGATCCATTCGCCACCGCGGCGGATATTACCGGCATGCAGGGCGGCCCAGACATCGTTTTCAGTCACGCCGGCACGCATGGCCTGGTGCATTTCGGCTACCGAAGCTTCGCACGCGGCCACCGCACAGCGCATCGCCTTGACCTCATCAGGGCCCTTGATCATGCGGGAGAATTCAGTCACTTCCTGGCCGCTGCAAATTTCGATCGCCAATGCATCCAAGGCGCGCAGGCCGGCGACTTCGATTCGATCCACCGCAAGCCGACGATTGACACCGGCGTGTTGGCGCAGCAACTCGTCGATTTGCGCGGCGAAATGTCTGGCGTGTCGGTCGGTGTGCTCACCGGTCTCGAAAAAGAAAAAAGACGCGCCACTGCGCAACTCTGTCACCAGCGGCAAGTGGGCGGACAGGTGATCGCAGCCATGAAAGTCCCACAGGACAACATGTCCACTGGCGGCGACGAAGCATGCCCGTGCGGGATTATGGGTCGTCCATAACTGCATGTTGGTGGTATCGGTTGCGTAGCGGATATTCAGTGGATCGAATAACAGAATGCCGCCCAGGTCACGGGCTACCAACTGATCAACCAGTCGTTGCAATCGGTATGTACGCAGGGTGGGCAGATGGGGCGGTTCCAGGCCCAAACGTTCCCACTCCGCAAAAGCCAGCGGCGTGGGGCCTATTTCGACGCGGTCGTTGTCCTCGGCGGAGCCATCTTTTTTTAATGCAGTTGCACGTTGTCTGGCTGGGTCGATGCGTCGGGCGTTGGCTGGAATCGAAAAAGGTGAAGAAGTCATGATGGCGTCCAGAGTTCAATCTGTGAAAGGTTCTGCCTGACCAGGCGACCAACAAGCCGAAGGGCGTCCATAGCCCGGTCACCGCTTGCGTGAAGCGGTGACCGGGCTACTGAGCGTCGTCAATACAGCACGTGCCTGATCAGATTACGAAGCGTCAATCCAGATGGTTTTCAGCTCGGTGTATTGGTCATGCGCCCAGACGGATTTGTCGCGACCACCAAAGCCTGATTCCTTGTAGCCACCGAACGGTGTAGAGGCGTCGCCTTCCCCGAAACAGTTGACGGTGACCACGCCCGCACGAATCTCCCGCGACAGGCGCAAGGCATTACGCAGGCTGCCGGTATAGGCGGATGCCGCCAGGCCGTAGACTGTGTCGTTGGCAAGTTCTATGGCTTCGTCGAGAGTACTGAAGCTGGTGACACTCAGTACCGGCCCGAAGATCTCTTCGATAAACAGGCGATTTTCACGTTCGACTCCGTCGATGATCGTCGGCTGGACGAAGACGCCGGACTCAGTCCCGCCACCTTGCGTCACGTTGAGTTGCTGCTCGGCGGCCAATTCCAGATACGAGCGCACTTTATCGAAATGCGTTTTGCTGATCATGGCACCGAGGCGATTTTCAGGATCCAGGGGGTCGCCCATTTTCCAATCACGCAAATGCTTGCCGATCAGTTTCAGCAGTTCATCCTTGACGTCTTCATGGACAATCAGCCGTGAGGAGGCCGAGCAGTTTTCGCCCATATTCCAGAAAGCGCCTGCGGTCACATACTGGGCAACCTGATCGAGGTCTTCGCAATCATTCATCACCACGGCGGGGTTCTTACCCCCCAGTTCGAGCACCACGCGCTTGAGGTTCGACTCGGACGCGTACTTGAGAAATAACCGGCCCGTGTCGGTAGAACCGGTGAAGCTGACCATTGCCACATCCATGTGCCGACCGATCGCTTCGCCAGCCTCCCGGCCGCCGCCAGGAGTAATATTGAATACGCCTGCCGGAATACCGGCCTGATGCGCCAACTCGGCAACACGCAATGCGGTCAGGGTGGTTTCCTTGGCCGGCTTGACCACGATGGAACAGCCAGCGGCCAAGGAAGGGCCGATCTTCCAGGCCAGCATCAGCAATGGGAAGTTCCAAGGCAGGACCAGGCCGACGACACCGATCGCTTCGCGCACCACCAGGGTTACCGCACCGTGGCCGGTCGGCGCGGTACTGTCGTACACCTTGTCGATCAGCTCCGCATGCCAGCGCAGGGTATGGATGGTATCGGGCACGTCGACGTTCTGGCATTCGCTGACTGGCTTGCCACTGTCCAGGCTTTCCAGCACGGCGAGCTCGTGTGCATTGTCTTCCAGCAATTGAGCGAAGCGCAGCAGCACTTGCTTGCGTGCGCCCGGTGACAGCTTATGCCAGCGCCCATCCTCGAACGCCTGCTTGGCGGCAGCCACGGCAACGTCGACGTCATGGGTATCGCATGCCGCAACCTCTGCAAGCTTTTCACCCGTGGCCGGGTTCGTCGTGATGAACGTTTTTCCAGAGAGGGCATCCCGGAACTCGCCGTTGATGAATGCCTGGGTAGGAAATTCCAACTTGGCGGCGATGGCCGCGTACTGTTCCTTGGTCAGTAGATCAGCCATTTCAGGCACCTCCAGTGATCTGCGCGATGTTGCGCTTGAGCTCGGTGACGACGCCTTGCAGCGTCTGCTTTTCATCCACATCCAGGCCCTGCAGGGGGGCGCGCAGGCCACCGGTGCTCAAGCCATTCAGTTCACACCCGTACTTGATGGACTGGACAAACTTCCCGCCTTCCAGAGCGTCCATCAGTGGCATCATCGCCGCCATGATGCGACGGCCTTTGTCGAAGTTTTTTTCGACGACGCAGGCCTCGTACAGGGCGACGTGCTCGCGAGGGATGAAGTTGGAACCGGCACACACCCAGCTGCGGGCGCCCCATGCGAAAAACTCCAGGGCCTGATCGTCCCATCCGCAAGACAGGGCGATGCGCGGGTATTTGCAGGCCAAACGGTGCAACTGGGCCATGTCGCCGGAGCTTTCCTTGATGGCGACGATGTTTGTCACATCGCTGACCTCATCAAAGAATTCCTCGCCCATGCTTACGCTCATGCGGCCTGGATAGTTGTAAAGCATGATGGGGAGCGAGGCCGCGCGGTCCACAGCCTTGACATGCAATGCGATCTCTTTTTGCGTTGGCAGCGCATAGGGGGGCGAGCCAACCAACAATGCATCGGCCTTGATGGCCTTCGCCGCTTCGGCGTAGGCGACCGAGTCCTCAGTGCGAATGGCCCCGGTACCCACGATCAGCGGTAGACGACCGCGCAACACGTCTTTGGCCTGGGCGGCCAAGTCGAAACGCTCCTGAGGAGTGTGGGCGTAATATTCGCCGGTTGAGCCGCCAATAATGACACCGTGCACTTTGGAGTCGACCAGATACTCCAGGACTTCGGCAAAGGCTGTCTTATCGATACTGCCGTCAGAGGTCAGGGGCGTAATGGCCGGTGTGTAAATGCCTTCAAATTTCATCAATCTCGCTCCAATTAGTATCACTGTCTTTCAAGCGGCGCCGCTCGATAGGTCAGCGCCGCCAGTTTTTCAACCATGGGAAGCCGCCTGCAGAAGAACGAACAAGCGGACTGGAACTTCTTAAAATATGGGGCGGGTCAGCTTTCTTTACCGGCTCGGTATTGCCCCCAGCGCAAACTTATATTGACGCCTGCTGAAACCAGTGGAGCAGGGGGATTAGGGCATGGCCCCGGCGATTTCAAGACGAAATCGATGAGTTCAGAGTGCTCCCCGGCCAGCCAGTCCGCTAAGAGCTTGCCGGTGGCTGTCCCACGGGTAACCCCCAACCCGTTGCAGCAGAGTGCTCCATAGACATTGGGCGATAGTTCGCCGAAATGCCCCATGTGGTTACGTGAAAGCGCCAATGCGCCTCCCCAGGTATATTCGAACTTCATCTCAGGCAACATAGGAAAGCGTTGCTCGAAAGATGCCTGATGCCTGGCGACAAAGCGTTTCAAGTATTTTGAATCGCTGCGGCCGTCCGGATTGAAGCTGAAACTGTTACGGATCAGAAGACGGTGGTCCGGTGTGCGACGTACCGTAGTACCGAATGGATCCGCAGGGATGACACCCCAATAAGGTCGGCCGCCGAGGCGAGCTTGCTCTTGTTCGGTCATGGGGCGGGTCAGGCTGGCATAAGTGAACACCGGCAGCATTCGTCCTTTGAGAAAGCCGAAACTCATACCAAAGGCATTATTGGTCAGGATCAGTTTGTCCGCGGTGATTGAACCTGCGGCATGCTTGAGTACCGTCTTTGTGCCATATTCCACATGAGTGATTGCAGTGTTTTCGTACAGCGTCACATTACTGGGAAGACTGTCGGCCAAGCCTTTGACAAGCGCCGAAGGCTGAAGCAAAGAAGTCCCTGGGGTAAACAATGCTTTACGGTAGAAATGCGTGCCAATATGTTCGGGTAATTCACCAGCCTCAATCATCTGGTAGGGCTGATCGAGTTTATCGAGTCCGCGGCGATAGGCATCCAGAACGGCGATGCCTCTTGGTTCAACGGCGGCCTGATATTTGCCACAATGCTTCATTTGGCAATCGATGCTGTGTTGTTCAACTAACTCTTTTAGATAATTCAGGCCACTCAAATTAAGTTTAAGTGTTGTTTTTGCCGTGGCGATATCGCCTATGTAATCCTCCGCGGCGATGTCATGCGGCAAATCGATAGCGAACCCGGCATTGCGACCGGAGGTGCCAAAACCCACTTCCTGAGCTTCGATCAACAGGATGGTGTCATCGGGAAAATGAGCCGCCAGCTGACGGGCGGCGGCAAGCCCTGTGAAGCCGGCACCGACAATGACCCAGCGTGCGTGGCTATGGCCTTGGTGGGCTGGCTTGATCTGGCGCCCCTTGCTCAAGTGGTACCACCCGCAGGATTGGTCATCGGCAGGTAACGAAGATACTTTCAACATTTCAAGATCCTGTTCATTCAACCGATCCGACGCCAGTCATGCAAAACGACCGAGCGCCAAGGAGTGCGGTCATCGTCCTATCAACCGTTGAACCACCGTATGCGCCAGCGAAAGTTGGCAATTCATGCGAGCGAGTATTCAATAGACGTCGCTATCAAGCTTTTAAAGTTTCAAACGACTATGTGGTCTGACGGTATTGAAGTGTTTTTGCAGTTGCCTGGGTTATCGAATCTATACCGGCCTACATCCCAAACTTGGCTAAAATCTACAGGGTGGAGCCCGTCATCGACTTGCCCCACCGCTGTATTCATATCAATTGTTAGCTTGTGTCGCCGCAGCGCGAGCGGTTTGCAACCATTCGTCAAACTGCTGCCGGTGTGCGGCTACCCACTCTTTGGCGTGACGACGGATATCGGCAGGCTTTTTCTCGCCCTCTTGCATCTTCAAGTTCTGGGCACTTTCGTCAGCGGTGGTGATTTGCATCACTGAGAGGAACTTCAAGGCCGCCGGATTTTTCTGGGCGAAGTCTTTGTTCAACACGGCTTCGACTTTGTCTACTGCAAAGCCAAGGTTCTTGCCCTTGTACATCGTGTCGACATCATTCTTGCCATCCGGCAGGTCGGTTTTCGGTACTTCCAGCCAGACCACATCCTTGTCTTCTACCAAAACAGTGGCGATCCACTGGGGGACCCAGGTGAAGTAGAGAATCGGCTGCCCTTCTTTATAGCGAGTGATGGTGTCGGCCATCAGTGCAAAATAGGAACCCTGGTTTACGTTAATCGATTTCTCCAGGTCATAGGCCTTCATGTGATGGGCGATGACCAGCTCGCAGCCCCATCCAGGGTTGCATCCTGTCATGTCTGCTTTCCCGTCGCCGTTGGTGTCGAACAATTTGGCGATTTCAGGCTTTTTCAGGTCAGTGATGTATTTGATGCCATACGCGTCCGCGGTTTTCTTGTCGATCAAATAACCCTGGAGTACGCCGGGCATGATGTCGCCCGCCTTGACCATGACCTTGTCGCCCCCGGCCTGCTGATAGAACTTGTCGTGCAGCTTGTCCCACAAGTGCACCGTAAAGTCTGCATCACCGTTACCCAAGGCCATCATCATGACGCTGTACTCTGTCTCCTTGGGCTCTTGTACCTTGTAACCCAGCTCTCGAAGACCCTCGACGGCCACTTCACCGCGAAACCGCTCTTCAGCAATAGAAGGGAAGATAGGGGTGATCTTCACACCGTCTCCCGGTTGGTTCACCGAAGCGTTGGCACAAAGCGACATGGCCGCAATGGCGAGGGCTGTAGCGCAATTGAGCATGCTGCGGGAAAGCTTGAATTCAGACATCGTCGCGTACCTTTTTTGGGGTTTTATCTTCATTGCGGCAGATCGAATGGAAGGGTCAGGCGGTCTTGCTCCGCCCCGCAGGCTGTCTCGCGCCGCACAGGCGTAGCAGAAGGCCTGCGGGACCGGTGTGATACCAGCTCAGGCTTGGGTCGGCTCCGGTGCGGGCGCCCATGGCCTGGGTCAGGCGGTCAAGGAAGATGGCAAGCAGCACCAGGCCTGTCCCGCCGACCGTGGCCAAGCCCATGTCCAGGCGGCCGATGCCCCTCAGGACCATCTGGCCGAGACCACCCACCGAGATCATTGAAGCGATGACCACCATCGACAGGGACAGCATCAAGGTCTGATTGAGTCCGGCCATAATGGTCGACGTCGCCAGTGGCAACTGAACGCGGGTCAGCATCTGCCGTGGAGTGCAGCCAAAAGCGCGAGCAGCTTCTATTTTGTCCTCAGGTACCTGGCGGATGCCCAGGTTCGTCAGGCGCACCAGAGGGGGCAGGGCGAAGACGATGGTCACCAGGATGCCCGGCACGTTGCCGATGCCGAACAGCATGACGACGGGCACGAGATAAACGAACGCCGGCAGCGTCTGCATGGCGTCGAGTACGGGGCGCAGGACCTTTTCCAGATTGTCACTGCGGGCGCAGAGAATCCCCAGCGGTACACCTAGCAATGCACAAAAGAATACCGATGTCAGTACGAGTGCCAAGGTGGTCATCGACTCGGACCAGACGCCGATAAGGCCTAGCAGCGTGAGGGTCACAAAGCACAGTGAGGCCATGCGTTTCCCGGCCAGTTGCCATCCCAGCAAAGAAGACAGGAGGATCCCGATGCTGGGTGGAATGCTTTGCAGAATGTATTCGATGCCGTTTAGTACCTGGTCAATCGGCCAACGGATGGCGCGGAACACATCGCGAAAGTTGTGCACCAGAAAATTGAGGATGCTTTCAACCCAATCACCCAGTGGGATAGTGGCGACTTGAAACGGATCGAGAAAACTGAACTCGGACATCAGGGCTTACCTCTTCATATCACCGTAGCGGCGCTATAAGGGCCGCGGATACTTCAGGTCATCAGGGACGCGCCAGCTTGGCGGGGCGCGGCTGTATTAATGGCGGCTGAGCGTTTGCAGTAACTCGCTCTTTGACAGCGTCCCGGTGAGCGCGCCCGAACGGTCCAGTACAGGGACCGGATAGGGCAGGTGGGCTGCAATCTCCAGCACCTCGTGCAGGGGAGTATCGGTAAATACGGGCTGGTGTTTATGGAGGGTGTAATGCGTGCTGCCACCCGCGCCGCTCGTATCGATATCGACGACCCCGAGTAGTTGTCCAAGTTCGTCGATCAAATAACCAAACGGTAGGCCAGCTTTGAATCGTGGTGCTTGGCCATTTGCCTTGCGAACCGATTCCGGATCAAGCCTGGCCACATCGCCTGCCTTGAGAATGCGGGAGCTGTCGAATCCTTTGAAGAATGTACGCACATAGTCATTGGCTGGTTGACTGATCAACTCTTGAGGCGTGCCGATTTGCACCACCTGTCCCCCTTCCATGATTGCGATGCGATGGCCGATGCGAACGGCTTCCTCGATGTCGTGGGAGATGAAGATAATGGTCCGCTTTTGCTCGGCTTGCAGGCGAATGAGCTCACCCTGCATCTCGCTGCGGATAAGCGGGTCCAGAGCGGAAAAGGCTTCGTCCATCAGCAGGATAGTCGGGTCGTTGGCAAGCGCACGGGCCAGGCCTACGCGTTGTTGCATGCCGCCGGAAAGTTGGTGCGGATAACTGTGCTCCTGCCCTGCAAGCCCGACCTGGGCGAGGGCTTCCCTGGCGCGCTCATGACGTTCCTTTTCACTGATGCCGGAAATTTCCAGCCCAAAGGCGGTGTTTTCGAGAACGCTCATATGGGGCATCAAGGCAAAGGATTGAAACACCATGCCCATCTCTTTGCGGCGAACATCGAGAAGCGCTTTGTCATCCAGCCCGGTAATTTCTCGACCGTTCAGATAAATACTGCCGGACGTCGGCTCGATAAGGCGGTTGAACAATCGCACCATCGTGGACTTGCCAGAGCCTGAAAGTCCCATGATTACAAAGATTTCACCGCGCTTGACGGCAAAGCTGGCGTCGAAAACACCAATTACTTGGCCCGTTTTCTCGAAAACATCCTTTTTGCTTGCTCCGACGCTAAGCATTTTCATCGCCGCATCAGGTTGTGCGCCAAATATTTTAAAAACATTCTTAACGGAAATTATTTCGTCTGGATTAGTCATTGCGTCCCTCCTTTGCGTGTAACGCTACAGCGCACGAAACCAAATTGAGATCGAGCGTTGGTAATTTAGGCGGGCAGTAATAGAAGATGGATATGCGCATGACCTGTACCTGGTTTTTATTGTTTGCCCTTGTGGTCGGGCTTTTTTTAAATCTATGGGGATCCGGGTCTTAAATCCAACAACATTTACAGGGCTTTTTGGATAACCTAACGTTATCGTTGCTGGCTGAAGCGACTGCCTTGGCGCAATCACGACGCTTCTTATGGCCTGGGCTAGGCTATTGAGTTACGCTCCGCCGCTTTCGCGGATGATAGGAGGATGAGGGCTTACCATGCTCAGCAGACACGTTGACCCCGATACATTACTGCTTAGGATGCCTTCCCTTCGGGCTGTCAGAGCGTTTGTCGCCGCCGCTAAATATGAAAGCTTTACTCGGGCAGCAGAGGCCTTGTGCGTATCACAAGCCGCAATCAGCCGGCAGATTCGAGAGCTTGAGGACTCCTTGGGCGCTCAACTGTTCATGCGTTCCGGACGCACAGTAGAACTAACCGCCGAAGGAAAGATTTTTTTTGAGGCGGCGCAACTGTCGTTCGTTAATATCGCGCAGGCAGCTGAAAGAATTAGAACCGCTCCGACGCAGAAGCATATTCTGACCGTTTGTTGCTCACCTGCTTTTTCTGCGTTATGGCTAACCGAGCATCTTCCGGAGTTTCGTGCGACCAACCCGGATATTGAGTTCAATCTGATCACCACTCAGAATTTCGTGAATATGGAACCTGGCGTAGAGCCGGACATCATCATTTCAAAAATTCGCAAGGTGGGGGACGGGTATAAAAGCTACCAGCTGTGCCACGATATTATTTATCCTGTTTGCTCTCCAGCATTTTTGGAAGCGCATCCCGAACTGACCTCACTTGAAGGGGTACGCGATTCTTCGCTGCTTAATCTAAGTCCATATGGACGCTCGGGCGTGGCTGAGCATGTGGACTGGGGGGTGTGGCTGGCCTTTCTGAACGTTGATATCGATGAGCGTCCTGCCGACTGTCCGCCTATTTTTCATGCCAATGACTACAACCTGATCATGAATATGGTCTTGACCCACCAAGGTGTCGCATTGGGCTGGAATCAGCTTGTCGGGGCAATGGTCGAAAGGGGCCAGCTTGTTCGTCCCGTCGAGCACCAAGTGACGCTTCGAAACAGTCTTCATTACGTGGCTTGCAATGAAAGGTCTGAATATGAAGATGCCTGTCGGCGAGTACGGGACTGGATCCTTTCGAAGTTTTCCAGATGGAGCGTGTAGGTTTTCCCTCTGATTACAGAGCAGCTGTAAGCATGGAATTGTCCGGATTTGATGGCTCATAACGGCAAGTTATCAGTTGAGCGACGAAAATGTAGTTTTGCCGACTGAGTGAGCCGTCGTACCCTCTTGTTAAACATGGCTGGGACATGCGTATCGGCGTCTAAGTTGACGATTCTGCGCGCAGGCTTCGTTGGTCATGACGCTGTTTTCCGGACATATTTGCCGTTAACCGTCAGGTTGATGTGTAGAGGATAATAATGAATAAGCCAACATCCGTGATTGACCTGATTCAAAAGCGCAAAGCACGTCACGCGCTACCTCGTGAACTGTATATCGAACCTGAGGTGTTTCGTCAGGATCTTGAGCAGATCTGGCACAAAGACTGGATTTTTGCCGGTCATACCTTTGAAATTGAAAAACCCGGACAGTACTTGACGTTGCAGATCGGCGACTATCCGATCTTAATCATCAGGGATAAGAGCGGCCAGGTCCGTGCTTTTCACAACGCCTGTCGTCATCGTGGTTCTAAAGTTTGCGAGCACGCCCAAGGCAAAGTCGCGAAGCTGGTGTGTCCTTATCACAAGTGGACTTTCGAGCTGGATGGCAGTCTTTTATTTGCCGGTAACATGGGGGCCGATTTCGACAGGACTCAATATGATCTGAAGCCGGTACATTGTGAAATTGTCCACACTTACATTTATGTATGCGTCGCTGATAAGGCGCCGGAGTTCGATAGTTTCAGGAACTCTGTAAGTCCTTTCATTGCCCCCCATTTCCTGGATAACTGCAAAGTTGCTTTCGAGTCCAATCTCGTGGAAAAGGGTAACTGGAAGCTCGTCTTTGAAAACAATCGCGAGTGCTTCCATTGTGACGGTACGCATCCTGAATTGATGAATTCCTTTGTCGAGAATCTGTCGGTGGCAGGAGTCGGGGGCGAAGATGATCCTGAACTGACTGCGCACTGGCAACGCTGCGAAAGCGCGGGTATGCCGAGCAAACTCGTCATGGATCCGAATGGGCGTTTCCGTATGACGCGCATTCCTCTTTCCGCGGGCGCCGTAAGTTACACAATGGATGGCAAGCCTGCTGTGGCGGGACGCCTGGATAAAAGCGGGGAGCCGGACATCGGTGCGTTGCTCTACTTTAACTACCCGTCTACCTGGAACCATTTTCTCGGCGATCACGCATTGAGTTTTCGCGTACTTCCAATCGGCCCTGGCGAAACGCTCGTGACGACCAAATGGCTTGTACCCAGTACTGCCGTTGAAGGTGTTGACTACGATATCGACCGGCTGACAAAAGTCTGGCTCGCCACCAACGATCAAGACCGTCGTTTGGTTGAAGGTACGCAGGCCGGTGTTACCTCTCCGACTTACGAACCCGGTCCTTTTTCGGACATCGCAGAAAACGGCGTATGCCAGTTCGATGATTGGTACTGTGAAACCATGCTGACGCGTCTGCCGGCTCAGATACCACTCAAACCGGTGGATTGATTTCGTGAGACAACGGCCAGCGGTTCTGCGTTGGCCACAACTGCATGTATACAGCCAGGAAAGGCTTACTGGTGCGGCTGTTTTGCCATTTGAGCGAGATTTCCCAACTTCATCCCGGTCAAGGACAGCAGGGGGATCTCGTCGCCAAAGCCTCGCTGATTCGAACGGACCTGCCGACGATGAGCGTCGCTTCCTCACGTTATTCACTCAAAAAAACGTTGACATCATTCGACATGTCTCTGTAGGTTGAGCGCCATAGGTCGCCATTTCGTACTCGAAATCGCAGACCCCCGGCAGTAGTGCTGGGTACATATCGGCTATAGAAGCCCCCGATTTGCGTGAGTAGCGCATTCGGGGGCTTTTTTTTGGAAAAAATAAAATGCCTGCTTTGCGATCCTCTGATGAAACCCAAGTATTTCCGAGCATTACCGTGGCAGCCGTGCAGATGGAGCCACGAGTGGGCTGCAAGGCTGAAAATCTGGAAGTGTCGCTACGCCTGATAGCTGAATCGGCCGGCGCCGGTGCGCAGATCATTGTTCTGCCCGAGTTGGTCAACAGCGGATATGTCTTTTCTTGTCGCGAAGAAGCATTTGAACTAGCCGAATCCGTACCGGCAGGCCTCACCGTTCAGGCGTGGCAGGACGCAGCCCGCCAGCACAATGTTTACGTCGTTGGCGGTGTTGCCGAGCAAGTGGGCCACAAGCTGTACAACTCCGCTGTCATGGTGGGCCCGGAAGGTTACGTCGGTACTTATCGCAAGCTCCATCTGTGGGGTGACGAGCATCTGTACTTCGAGGCCGGCGATCTGGGTCTACCGGTTTTCCATACGCCACTTGGCCGTTTGGCGATGATCATCTGCTATGACGGCTGGTTCCCGGAAGTGTATCGACTGTTGGCCATGCAAGGCGCTGATATCGTCTGTATGCCTACCAATTGGGTGCCCATGCCAGGCCAGGGCAATCATCCCACGATCATGGCCAACACCCTGGCCATGGCCAATGCTCATGCCAACAGTCTGAACATCATTTGCGCTAACCGTGTCGGGACAGAGCGCGGTCAGCACTTCGTTGGCAACAGCCTCATTGTCGGTGCCGACGGTTGGCCGTTGGTTGCCCCGGCCAGCGCTGACCGCCAGCAAATCCTCTACGCCGACATCAACCTGAAGGCGTCTCGCCAATCCCGGCATCTCACGACGTTCAACACGGTCCTGCGTGACCGACGCTCCGACATCTACGACCCCATGCTCGGCACGGGCTGGCCGCTGCCTCACTACTAACCCACCTCTACAATAAAACTATCGAGGACACCCACATGACCACCACTCACCCCCTCATCCGTATCGCTGTTCTTGCCGCGATGGCATTCGTCGCCACCCAGGGTCACGCCGCTGAACCGATCAGGATCGGTGTGGCGGTGGGGCTCTCTGGCGCCAACAGCGTCGTGGCACCCGCTGTTGTTCAGTCTTCTCAACTCGCCGTGGAGCAGATCAATGCCGCCGGGGGAATACTCGGTCGTCCAGTGCAGTTGGAGATTGTTGATGATGCTTCCGGTGCAATCGGTGCCCAGAAAGCATTCGATACGCTGGTGCTGGAAAAGAAAGTCGATGCCATTATCGCGATGGAAAGCAGCGCGGCGCGCAACGCCGCTTTGCCTGTTATTTCCCGAGGTCGCGTTCCCTATATCTATACCTCGTTCTATGAAGGGCGCTCTTGCAATAAATGGATGTATGCCAACGGCTGGGTGCCAGAACAGCAAGTCGCTCCGGTAGTGGATTACTTCACCCAAAAGCTCGGAGCAAAGAACTACTTTCTTGTCGGCAACGATTACGCCTTTGGCCGGGGCATGCTCAAGTTTACAAAAGCGTACATTGAGCAGCACGGTGGGAAGGTGATCGGCGAAGAATACCTTCCGATGGACGGCAGTGACTGGACCGCTGTCATCTCAAAAATTCGTTCCACGCAACCTGATGCGCTTATCAGTGCTACGGCGGGGGGCGCACCTAACGTGTCACTGGCAAAGCAGTTGAAAGCGGCTGCCTTGGCGCTGCCCTACGGCAACCTGGCCATCGACGAAGGCACGGGTAAGACCATGGGGGATGTCGCTACGGGCATGTATATGTCCGCCTCATACCTGACCAGTATCGATACCCCGGAGAATAAGAAATTCCTGGCCGATCTCAGCCAGAAATTCGCCGGGAATCTGTCTACGCCAAACGAGCTATCCGAGCCGCAATATGAAGCCTTCTTTCTCTATAAGGCCGCGGTGGAAAAAGCCAACTCCACCGACTCCGCAGAAGTCATAGACGCGCTGAAAGATGTATCCATTGTAGGGCCTCGGGGGGTGGTGCAAATGAATGCCAGTCGTCATACGCCGCTGGCGATGCGTCTTGGGCAGATCCAGGGCGATGGCTCGATCCGCATCCTTGAAACCCAGGAGGGGGTCAGCCCGGGTAACCAATGCCCGAACTTGAAATAGCCCACTGCTCGATCACTCAGTATCGCTTCACGTTACAGGCTCCCCGGAGGGAGATGTCATGGTGTTAATTCTCGATATAACTACAACAATAGCCATGTTGTTCATTGTGACTGCGGGTTTGATGATGATTTTCGGCATCATGAAAATCGTCAACTTCGCCCATGGTGCCTTGCTGACAATGGGTGGGTACGCGGCTTTTGTCGTGACCCAACTGGGATGGAGTCCTTGGCTTGCTTGGCCGTTGGCTCTCGCCACTGGCGTGACGGTAGGCGCGATCATCGAATACCTGATTGTTCGTCCGCTTTATAAACGTCCCCTGGATGCCATCCTGGCAACCTGGGGCCTGGGTATCGTGATAGGTCAGTTGATCATCATCGGCTTTGGTCGGGATGTGAAGTTCGCAGACGTGCCGCTGACAGGAACCTGGTCGTTGGGTGGGGCGAATTACTCCTCTTATCGGTTGTTGCTCATTCCCTTGGCTCTCGGCTTGTGCGCATTACTGACGGCGCTCCTTAACGGTACACGCTTCGGCGTCAAAACCCGGGCGGTCATCATGAACGAGGAGTTGGCCAGCGGCCTGGGCATCCACGCCGGACGCATACGCTTCATCACCTTCAGCCTGGGCGCTGGCCTGGGCACATTGGCAGGGGCTTTGATCAGTCCGCTTTCGAGCATTGACCCGGGCATGGGCATCACCTGGCTGGTTTCAGCCTTCATGCTGGTGATGGTTTCCGGGCATTCGATGCTCAGCCTGATAGTGACGTGCGCGGTGTTTGGCGCATGCCAGGTTCTCGTCAGTACCTATGCGAGCCCAGTGCTGGGCGGACTCACGATTGCCGTCTTGGCGGCGTTGACCTTGCGTATTCGTCCAAAGGGGTTCGCACATGCCTGACACTACCTTGCACGCGGTAAATACCGAACCCACGGGATCCAGTCGAGAGGGGGCATGGAGTCGCTCCGTAGTGCTGGCTTTGGTGAGCATTACCTTGCTGGTCGCAGGACCATGGATTTTCGACAGCTATGTCCTAAATCTGTTGATCAAGGCATTTCTGTTTGCAGTCGTGGTCCTCACGGTGGATGTGCTTTGGGGCTATATGGGCTACCTGACTTTCGGGCAGTCGGCGTTCTTTGGCATCGGTGCGTATGCCGCCGGATTGGTGTTCACTCACTTTGGTCTGTCGCCCGGTACGATTGCCACCGCAATCGGGTTGGCCGTCGTTGTCCCCGTGGTGGTTGCAGGCCTGGTTGGGTGGCTCTCTTTCTACCGGGGAGCGTCACCTTTTTTCGCGACGGTGATCTCGTTAGTGCTGCCCATCGTAATGACCCAACTGCTTCTTTCCGGTGGGGAGTGGACAGGTTCCAGCTCCGGCCTGACCGGCTATGAAACGTTCGACCTGTCTCTGGAAACCTGGTACTGGATCGCTGGTGCTGGCCTTGCACTGATAGGACTTTTCGCCTGGCTATTTGTACGCAGTGACGCAGGTCGTGTGCTGGCGTCAATTCGTGACAACGAGTCCCGATGTGCTTATTTGGGGATCAACGTTCCTTCCATCAAAATCATATTGCTGATCGTGACCGCTGCTATTACAGGGATCGCAGGCTTTGGCTATGGCGCGTTCAGTGGCGTGGTCGCTCCCGAGTTATCCGGTTTCGTCCTGGGAACCGAATTGATCATCTGGGTTGCCTTGGGTGGACGTGGGACCTTGTGGGGCCCCATGGCCGGGGCGATTCTGATCAACGTTGCCACCGCGTACCTGGGCAGTCGGATGCCGTTCTTGTGGCAACTCATCCTCGGTCTCTCTTTTGTGCTGGTTATCGTCCTGCTCCCGCAGGGCATCGTGCCTGCGCTGCTCAAACCCTTCGGGTTCGGTGCCCATGGGCGACGAGCGCCCACGCTGGTTGAGCGTGCAGTCAGAGCTGTTCCTGAGGCGGGTGGGCGTGCTGCACTTGTCATGGAGGACGTAACGAAGAGCTATGGCTCGCTCAAGGTTCTACAGGGCATCAACCTCACGGCTGCGGCAGGTGATCTGGTTGGACTGATCGGCCCCAATGGCGCGGGTAAGACTACGTTGATGCGTTGCATGAGCGACGGGGCTGATCGTACTTCAGGCGCGGTGCATCTCTGCGGCAACGATATCCGTCGACTGCCGGCTGAGGCCTGCGTTCGTTTTGGCCTCGGGCGCAAATTTCAGAACGCCAATATCTTCGAATCGCTGACTGTAGCCGAGTGCCTGCGCATGGCGAGTACCCTTCACGAACGACCTCTGTTGTTCAGTCGGGCGGACACACTGGCCTTGCCATCTTATGCCCTGGACGTGCTGCGAGTCACCGGGCTGGAAACCATGCTGGATGTGGTCGCTCGCGACTTGTCCCATGGTGAACAGCAAGCGTTGGAACTGGCCATGGTTCTCGTCCTGGAACCTCGCGTCGTGCTTCTCGACGAGCCTACTGCAGGGCTGACAAAAACCGAGCGTACGCAAATCGGCGTAGTGATCTCCCTACTCGCACATCGCTACAAGCTTTGCTGCCTGCTGGTTGAGCACGATCTGGATTTTGTGCAGCAGATCGCTACGCGAATCGTGGTATTGCACCAAGGAAAGATAGTCATGCAGGGGACTTTCGAGGAGGTCGTCAATTCGGACCTGGTCAAGACGATTTATGCCGGATCCGCGCTCGCTCCCGGGGAGGTTGTATGAACGGTGCTACCTTGGCATTGAATGCAGTCACAAGCGGTTACAGGGGCTCAGTCGTCATACGGGACATGTCGTTCAAGGTTTCGGCCGGCGAAGCGATAGCTTTGCTGGGCAAGAACGGCATGGGTAAGACGACGTTGCTCAAGACGATTATGGGGTATCTACCCAAGAAACAGGGTTCCGTGCAAGTAAACGACAGCGACATTACGCGACTGCCGCCTCATCGAGTAGCGCATGTGGGCATCGCCTATGCCGCTCAGGAGAAAGCGCTTTTCACCGAATTGAGTATCCGGGACAACCTCCGCATGGGGCTTGAAAAAGACTCGCTGTTCGATGAGCGTTTTGCGGCAATCGAATCGGTGTTCCCAGTGTTCAAGGATCGTCTGAAGCAATATGCCGGGACCTTATCGGGAGGCGAGCAGAAGATGCTGTTGGTGGCACGTGCGTTGATGATGCGCCCCTCCATCATTTTGCTCGACGAAATCACCGAAGGCTTACAACCCTCGGTGATTGACCGAATAGCTGGAGCACTGATGCACGAACGGCAACTCCACGGTACGACAATGCTGCTGATCGAGCAAAATGTGCCGTTCGCCCTGAAGGTGGCGGATCGATACCTGGTTCTCAAACAAGGTGAAATCGAAGAGGAGGGCGACGCCAACGCACCGGGTGCTACCGAGGCCATTTTCAATCATCTGAAGGTATGAATCCCATGGCCCTGTCCAGTTCTGACGACCTGCCTGTGTGCCTGTTCATCGCAACAGGCGGAACAATTGCCATGCAAGTGGATTCTTCTACGCTGGCCCCGGTACCTGCGTTGTCGGGCAGCGACTTGATCGAGGCTGTACCTGAGATTGCGAAGATTGCGCGGCTGCAAGTCAACAACCTGTCCAATGTTCCGTCAGTCGAAATGGGGCCGCTGCGCTGGATGCAGCTTCATCATCAGATTGAAGCTGCATTAGCTCGCGAGGACATTAGCGGAGTGCTGATTTCCCATGGTACCGATACGCTTGAAGAGACCGCATGGTTTCTCGACCTGACGCTGACGTCCCGCAAACCCGTCGTCCTCATCGGTGCCCAACGGAACGCATCCGAACCGGATTTCGATGGGCCGCGTAACTTGAGGAGCGGCGCAAGGGTATGCGTTGACCCTGATTCGTTTGGCAAGGGAGTGATGGTCGTGCTGAACGACCAGATCAATGCCGCTCGGGAAGTCAGCAAAACACATACCTCGGACGTGGAGTCATTCAACTCGGGAGACGCCGGCTTGCTCGGAAGAGTGGACGGCGATACCGTCACCTTCTTTCGTTCATCTTGCCGTCGACGACACCTGCCATTGGAGCATGACAGTCTGGCTCGCGTTGACATCGTGCCAATGTATGCCGGAGCGGACGGGACATCGTTAAAGGCAGCTGTACAGGCGGGCGCCAAAGGCGTTGTCATCCAGGCGCTAGGGGCGGGCAATGTGAATGGCGATATGTACGCAGCCATTTCGGATGCAATCGAGTCGGGTATCACCGTGGTCGTTGCCACCCGGGTACCGCGTGGACGGGTAAGCCCCTTGTATGGCTTCACGGGAGGCGGTATGACGTTGAAAGCTGCCGGCGTCATTTTCGCCAATGATCTAAGTCCACAGAAAGCCAGGATATTGTTGATGCTGGCTATCCAGGTCCCTAGATCGGCAACCGAACTACAAGACATTTTTGACCGATAGGTGAGCGTCATGCCAAGCACCAGGACAGCAGTCGCTAAAGACCAGGGATGGCCAGTTGGTATCTTGTACTCGCGCTCGGGTGCCACCGGCGTCACCGAGTCCGAGCATTTTTTTGGTACTGCGCTTGCCATTGAGGAAATAAACGCGCTGGGCGGTGTGCTGGGCATGCCGCTCATCCCAACCGCCTATGACCCCAAGGGGTCTACGGAAGAATATCGGCGTTTGACCAGCAAGCTGCTTATTGAAGACGAGATCAACGTCATTTTTGGTTGCTCGCGATCTTCCAGTCGCAAGGCCGTGCTACCCCTTGTCGAACGCCATAACGCGTTGCTCTGGTATTGCTCGTTCTATGAAGGGTTCGAATATTCACCGAACATCATTTATACCGGTGCCGTTCCCAATCAGAGCAGCATCCAGCTCGCGGCCTACCTGTTGCAAAACAAGGGCACTCGGTTCTTTCTGGTGGGCGCAGACTACATCTACCCCCGTGAGTCCAATCGCATCATGAGGGACGTCGTTGAGCAGTACGGTGGCGAAATCGTGGATGAAGTCTACCTGCCCATCGAAGCAGAAGTAGATCAGCTCAAGGAAGTCTTGAGTGACATCCGCGACGCTCAGCCGGATGTCGTCTTCTCGACCCTGGTTGGACAGTCGGCGCGATCCTTCTATCAGCTCTATGGCGAGCATGGGCTTGATCCCAAAAAAATCCCCATTGCCAGTCTCTCCATGGCCGAAGAAGAGATCCGTTTGATCGGACCACCGCTATGTGAAGGCCACATCACCGCTGCCACCTATTTCGGTTCGCTGCGCAACGACAGCAATCAACGATTCATTGAGCTTTGGCGCAAACGATTTGGCGATCGCCCCACCAGTACCTGGTCGGAAATGGCGTATTCCCAGGTTCACCTGTTTGCACGTGCCTTGGAGAGAACTGGCAGTCTGGATACGCGCAAATTGGTCAACGCCGTACACAAGGTAACGTTCGATTCTCCGGAAGGGCCCATTGCTATTGATGCCGAAAACAATCACTGCGCTTTGACTCCCCGGATCGGCGTCTGTCGCGGTGATGGGCAGTTCGATGTCGTATGGGAAAGTTCAGGTCCGGTCAAATCCGATCCTTACCTTTCGACCTTCGGCTTCTCTGAGTTCTGGTTGAGGTGACGCCATGAGTTCCAGTCTTCGCCGTCTCTATGAAGACTTGCGCAGTATCTGCGTAGCCCTCGTTTATCCACCTGGTGACGACCGCGAGATTGTCATGCAGCAGCTGAAAAGAATCGGATGCCGCGTAAAGATCATATGGCCATTCCCTTCAGAGCCTCCTGCGGACGTCGATGTGATTCTCTTCCAGATCACCCAGGAACTGGAAGGAAACAAGATCTGGTCGGGCGCCTCGGTGTCCGCGGCACTCATTGCGCTTTCCGACTATGAAAGCCCGACCGTATTGAAGCTGTTACTCGATACCCGTGCTCACGGTGTGATCTCCAAACCGTTTCGCTCCTCTGGAATCCTCAGCACGCTGGTACTTGCGAGAGCCTCGTATAGCTATCAGGAACGGTTGCAGGGAAAGATAGACAAGCTGGAGCTCACTATAAAATCCCGGCGCCAGATCGAAAAAGCCATTCGTGTACTGGTCGAGCGCCAGAACCTGACTGAGACGCAGGCATACGAGCACATGCGATCGCGGGCAACCAAGTTGCATGTAACAGTCGCCGAGGTATCCGGAATGATCATCGAGGCCCATGAAGCCATGGAAAAGCTTGGTTTGAAGCTTTAGCCTGTAGGGTGCTGCTTGTGGTCGCCGATTTGTCGGTTCGTAGCCTTGCCCTGCGCTTTGAAAGCGCATCTCAGTTCAGTCGCGAATACATTAGGCAATTCGGTGCGTCTCCTGTCCGCGACGCGCGCGAAATACGTCAGGTAATCACCGCCGAGGCTTTTCAATACGACGTCAAGGTTTGACAACCATGAATGAAGCCAACTAGGACTGCTTGATCAAACAGGTTGCCACTTATTGGCATTCATGCGCGCCGACGGGATCAAACTCATGATTGGCACCGCTTTTTTTCCACTGCGTAGCGACCCGGCAAACAACCAATTCTGTTGTTTTTGCAGGCATCCGGCCTGTGCGAAGGGTCTTGGGGTTTGTCTTGGGAGCACGTCGCATTCCAGCGTTCGACCTGGATGTCGAGATTGAAATACAGGCGCTGGCCTGATGAGTACCTCGTGATACGGAGCTGAAAATATGTCCCTGAGCATCAAGACCCCTCTTCTGGAATCCCTGCCTTTTAGTCAACTGGCTGGCACCAAGGTATGGATGAAAATGGAGGCAGCACAACCTTCTGGCTCGTTCAAGATTCGTGGAGTGGGGTACGCCTGCGAGCAACATCATGCCCGGGGTGCCAAGCGCTTTATCTCTTCGTCAGGCGGCAATGCCGGACTGGCGGTTGCCTATGCCGGGCGTCGACTTGGCGTTCCTGTCATCGTCGTTGTTCCAGAAACCACTACTGAGCGGGCGCGAAACCTGTTGGGCTTGGAGGGGGCTGAAGTAATCGTTCATGGCAAGTCTTGGTTCGAGGCGAATGAGCTTGCCCGTTCGTTGCTGACATCTGATGACGCCTTCATCCACCCGTTCGACGATCCGCTCCTGTGGGAAGGGCACGCCTCAATGATTGATGAGGTTGTTGCCGAAGGTGTCCGCCCCGATGCCGTCGTGCTCTCTGTCGGCGGTGGTGGCCTTCTGGCCGGTGTCGATAGGGGCTTGTGCCGTAATGGCCTTGGTAGCATCCCGATCTACGCCGTCGAGACGGAGGGAATGGCATCGTTCAATGCGTCTATCAAAGCGGGGCAGCTAACGGAAGTAACGGTGTTGTCCGGAGTGGCAACCTCGCTCGGTGCCAGGCAGGTTTGTCAACGCGCATTCGACATTTCGAAAGAGCGTCCAGTGGTACCGGTGCAGGTTACTGATCAAGAGGCTGTTGGCGCGTGCCTGGTTTACCTGAATGACCACCGTACGCTGGTCGAGCCAGCCTGCGGGGCGGCCCTGGCGCTGCTCTACGGAAACAAAGTGGCCCTGAGTGATTTCAGCAACGTGTTGGTCATTGTGTGCGGTGGCTCCACTGCAACCATCGAGTCACTGTCCAGCTTCCGAGGCTAACAAAAACAGTTCTTGGGTACGTGGTGGTTAGCCAGATGCAGGTGGCGTCGACGGGAATACGCCGGTGCTCGCGGCGTTAGTGCAAGACGCGCCAAACAAGCACCGGTCCCGTCCGCGCTACGGCTCCAGTCGCAACAGTTCTTGTGCATTCCCTCGGGTGACCTGCTGCGCTCGCTGACTGCCCAATCGCATCCGTTCGAACCAAAGCAAACTGTCTACCTGCCATTGTTCGATATCAGGTTGAGAGGTCTGGCCCAGGTCGGAACTATAGAGCGCCCTGGGCACGTCGCGCAGGACCTGGGTGAAGTCTTCCCATGACTGGTAGCCGAGCAGATAGGTCAGTGCGGTTTGTTCGGTGTAGACCATGGGCGCTTGAGCCAACTCCAGCAGGGCACCGGCGTCCAAACCGGTTAAAGGATTCGCCGGTTGGTTGAGCATCAATCGGGGCACATCCAACCGAACCGCCGCGTCGATCAACAGACGCACTTCCTGGGCGTCGGCATGGCCGGTAGAGATGACGATCGGGTAGTCCCGGGCCATCCGCAGCACATCCAATGTCTGTTCGTTCAATTTCCCTTCATGGCTGACGGTCAGCGGCCGGATCGGGTATTTATCCAGGATCCAATGGGCACTGTTGCGCTTGAGGCGGGATTGGTGGGTGCGACCCGTGACGGTGGGAAGGTGCACGATCAGCCGGGCTTCGCTGTCTCCGTGTTGGCACAGCGAACGCTGTACCACTCGGAAATCGATACCGCCGACGATTTCATTGAGAACCACCGAGCCGGAGACGGGAAGTCCTTCCTGTCGGGCCTCCCAGGCTTGTGAAGCGCTGCAGCCCAGGTGGTTCTTCAGCACCACCCAGCCGTTCAGCGAGCTGTAGCGCCGACCTGTTTCCATCACACCATGGCGTCGCAGGTAGGCGTCGGGACCTGCGTGATAATGCACATCGATAAAGTCAGCTTCGAGTAAACGCCGTGGGTGGCTCATGCGGCCACCTCCAGATTGATGCCCAAGTGCTCGCGCACGGTGCGCATGACCAATGCCGGCGCGTCGAGCAATGGGCGCATGCCGCCATCGGGAATGGGTAAGCGGTAATGGCGGGCCTGCTCGTTGACATGCACGTTGATACCGCGTACCAGCTGTGACTGTTCACCATAGACCGTCAGTAATGCACCGGGAAAACTGTGGCTGGCCTGCCGCAGATCGAGGCGATTGAGCAGCCGGAAACCCAGGTGCAGGCGCTTGGCCTGGAGTGCGGCACTGGCTTGGTCGATGTCGATTGGCCCGCTGGGGCGTGTCCGGGTCGCCGGTTGTACGAATTGATCGAGCAGTTGAAGCGCTTGTTCAAGATCGCCAAGCAGGGCCAGATCGGCCATTTTCCCCAGTCGACCATCGAGAATTCCATCCGCCAGCGCAGGGGAGGACAGCAACAGCACATTGCTGACCCGGGTCGCGAGGCGGGTGCCGAGTAACGCCTGGACGACCGCGCCACCCAGGGCCGAGCCTACCAGCAGATCGATATGGCCCAGCGCCGACAACACGTGTTGCCAACGCTGCGAAAAATCTTCAAGGGATTCGCTCTCGTCAGCCAGCAGCGATAGCGTGTCGAATACGACCACCCGGTAACCCGCTTTTACCAGAGGCGCGATCATGGGCTGGAAGAACAGACCTTCATCCCAAACGGGCATGACCGGTGACATGACCACCGCCAGTTGATTGCCGTTGCCCCATTGGCAGCTTACTGCATTGGACGTTTGCATAATCTTTCTCCCGGGTGCTCAAGCGATTTTGTCGAGAGCCAACAGTTGTTGACTGTTGCGCAGGATTCGCGTGGTTTCGCTCAACAAGTCGTGGACGATCTGGCGTGCCGGCTTGATGTCGCCGACCAGATCCAGAACCTCACCTGCCCATATCGCGCGGTTGTCGAGATCGTCGGCGAGAACCGCCCGGGCATAGTCCTGTCGGATCGAATCCGGCGCCTCTCGCAGTGCCTCGTCGCGGCCCAGCCACGCTTGCGAAAACCGGTTGGCGATGGCCCGGCCGCTGTAGTGTTCAGGCCATTCGATGCCGCGCACCAGATCGAAAATTCGCGTGCGCACCGTGTCCGACGTACTGGATTCGATCAGGCGCTTTTTGAACGCGGCAGAAGGCAGGGCCTCCTCGGACGCGAGGAAGCGTGTGCCCAACATGACTCCGTCGGCCCCCAGCATCAACGCTGCCGCCACGCCACGCCCATCTGCGATACCTCCGGCCGCAATCAGCGGAACCTTGTCGCCGACTTGATCCTGCACGGCGGGCAACAGTGGCATCAGGCCGCGGCGCAAGCTATGCCCGCCTGCCTCGGCGCCTTGGACGATCAGGGCATCGGCCCCGGCGTCCAGGGCCGCACTGGCCTGGTCCAGCTCATGGATCTGCACGATAACTTTTGCGCCGGCCCGATGAATGATCGGCACGAATGCCGCAGGATCGCCAAATGACAAGGCTATGGCGTTGGGTCCGTATTCCAGTGCCAGATCCAGCAGCGCCATGTTCCGTGCCACGGTGAACATCACCAGGCCGACGCCCCATGGCTGCTTCAGCTCTCGCATGGGCGCCAGCTCGGTGCGCATCCACTGTTCGTCGCCGTAGCTGGCGCCGACCAGCCCCAATCCACCGGCCTTGGATACCGCGGTAGCCAGTTTCGCCCCCGAGGCACCCCCCATGGGCGCGAGGACGATGGGGTGGGAAATATTGAAGCGTTGTGTAAGGCGCGTGTTGAGATCAGCCATATCGATACTCCTGTTGTCGTACGGACAGGCCAGCGGGGCCTGCCCGTTTCGGCTTTTTTTTCACTCAGTGATGAGGGCCGCGGTCAGCGCCTGGGGAATGAAATCGCTCACCTGGTAAAGGTGAAACTCCCAGGTCCCGGTGTCCTTGAGGCCCGAATAACGTGACATGAATGACTCGTCCTGAAACAACGAGTCGAAGGCTTCTTTGCTGGTCCATTGCGCCTGGTTGATGACGGTCTTCCCGTCGAGGCTTTTGTACAGTCGGCTCCACTGGAAGGCCGGGTAGGTCTGCGCCACGTACTGGACGGTATCGCGCAGGACGGCCAGGGCGGCATCTTGCTGGCCTGGATTCACATGGACGACGTTCACCAGAAAAATGGCTTGGTCTTCGCCCGATTGTGGCGCCTGGAATTGTTCGATCTGAGTCATGAGTCATTCTCCTGAAGATGGGGGTGGGTCATTGCGTCAGCCGGGCGGATATCGCCGGGCTGCCGTTTTCCCAAAGCAGTGGATTGATAGGCTCGGCGAACTGGACTGCGTCGACGCGGCCGATGATCACATCGTGGGAGCCATAGCTGAGGCGTTTGTCCAAGGTGCAGATAAGGCTCGATTGCGCATCCGCCAGGCAGGGCAGACCCTGGACGTCTTCCCATTGCCCGTGGGCGAAACGTTCGGGGCCTTTGACCTGCCCGGCGAACACCGGCACCAAAGCGCTATGGGCCGCGCTCAGCAGATTGACGCTGAAACGCCCGGACAGCGTGAGCGGGCTGTGGAGGCTGGCGGAGCGGTTGACGCAAATCAGCAGCGCAGGGGGCGAGGTGCTCACCGAGATCACCGCAGTCGCGACCATGCCCACGGGGTCATCGCCGTCGCGGCTGGCGATGATCGCTACGCTGGACGTCAACCTGCGCATGGCGTTCTTGAACTGATCCGTCAATTCGCCCGGATCAACGTCGGTAGGAATCGGCAGGATCGCGACGTTGCCCGAAACACTGCGGGCTCGAGAATATCTGCTCATGCCACGGCCTCCATGATCCTGACAGGCTTGTGCGGCGCGCGCTGGCCGGCTTGCTCCATCAACGGCAACACTTCCTTGACGAAGCGCTCAAGCCCGCTCTGGTAGTCCAGCCAGGTCAGGTTGATGCCGTCCACACCCAGGTCGGACCAGCGCTGCATCTGGTCGACGATCATTTGCGAGGTACCCACCAACGGCACGCCAGCAAAACCCGCCTTGAAATGGAAACGGAAACGCTCGGCATCGGCGGCGTCCTTGAACATACCGCTCTGCACACCGATCTCGCGGGTCACGTTATCCAGCGCGGCGTCGTCTCCATGCTGGGTCACGTAGTAGTCGAGCTTCTGGTGCGCCTGGCTCAGGGTGTCTTCGTGAACGACGTAGGCATACACCCATATCTGCAGTTCCCGGCCATGTTCCAGGCGCGCAAGGTCGCGGTAGGCCTTGATCTGTTCGCGGATGGTGTCGTCGTCATCTTCGTGCTTGAGGATCAGGAACGCGGCGTCGCAGTGCTTGGCACAGAATTGGCGACCCCTTGGAGAGCCGCCAGCGTTCATCAGGAACGGCCGGTTGATCGGCTTGGGTTCGGCGTAGCCTTGCTTGACGTTGAAAAACTCGCCCTCATAGTCGAAGTATCCGTTGGCCTCCCATGCTTTTCTGGCGATCTCTATCCATTCATCGGCATGGTCGTAGCGTTTGTCGTGGTCACGCTGGTGACCATTGAACATGCCCATTTCCTGGCCGAACCAACCGCAGATCATGTTCAACCCGAAGCGGCCGCCACTGATGTGGTCGATGGTCGCCGCCTGTTTGGCGGCAAACAATGGGTGGACCGTGGACAAGTGCGACGTGGTGAACAGTGCGATCTGCTCGGTGACCGATGCGAGGCCAGCGGCCCAGGTGTAGGTTTCGTAGGAGACGCCCATCGGATTGCTGGCGCCTTCCCAGCCGCGCCAACGACCCACGGGCAGCAAAAGCTCAAGGCCTGCTCGATCGGCCAGGGTGGCGATTGCCAGGTTGCTTTGCCAGTCAGCCGCTCGGTGGCGCTCCGGAGCGGTGGTCAGCGTGCAGCCGCCTTCAATATTGAAGCCGAACACGCCGAGTTTGATTTTGTTCTGGCTGTCGCGCACCGGATTCGGTTTGCGAATGGAAACGTTTGCAGTGGTCATGTCATGAGTACTCTTTCAAATGAATGGAATAAGTCGTAACTCAAACGTTGGCTTGCTTTTCCTTGGGTGACAGCCAGGGCTGGTCGTAGCGGTGCAGGGCGCGGGCCTGTTCCAGGGTGGCGCCATCGCTCACGCTCTGGATGATGTCTTTCTCAGTCTGCTCGACGGCCTGGGCGCGTTGGATGACCTGTTCGGCTTTGTCGGCAGGTATGGCGAGGCAGCCGCTGCTGTCGCAGATCACCAGGTCGCCCGGATTGACCGTGACGCCGGATATCTGCACGGGAACCTGGGTCGCCTTGAGCTGCACTCGGTTCTTCGCCGATTGCATGAAGCGGGCGCGACTGAACAGTGGGTAGTTCAGGCGTTGGACCGTATCGATATCCCGCGCGGCCCCGTCGATCAGCGTGCCGCGAATGCCCCGGCTTTTCGCGACGTGGGTCAGGATGTCGCCCCATGTCGTGCAGTCGGTGCGCCCAGGGTTGCTGGACACAATGATCGCGTCGGACGGCACCTCATCGATGTAGTTGGCAGCGGTCCTGAAGCCGCTTCGTTGATGCACGGGCTCATACAACACCGTGTAGGCGAAGCCCACGCAGCGGGTTCCCGGTACCTGCTGATTGAGACCTGCCAGGCCCCCGGCCAGTCCCAGGCTGTCGAGTGCGTCCGACAGACTGGCGGTGTCGAGTGCCTCGCAGGCTTTGAGCAGCGCATCGTTGTCTTTCACGGCAGGAGAAATGATCGCATTCATGCATGGGCTCCTTTTTTCAGGTCGTGCTTGTCCTGGTTTCTGGACTGCCGGGATGTCACCCCGTCAAGCAGTGCCGCCCCTTCGAGGGTTTGCTTGACGATGGCCGTCGCGACTTCGAAGGTGCTGGCCGTTCCGCCCAGGTCGTAGGTGCGGCAATCACTGCGTGCCACCTGGGCAACCGCGTTTCGAGTCGCTTGGGCGGCGTGGGCATGTCCAAGGTGTTCAAGCATCAGCGCGACGGACAGGAACATCGCGCTCGGGTTGGCCCGGTGCTGGCCTGCATAGGCGGGCGCGCTGCCGTGCACGGGTTCGAAGTAGGCTCCCTGGGCCCCGATGTTCGCGCTGGGAGCCAGGCCCAGGCCACCCATGACGCCAGCCCCGAGGTCGGAAAGAATGTCTCCGAACATGTTTTCCGCCACGATCACCCCGAAGCGCTCGGGCCGTCGGACCATCCACAACGCAACGGCGTCAACGTTATCGATGTTGCATTGGATGTCGGGGAAATCCGCAGCAACCGATTCCAGGATCTCTCGGGCAAACGCGCCGCTGTACCGCAGGACGTTGGGCTTGTCCGCCAGCGTGACGCGGTCGTAGCCTTGCTGGCGCGCGTGCTCGAACGCAAAGCGGAACAGCCGCAAAAGCCCTGCGCGAGTTTGCAGGCGCACCGTCATCGTGGCGTCGGTGCAGCTCTCGCGCGTCCACGGCGCTCCGTTGCGTTCGCGCTCAGCCAGTATCGGCTCGAAGGCTTGCGGAATGCTGGCGAAATCCAGCCCGGCGTACAGGCCTTCGGTGTTCTCTCGAATCACCGAAAAGCGATAGCGGTTATTACCCAGCACATCGGTAACAGGCCGCACGTTGGCAAACAGCCCGAGTTTCTGGCGAAGCTGGATTACTGGCGAAACATAAACCCGCCCGGTCCCCCTGAGTGTTGACGAAAGTTCTGCTTCTGCTTCACGAAGAGGCTTGCTGGTAATGGCTCCCAACAGCGTTGCGTTACTTTCGTTGATCAGGTCCCAGGTTCTATCCGGAATGCAATTTCCCTCTTTCTGCCAGCAGCTCCAACCGATATCTCCAAACTTCAGATCGATGGGCAACTCAAGGGCTTCAAATAGCGGCAGTACCGCCTCGGTGACTTCGACGCCTATGCCGTCGCCTGCCAGAACACATACTTGTTGGCGCTGGCTCATTAGCGAATACCTCCACTTGCAAGTGAGGGCGACAGAGTTGTCGGTAACGGCTTTATAGGTTTTTCCGATTTGCGGTTGCCTTGTTCATGCAATATTTGCAAAGCATGGAAAGTTGAAGCGGGGCGGTGCGCCTTTATCACTTCATCCAGGCGTTGCTGAACATCGAAGGGCATGTTGTAAGTGCCCATCATGACATCCGTCAGCGACAACGGAAGGCTGCTGGCCGGCACAGTGTCGGCGGTGAGCTGGGATAAATGCAGGGCGCTTACCAGATCATAGTCATTGCGAATACCGGCACGCTGCAGGTACGCGACAAACACACCCAAGTGCAGGTTGCCGGCTCCCTTTCCCATGCCGCAAATGGATGCATCGATGTATTCGGCCCCGGCATCCATGGCGGCGATTGAGTTGGAAAGCGCCAGGGAGAGATTGTTATGGGCATGAAAGCCCAGGGGAATCAGGACCCGGCTGGATATTCGCGTGATCAGCCGGTCGACATCGGTCGGAATCATGTTGCCGTTTGAGTCCGCAAACACCAGCAAGTCTGCCCCGGCGTTTTCCGCGCGCAGGCTCATATCGGATATTTCCGCGGGCCCCAGCGTCGTGACGTGCGTGATATTCGCGCTTACCTGGAAACCGTAGGACTTGGCTAGCCGCACGGTGGCCAGCCCATCTTCCAGGCGGTCGCGGCGCAGGCAAACCCTGATCATTGATACGCCATGCTCTTGAAGCAACTGGAAATCGCTGGCATCGACGTTGTGCGGGTGCACCATGACGCACAGGTCGATCCTACCCGCTGCGGCCGCATGGACCGCGTTCAGGTAGCGAGCGTCGACAGCACTGGTGAGACCATGCTCATGCTTGCGCACAAACGAACCGTTGCGGTAACCGATCTCGCAATAAGGAATGCCGGCTTCGATCATTTGAGAAATTGCAGATTGGGCGTAATCAACAGTAAAGTTGAAATCATTACGGTACCCACCATCTCGTAGCGTGACATCGATAATCTTTATCTGGTTCATGAATACAGTCCCTTTATCATGTTTCGAAGGCACGCAAGTGTGCCGTTTTTACTTCGAATAAACAGAGGCAACCAGGAGTAACAATGTCTTGCGCAGCCGAATACGTATAACAGTCTGCCGGTAGCGGCAACATTATTCATCGTACGGGCAGGGAGATTTATTATTGTAGGAATGCAGCGATACAGCTTTGTTTGAGGTCACGCTTTAAGCGGCAGCTAATTTGCCTGACCTAGTTCGATACTGGACAATATCCCACAGGTTGTAAACAGGTTGTTTTTAACAGCGACTGTTAAAAATTTCCCAGTCGAGTCGAACCATTCATTAGCGATGTTGCTGGGCAAAACAATGAATGACGAAGTCCATCATTGCCCGTATTCCGGGGGCATTTCGCATGTCGCGATGGACCACCAGCCATAATTCAGCATGTAATGGCTGCTCTTCGACCGGGACCCTTTGCAATCCACCTGAGGCATCGCTCATGAATACAGGCAGCAACGCGATACCAGCCCCCGCCCTGGCCGCTTCGGCCTGTACATCGAAGGATTTTACCCTTAACACCACGGGCCGTTGGCCTGCCGCATTCTCCAGCCAGATGCGCTGAGGGGAGGGTTCCTGCTCATCGTCATGGGCAATGAATTCATAGGCTGAAGCCGCTCGGTCCTGGAGATAGGAAGGTGCGGCGAAGAAGCCGAAGTCCAAGGTGCCGATCTTGCGCACGACCAGATCCGTCTCGGTCGGGCGCCCGACGCTGATTGCGATATCCGCTTCGCGCCTGGCCATGGAAGCCATGCGTGGGTTGGACAGGATCCGCACGTTGACGTCAGGGCATTGTTCCCTTAACCGACCCAGATGTGGCGCAATGAAGTGTGTCGTCAGGTGGGGAGGCGCGCTAAGGGTAATGTCCGCGACTTTATCGGTGCGAATCGCGCAGACCGCGCGACTCAAGGCACAAGCCGTTTCCTGCATGCGGTTACCCAATTGGGCGATTCGTTCGCCGTTTTCGGTCAACTCGTATCGGTGGCTGCGTCGGTCCACCAAGCGTATCTTCAGGGCCGTTTCGAGGGCGGCTATCCGTCGTGAGACGGTGGCGTGCTCGACGTTCAACGATCGTGCCGCAGCCGCCAGGGACCGTATCCTCGCAAAGGCAATGAAGTATCGAAGGTTTTCCCAGTCGAACTGGGTGCTGTCCACAGGGAAATCGACGGTTTGCGTGGCTGTGAGTGAGGTGCTGCTAACATCCATATCGTGACTCCGTCCGAGTGGTTCTGACCGATAGAAACTCCGCTGAGTTTGAAAAAGACCGTGGCTTGCCACGGTCTTCAATGAATGACTCTAGTGCAAAACCGCTTGGGTTTCCGGCGTAAGACCTGGCTGTCGCGCCCCGTACACGAGCACCTTGGTCGCGATTGTCGCGGCTGCCAACGCGCAGAAAACAAGGCCGCTGATGATGGTTCCTTCCATGCCCATGCGTGCCAGGAACCAGCCACCGGCAGTTGCGCCGAGCGTCACGCCAAGGTTGATGAACGAGATATACAGACCGGTAACAAATTCAGGAGCCTCCGGGGCTTCGGAGGTCAGCCAGACCTGGGTCACGATCAGGCCACTGGTATGGGTGGCACCCCATAGGACGATGATCAAGACCATCGGCAAGATGGCCGGGCTGGCAAAGAAATGCAGGATCAGGTACGACACGCCCAGCATGATCGGATGCATCAGCGTGGTACCTACCTTATTCCTGGACAATAAACGGCCCGCCAGCAGATTACCGGCCACACCGCCCACGCCGAACAGGATCAACAGGGCACTGATCACCTCACCGCTCATGCCGGCTTCACGAGACAGGTACTCGGCGCTGTAGGAATACACCGAAAACATCGCACCGAAGATCAGGGTGGAGGCCAGAATATTGAGCCACAGCGTCGGTTTGCGCAGGATAGCCAACTGTTCCCCGTAAGGCGTCCGCTGTCCGGCAAAGGTATCGGGTAGCCGGGCGATGATGCCCAGCCCGGCAATCACATTGACCACGGTGCAGAACAGAAAGGCCGCTTCGTAGGAGAAGCGAGCGGCGATCCAGGTGGTGATAGGCACGCCGAGAACCATGCCCATGCTGGTGCCGACAAATGCCTTGGCCGTCGCCTGCGTAGCCTGTTCCTTGGGATAGAGAGAGGCCACCGCGACGAACGCCAGCGAGAAATACACCGGATGGAAGAACGCCGGAATGATCCGCAGGACCGCCAGTGATCCGTAATTGGGCGCATAAGCCGACAAGGCGCTGGCGCCGGCGAAAATGAACAGTGACAAGGTCAGGATCCGCTTGCGGTTGTAACGCGAGAGCAACAGCACCATGAAGGGACCGAACACCGCGATGATCAGGGCGAACAGACCTACCAGATAACCTGCCTCCGAGGCGCTTACGCTGTAGCGTTCGATGATCACGGGCAAGATACCGACCACGCCGAACTCGATGGTGTAGACCCCGAACAGACCCAGGGCAATGAAGAACAACGGGTTGAACATTTTCATGGCCGGTCCTCCAGGGTCACGATGACTTTACCGAACTGCTCTCCGGCTTCCAGGTAACGATGGGCCTCGACGATTTCTTCGAAGGCAAAGGTCTTGGCGATCACCGGGGACAGGCTGCCATCAACCAGGCCGCTGGATACGAACCTCTTGCCTTGGGCAAACAGGACGGGATCGTTGACGATTTCATGCAGAAGGTATCCCCGCAACGTCAGGCTTTTTCCCAGCACGGTGAACAGCGGAAAGGGCGAAAGTTCGCTGCTCAGGGCGCCGTATTCGATGATGATGCCGCCGCGACAGGTGGCGTCCGCCAGTTGCTCGATAGCCGGACCGCCCACAGGATCGAAGACAACCCGTACGCCATTACCGGCGGTGATGTGCTCGACACGTGCTGTCAGGTCTTCCACGTCGCTGACGATCACATGGACGGCACCGGCTGCCAGCAGTTTGCGCACCTTCTCCTCGCCACGGGTCACTGCGATAGGAATCGCTCCTACCCGGTTCGCAATCTGGATGGCGGCCAGGCCTACGCTGCTCGACGCCGCGGTTATCAGCACGAAATCTCCCGCATCCAGCTTTGCCACGGGTAACAAGGCGCCCCAGGCCGTGAGATATTGCATCCAGACTCCAGCGGCCTGCTCCATGCTGAGCGAGTCGGGATGCCGGACCAGCATCGCCGCCGGGACGACCGCTTGCTCGGCATAGGTTCCCCATTGAGCGATGCTCGAAGGGGGGACCAGGCTGACCGGATCACCTATTTCAAAGTCGTGTACGGCGTCGCCCACGGCTTCGACGAAACCAGCAGCCTCGTACCCGAGTCGGCTGGGGAACTCAGCCTGTTCAAGGTATTGACCGCGCCTGAACATCGACTCGGCGCGGTTGAGACCGATGGCCCTGACTTTGATGCGAACCTCATTGGGTCCGGGCTGGGCGACCGGTAAATCCTCGATCCGCAGAACCTCTGGATCACCGTACTCATAAAACCGAACGACACGTGTCATGGTATTTCTCGCAAGGGTTGGGAACGTTTTCAGTCTAGGGGCGCGTCCAATGCAGAAAAACGCGCTGGAGTTCCGGTGTTAACGGATATATGTGTCCGCAATGGCAATCGGTTTTCGCTGTGGTAGCCGGCGGCCGACGCTGCGAACCAGCACGTAGAAGAGCGGGGTAAAGAGCAGCCCGAATGCAGTCACGCCCAGCATGCCGAAGAACACCGCGACGCCCATGGCCTGGCGCATCTCCGAACCGGCACCGGTCGAAATCACCAGGGGAACAACGCCCATCACGAAGGCAATCGAGGTCATCAGGATCGGTCGAAGCCTCAGCTTGCTGGCCTCCCAGGCGGCGCTCAGAGGGGTATGCCCCTGGCGCTCCAGATCCCTTGCAAACTCAACGATCAGGATCGCGTTTTTGGACGCCAGGCCCACCAGCACCATCAGGCCGATCTGGGTGAAGATGTTGTTATCGCCTCCAGTCAGCCAGACGCCCGCCAAGGCCGAGAGCACACCCATTGGCACGATCAGAATCACCGCCAGCGGCAACAAAAGGCTTTCGTACAGTGCCGCCAATACCAGGAAAACCAGTAGCGTGCTGACCGCCAGCACCCAGCCGGTCGCGTTACCGGCCAACCGCTGCTGGTAGGTCAGATCGGTCCACTCCATGCGTATGCCCTGGGGCAGGGTCTGCCGGGCGATGCGCTCGATGGCCGCTTCCGCCTGGCCCGAGGAATAGCCAGGAGCAGGCGCGCCATTAACGTCCGCCGCTGTAAACGCGTTGTAATGCACGACCATTTCCGGCCCGTAACCGGGGTTGACCGACAACAACGTCGATAGGGGCACCATGTCGCCGTATGCATTGCGTACCTTCAAGCGCGAGATGTCTTCGGGATTGGCCCTGAAGGGTGCATCTGCCTGCGCCCGAACCTGGTACACGCGCCCGAAAAGGTTGAAGTCGTTGACGTACAGAGAACCCAGGTAAATCTGCAGGGTTTCGAATACGTCTGTCACCGAGACGCCGAGCTGCTTGGCTTTGACCCGGTCGAGATCGACATCCAGTTGAGGCACGTTTATCTGGTAACTGGAGAACAGTGGTCCCAGTTCCGGTGCTTTGGCAGCCTCGGTCATGAACGCTTTGACCGCGCTGTCGAGAGCGACATACCCCAGGCTCGCCCGGTCCTCGATCTGCAATTTGAATCCGCCGAGCGTTCCCAGGCCCAGGACGGGTGGAGGTGGGAAGACCGCCGTGAAGGACTGCGCAATCCTTTTGAATTCGCCATTGAGGTCTGCCGCTATCCGGTTCGCTCCCAGCGCGTCGCCGGAGCGTTCGGCAAATGGCTTGAGAATCACGAAAATGATTCCGGAGCTTGAAGAGTTCATCAGGCCGTTGACGGACATGCCGGGAAACTCGAGGGTATGGGCAACGCCAGGGTGTTTGAGCGCGATGTCATTCATTTGCTGGATGACATGCTCGGTGCGATCCAGCGAGGCGCCGGCGGGCAGTTGGGCGAAGCCCACCAGGAACTCCTTGTCCTGGGCCGGAACGAATCCCGTCGGCAGGGTGTGGCTGAGCCATGCGCAGGCACACAGCAGAACGCCGAATAAGGCGAACGTCCTGCCTTTGTGTGCCAGGACCCCGCGCACGCCGGCGCCATAGCGGTCCTCGGCTTGCTTGAACCGACGATTGAAACCCTGGAAAAATCGCCCCATGACTTTGTCGATCCCACGCTCCAGTGGATCCTTCGGTGCGCCATGGGGCTTGAGCAGCAGGGCGCAGAGGGCTGGGGAAAGCGTCAGCGAATTGAACGCCGAGATCACCGTGGAAATCGCAATGGTCAAGGCGAACTGGCGGTAGAAGCCGCCGGAAAGACCGGGCATGAACGCCAACGGAATGAATACGCAAACCAGCGTCAGGGTGATGGCTATGATCGGTTTGCTGACTTCTGCCATCGCTCGATGAGTCGCCTGGTGAGGGGAGAAGCCTTGGCTGATATTGCGTTCGACGTTTTCCACCACCACGATTGCGTCATCGACAACGATGCCGATCGCCAATACCAGGCCAAACAGCGACAAGGCATTGATGGAAAATCCGAAAGCCAGCAAGAACGCCAGTGTGCCGACGACTGATATCGGCACGGCCAGCAGCGGGATGACGGATGCACGCCAAGTCTGCAGGAACACGATGACGACCAGCACGACCAGCACGATGGCTTCGAACAGGGTACTGATGACCGCGTCGATGCTGGAACGAACGAACTGGGTCGGGTCGAAGACGATTTTGTAATCGACGCCCGCCGGCATATCGGCCTTGGCTTGAGCCATGATCTCCCGGGCACGGGCAGAGATGTCCAGGGCGTTGCCGCCCGCCATCTGGAACACCCCGAAGCCCACCGCTGGCTGTCCGTCTACCAGCGAGCGAAGCGCGTAGGTGGAAGCCGCCAACTCGATCCGGGCCACATCGCGCAAATACGTCACGCCCCCGTCCGGCACCGTCTTGATGACGATGTTGCCGAATTCCTCTTCGGTTTTCAGGCGACCCTGGGCATTGACCGAGAGCTGCAGCGGGACGCCGGCGCGCATGGGCGAAGCGCCTATGACGCCGGCCGCGACCTGGATGTTCTGCTCCCGGATGGCCTGGACCACCTCACCGGCGGTAAGGCCTCGCTGCGCCACGCTGTCGGGGTCGATCCAGATCCGCATGGCGTAATCGCCGCCGCCCCAGATACGTACTTCGCCGACGCCAGGTATGCGCTCAAGCTGGCTCTTGATGTTCAGGATGCCGTAGTTGCGCAGGTAGTTGGCGTCGTATTCATTGTTGGGCGACACCAGATGGATCGCCAGGGTCTGGGTCGATGACGATTTGCTGGTGGTGACGCCCAGGTTCAACACGTCGGCCGGAAGGCGCGGCAAGGCCTCGGAGACGCGGTTCTGCACCAGTTGCTGAGCCTTGTCGGGATCGGTACCCAAGGCGAACGTCACGTTGATCGCCAACGTCCCATCGCTGTTGGCCTGGGATTGCATATACAACATGCCTTCCACGCCGTTGATGCGCTCTTCAAGGGGCGCGGCAACGCTTTCAGCCACCACCTTGGGGTTGGCGCCTGGATATTGAGCGTTCACCACGATCAGCGGCGGCACGACATCGGGGTATTCCGACACTGGCAAACGCGCCAATGAGAGGATGCCGGCCAACAATACAAGGGCGCTGAGTACGCCGGAAAAAATCGGGCGGTCGATGAAAAATCCGGAAATATTCATCACTGTTGCGCCTGTGGCTGTGACGGTGCGCGTACCGGCGCAACCTGGGTGCCCGGCGTCGCCAGGTGCAAGGAACTCACGACAACCTGTTCCTCGGGTTCGATACCTTGATCGATGACACGTAGCGCACCCTGGCGTATCCCAGGCTTGACCTGCCGGTACTGGACGCGGTCTTCGGCATCGACTACCAGCACGTACTTTTTGTCCTGGTCGGTGCCGATGGCGCTGTCGTCAACCAAGGTAGCGGGGCGGCTGGCACTGCCCGGCAGCAGCACCCTGGCAAACAGGCCCGGGCGCAGTTCCCCGTTGCTGTTGTCGAAACTGGCCCTGACCCGGATAGTGGCCGACCGGGTGTCCAGCCGGTTGTCCAGGGAGCTCAGCTTGCCTTTGCGCGGATAACCTTCTTCGTGGGCCAACCCGAGCATGACCGGTACCGCATCGCCCGCCGGGCGGCTGCCCAGGTAACGCAGAAAGGTTTGCTCATCCACGTCGAAGTCAGCGTAGATCGGCGAGATCGACACCAGATTAGTCAGGGCCGTGGATCGTTCGCCCACATCGACGATATTGCCCGGCGTCACTTCTACCCGTGACGCCCGACCGTCAAACGGCGCGAGAATGCGGGTGTGTTCAAGATCGAGCCTTGCCAGCTCGACCCTGGCCTGGGCCTCATTGACCCTGGCCTGGGCTTCGTTGGCGCTCTGTATGCGCTTGTCCAGGTCGGTTTTTGCGATGGCATTGCTGGTAATCAGATGCTCGTAGCGCTCCAGCTCTTTCTGGGCAAACACACTCATCGATCTGGCTGCCACAAGCGCGGCTTGAGCTTGTTGCAGCGCCGCTGCATAAGGCCGCGGGTCGATTTCGAACATCAGGTCGCCTTTACGCAGCATCGCGCCGTCCTTGAAGTGCACGCTGATGAGCGTGCCGGCCACTAGAGGCTTGATGACTGCGGTGTCGGTGGCGACCAGGCGACCGGTATAGCTTTGCCAGTCGACGACATCACGGGTGACGGCGGCCATCACTTGCACTTGGGGCAGCGGTGCGGGGGCGGGGTTAGCCTGGGCAACCGGCGACTTCATGCTGATCGCGAAGCCGGCAAGCGCCGCCAGCACCAATGCGCCCAGTGCCCAGGCGGGCACGCCGCTCAACCTGCGAGTAAACGATGACATGGCAAGCATCCTTTCTAAATGGAGAAAATCAGATTTGAGGGACACTCAATGGCCGCTCGATCGGCTTGGCCTTGCCCCAGCGCCGCATGGCGGGCTGCTCAACGAATTTGAATAGCAACCAGCCACCCAGGAGCGACAGGTAGAACGTGGCGGCAAGAATGAAAAACGCCGGTACAACGGCAAAACGTTGTCCGTCCAACAGTGAGGTCACACACGTCATGATCAGCAGGTGGATCATGTAGAACCCGAACGAAATCTCTCCCAGCCAAACCATCAACGGATGCCGAAACCAGGACTTGCGTTGCGCAACGTCGGCGGCAGCCAGGCTGGTGATCAGTAAGGCAATCGGGATGACAGTGGTGAGTGACAGCCTGTAGATAAAGGGCACTTCTCCTGCGAGGAAGTAAGCCACCGCCGCCAACGCCAGGGCCGGTGCCAGCGGGATGGAAATCCAGCGCCCCGTCGTCAGAATACGCGCCATCAACATGCCGAGAACGAACTCGAACAGCCGCAGTGGTGGAAAGAAGTAAGCCAACCACCACTGATTCAGGGAGATCGGGTATTCGGCGATCTGCGGTTGGTCGTTGACAGCTTCGGCAATGAGCCAGTGAGTTGCGGCCATGGCGCAGACCGTCATGCCGGCGGTTAGCCAAAGTCGGTTCTCAGGGACCTTCCACAACGCGCGCAGGAGGAACGGGAACGCCAGGTAGAAAACCAATTCGCAACACAGCGACCAGGACGGGCCGTTGACACTCAGGAACACCGACATATCCGGCACCCAGGCATGAACCAACAGCAGGTTGGGCAACCAGGCGCTGATGGCGGTCAGCGGTACGGCAAACAGGATCATCGCCAGGACGAAGGTGATCAGGTGGTTAGGGTAGATCTTTACCAGGCGTCGGCGCCAGAACGCCCCGAGCGTATCGTTCCTGCGGGCGGACCAGGTAATGACGAAACCACTGAGCATGAAAAAAAACGACACCCCAACCCACCCACCCACGCTGAACAAGCGCTGGAAGCCGGCGACGATGTGCTGGTCGGCAAACGGATTGAATCCGATGATCTTCGTCAGTGAGGCGTGAAAGAAGAACACCAAGGCTGCCGCGACAAATCGAAACCCCGTCAGGGAATCCAGTCGCACGTTGGCATGGTTGTGGTACAGGCGTGAATGCGTCATGAGTCGATACCTTTCAATAAAGATCCGCGGCACTGGCGAAGGCCTTGGTGCCTGGTCAATTCCATGGGGCAGGTAGCCAAAACAAAGCTGGACAACTCAAATTGCATTCGCATGAAGGCCGGCTCTCAAGCCGGTCTTTTCATGATGGACTCCTTATCGCAACGCCAGGCAGGCGTGATTCAAGCGCCGTATACGGCGTTGCACAGATCGACGGTGAACTGCCCGAACATCCCTTCGAAGGCGGTGTTGGTGAATGCCACGACGGAGATCTCTTGTGCCGGATCGACAAACCAGGAATGACCAAAAGCCCCGCCCAGGCGCCAGGTGCCGACCGACTCCGGCACCTGCGCCGCCTGTGGATCAGTCAGCACGGTGAACCCCAGGCCGAACCCACGGCCTGGCCAGTTGGCGAGTTCCAGGTCGCCGGTCTGGACGGTTCCCATTTCCTTGGCCAGACTCGCTGGCATGAGCGCGCCGCCGCCCTGGCGCAAGGTTTCCAACAGGGTCAGGAACTCTTCGGCGGAGCCGACCATCCCGGAACCTCCTGAAGGGTAGGCGCTGTTGTCGAGGGCCCGATCCGCCTCCATGCGGATGCCAGCGGTGTTCTCGAAAACCTCGATCACTTCGACGCCCTTCATGCGACGTGGCGCGGGATCGTCGTTCAGATAGGCAGCCGTCAGCCGGGAAGTGTCGACGACATTGAAACGGGTGTCGGACAGGCCGAGAGGCTCGCACACCAGTTGCGAGATCGCGTCGGCCAGGCTGGTTTCACACACCCGTGCGATCAGCGCGCCCAACACATCGGTCGCGATGGAATACCCCCAATGGGTGCCAGGGCGATACAGCAGCGGCGCGGTAGCCAGCCGCCGGATGTTTTCCTCCAGCGTCAGCGGCGCGCTTTCCAGCCCGTCACACACACCCGCCTGCGCATAAGCGCCGCCACCCTGGGCTTCGAGAAAACCGTAATTAAGGCCGGCCGTATGGCTGAGCAATTGTCGTAGGCTGATGGACACGCGGGTGCCGTCCGCCAGGGTTGGCTGGAACTCCGGTAACCACCGAGCGATAGGATCATCCAGGCCGATGCGGCCCTGGGCAACCAAGGCCAGGGCGGCCGCCGACGTGATAGGTTTTGTCACCGAAGAGAGCCGGAACAAGGCGTCGGTGCGCATCGGCAGGCCAGCCTCTCGGTCAGCCAGCCCCGCGGCGTTGCGATAGGTGATCTCGCCACGACGGGCGACCAGCACCACGGCTCCCACCAGGCGTTTTTCTTCGATGGCGCTGTTCAGTGCGGCGTCGATTCGCGCCTGCATGGGGTCAGTGGCGATAGCGCTGGAGTGTTGAATGGTTTCTTTGGCGGTCATGATCGCGATTCCCTGCTGTAATGGACGTCGCCATGCTAGGTCGCAGACGGCAGGGGAAACAGAGGCTAGAATTCCGGACACATCGGACGTTTCGTTCCGCAATGCATAACGCAAACTCAAGGAGAGAGCGTGGACAACCTCAGCGGAATCTCGGTTTTCGTCCAGGTCGCCGAAACCCGCAGCTTCGTCGCGGCGGGACGACAACTGGGCGTGTCGTCATCGGCAATTGGCAAAAGCGTCGCACGCCTGGAACAGCGCCTGGGCGTCAGGCTGTTTCATCGCAGTACCCGCAGCATCAACCTGACGACGGAGGGCATGCTTTTCCTGAACCGCTGCCAGCGGGTGCTCAATGAACTGGAAGCGGCGGAGCTGGAGTTGTCGAGCACCAGTAGCGAACCGCGCGGCAAGCTGCGCGTGAGCCTGCCTTTGGCCGGGCAGTTCCTGTTCACGTTGTTGTCCCGCTTTGCCAAGCGATACCCGGACATCCATCTGGAACTCGACTTCAGCGATCGCTTGGTGGATGTCGTGGAGGAGGGCTTTGATGCGGTGGTCAGGACCGGTGAGTTGAATGACTCCCGCCTGGTGGCGCGGCGATTGGGCGCTTTCCGTTTCCTGCTGGTTGGCGCCCCGGCCTATTTTCAGGCTCAGGGTACGCCCGCGGACGCCGACGACTTGAGCAACCATGACTGCCTGTTATACCGGGTGCCATCCACCGGCAAGCTTGAGCGCTGGCCGCTACCGGATAAAGCCCGCAACGGCGCGCAGGACCTGCGGGCCGTGCTGGTCTGCAACAATATCGACATGCTTTTCAACGCTGCGATCGAGGGTCGGGGCATCGCCTGCCTGCCGGAGTTCGCCGTCAAGGAGGCCCTTGAGTCCGGAGCGTTGAAGGCCGTGCTCACCCAAGAGGTAACCCGCACCATCCACTTCAGCGTGCTGTGGCCGCCAAACCGCTTCATCACGCCCAAGCTGCGCTGTTTCGTGGATTTTATTTCCGTGCATATGTAAGGGGCGCGGCGTGGAGCGATGGTGGGTGCAGGACAGGACCAACACATTCTCATGCCTGAGGGGAACAGTTCGTGCAGAACCAGTAAGTGGAGTGGCCAACTAATCCCGGACACGACGTTAATTTTTTCTCGGCCTGCGCCGGTGCCAGCCCGTGAGCGGTCATGTAGCCACGCTCGGTATTCCTGGGTTATGGCGGGTGCAATAAGTCTGCGCGTCGCTCGCGTCCCACCGTCACCACACGACTCAACAAGAAGGACTCAACACAGTTTGATTCAAGTCAAACAACGACGCTCGTCGGGCGTCATGCTCTGAGCCATACGTTGGGGCAGGGCCCGGTCATGACAGTCAAAGGATTCGTTGATGTGGTTCATACCTTCCGCGCCCGCTGGCGGGGAATGGCGGAGCGGTTCCCCGGTTTTCGATCTGGCGCAAGCGTCTGGAGGAGGGAGGCAATTATCTTGTTGGCCACCCTGGTGATGCTGGCGATGGGTTATTTCGTCACGCTTCACTTCGCCTCGCGTGCCGTACAGTCTTTGATAAGCACCTGCACCGCGCAGCTGGAAATTGAATTTGAAATAGCCGAAATAGATTATCCGCGAAGGGCGTCGCCGCGAGCCCTATGTCAATGCGTGGCCCAGGCGCTCTTGGAAAAAAACAGCCTCGTTTCCCTGGCATTGGTCGATGGTCTGGGTCTTGATCCGATCAACCTTGAACCCGTGACTGAGGAGGATTCGCAGCAGTGCATAGATGCCTTATGGCTTCCCGATATCGAACTCGGCGGGCTGGCCCGTTGAATAGGCGCGGTTGCCCTGACCTGGTGTGTTGATCAACTCGTCCGCTTGGTCATGTCCAGGTGGCCGTTCGGTTACGCATTCACTGCCTCGTCGTTCGGACTTCAGTCCGACTGGAACTGCGTTCTGATTGGCCGCCTGCCTTGGCATGCCATCTTCAGACTTCGTTAAGACAAGGCCTCGATACTCCCCAGCAACACGTTTATGGAGAGCATCGGCCCATGCCTGATTTCGATTGGAATATCCACTTGCCCCTGGCTTTCGGGGGCGACGGACAGCCTCTGCGCCAATTGCACCACGGTCTGCCGGCTCACCCTCGGCGTGCTGAGTTCGAAGCGTTTATCCAGCAGCGTTTCCGCCAGGTCCATGGCGCCGATATTCGTCACTTCATGCCAGAGCTGTTCGGACTCGATGATGCCGGCGGCACGCTCTGTGCCGTAGCTGGGGTACGCCGCGCTGCGCAAGAACCACTGTTTCTCGAACGTTACCTGGATGAGCCCATCGAGCCCTTGATCAGCGCTGCGGCCGGTCGTCCGGTTGACCGTGCCGGCATCGTCGAAGTGGGCAACCTGGCCGCCTGCGACACCGGTAGCGCCCGGCTGAGCATCATCTCCATCACTTACTTGTTGGCCGTCGCCGGCCTGGAGTGGGTGGCGTTCACCGGCAATGCCGGCCTGGTCAACAGCTTCCATCGCTTGGGCCTCAAGCCCGTGACCCTGTGCCCGGCTGATCCACTGCGCCTGGGCGAGGATCGTCATCTCTGGGGGCGTTACTACGACACTCAGCCGTGGGTCCATGTCGGAAACATCCGCGCGGGTTTCATTCATCTGCGCAACACCGGCTTGTTCAATCGACTGGAGCTGTCCACCGCGCCTGGGGAGAGCAGCCATGTCGCCTGAGGTGCAACGATTTCAGCAAGCCCTGCGTGGGCATTCCGAGCGCCAGGGGCATGCCATTGCTCTTTGGGGGGATGACGCGCAGATGGATTACGCCACTCTGTTTGCCGAAGTCCAGCAGCGCCAGCAACGGCTGCGGGATGAGCAGATCAGCGTGGTTGCGCTGGCCTTGGACAACGGCATTGATATGATGCTCTGGGATCTTGCCGCGCTATTCGAAGGACTGGCCTGCGTCATCCTGCCCGGATTCTTCAGCCCGGCCCAACGTCGCCACTGCCTGGAGCAGAGCCAGGCCGAGCGGGTGATTGCAGAGCCAGCCTACGCCGCAGAACTTCAAGCCGCCGGCTACCGGCACAGTGGCGAATTCTGGCAGCGACACTTCGCCGGGCCGAACCGTCTGCCGGCGGGCACCGCCAAGCTGACCTTTACCTCCGGCACCACGGGTACGCCCAAGGGCGTCTGCCTGAGCGCCGACAGTCTGCTGCGGGTTGCGCGCGAGCTGGAGCAGGCCAGTCAACCGGTCGAGGCGAGGCATCACCTGGCCTTGTTACCCCTGGCGATTCTGCTGGAGAACCTTGGCTGCTATGCGGCCCTGTATGCCGGTGCCATGCTCAGCGTGCCCAGCCAGCGAACACTCGGGATCCAGGGCGCCAGCGGGGTCGATCCGACACGCCTGCTGGGCTGCCTGGCCGAGCGGCGGGCGCAGAGCCTGATCCTGGTTCCACAATTGCTGCTGATGCTGGTCATGGCCGCCGAACAAAAGGCGTTCAACCCCCACCTCGTGCGGTTCGCCGCCGTGGGTGGCGCTCGGGTGTCCCACGATCTGCTCAGACGGGCCGAAGCGGTAGGCTTGCCGGTGTTTGAAGGCTATGGACTGTCGGAGTGCGCGTCGGTGGTGTGCCTCAACCGGCCACAGGCTCATCGCTGTGGCAGTGTCGGCCGGCCGTTGCCCCATGTGCAGCTTCGCCTGGCCGATGACGGCGAAGTCATGATCAAGGGCGCGACCCTGCTCGGGTACCTGGGGGAAGCCCCGCACTCGGACCCGTGGTGGCCCAGCGGTGACCTGGGGGAATTCGACGATGACGGTTTCCTCTACTTGCGGGGTCGCAAGAAGCATCAGTTCGTCACCAGCTTTGGCCGCAACGTCAACCCCGAGTGGGTCGAGGCCGAGCTGACCCAGGGCGGCGATATCGCCCAGGCCTTTGTCTATGGCGAAGCCTTGCCGCACAACCATGCCTTGCTCTGGCCCACCCGCGTCGACTGCACCCCACAGATGCTGGAGCTGGCAGTGAGCCGGGCGAACGCCAACTTGCCCGATTACGCGCAGGTCCATCGCTGGACGCGACTGGACGAGCCTTTCACTGCGGCCAATGGCTTGCTCACTGCCAATGGGCGCCCGCGCCGGGAAGCCATTGTCGAGCACTACCGAACCTTGCTCACCGAATCCGTTCTGTCCGAGGAGTCCCCTTCATGAGTTTTTTCGACACCCTGCAAGAAGCCACGCAGCAAGAGCGCCATACGCTGTTCAACCTGCCGATCATTCGTGATGCGCTCGACGGTCAGGTCAGCCTGGGCGCTTACCGGGCGTTTCTGATCCAGGCCTATTACCACGTGCGCCACACCGTGCCGTTGATGATGGCGTGTGGCGCGCGCCTGCCCGCGCGCCTGGAATGGTTGCGCAAAGCCGTGTGCGAGTACATCGAGGAAGAATATGGCCACGAACAATGGGTGCTGGATGACATAGCCGCCTGTGGTGGCGACAGGGACGCCGTGCGCGACGGGCAGCCGTCGTTGCCGATCGAGCTGATGGTCAGTTATCTCTACGACCTGATCGCCCGGGGCAATCCAGTCGGATTGTTCGGCATGGTCAATGTGCTCGAAGGCACCAGCATCGCCCTGGCGACCCACGCCGCCGACAGCATCCGCCAACACCTGGAGCTACCGCCCGCGGCATTCAGCTACCTCAGCTCGCACGGATCGCTGGATATCGAGCACATGCAGACCTACCGCGGCTTGATGAACAGGCTGGACGATCCGGCGGACCAGGCTGCGGTGATTCATGCCTCCCAGGTGGTGTACCGGCTTTACACCGATATGTTCCGGGGCTTGCCCCGTGACGGGGAGCATGAACATGCGCCTGTGTGATGCGCGGGTGGTGTTGACCGGGGCCAGCGGCGGGATCGGCCTGGCGATTGCTTCGGCCCTGTGTGCCAGTGGTGCACGGGTACTGGCCGTGGCCAGGCATGGCGAAACCTTGCAGCCGCTGATCGAACGCTACCCGCAACATTTGTACTGGGTCGGTGCCGACCTGACTTTCCTGGCTGACCGGCGCAAGGTCCTGGCCTCCGCCGAGGCGTTAGGTGGCATCAACTTGCTGATCAATGCCGCCGGTGTGAATCACTTCGCCATGCTCGAGCAGCTCGATGACAGTGAAATCGCTGCCATGCTTGCGCTGAACATCACGGCGCCGATCTGTCTGACCAAACTGCTTCTGCCGTTGCTCAAGCGAGCCGACAGCGCGATGGTGGTCAACGTCGGCTCGACCTACGGATCCATCGGCTACCCCGGCTATGCCAGTTACTGCGCCAGCAAGTTTGCCTTGCGCGGATTTTCCGAGGCCTTGCGCCGGGAACTGGCCGATACCCGTGTCGGCGTGCTCTACGTGGCGCCACGGGCTACCCGCACCGCGATGAACACGCCGGCGGCCGATGCCCTGAACCAGGCGCTCAAAGCCAATGTCGATGACCCGCAAACGGTCGCGTCGGCGGTGATCCACGCCATCATCGGTGATCGTCGCGAGCTCTACCTGGGCTGGCCCGAGCGGTTTTTCGTAAGGCTCAACAGCCTGCTGCCCAATCTGGTCGACCGTGGTCTGCGCAAGCAATTGCCGCTGATCCGTCGCCTGAGTCATAAACCCGAAAACGAGCAACCCAAGCCATGAAGAGAATCCTTGTCGGTTTACTGCTGGGCACCTTGGTTCAAGGCGCCTGGGCCCTGGATGCCGCTGATCAGCAACGCCTGCATGACATCCAGCAAAGCTGGGCACATATACAATATGATCTGCCTGAGGGACAACGTGCCGAGGCCTTCGAAAAACTCGCCGTCCAGACGTCGGCCTTCAAGCAGGAGCGCCAATCCGTGGCCGAGGCGTGGATCTGGTCCGGCATCGTCAACAGCAGTTGGGCCGGTGCCAAGGGCGGCATAGGGGCGCTGAGCAAGGTCAAGGGCGCCAAGGCTGATCTGGAAAAGGCCCTGACCCTTGATCCCCAAGCCCTGCAAGGCTCGGCCTATACCAGTCTCGGCGCATTGTATGACCGGGTGCCGGGCTGGCCTCTGGGATTCGGGGACCCGGACAAGGCCGAGCCGTTGCTCAAGCAGGCATTGCAACTTAATCCCAATGGTATCGATAGTCTGTACTTCTGGGGCGATCACCTCTACCGTCAGAAGCGCTATGGTGAAGCCAGGGTTGCCTTGCAAAAAGCCTTGTTGGCAGCGCCCCGGTCAGGGCGGGAAAGCGCCGATGCCGGGCGTCGCAAGGAAATCGAAGCGTTGCTGGCAGATGTGAACAGGAAACTCGACTGACAGGAGTGTGCGTGCGTTTATTACTGATCGAGGACGATGTGGCGCTGGGTGAAGGCATCCGTCAGGCACTGATTCGCGAGGGCTATACCGTCGACTGGCTGCAGGACGGTAGCAGTGCCCTGCATTCGTTGCTCAGTGAAGCCTTTGACCTGGCGGTACTTGATCTGGGCCTGCCTCGTATGGATGGTCTGCAAGTGCTGCGTCGCTTGCGCGAGAGTGGTAGTCACCTGCCGGTACTGATTCTCACTGCCCGCGATGCGACCGAAGACCGCATCGCAGGGCTGGATGCCGGGGCCGACGATTACCTGGTCAAGCCCTTCGACCTGGCAGAGCTCAAGGCCCGGCTACGGGCCCTGCTGCGGCGCAGCGCGGGCCGTGCCCAGGCGCTGATTGAGCACGCCGGCATCAGCTTGAACCCCGGTACGCAGCAAGTCAGTTACCAGGGCAAGCCGGTGGCACTGACGCCCAAAGAGTATCAACTGCTCCACGAATTGCTCTCACCGCCGGGGCGGGTCATGACCCGCGACCATCTGATGCAACTGCTGTACGGCTGGAGCGAGGAAGCCGAGAGCAACACGCTTGAAGTCCATATCCATCATCTACGCAAGAAGTTCTCCACCGACCTGATCCGAACCGTTCGCGGTGTCGGCTACCTGGTGGAGGAGCACCGATGAGTTCGATCCGCCGCCGTACCCTGACGTTGATCCTGGGCCTGCTGTTCCTTGGCCTGTTGATCATCACGGTCTTCAATCTGCACGACAGCAACCACGAAATCGCCGAGGTCTATGACGCGCAACTGGCCCAGAATGCCCGTTTGCTGCAGGGCGTCATGCGGATGCCCATGGCGAGCAAGGAGCATGCCGAGCTGTACCAGGCGTTCAACTCGGCCTTGGGGCAGGCGGAGCCCAAGGTCGATGGTCATCCCTACGAAAGCAAGATTGCCTTCCAGGTCTGGAACGCACACGGTTCCGTGCTGGTCCACACCTCCAGCGCGCCGTCCTTCACTTCGCCACCGATCGCTGCCGGTTTCAGTGAGGTGATGGACCAGAAGAACCACACTTGGCGGGCGTTCGTGCTGGACGACCCGCAGTACGGCCTCAAGATCTGGGTGGGGGAGCGCGACGACGTGCGCGCCGATCTGGTGGATCGCATCGTTCGGCATACCGTGCTGCCCAACCTGATCGGCAGCGTGCTTCTTGCCACGGTGATCTGGTTGGCCATCGGCTGGGGGCTCAAGCCCTTGGTGGACATGGCGGCGACATTGCGGGCCAGGCATCCAGGCTCACTCGAACCCCTGCAGATGATGCCGTTGCCGACAGAACTTGAGCCCATGCAGGCGGCGCTCAACCGTGTATTGGCGCAGATCCAGGAAGTCATGGGCCGTGAGCGGCGTTTTATCGCCGATGCGGCCCATGAGATGCGCACGCCCCTGGCGGTACTCCGGGTGCACGCACAGAACCTGATGGAGGCGGGGGATGAACAAAGTCGTCGCGAATCCCTGGAGCATTTGCTCGCCGGGGTCGATCGCACCACGCGCCTGGTCAACCAGCTGCTGACCATGGCGCGGCTTGAACCGCGGGTGATTGCCGAGGCGCCTGCCCCGATCGATCTGGCTGCCACGGTGCGTGCAGCCCTGGTGCCGATGACGCCTTGGTTATTGAGCAAGGGACTCGAGCCAGTGCTGGATGTCAGCGACGACATCGGCCTGGTTCGAATCGATCCGGTGGCCATTGATATTGCCTTGAACAATCTGGTGACCAACGCTGCTAGGTTTTCGCCAGCCAATGGCGTCATTACGGTACGGCTGGCCAGGAAGGATGATTGTTATGAACTGTCGGTTGAAGACCAGGGGCCGGGTATCGACGAGGCCGAGCGTGAGCGGCTCTTCGAGCGGTTCTATAGCCGTGGCAATGATCAGGGCGCGGGGTTGGGCCTGACCATCGTGCGCACCATAGCCGAGCGCCTGGGCGGGCAGATTCATTTGGAGAACCTCCCTGGAGGAGGGCTGTGCGCCACCTTGCAAATGCGCGACGCTCAGGCACTCCAGGCCTCTGCCAAGCTGTTTTCAGGTCAAAAATGAATGGCTGTGAACCCCTGCGATTTCGCTGGCCGCGCTGCGCGCCGTGCATGTGACGCCAATCAACGTGGCAGAAGCCAGGCCTGAAGCGGTTGCTTTACAGGTCATCGGCGATGGGCATCTGCCTCAATCCAACTGCTGCGGCGCAATCACCCACAAGCTGCACGGCATCTTGTACAGCAGACTTTCCACAGTACTTCCGATCAGCTTGTCCAGGCCGCCATAGCCCACGCGACCCATGACGATGACATCGATGTCGTGGGCCCCGGCGTAGCTGGCCAACACCTTGGCCGGATCACCCATGATCATGCGGCGTTGTTCCGGGGCGATGCCATTGCGTTCGGCCAAGGCGTCGAATGTCGCACCCTGGGATTCATAAAGCTGTCGGGCCAGCGTCGAGGAAAAGAATGGCGAGCCATTGCCAAAACCGTATTCGGCGGCAGTGATGGAGGACAGGTCATAGGCGTAGATGACTTCCAGTTCCGCATCGCAGCTGGCAGCCAGTTTGTTGGCTTCGCTCAGGATCCGGTCGTTGAGCCCCTGGTAGCGGCCATCGTGGTGGAACGGATCGACGGCAGCCAGGATTTTACGCGGACGTGCATGAACCACTTTGTTGACGAAATGCAATGGCACCTTGCATTCATGCAGCAGGTGCACGTCCAAAGGCGTGAACATCATGCGCGAGATCCAGGACTCAGGGTCCACCGTCTTGATCAGTGCCTCCATCGATGCTTCTTTGAGGTGGACCAGGATTTCCTGCAAGGGGCGCTCCACCCACTGCACTTCTGTCGTGACCTCGAGGCCGAGCTTGCGCAGGGGTCTGGCTTTCTCTTCCAGCCACTGGCGGTGGCGTTCGATGTAGCCCAGGCGCATCTGCTCCAGTGCCTGTTCGTTGACCAGGCCGGCCGTGGCCAGGCCTTCCAGGTAATCAAAAGCGACAATGTGCAAGGCGGCGCCCTCGGCCTTGGCCAGGGCGGCTGCCCGGTCGAACGCCGGGTTGTGTTCCATCAGTGGCGAAACGACCAGCATCAAGCGTGGTTGCGTAGACATGACAAACCTCCTGGGCAAAGACCTGTTGGCGCCGGGCGACTTTCGCGCGGGCTGTTTCCGCTATCGATCATGAGCGTGGTGAGCCTGGGTAACTTGATTTGCATCAAACACGTTTGAAAGCGTCGCATCGGTGCCGACCGAGCAACAGCGCAATGATTGATCATGATCAACCCGTCCAGCGTAATCGGGCGCAGGCTGGTGCCTGATCTTGAAATCCAGGCTCACCCGCCATGGGAGGTTGGTCATGATTATTCGGCTTGAGGAGCGGCAGGCAGAAATGCGCTGGATGGTGCACCTGGATGCCTTTTGCATAGGTTTCAGGAGCGCTGGTGAAGCGCTGTCGTTCACCAGGACATTGCAGGCGCGGATCGACGCGCCCCATGTCTGGCCGCAAGACGTGATTGCGCGCGCACAAGCGTCGCAGATCGTTCATGCGGCGTCCCGATGAACGTGCGTCAAATGGCGCCGTAGAGCCATGGCCGTGATCGAGGTCCTGGGCTTTGTCAACGCTGGCGCGGCGCTGGGAATCGGCCTGCTCGTGGGGCTTGAGCGTGAGCGGCGCAAGGGTGAGGAGGGCCGGCGCGATTTTGCTGGCCTGCGTACCTTTGCCGTTACTTCGATGTTGGGGTATGTCACGGCCTGGACCGGCGGACCTTTATTGCTAGGGTTTGTTGCGCTGGCACTGGGCGCATTGGTCACCATGGCGTATTGGAAAAACCTGGCCGAAGACCCTGGCATCACCAGCGAAGTCGCATTGTTCGCGGTGTTGGTGTTGGGCGCGCTCTGCGTCAGTGCACCGGCCTTGGCTACTGCGATAGGCGCGGTGATGGCGGGGCTGCTGGCCAACCGTCAGGTGCTGCACCATTTTGCCCGCAGCCAGTTGACCGCTGCCGAGTTGCGCGATGGCCTGACGCTGTTGATCGCCGCGCTGGTCATACTGCCCCTCACCCCGGACCGTTACCTGGGGCCTTACAACGTCATCAACCTTCGCACCATTTGCGCCCTGACTGTCATGTTGATGGCGGTAGCGGCACTGGGGCACGTCGCGGTTCGCACCCTTGGCAATCGCTATGGCTACGCCCTCGGCGCCATTGCATCGGGGTTTGCCTCCGCTACGATGACGGTCGCGACCATGGGACACATCGCCGCGAAGGAACCGCTCAATATGAATGTGCTGAGCGCGGCCGCAGTGCTGGCCAACCTGGCGACCCTGGCACAGATAGCACTGATTCTCGGGGCGGTGGAGCCGGCGCTGCTGCGTTGGCTGGGATGGCCGCTTCTATGCGGGGCGGTGACCATACTGCTCTACGCCAGCGCATTGATGTTTACCCGGCCCAGGGCGCCAACCGAGGAGAGGATCAAGCACGGCGGCGGGGCCTTCAGTCTGAAACTGACGTTGATGGTAGTCGTGGCAATGACCGTCATCACGGTTGTGTCGTCAGCGATGCTGAACGCGTTCGGGCAGGCCGGGGTGGCCGTCACCGCGATTTTCAGTGGCCTGGTAGACGCCCATGCCTCGATGGCCTCCATTGCGTCGTTGGTCAAGGCCGGTCTGCTGCCCTTCGAGGCGAGTGCCGTACCGGTGTTGTTAGCGATGAGCAGCAACTCCCTGAGCAAGTGCGCGGTGGCCTGGCTCAGTGGCGGGCGAAAGTTCGCCGTGCAGGTGATTACTGGCCAGGCGTTGGTAACGCTGGCGGTGTGGGCGGGATTGCTGCTACCGAATTTTTGATCCTCAATGATGGCCAGTTGAGGAAGATCAAGTCTGGCTTGCGCCACAGGTTCATTCTGGAGCCTCGATCCTTCAACGGGCTGTCGCCCTATGTCGAGGTGTTCCATGTCCCAGACTCAACGTTTATTGCTGTTGGCGCCTGACGCCATGACCCGTACGCCTGCGTTCGACCGTGCCACCGAGCTGGCGCTGGCGATGGACCTGCCGCTGCATATCGTCGCCATCGATTATCTGGAGGTGCTGTCGGTGGCCGGTCTGTTCGCGCCCGACCAGGTCAAGAGCGCCCGCGACGGTTATTTGGAAACACATCGACATTGGCTGTGGCAACAGGCCGAGCTGGCACGGCGGCATGGGGTCGAGGTGACCTGTGAAGTGGTCTGGAGCAAGGATGCCTATCAAGGTTTGCAGCAATACATCAAGGAATTGCCGCTGGCGTTGATCATCAAGGATGCACAGCCGGAGCCGGCGCTGAAACGGATCTTCTTCACGCCGTTGGACTGGCGCTTGCTGCGCGACTGTCCTGTACCGGTGCATCTGGTCACCGATTCGCGCAACCCCCGGCCTCGGCGAGTCCTGGCGATCGTCGACGTGCTGCGTAGCGAGGAACAGGACCTGGTGTTCAACGACCAGATCGTCAACGCCGCCGTCAAGTTGGCCGAGCAATGCAACGCCGACGTCGAGTTGCTGCACGCCTTTGACTGGACCGCCATCTATGCGACGGACATGGGCGTCGGCGCGCTCCCCCTGGCGACTGGAATCTATGAGGCATTGGGTGAGGCGCAGCACGAGGTGTTCGAGTCCCTGGCGGAGCGGCATGGGGTCGCGCCGCACAAGCGTCATTTCGTCGAAGGGGCACCGCTGCCGGGTATTTGTAAGTTCGCTCACGACCACCAGGTCGACGTGATCGTGATGGGGACCACGGCACACCATGGCCTGGACAGGCGCCTGGGCACTACCGCCGAGCTCTTGCTGCAACGAGCCCCTTGCAGCGTATGGGCGATCAAGCCGCAGGCTTGACCGGAGTCACCTGCGCGGGCCCCTTTCTACAGGGTACCCGCGCAGCCTCGTCGCTAAAGGTAGAGGCGATGAATGACTTGCCGGGTGTCCTCGGGGTCGGTGCGGGTTTCGAACCCCAGGCTATGGGCCAGGTCGCGCATGGCGGCATTGCTGGCGGAGTCGACGGAGTACATCTGGCGGTAACCGTTTTTACGCGCCGTTTCTATCAGGTGTTCCATCAACAGCGTTCCCAGTCCCAGGTGTTGCCATTGGTCGGCGACGGTCACGGCGCACTCGCATTCGTGATCAGAGGTCGCGCAGTAACGGCTGACGCCGATTTCGATCAACTTGCCATCGTCATGGACCAGGGCGATGTAGGCCAGGCGAGTCTTATAGTCGACTTCCATCAACTGATCGAGCATCGCCGTTCCGGGCTCATTGATTTGCGATAGAAAGCGCATGTGCCGCGATTCTGGAGACAGGCGCTTGATGAAGTCATATTCGCGCTGGCGATCCTCTTCCCGCAGCGGCCTGATCAGCACATGCCGGCCGTCTTTGAGCGCTTGAATCCAGTGCTTGCCGCTGATGCTGGCATACAGCGCGGCGGCGCGTTCGTTATGGGCTTTGACTGTGAGCATGATCGATCCTCCGTCGGATAAGCGTGCAGTGCGAAAAAAGTTTCGCATTCGTGCAGTTCTACGCCGGTGGCGGCAGTCGATTCTGATCTGGATCAGCCTCGGCGTACCCAATCGTCGATTGCATTGACGTTGATTCAGATCAAACCGCTTGGGGCGTCGATGGGCGCACGCTGCAGGTCATGTCGGACAGTGTCCGGTGCGAGGTGCCGGCTCCCGTTGAACAACCGGGTGGAGGTGTGCGATGGAGCAATACCAGCGTCTGCTGTTGATCGTCGAACCCGACTTGCACCCCTCTGCTGCGATGCGCAGGGCCTGCGCCCTGGCCCGGGCCAGCGGTGCCGAGTTGCATTTATATGTATTCGTCCAGCCGCCGACACATACCCACCTATGGGGTGAGAAAACAGACGAAGCGAACGTGCAGCGGCATTTGCATCGCTATCGCCGCTGGATGGCAGAGGAGGCTGCGCTGCTCAAGGAAGAGGGGTTGAATGTGTCGACGCGTGTGGTCTGGAGCACTCATCCTCTGCTGGACATCCTTCGTTACGTCGAACAGTTGCAACCCGATCTGCTGATCAAGGATGTCACCCTCGAACCCTTGCTCAAGCGGGTCTTTGCCACGCCCCTCGATTGTCATCTGTTACGCGATTGCCCGGTGCCGGTGCACCTGGTCAACCAGGCCGTTCACGGCATGCCGCGCCAGGTGCTGGCAGCAGTGGATCCCTCCGATCCCCAGGCCGATGCCTTGAATGAGCAGATTGTCCAGGCCGCCGGGGCGTTGGCCCGGCAATGCGACGCTCCGTTACACCTGTTGTATGCCTGCGACCTGTCGGCGGCGTTCAACGGAGAGGCGTCGCTACTGGCAGGGGCCTGGGACGACGATTATGTCGAGGCCCTGCGTGAGTCGTTGCATACGGCGTTCGTCAACCTGGCCGAGCGCTGCGGTGTGCCGGCGCAGCGAAGGCATTTCGTCGTTGGCCTGCCGATACCGGTCCTTCATGAACTCGTCGATGAGCTAGAGGTTGATGTGGTGGTGATGGGGACCGCACACCGGGTCGGCCTGGAGCGCTTGATCGGCAGCACGACGGAGCGGGCCTTGTATTCGATACCGGGCAGCCTGTTGGCGGTCAGGGGATAAGCACGATGGCGCCATTGACCTGTCCGCTGCGTAAGACTTCCAAGGCTTGATTGGCTTCGATCAAGGGCAAGCAGGTCACGCTGCAATGCACGGGGGTGTGTTGCAGCTGCTGGAAAAATGCCACGCCATCGGCACGAGTCAGGTTGGCCACTGAACGCACGCTGCGCTCCTCCCATAGCAAGCGATAAGGAAAACTCGGAATGTCGCTCATGTGGATGCCGGCGCACACCACGCAGCCACCTTTGGCGGTGGCCTTCAAGGCCAGCGGCACCAGCTCGCCCACGGGTGCGAAGATCAGGCTGGCGTCGAGCAAATGTGGCGGGAGTCGATCCGATGGGCCGGCCCAGGTTGCGCCGAGTGATCGGGCGTAAGCCTGGCCAGCGTCATCGTCGGGCCGGGTAAAGGCGTAGACCTGCTGGCCTCGGCCCACGGCGACCTGAATCGCCAGGTGAGCAGCGGCGCCGAAGCCATAGAGTCCCAGATGAGGGGCGTCTTGGGCCATTTGCAAGGCTCGGAAACCGATCAGCCCCGCACACAACAAGGGCGCCGCTTCGGCCGCATCCAGGGCGTCAGGGAGAGGGAAACAGAAACGCGCGTCGGCGACGGTGTAGTCGGCGTAACCGCCGTCCAGCTGGCAGCCGGTGAACAACGCCTGATCGCAGAGGTTCTCCCTTCCCGAGCGGCAGAACTCACAGATCCCGCAGGTCCAGCCCAGCCAGGGGACACCCACTCGTCGACCGATCCAGTCGGTGGCTGTGTCCGTGCCGACAGCGGTGACTTGCCCGACGATTTCATGACCCGGCACCCGAGGCAGCCGGGCCTGGGGCAACTCACCGTCAAACAGATGCAGGTCGGTGCGACATACGCCGCAGGCCAGGACTTTGATCAACAGTTGCCCGCGTACCGGTATCGGCAAGGCGCGTTCTTCCAGCTTCAAGGGTTGGCCAGACGAGTGCAGGACCATGGCGCGCATGAGGATTCTCCTGTCTGAGCAGACGGTTCCATGCCGATGAGCCCGAACCTTCTAACACCCTAGCCTCCCTGGTTCTGATGTAAATCAAGTCGGGATCATTCCTGCGTTCCAGAATCCACCCATGGCACGCTGTTCGACGGCGGCTCCGACGACCGGCAGGAAGCGCTGCCAACCCATCTTGTCTGGAGGACGCGATGAGTGATTTTCTCAGTCCCGATCAACTGGAAGGTATCGATGCCTATTGGCGTGCTTCCAATTACCTGGCGGTGGGACAGATTTACCTCAAGGACAACCCCTTGCTGCGCAGGCCTTTGCAAGTTGACCAGGTCAAGCCGCGCCTGCTCGGCCACTGGGGCACAACGCCCGGGTTGAACCTGATTTATGTGCATCTCAACCATCTGATCAAGACCCACGACCTGGACATGATCCTTGTCACGGGGCCTGGGCATGGCGGTCCGGCCATTGTCGCCCAAAGCTACCTGGAGGGGAGCCTCACCCAGTATTACCCCGCGATTGAACAAAACGAGAACGGCATGCTGCGCCTGTTCCGGCAGTTTTCCTGGCCGTATGGGTTGTCCAGCCATGTTTCTGCGCAGATTCCAGGTTCCATCCACGAAGGGGGAGAATTGGGTTATTCCCTGGCGCATGCCTATGGGGCGGCGTTCGATAATCCAGGGTTGATCGTGACGTGTGTCATTGGCGACGGGGAGGCAGAGACCGGTACGCTGGCGGCGAGCTGGCACTCCAACAAGTTTCTCAACCCCGCGCGTGACGGCGCCGTCCTGCCGATTCTTCATCTCAACGGTTTCAAGATCGCCAACCCCACGCTGCTTTCGCGCATCAGCGAGGACGAACTGTCGGCCCTGATGTATGGCTACGGCTACGACCCGTTTTTTGTCGAAGGCGACGACCCGCTCGTCGTTCATCAGCAGTTGGCCAAGACCTTGGATGAGATGCTGCTCAAGATTCGTGACATCCAGCGCAAGGCCCGTACGGACTCATCGGGACGCACTGTGGAGCGCCAGCTCTGGCCACTGCTGATCTTGCGCACGCCCAAGGGCTGGACAGGCCCCAAATTCGTCGATGGTCAGCAGGTTGAAGGTAGCTGGCGCGCCCACCAGGTCCCGCTGAGTCACCTCGAACAGCCTCGGCATTTGACACAGCTGCAACAGTGGCTCGAGAGCTATCGACCCGAGGAGTTGTTTGACGCCAACGGCGCGTTGCGGCCTGACATCGCCGCGTTAGCGCCGACAGGCCATCGGCGTCTGGGCGCCAACCCCCATGCCAATGGTGGTTTGCTTCTCAAACCCTTGGAAATGCCCAGGTTCAACGAATATGCCGTGCAGTTTTCCGCGCCGGGTGCCATCGAGGCCGAGGGCACCCGTGTATTGGGCGGATACCTGCGCGATGTGATGAAGCACAACCTCAAGGCTGCCAATTTCCGTCTGTTCGGGCCCGACGAAACTGCCTCCAATCGGCTCGATGCGGTATATGAGGTCACTGGCAAGACCTGGTTGGCCGCGCTGGAAGCAGGGGATACCAACCTGGACAGTGCGGGACGTGTAATGGAAATCCTCAGTGAGCAGGTGTGTGAGGGCTGGCTGGAGGGGTATCTGCTGACCGGACGCCATGGGTTGTTTTCCTGCTATGAAGCCTTCATCCATATCGTCGATTCGATGTTCAATCAGTACGCCAAGTGGCTCAAGACCGCAGCCCAGGTACCGTGGCGCACGCCGATCGCATCGCTCAATTACCTGCTCACCTCCCATGTCTGGCGACAGGATCACAATGGCTTTTCCCATCAGGATCCAGGGTTCATTGATCTGGTGGCGAACAAAAGTGCCAACGTGGTGCGCATTTACTTGCCCCCCGATGCAAATTGCCTGTTGTCTGTGACCGATCATTGTCTCAAGAGTCGCAACCACATCAACGTGATCGTGGCCGGCAAACATCCGCAGTGGCAATGGCTGGATATCGACTCTGCGATTCGCCACTGCATGGCAGGCATTGGCCGTTGGGCTTTTGCCTGCAAGGACGATGAAGATCCGGATGTGGTAATGGCCTGTGCCGGTGATGTACCGACTCTGGAAACCCTGGCCGCCATCACGTTGCTGCGCCAGTACGTGCCGGACCTGCGTGTACGGGTCATCAATGTGGTGGACCTGCTGGTGTTGCAACCGCCGCAACAACATGACCATGGCCTGTCGGATGCTGAGTTCGACGAGCTGTTCACCGTGGACAAGCCGGTGATCTTCGCCTTCCATGGCTATCCGTCGCTGATCCATCGGCTGATCTATAAACGTCATAACCACGACAACTTCCATGTCCACGGCTTCATGGAGCAAGGCGCGACCACCACGCCATTCGATATGGTGGTGATCAACCAGCTCGATCGTTATCGATTGGCCCTTGACGTTATCCAGCGAGTGCCACGGCTGAGTCCGCTGGTCGACAGCGCCCGTGATCGATATTGGGAAACCATGGAAAGGCATCAGCTCTACGTCATCGAGCATGGGCAGGACCTGCCCGAGGTACTGGAGTGGCGCTGGACGCCCACATCGCCATGACGGCCGCTATTTATCATGGCATCAAGCGCTGCATCGTGGCGTTAGAGCCTGTCTCCGGAGAACCATCATGAGCCAGTATCAACGCCTGCTGCTGATCCTCAACCCGGCGCAAAGATATTCACCGGTCCTTCATCACGCCGCGGCCCTGGCGGCAGCCAGCGAAGCGCATCTGCATGTCACCGCATTGATTCCTTCGCTGGATATCTTGTCGCTGCTCGAACAGGAACCTCGTGAAGAGGCGCGGCAGAACTATCTTCAGGACCAGCGCAATTGGCTGGAGGAAGAGGCCGACAAAATGCGGCACCGGGGCTTGCGTGTCACCACCGAAATAGCCTGGGCCGAGACCATGGGTGAACAGATCCTGCAGCACGTCTCGCAGTTCCAGCCTGACTTGCTGATCAAGCAGGTCCAGCATGAGTCCCTGCTCAAGCGCGCATTCTTCACCCCACTGGATTGGCAACTGCTGCGCAAATGCTCCGTTCCGTTGTACATGGTGGGCGCGGCCGGTCACGCCTTGCCGCGCAAAATAGTCGCGGCTGTGGACCCTTCCAGCGCCTTTGCACAGAACAGCGGGCTTAACGACCGGATTATCCGCCAGGCACTTGGCCTGGCACTGCAATGTGACGCCCAGTTGCACCTGGCTCATGCCTACGACGGGTCGTCGGTCTATCTGGGAGATGTAGGGGGCGGCGGCGTGTCGCTGTCGCAGCTCAGCAAGGAATTGCGCAGAAGCCTGGAGAAATCCTTTCTGGAACTGGCCAACCTGTTCGGTGTGCCTGCCGAACGCAGGCAGTTTCTGCTGGGTCATCCGGTTTCGGCGCTCAGTGAGTTTGCTCTGGAGCATGACGTGGATGTGATCGTCATGGGCCGCTCCCAGCACAATGATCCGTTTGGACTGCTGGGCAGCACGACAGAGCACATCCTGTATCAGGTGCAGTGCAGTGTCCTGGCGGTCTGACGAAGTCAGCCCTGGCGACCGAGTGGTGGACGCAAGTCACCGGCCGCCTGGGTGAACAATGCGATCAATAGCTTTCCCATCGTTTGTCCAGGAGCACCGCTATGCGCATGACTTTTCTCGGGGCCGCAGGCACTGTGACCGGCAGCAAGTACCTGCTGGAACATGACGAACAGCGCATCCTGATCGACTGCGGTCTGTTTCAGGGCTACAAGCAGTTACGCCTGCGTAACTGGGATCCCTTCGAACTGCCGATGCAGGACCTGGATGCGATCGTATTGACCCATGCCCATCTGGACCACAGTGGATACTTGCCGGTCATGGTGCGCAATGGCTATCGCGGCCCCATCTACGCCACACCCGCGACCTGTGAGCTGGTGAAAATCCTGTTGCGCGACAGTGCCCGCTTGCAAGAAGAAGAGGCCGAATACGCCAATCGCAAGGGGTTCTCCAAACACACGCCGGCCTTTCCGCTGTACACCCGTGAACATGCCGAACGGGCGCTCAAACTATTGCGTCCGGTCGCGTTCGAACATTCGCTGGAGATCGCCCGGGGCATCGCGATCCTGCTGCGCCGCGCCGGGCACATCCTGGGCGCCGCCACCGTTCAGGTTCAGGCCGGTGGCGTGACGCTGGTCTGTTCAGGTGACCTGGGCCGGCCCGAGGATCCGGTGATGTTCGCGCCGAAAGCCATCGAGCAGGCAGATGTCCTGCTGGTGGAGTCCACCTACGGCGACCGTCGGCATCCGCATGAATCGCCGGAAGATCAATTGGCCGAGGTCATTACCCGCACCGCGCTGCGCCGGGGCATCACCCTGGTGCCCTCGTTCACGGTCGGTCGCGCTCAACTGTTGATGTATCACCTGTATCGCCTGAAACAACGCCGGGCGATCCCTGATATCCCGATCTACCTCAACAGTCCCATGGCCATCGACGTGACCCGGCTGTATCAGCGCTTCGCTGATGAACACCGTTTATCCCGGGAGGAGTGCGAAGGCATGTGCCACATCGCCCACCCGGTGCGCTCGGTCAAGGATTCCATGGCCCTGGACCTGCAGCGCACCCCGGCGGTGATCATCGCCGCCAGTGGCATGGCCACCGGGGGACGGGTGCTGCATCACCTCAAGAGCCTGGCGCCCAATCCCATCAACACCCTGCTGATGCCCGGCTTCCAGGCCGGCGGTACGCGAGGCGCGAGGATTGTGGCGGGCGAGCCTGCGGTGCGCATCCACGGTAAGGATGTACCGATCAATGCTGAAGTCGTGCCTATGCAAACACTGTCGGCCCATGCCGATGCCGACGAAATCATGCAATGGCTGCGAAGCTTCAAGACGCCGCCACGGCAAACCTATGTGGTGCATGGGGAGCCCAATGCGTCCGATGTCTTGCGCCACCGGATCTGTGACGAGCTGGGTTGGTCGGTGTCGGTGCCGGCGTACCGCGATAGCGTGGAACTCTGAACGATCGCCTTCGAGCGGGCATGACACAAACTTGTTCGGTCAATCGGCGCAGGCATGAAAAAGCCCCTCGTCGTTGGCCGGCGAGGGGCAGGCTTCAAAGCAGTCAGTCAGACTTGATCGGTACGACCTTTTCCGCTTTGATTGCTTCTGGTTTTTTCGGCAGTGTCAGCGTCAGCACGCCCTTGTTGAACTGAGCTTCGATCTTGTCGCTATCGATGCCTTTTGGCAGGCTGAACACGCGTTCGAAGGAACCGTAGTGGCGTTCGGACAGGTGATAACCCTTTTTCTTTTCTTCCTTGGCTTCCTTCTTTTCCCCCTTGATGATCAGGTTGCCGTTGGCCAGGCGGATCTCTATGTCTTTCTGATCCATGCCAGGCAGCTCGGCGGTAATTTCAAAGTTTTTTTCCTTTTCGCTGATGTCCACTGCCGGCAGGCTGGCGGAGAACTCACGGCGCCAGAAGGGCTCTACATCGAACAGTCCGCGGCTGAAGGTTGAGAGCGCTGTGCCCCGGTTGAAATCTTCAAACAGGTGATCCACCTGCTGACGAAGTTTTTCCAGCGGATGCCAGGTATCTGTCCTGGCGGAATGCTGGACTTTCTGGTCGGTGTGGACCGGCATCTTTTTCACTGAATTGGACATTGGATATTCCTCTTTGGTGATGTCCGGAGGGCGCCAGGCTCCATCGCCGGGCACCGTTGCCGAACGGGTCAATGCACGCCTGCGAACCTACAAAGACAGCTGGCCGGACCAGAGCATCCAACCGGCAAAGATGGCTGCCACCCAGATCACCAGCAGCAGGCTCCAGCCGAAGCCATTAAGGGCACGGTCGGTTCTGGCCCGTTGAGCGCTCAGGTAAATCAGCGAACCGGGGGCATAGAGCAGGGCGCTGAGCAGCATGTACCGGGGGCCGGCGGCGTAGAGCAGCCAGACGCAATAGCCCGTCGCGACCACGGCGATGGTCATGTCGCGCAGTTGCAGCCCACGATGACTGGCGTAGGTCTGGCCTTGCCAGGTCATTTTCAGTGCATACAGGCCACTGAACAGGTAAGGCAACAGGATCATCGAGGTGGCGAGTGAAATCAGGGCCAGGTAGCTGGCGCTCGAATACAGGGTCAGCAACAGGAACAGTTGAATGCAGCCGTTGGTGATCCACAGCGCGTTGGCAGGTGCGCCCTGTTGATTTTCGCTGGCCAGCAGTCGGGGCATGACCTTTTCCTTGGCTGGGGTGAACACCGATTCGGCCGCGAGCAGCGTCCAGGCCAGCAACGCACCACCCACCGACACAATCAGGCCGATGCTGATCAGCACAGCACCCCAGGGCCCGGCAACCACTTCCAGCACTCCTGCCATGGAAGGGTTCTTCAGGGCGGCCAGTTCGGGTTGCCTGAGAATGCCCAGCGACAGCAGGGAAACAGCGATCAGCAACAGCAATGTCAGGATGAAGCCAATCACGGTGGCTCGGCCGACATCAGCCCGCTCGGCTGCCCGGGCAGAAAATACGTTGGCGCCTTCGATACCAATGAACACCCAGACGGTCACCAGCATGGTGCTCTTGACCTGGTCCAGTGTACTGCCCAGTGCCGGTGCGCCCCAGAAATCCGTCAGGAAGGTGTCCTTGGAGAAGCCGGCAATGACCAGGCCGATGAACAGCAGCAGCGGCACCACTTTGGCGATCGTGGTCATGGCGTTGGCTTTGGCGGCGGTGCGCATTCCGCGCAGGATCATCCAATGCAGCGCCCACAACACGATGGACGCGCCAGCAATCGCGGCTTTGTTGTTGCCTTCGCCGAATACCGGAAAGAAGTAACTGAGGGCAGCGAACAGGATCACCAGGTAACTGACGTTGCCGATCCAGGCGCTGATCCAATAGCCCCATGCTGAATTGAACCCCAGGAATTCGCCGCCCAGCGCACGAGCATAGGCGAATACACCATTGTCCAGTTCCGGCTGGCGGTTGGAGAGCGTCTGGTAAACCAGGGCCAGCGAGAGCATGCCCACGCCAGTGATGAGCCAGCCGATCAGGATCGCGCCGGCGCCGGCGCTGGCCGCCATGTTCTGGGGCAGGCTGAAGATGCCGCTGCCAATCATCGAGCCGACAACCAGGGCGACCAACAGGCTCAGCGACAGGCGTCGGGGCTCGATCTTGCGCAAACTGCCAGCCAGAGGATGAGGTTTGACGGTCGGGACGAGCGGTTCTGTACCGTGCAGTTGTGTTGCCATGATCTAAGCCTCCATGAGACGGGAGGTTCGGTAACCTTCGTCGATACAAAGGTTCGAACGCTACGTCTTAATGTCGGCCTGGAGGCGCAAGGGGGTATTGATGTAGATCAGATGTGATGCAAGGCAGGCATTACAGCTCGGCATGACGGTGGCAACCGACGACCTTCTGCTTGAGCCCGGGCAGGTCCAGGATCGTGACATTGCGTCCACGCATGTCCACCAGTTCCTCCTGGCGCAGGTGGGCGATGCCCCGGCAAATCGTTTCCAGGCGCAGGCCCAGGTAGGAGCCGATCGCCTCTCGGCTCATGCGCAGGACAAACTCCCGCGAGGAATAGCCGCGCATACTGAGCCGTTGCGACAGGTTCAACAGGAACGCCGCCAGGCGTTCGTCGGCGCTCATGTTGCCGAGCATCAACAGCATACTGTGGTCGCGCACGATTTCCTGGCTCAGGAGCTTGTTCAGGTTGTGTTGTAGCGAGGGTAGGTCGTGGGCCAGTTTTTCCAGGAGGTTGAAAGGCAGCGGGCAGACTTCGCTGTCTTCCAGGGCAATGGCATTACAGGCGTAGTGATCGCTGCTGATAGCGTCCAGGCCGAGCATTTCGCCTTGCATCTGGAAACCGGTGACTTGCTCGCGACCGTCTACCGAAAGAACGCTGGTCTTGAAGAAGCCCACTCTCACCGCATACAACGAGCGCAATGGGTCGCCGGTGCGATACAGCGCCGCGCCTTTCTTGACCTTGAGCCGCTGGGTGATCAGGGTGTCGAGGCGCTCGACCTCATCGCCCGTAAGGCCGATTGGCAGGCACAGTTCCAGCACGCTGCAGTTTGAGCAAGCGGTTCGGAGGGCATGTACCTTCAAAAGGCGCGATTCCAGCTCGACCATAGGGAAAAATTCCTTTAATTGGAGCAAGCATAGAAGACCGACTCAGAACCGTGCCTGTTTTTTGTCGCCTAAATCCTACCGGCTGTCGATTCAGCGATGGGTTGCGATCCTTCAAGCCAGTCACAAAGATGGGAGGCACGCGGCGCTTCGCAGCCCCGATCAGACCAGCAATAAATGATCGTCCACCTCTCTGACTCCAGGCACAGACCAGGCTGCCCGCTCCGCTGATCGGCGTTGACTCCATAAATGGACCTTGCCGTCGAGTCTTACCACATCGCCGTCGACCTTGACGTGAATCTGTTTGGCATCGAGTTCGGCACTCCGCTTGAGGGCATCCTCGATACGACGCTGGATATCGCCTGCATCCGCCTGTGGTCGTAGGGTGAGTCGGTTTTTCACACCCACCACGCCGGATAGTTTGAACACTGCTCGCTCAGCAGCCTCCCTCTGGTACTGCCAATCCACTTCACCTTCCAGAGCGACCCAGCCATTGTGCACGACCAGCTTGATGTCGCCTTCAGGGACATCGGAGCTCCAGTTGAGAATGTTCAGCGCGCGATTGGCAATGACGTCATCTGTCGTACCGGAGTTCTGGTTCGGTCTGACCTGTATTTCCTCAGCCACGGCGCGCACCCCTTTGACGCCCTTGACGGCACGTTCCGCGCTGATTTTCTGGGCGAAGCTACTGACGTGCCCAGAAAGGGTGACGACGCCGTTGTCCACGGCCACGCCTATATTTGCGGCGTTGATATCAGGTTGGAACTCGAGTGCTTCGAGAAGAGTGTTTCGCAGGCTCAAGTCGCTCATTTCAGGATCCTCCATGCAACGGTGGAAAACGCGGAGCCGTTAAATACCCGGCCTGCTTTTTTTACGCCTGAGCGACGCAGTGACATTGAGCTAAATCAATAAGGCTCAAGCGAGCACACAACGCGGTAATCGGCTTTTCCACGGAGCCTCAAGCCATCTGCGAGATTGCACGGCGAAATCGCAGTAATGCCGCTATGAAAAACAGCATGCCGATCGAAGCAATCGCCAGGAATTGCGGCCAGACAATCGCCAGTCCCGCACCCCGGTACAAAATGCCTTGGGCGAAGCTGACGAAGTGTGTGGTGGGGGCGGCCAGCATCAGGTTCTGCACGAGCTGCGGCATGCTTTCGCGTGGAGTGGCCCCGCCGGAAAGCAACTGGAGCGGCAGCAGGATCAAAATGCTCAGCAGCCCTAATTGAGGCATGGAGCGCGCCACGGTGCCCAGGTAGATACCGATGGAGGTGGTTGCAAACAAGTGCAGCGCGGTGCCGAGCAGGAACAAGCCGATGGAGCCGCTGATGGGCACGGCCAACCAGCCCTGGACGATCACCCATATGGCAAAAGCGGTGGCCAGCAGCACCACCAGACCCATGGACCAGACCTTGGCCAACATGATCTCGAACGCCCGTAGGGGCATAACCAGCAAATGTTCCAGGGTACCGTGCTCACGTTCTCGAATCAGTGCTGCACCCGTGAGGATGATCGACACCATGGTGATGTAATCAATCAGTTGCATCACCGAGGTGAACCAGGCCTGGGTCAGGTTGGGATTGAACTGCATGCGCATGGCCAAGCCCATCGGGGGGCGTGGAGCATCGCGCAAGCTTTGGACGAATTTGCCGACTTCAGTGGCAACGATGGTCTGGATATAGCCTGCGCCTGTGAAGGCTTGGCCGATCTGGGTGGCATCGACGTTGAGCTGCAGGCTTGGACGGCGTCCAGCGAGGACGTCCTGCTGAAAGTCAGGCGCAATATCAAGGGCGAACGTATAACGACCGCTGTCCATGCCCGCATCGACTTGCTGGCTGTTGATTTTCGCTGGAGGCAAGAAGTAGGGCAGTTGAAAAGCCGCGTTCAATCGTTCGGAGAGTTGCGAGTGATCTTCATCGACGATAGCCAGCGGCGCGTGGTGCAACGCCTCGGGTATGCCCGAGGCGGCAGTGTAGATGCCGAACGAGAAGGCCCAGACGATCAGGATCAGCATCGCCCGGTCGTGGTACAGGCTGCGGAACTCCTTGATGCCCAGGCGCAGGATGTTCAAGAGACTGTGCATGGCTAGCGCTCCTGTTTGTGCAGGCAGAGCACACTCAGGCCAATCAGGATCGGCACCGTCACCAGCAGTTGCAGGAAATAAGGCGCCAGCGCCTGCAACTCCAGCGCCTTTGAGAACACCCCTCGGCTGATCGTCAGAAACTGCGCGGTGGGATACACCTTGCCGACCAGGGCGCCGAAACCCTCCAGTGAGGAAACGGGGTTGATCAATCCGGAAAACTGAATGGCCGGCAGCAGGGTGGCAATGGCGGTGCCGAAGACGGCCGCAATCTGGCTGTTCATGAACGTCGACAACCACAGCCCCAACCCCGTGGAGGTGCCGACATACAGCAACGCCCCCAGGCTCAGCACCCAGAGACTGCCTTTGAGCGGCACGCCGAACACCCAGACGGCCAAGGCACACATCAGTAAAAAGTTGAGCATGCCCATGGCGACGTAGGGCAGCTGTTTTCCCAGTAGGAACTCCAGCCGGGTCACGGGCGTGACATACAGGTTGATGATCGAGCCCATCTCCTTTTCCCGTACCACCCCCAATGCAGTGAGCATGGCCGGGATCATCATCAACAACAGCGGAATAATTGCCGGCACCATGGCTTGCAGGCTTTCCACATCCGGGTTGTAGCGGTAACGCACTTCCACGTTGGCCAGCGCCGCTCCGTTATAGCCGAGCTCTGCCAGGTAGCCGCTGTGCAAGCCGTTGACATAACCCTCTATCGTGCGTGCGCGCATGGGCATCGCACCGTCCACCCAAGCGGCTACCGTGGGCTGGCGGCCGCGCTTGAGGTCGCGGCCGAAATTGGGCGGGATTTCCAGCGCCAGGGTGGTTGAACCGCTTTGCAAGCGGGTCTCCAGGTCGGCATAGTCAAGCAGCTCGGGTTGTTCGATAAAATAGCGCGACCCGGAAAAACTGCGGACATAGGCCAGGCTGGTGGTGGTCTGGTCTCGGTCCAGGACCGCAAACGACAGGTCTTCGACGTCCAGGCTGATGCCGTAACCCATGATGAACATCAGCAATACCGTGCCCAGCGCCGCCAATGTCAGGCGGATCGGGTCGCGGCGGATTTCCATGGTTTCGCGTTGGGCGTAACTGAGCATTCGCAGGCCGCTGAAGCTGTTGCGGCGCGACTTGGAGGGTGCCTCGGGCGGCGTTTCGATACCGGGTGATTGCTTGCTCGGGTTCTCGGACTGCGCTGGGGTTGCCTCGCTGCCGGCGGCTTGCTCCAGGTATGAAACGAAGGTTTGCTCCAAGCTGGCCAACCCCCGCTCAATGATCAGTTGCTCGGGCGCGCCGCTGACCAGTACCCGTCCGGCATGCATGAATGATATTCGGTCGCAGCGCTGCGCCTCGTTCATGAAATGAGTGGAGATGAATATAGTCACACCGTCATTGCGCGACAGGTCGAGCAAGTGCTGCCAGAAAGTGTCACGAGCGATGGGGTCTACCCCGGAGGTGGGCTCGTCGAGGATCAGCACGTCGGGTTTATGGATCAGCGCCACCGCCAGCGACAGGCGTTGGCGGATACCCAACGGCAACCGGTCGGGAAGGGCGTCAAGGTTCTGTTTCAGGCCGAAACGTTCGGCGGCCTCGTGAACGCGGCTGTCAATTTCATCCCTGGGTACATGGAACAACTGCGCATGCAGCACCAGGTTCTGCCGTACCGTCAGCTCGTTATAGAGGGAGAAGCCTTGAGACATGTACCCCACCCGCTGTCGGGTCTTGAGGTCTTTCGGGTCGACTTGTTTGCCGAACAGCCAGGCCTGCCCGGAGGTGGCCGGTAACAAGCCGGTCAGCATTTTCATGGTGGTGGACTTGCCGCAGCCATTGGAGCCCAGGAAACCGAAGATCTCTCCGCGCTCGATGCGAAAACTGGCGCTGTCCACTGCTGTGAATGCGCCGAAGCGACAGGTCAGTTCCCGGGCCTCGATGGCGATCACCGGCTGTCCAGAGTGTTCGACGCGCGGCGTGATCACCAGCGGTGTGTGGCCCTGTCGACGGTCGGGTGGCAGCAGGGCGATGAACGCTGCTTCCAGGTCCTGACATTCGGTTCGCTGGAGGATTTGCGCAGGTGAACCACAGGTCAATACCTTGCCGGCGTCCATCATCAGCAAGTGATCGAAGCGCTCAGCCTCTTCCATGTAGGCCGTGGCCACCAGCACGCTCATATGGGGCCTGCGGGTTCGCAGGTCGGCAATCAACGCCCAGAACTGATTACGCGCCAAGGGATCGACGCCGGTCGTGGGCTCATCAAGAATCAGCAGGTCGGGGTCGTGAATCAGCGCACAACACAGCCCCAGCTTCTGCTTCATGCCTCCCGACAACTTACCTGCCGGGCGATCCGCAAAAGGGGTCAGCCCGGTGCTCGCCAACAAGGCATCGATGCGTTGCCGACGTTCATGCCGGCCCTGCCCGAACAGGCGGGCAAAAAAATCCAGGTTCTCAAGTACGGACAGGGTCGGGTAGAGATTCTTGCCCAAACCCTGTGGCATGTAGGCAATGCGGGGACACAGGGCTTCACGATGACGGGCGTTGGCTATATCGCCGTTCAACACAGTCAGGCGTCCTTGCTGTACGGTCCGGGCCCCTGCGATCAACCCCAACAGGCTGGACTTGCCGACACCGTCCGGGCCGATCAGGCCGACGGTGGCGGTGGCGGGAATATCCACTGTGACGCTGTCCAGGGCGATGGTCTTGCCGTACCGCAACCCCACGTCCTGCAGGCGTGCTGCCCAAGCGAACCCGTCGGTCATTCTGGCACCTTGATTTTCAGTGCTGCTGGCCATTGGGCTTGAGGGTTCAGCCGAACATGGGCCACGCCAGGTACGCCGGTTTTCACCTGGCTGAGGTGCTTGCGCAGCAGTTCGGGGTCTATCCGCGCCTTGATACGGAACATCAGCTTTTCCCGTTCACTGGTGGTTTCCACCGTCTTCGGCGTGAATTGCGCAACACTGTCCACGTAGCTGGCAGTGGCAGGGATCACGTATTGCGGCACGGCATCAATGATCACGTGCACTTCGCTGCCGATAGCCACCCGACCGGCCTGCTGAGTCGGCAAAAAGAACGTCAGGTACACGTCGCTCAGGTCCACCAGGTTCAGGACCTTGCCTCCAGCGGGAATTACTTCGCCTTCTTCGGCGATGCGGTATTGCACCCGTCCATCGCGAGGCGCCTTGAGCTCGGTATCGGCCAGGTCCGCCTGCAAGCGTTGCTCGGTCGCGGCTGCCGCCTCGATGCTGGCCTGGGCCTCCTCGACTTGAGATTTGGCGGCTTCGATCCCGGCCTGGGCCGTCAATACTTGTGAGTTGGCTGCCGCCAGCGCGGCCTGACCGCTGTCGAGCAGCGCGCGGTCGTCATCCAGCTGCTGGCGGGCGAGGGCGTTGCGGCTCACGAGGATTTCCGTGCGGGCAAAGCGCTTCTGTGTGGCAATCATTTCAGCTTGGCGCTGGGCAACCACCGCCCGCGCGGTAACCTTTTCGCTTTCCCGTTGCGCGACGAGCGCGGCTGCGGTGAGTTTGGCGGTACGGGCCCGCTGTAACTGGGCCTGGGCCTGGAGCAGTTCGGCTCGCAACGCCTGGGTATCCATGCGCGCCAGCACCTGACCGGCGACGACCTGCTCGCCCTCGGCCACCAGAATGGTGCTGATACGCCCGGCCAGTTTGCTCGCTACATCGACTTCGGTGGCTTCAATCCGCCCGTTGCCGGTGGCGAAATCGGGGTCTACAGGGGCGGGTTTGAACAAATACCAGGCACCCAGGACGGCCATGAGAGCCAAGCTCCCCAGAGCCCCTCGTTTAAGCCACTTGCCGGTTAGGTCATTCATCCCTGCCTCTCAGGTCTCAGCGAAGATTGGTGCTGAGGGAGGATAGGGCCGGAGTGAGAGTCGCTATGTTGATCTGCGTTAAGGATCTGTTTCTTAAATGCAGAAATTGAAGTAGCGCATGGTGCTCCGTGAGTGAGTGGTGTTTTTGTGCGCGACGTCCTAGGCGGTCGGTATCTGCCGAATCCGTGCGCAGTCGTTCCAGCTCTTTCTCCACCAGTGCCATATCAATGCGGCCGCTGTCAGCCAGTGTGGCCATGCGGGTGATGGACGCAGAGAACTGTCGGAAGTTTCCGCAGTAGAGGTAGCCGTGACCTGCCACCCCCGCACAGGTCCGTACGTGCGGCACTACCGCATACGGCCCCTGCTCGGGTGCGTGACGCGAAGCGAACCTTTGAGCGGGGCGCCGGGTAGGATAATTCCTACTCGCCCATCTGTAATTCCTAGTCCTAAATAAGATTGCTCTGATTCTAGGGGGTAGTGGCTCCTGGCTATTATTTGAGGGCCAGGATGGCATCCTGATGCGTCCCCAAGCCCACCACGCTTGGTTATTGCATCCGGCAATTCAGGGAAGGTGGTCGCGTACAGAGCGAGATTTGCATCGTGCTGACATATATCGATGTGGCTGATCTTTGCGTAGGCATGTATATCCAGAAGCTGGCCAGATCCTCTGAAGAACGTGCGTTCTGGAATGAAAGCTTTCTGATCCAAAATGAGGTGGTACTGGACAGAGTCCTTGCATCAGGCGCTGTCGGTGCGTGGATTGACCCGTCCAAAGGGGGGGCCGAACCCGCCCCTGTGCCTGATGAAGCCGTTGTTCAGTCTGGGCAAGATGCCCTGCAGTCCCCTTGCTCCTCGAGCCGATCGTGCTCGGAAGCGTCCGGTCCGCGTCCGCGGGTGGCAATGAGTGAAGAGCTAGTGCAGGCGGTGAAGCTGTGCGCCAGATCCAAGACTGCGGTCATGGAGATGTTCGGCGACTTACGGATGGGCCGGATCGTTCAGTTGGATCGAGTCACGGACATGGTGGGTGAAATCTCCGACTCACTGCTACGTCATCCAGACGCATTACTCAGCCTCGTGCGCCTCAAGGTCGCAGATGAATATACCTACATGCATTCCGTGGCGGTCTGTGGGTTGATGATTGGTCTGGCACGTCAGTTGGACTTGCCGCCGCTCCTGGTTCAAGAGGCCGGGCTGGCGGGCTTGCTGCATGACGTGGGCAAGATGGCCATACCCACGGCGATCCTGGCGAAACCCTTGCCACTGAATGACAGCGAACATACGACAATGCGCACGCACCCGGAGGCGGGGGCCAGGATGCTGGCGGACAGTACGCATTTCACTCCCCGGGTGCTGGACGTTTGTCTGCATCACCACGAGAAGGTCGACGGCAGCGGCTATCCCCATAAGTTATGTGGCACCCAGATCAGTCTGTTTGCCCGTATGGCGGCTGTCTGTGATGTGTATGACGCCGTGACCTCTGACCGTCCTTATCGGGATCGCTGGGGGCCCGCCGAATCGATTCGAAAGATGGCGGGATGGGCCGGGCATTTTGATGAGAAAGTGCTTCATGCCTTCGTCAAATGCATTGGTATCTACCCGGTGGGTGCGTTGGTACGGCTTCAAAGCAACCGGTTGGCGGTGGTGATGGAGCAGCATGCCGGGTGTTTGCTCACGCCCCGGGTGAAGGTGTTCTATTCGGTGTCGAGTCGTACGCCGTTGCCTCCCGAATGTATTGATCTGGCCTGTGGGCAAGACAGCATTGTCAACTTCGAATCAGAGAAAGCCTGGGGTTTCAAGAACCTCGAAGCACTCTGGATGGGCCAAGGACCGGGTGAGGCGTCTCGATTTGGCTGACCTGTGCGAGTCTGTAGTTTTCAACCAGCGCTTGTCGCTGGTTTTTTTTGGGCCGTTGTTCAGCGTGCCTGTAGCGGTCAGCTAGGAATTTTCCTACCGCAAAGCCGCAATCCTTAGATGGAAATAAGGATGCTCCGATAGTTTGATTGCCATTATTTAGCCATTGTTTCTCCAGGCCAACAAAACCGAGCACCCGGTGGTGGGTGTCTTGCGCGGGGTCCGGTCGGATCCGCACTGAACTGGAGAGATGAAGGTGAAAGGACAGGTAATTTCCTCCCCCCTGATCTTGATGCTACCCGCGGGTTTGACGGGCGTGCTCGGTTGCGTCGTGATGCTGTTCAACGCGGACTTCAGCTTGCGCAGTGCAGCCAGTTGCGTACCGGTCTTGTTTGGCTCGTTGCTGATGGGCGTGTGGACCCAACGTTTATTGAGCGCCCGGCAATGCGCCGGACAAGGCGACGATCAGCCATCTCGGTTTTCTTCGACCGCCTCACCTGATGATGGGTTGGGCGAAGTGTGCGCGCAGGTACTGCCGATCTGGAGCCACCAGATCGATGCCGCACGGATCCTCAGTGAAGAATCGATTTTCAAGCTGAGTAGCCGATTCGCGACGTTGTCGGGGGACATCAGTGCATCTGCCTCCCAGGGCGCCGGCCAGCGTTCGGGAGCACGGCTGCTGGACATACTTGAAGTGGGCCAGCGGGACCTGGATTCGATCATGGTAGCCCTGCGCGATGCGCTGTTGCGCAAGGAGTCGGAGCTCAAAGAGGTATTGCTCCTTTCCGACTTCACTTCCCAACTGCAGGAGATGGCCCAGTTCGTCGGTGACATTGCCCGGCAAACCAATCTGCTGGCGCTCAATGCCGCCATTGAAGCGGCTCGGGCAGGCGATGCCGGTCGCGGCTTCGCGGTCGTGGCGGATGAAGTGCGCAAGCTGTCCAGCCTCTCCGGGCAGACGGGGCAGAAAATCAGCGAAACGGTCAACACCGTCAATGCCGCCATCTCCCGCACTGTCGAGCTTTCTCGGTACCAGGCACAGCAGGACTCACAAACCCTGGCTCACTCAGAACAACTGGTGTCCCAGGTGATCGAGCACTTCCGGCACAACGCCCAGGCCATCGTCGATACCAGCAGCAGTCTTCAGCAGCAGAGCGAAAACGTTGCCACCGAAATATCGGGGGTGCTGGTCGCTTTGCAATTCCAGGATCGAGTGGGCCAGATGCTTTCGCTGGTCAACAACGATCTGCTCAAGCTGCACGGGCATCTCGTCGAGCGCCAGCAACTCGCACTCGCCGGTGGCACGCCAGCGCCGATCATCGCGAACACCTGGCTCGAGGAATTGGCAAGCACCTACACCATGCCTGAACAGCACGCGATCCATCACGGTAAGCCTGTGGTGAGCAGCACTTCATCCGAGATCACTTTTTTCTAGGAGTTTCCCCCATGGGCAAAACCATCCTGATTGTCGATGACTCTGCCTCCATTCGCCAAGTGGTGAGCATCACCTTGAAAGGCGCTGGATACGAAGTCATCGAAGGTGTCGACGGTCGCGACGCGCTGACCAAGCTCGACGGACGCAAGATCCATTTGATTGTGAGCGACGTGAACATGCCGAACATGGACGGCCTGAGCTTCGTCAAGGCCGCCAAACAACTGCCGGCCTACAAGTTCACGCCGGTGATCATGCTGACCACCGAGACCGGAGATGGCATGAAGCAACAGGGCCAGGCCGTCGGCGCCAAGGCCTGGATGGTCAAGCCCTTCCAACCGGCTCAGATGCTTGCGGCCGTCTCCAAACTGATCATGCCGTAGCGCCGCCAGAGTCCCTGGAAAGGAGATTGTCATGACGAATACCACCGCAAGTCTGCGTCGAATCCTGGTTCTCGAAGGACCCCTGACCATTTACACCGCCACCGAACGCAAAGACCTGTTGCTGGAGCTGTTTCCCCTGGCTCAGGAGGTCGAGATGGATCTGGGCGGCGTGGACGAAATGGATACCGCCGGACTCCAGCTACTGGTGCTGATCAAACAGGAGTCACTGCGCCATGGCTCCAGCCTGCTGCTGAGCAATCCCAGCACAGCCGTGCTGGATGCACTGGACATGAGTGGATTGCACAGCTTTTTCGACGAGTCGGCTCCGACTCGTCAGCAGAGAGGTTGAAACCATGAGTTCGCCCATGAATCTGGACGACGTGCTACGGACGTTCATCGCCGAAAGCCAGGAGCTGCTGCTCCTGATGGAAGATGCCCTGTTGCAGGTCGAACAGACGCCGGATGATGCCGACACAATCAATGCGCTGTTTCGCGTCGCCCATACCATCAAAGGTTCTGCCGGCCTGTTCGGCTTCACGCCGATCGTTGCTTTTACCCATGTGGCCGAAAGCGTGCTGGATCGGGTCCGTGGCCATGAACTGCGGGTGGACGAGTCGCTGAGTGCCTTGTTCCTGGAAGTGCGAGACCACCTGTGCACGCTGATTGACTTGCTGGACTGCCACGGCGACCTGCAAGGCATGACCGCCGAGCATGAACGGCAGGGGGCGGCGTTGGTGGAGCGTCTGAACGGCTACCTGGAGCACCGTCACGAGGCGGTGCAGCCCCTGGCAACGGCTGAGCCGGCGCAACCGGCGTGTTCCGCGCGTTGGCACTTGTCTCTGCGCCTTTCCCCCGACGTCCTGCGCAACGGTATGGACCCGCTGTCGTTGCTGCGCTACCTCAACACCTTCGGTCAAGTCAGCGCGGTCGTGTGCATCACCGATGGCATGCCGGATATCTCGACCATGGAGCCGGAAACCTGTTACCTGGGGTTTGAGCTTGGGTTTGTCAGTGACGCCGACCAGGCGATCATCGAAGGTGCCTTCGACTTCGTCCGCGAGGGTAGCCAGATCTGCGTGCTGCCGTGCAATGGCGACCTGACCGGTTTCCGGGCCCTGATTGGCCGCCTCGACGCTGAACCCGATGCCATGATCGAGGCCTTTATCGCCTGTGGCTCCGTGACTCGTGAAGGTTGGCTGGCGAGTCCGGCCTCGACTGATTCGGCGACCGTCGCGATGCCTCCCGCGGCGCCAGACCAGGTGGCTCGCGACGATGCGGGCAAGAGCCGGGGGGCGAAGGAGGCGCGTCCAGCCGAAGGCAATCTGATTCGCGTCGACGCGGGCAAGCTGGATCAATTGATCAACCTGGTGGGCGAGCTGATCATCGCCGGTGCCGGTGCCCATCTGGGGGCCATCCAGAGCGGAATTGGCGAGCTGATCGAATCGACCAGCTCGCTCTCGCGTCTTGTCGAGGAGGTGCGCGACTGTGCCCTGACCCTGCGAATGGTGCAGATCGGCGGCACCTTCAACCGCTTCCAGCGGGTGGTGCGCGATGTATCCAAGGAATTGGGCAAGGACATCGCCTTGCAGGTGCTTGGGGCGGAGACCGAGCTGGACAAGACCGTGGTCGAACGCATAGGCGATCCCCTGACCCACCTGGTGCGCAATGCCATGGACCACGGCATCGAACCCTCGCAACTGCGCCGCGCCCGCGGCAAGCCGGAGCAGGGTACGGTTCGCCTCAACGCCTATCACGAGGCAAACAGTATCGTCATTGAAGTCAGTGACGACGGCGGTGGCCTGAACAAGCAACGCATCCTTGCCAAGGCAATGGAGCGTGGACTGATTGTCGAAGGGCAACAGTTGGCTGACGGCGACATTCTCAATCTGATTTTCGAACCCGGTTTTTCCACCGCCGATCAGGTCAGCAACCTGTCCGGGCGCGGGGTGGGGATGGACGTGGTCAAGCGGAACATCGTCGCCCTGCGAGGCTCGGTCAATCTGGAAAGCGAGGAGGGGGTGGGGACCACGGTGCGTATCCGCCTGCCGCTGACCCTGGCCATCATCGATGGCTTCCTGATCGGTGTGGGCAGTGCCTCTTATGTCGTGCCGCTGGACCTGGTCGAGGAGTGCATCGAGCTTTCGACGGACGACTGCAGCCACCAGGATTTCCTGGACTTGCGAGGCTCGGTACTTCCAGTCCTGCGCCTGCGCGAGATGTTTGCCATCGATGAGCCTAATCATGGCCGTGAAAACATTGTGGTCGTGCATTACGCCGGGATGCGGGTAGGCCTGGTGGTCGATCAATTACTGGGGGAATTCCAGACGGTGATCAAGCCGTTGGGCAAGATTTTCGGTACAGCTCATGGACTGGGCGGCTTCACCATCCTGGGGAACGGAGCAGTAGCGTTGATCCTGGATATTCCCAAACTACTAGGGCAAGTCGCCAGCCAGCAGTCGCACGGCACGCTCCTCAGCCCTGAATTGACTCAATAGTTTTCCCTGGAGTACAGCATCATGACCGTCAAGAAAAATATCTCGCTGCTGGTCGCCTCAGCTCTGTTGGGCATCCTGATCCTGGTCGGCCTCTGTCTTTATCTGATGGGCGGGGTCAGGACCACTGCCAGCTATGCGCAAGTCAATACGGTGCCCAGCCTGCAGTTGCTGGATGAAGTGGCCTTGTCCCTGGCGGACGACCACAGCCGGCAATGGCAGAACCTGTCCGGACCTGCCGGCAGTCCTCGGCAGAGCGATAAGGAATCGGTGCTCCAGGCACTGGATCGCTATCAGAAAGCGTTCATCTCCGACGATCGTGATGCAGCGCTGCTCAGCGCCTTGCGCAGCACGGTCAATGAATACAATCGGGGCGTGGAGCGTTTCGACAACGCCCTCAGGAATGCAGCCCCGGAAGCCCGCAGTCTGTTGGTCGACTTGGAAGTGACGCGTGAAAAGGTGACTTCCGCCTTGGCTGATATCCGTCAGTACAACCTGGACCTGGGAAGTAAAGGCGCGGCGATCGCGGCCTCGACCGAACGGACGGCGATCTACAGCATAACCTTGGTCGGCGGCGCCACCTTGCTGGTGATCGGCCTGATCGGCTTCTTCCTGGTACGCCGGTTGCTCAGCACGTTGGGGGGTGAACCCGACGATGTACGGCTGCTGGCCGAGCGATTCGTGGCCGGTCAGTTGGACGTGCAGGGCGGCAACCATGGTCTTGAACGTACCGGACTGATGGGGACCATGGACCGTCTGAGCGGGACTTTGAATCAGTTGATCGGCGAAATGAATCACATGTCCGCGGAGCACGACAAAGGCGACATCGATGTGCAGATCGATGCGGCACGCTTTGCTGGCAGCTATGGGCTGATGGCCCAAGGCATCAACGATATGGTCAGCGGGCATATCAGCGTCAAGAAGCAAGCCATGGCCTGTATCAAGTCGATCAGCGAAGGCGATCTGCAGGCCCCGCTGCAAGCGTTCCCCGGCAAGAAAGCCTTCATCAACGTCACCATCGAGCATCTTCGCAGCACCATCATGGCGTTGATCGAAGAGATGCGTCACATGTCGGACGAACATGAGAAAGGCGACATTGATGTGCAGATCGACGTCCAGCGATTCCAGGGCTCGTACCGTCAGATCGCCCAGGGTATCAACGACATGGTCAATGGCCATATCAGCGTGAAAAAACAAGCCATGGCGTGCATACGCTCCTTCGGCGAAGGGGATCTGTCGGCACCATTGGCCCGCTTCCCCGGCAAGAAAGCTTTTATCAACGACAACATCGAACAACTGCGCAGCAACATCCAGGCGCTGATCGAAGACACCCAGATGCTGAGTGAGAACGCCATGATCGGCAAGCTCGACACCCGGGCGGACAGTACCCGCCATCAAGGGGATTTCCGCCGGATAGTGGCTGGGATCAACAGCACGCTGGACTCGATCGTTGCCCCGCTCAGCGAGGCGATGGAGGTCATGGTGGCGCTGTCCAATGGCGATCTGACTCGCAGCGTCAAGGGTGATTACCAGGGCAGCCTGCAAGACCTGAAGCACGCGGTCAACGAAACGGTGGGCAAGCTCTCGCAGATCATTGGTGAGGTGCGCAGCTCCGCTGACTCGCTGTCCAGCGCCTCGGAAGAAATTTCCGCCACGGCCCAAAGCATCAGCCAGGCGGCTTCGATACAGGCTGCATCGGTTGAAGAGACGTCGGCGTCGATGGAGCAGATGTCAGCGTCGATCTCCCAGAACACCGAGAATGCCAAAGTGACCGATGGCATGGCCGGCAAGGCGAGCAGGGAAGCGAGTGAGGGCGGGCAGGCGGTCAAGGACACCGTTTCGGCCATGAAAACCATCGCCGAGAAGATCGGGATCGTCGATTCGATTGCCTACCAGACGAATCTGTTGGCGCTCAACGCCGCCATCGAAGCGGCCCGTGCCGGCGAGCACGGCAAGGGCTTTGCGGTGGTTGCCGCCGAGGTGCGCAAACTCGCCGAACGCAGCCAGGTCGCGGCACAGGAAATAGGCCAGGTGGCCAAGAGCAGTGTCGCCCTGGCTGAGCGGGCCGGCAATCTGCTGGATGAAATCGTACCCTCGATTACCAAGACCTCCGATTTGGTCCAAGAGATTTCCGCGGCTTCTGAAGAACAATCCATCGGCTCGGAGCAGATCAATACCGCCATGTCGCAGATGAGCCAGATCACCCAGCAAAACGCCTCGGCCTCCGAGGAACTGGCCGCCACCGCCGAAGAAATGAGCAGCCAGGCCGAGCAACTGCAGGAATTGATGGGGTTCTTCACCCTGCACGGTCGGGCTGCGGTGTCTGCCGTACCGCGGGCCGCTTCTTCCAGCCTGGGTAGCATGCAAAGCAGTGAGCATGCCCAGGAAGGCGGTTTCATTCGCTTCGGGAGTTGAGCCATGGAACCTGCAGTCTTGAGCCATTTCGAGCAAGTGCCGCAGAGTCCGAGCGACAGTGAGTTCCTGCAGTTCCTGACGTTCGTGTCCGCCAGAGATGTCTATGCGATCGACACCTTATGCGTGCGGGAGATCATCGAGTACGGCCAGGTCACAAGCGTGCCGATGATGCCGGATTTTATCCGGGGGGTGATCAACCTGCGCGGTTCGGTGGTACCGGTGATCGATCTGCAGGCGCGCTTTAGCAAGGGCGCCACGCAGCAAGGTATCAGGACCTGCATCGTTATCCTGGAGCTGGTGCAGGAGGACGAGCCGCAAGTGTTGGGCATCGTCGTCGACTCGGTCGGGGAGGTGATGGAGATCGACCTGGCCGACATCAAGGCCGCTCCAGCGATCGGCAACCGGATCCGTGAAGACTTCATTCGAGGGATGGTCAAGGTGCGAGGAACCTTCCTGACCGTGCTTCAGATCGACCAGGTGCTGTGTGTCAACGAGATCGCCAACCAGTTGCACTAATCGGTAGCGATCAGGCGTGCCAACGTTGTCTTGAGATGGATGCTGCCCTCTACGGCGGATCCCGAGGAGTGAACCATGTCCATATCCGCCTCGCGCCTGCCGACCCCAGGGACGGCAGCGCCACAGTACCTGACCTTTAGCGTGGGCCGGGAGATGTTTGCGGTAGGCACCCTGTGCGTACGGGAGATTGTCGAATACGGTCTGATAACCCCGTTGCCAATGGCGCCGCCGACGGTGCGAGGCATCACCAATCTGCGCGGGGCGGCCATTCCCGTGCTGGACCTTGGCCTGTGTTTTGGCGGTGCGCCGACCCTGGAAAACCCACGCACCTGTATCGTCATGCTGGAGGTCCGTGGCAGCGGCGTCGCAGGCCTGGTGGGCATCATTGTGGACGCGGTCAGCGAAGTGCTGGAGATACCGGCCGAGCAGATCGAGCCGGCACCGGCGCTCCAGGGACGCCTTAGCCCCGCGTTTGTAGTGGGGATTGGCAAACTCAGCGACCATTTCGTTCTGTTGCTGGACATCGAGCACCTGCTCAATAGCGATGACTGGACGGCGCTAGACCATTCGGACATTGATGCAGGCGAGCTGAAACCATGAATGTCGTTCTCTCCGACAACGAGTTCCAGCAGTTCCGGGCAATGATTCACGAAATTGCCGGGATCAGCTTGTCCGCTGCCAAGAAGCAATTGGTCAGCGGCCGCCTGGCCAAGCGCTTGCAGTTTTTCAACTTGACCACCTACGGCAGCTATTACCGCTTGCTGATGAAAGACCGGACCGAGTTGCAAATGGCGGTGGACCTGCTGACCACCAACGAAACCTACTTTTTCCGCGAACCCAAGCATTTCGAGTTCCTGCGTGACGCAGTGCTCCCCGAGCTTCGCGGCAATGGTCCGGTGCGCATCTGGAGTGGTGCCTGCTCCACGGGAGAGGAGCCCTACACCCTGGCCATGGTCTTGGCCGACAGCCTAGGCACCCGGCCATGGGAGATCCTCGCGTCCGACATCAGCACCCGGGTGCTGGAGAAAGCCCAGTGCGGCCGTTACCCACTGGACGGTATCCGTGGCATTCCCGAGGCGCTGTTGAACAAGTACTGCCTGAGGGGCGTGGGCAGCAACAATGGCATTTTCATGGTTGATCGAGCGCTGGCGTCACGTATTACCTTCACGTCGATCAACTTGAACAATTCGCTGCCCTCGGTGGGGCAGTTCGACGTGATTTTCTTGCGCAATGTGATGATCTATTTCGATAACCACACCAAGTCCGAGGTGGTGAAACGCCTGAGCAAGCACCTGAGGCCAGGCGGCTACTTCATCGTGAGCCACTCAGAAAGCCTGAATGGCATCACCGAAGAATTGCAATTGGTCAAACCTTCCATCTACCGCAAACCGGGTGCTTGAGATGGCTCGGGTGATCGAATACTTCCTGCAGCCTGGTGACGTGGCGTTTGGAGGGCGCCAGATGCGTTTGTGCACTGTGCTCGGGTCTTGCGTGGCACTGGTGTTCTGGCATCCGCAACGCTTGTTGGGCGGCATGTGTCATTACATGTTGCCTCGGCGAGGGCGGCGCGACGTGGGAAGCCTTAACGGTCGTTATGCTGCGGATGCGTTGGCGCTGTTGTTCGAATGCATTCATCGGACGGGGGCTCGGCCCGATCAGTTCGAGGTGAGCCTTTTTGGCGGGGCTGACATGTTTCCCGGGGTGAAACGCTGCAACGACATCGGGATTGGCCAGCAGAACATCGATGCCGCCAGGAGCCTGATCCAGGCCCATGGGTTGCAATGCCGGGTCTATCACGTAGGCGGCTGCGGGCATCGCCACCTGGTGTTCGATGTAGGCACCGGACGTCTGCAACTCCATCATGGCGATTCTGCGCTCAAGGTATTCGAATCACCCAAGCGTCATGCCTGAGGCAATCGAGTCCATCGTTTCAGACCAGCCCTTCATTCAAGGCGTAGCGCACCAGGTCGGTGTTGGTGGCGAAGCACATCTTTTCCATTAACCGAGTCTTGTGAGTGCTGACGGTTTTGTTGCTGATCACCAGTTGCTCGGCGATCTGGTTGACGCTCAGCCCTTGAGCCAGCATGCGCAGGATTTGGAATTCCCGTGAAGTCAGGCTTTGCGAGGCGTTGTCGGGCGTCACACCGCTGCTCTGGAGTGCGATCTGTTCGGCCAGTTGCGGATCGAGGTAGCGTGCGCCGGTGCTCACCTTGCGAATGGCCGCCAGTAGCGCTTCCGGCTCGCGGTCCTTGGTCATGTAGCCCGAGGCTCCGGCGCGCAGCGCGCGTTGGGCGATGTGAGCTTCGTTGTGCATGCTCAGGATGAGCATCGGCAGCTTGGGGTAATGGGCGTGGATGCGACCGATCAAGTCCTCGCCACTGGCGCCGGGCATGGTCATGTCCAGCAGTAGTACGTCGACATCGGTATGGCGCAACAACTCCAGAACCTGGGCACCATTCTCCGCTTCCGCCACCACGGAAAAATCCTTTACCAGCGCGAACAATTGCTTGAGGCCTTCGCGCATGATCGTGTGATCGTCGGCCACCATTAAACGGATCATGAGTCTTGACTCCTTGAAGCAGGTACACGCAGTTGAACGGTCGTGCCGCTGCCAATGCTGCTGGATATGGTGGTGGTGCCTCCCAAGGTCAGGCCTCGTTCGCGCATTCCCAGCAAGCCGAGGGTCTTGGAGGATTGGTCACGTTGTTCAAACCCTTTGCCGTTGTCGGCGATCTCCAGCGACCAACCATTATCGCTTTGCTCGAACGCGATATTGACCCGAGTCGCGTCGGCGTGCCGGGCAATGTTGGTCAGCGACTCCTGGGCGATTCGAAATGCCGCTGTGGCACTGGCATCGTCCAGGCAGATTTTCTGCGGATGGATCTCCAGGTTGCAGTCGATGCCCCATTGCTGTCTGAACGTGTCGGTCAGCCACTCCAATGACGCGACGATGCCCATGTTGAGGATGGAAGGACGCAGGCTGGTGGAGATGTTCCTGACCACCTGCACCGTTTGGTCGATCAGTTGCAGCAGGCGTGCAACTTGTTCGGTGAGCTGGGGCAATTGCTCCGCGTATTGGAAGCGCAGCAGCGAAGTGCCCATGCGTATGGCGGTCAGATGTTGTCCAAGCTCATCGTGGATTTCCTGTGCAATCAGCTTGCGTTCCTCTTCCCGCGCACTCTCACGACTGGACATCAACTGGCGCAGTTGCTTGTTGAGCGATGCCAGGCGCATTTCCGCCAGGCGCAGCTGCGAAATATCCCGAACGACAGCCAACACAGTGGCAATTTTCCCCTGGATGTTCTGCTCTGGAACGAGACTGATGTGATAAACGCGTTGCAGTCGATGTTGCGCGGTGAGCGCGTATTCGTGCTCCAGGGGCTGGCCCTTTTCGACGGCCTCGATAACCGCTTCACGGAACAATTGGCTTTGCAGGTTCTTCGGCAGGATTTCGAGTAGATCCCTGTGCAGCAAGTCGCTGAGCGGGCGATCCAACCAGGCTTCCAGGGCCGGATTGACGAACAACAGTTCTCCCGTCGGACTCAGTCGCGCAATGCCGTCCGGAGAGTTTTCAACCAACGTGCCGATTTCCTGTTGCCGGGCCAGTTCGTTGCGCTGGGCTTCCCGGATATCGGTGATGTTGCGAGCAATGCAAACCAGGCGATGCAGGCGTCCATTGGGATCAGCCACGGGCACCAGGTTGAAGTGCACAACGAGTGAGCGCTGACCGCAGGGCAGGTGTGCATCCAGCTCGATGGGGGCACCCACGGCAATGCAGTGCAGGCAGATAGCCTCGACGATATTGGCGGCATCTTTTTCCAGACACTGGCCCAACGGTTGACCGATCATGTCCGAATGACGCTTGGCGAGCATCTCGCACAGCTTGGGATTGGCCTCCAGGCAACTCAACTGTTGCTCGGCATCCACGGCGAGCAGGCAAAGCATGTCTTGCGAGTGGTCGAAGACTTCGCGATAACGACGTTCGCTCTGGGCCAGGTGGCTGTGAGCTGAACGGCGTTCCCACGCAATGGCACCGATATGGCTGGCCATTCGAGCATGCTTGCGGTCCTGCTCGCTCAGTTGGGCTTCACCGCTGACGAGCAACAGGATGGCTCCCATCGCGATGCCATTCTTATCGATCACCGGTTCTACCCAACAACCTCGATAACCTGCCTGCACGGCGGGCTGGCAGAACGCGAGAGCAGGGGCACTGCTTTTCAAGTCTGCTAGGAAGTGAGGGTGTTCGAACAACTCGGGATGGCGATCGAGGTCCTCGGCCAGGCAGGTCTCGATCCAGGAGGCGTCTACGGGAGGCGCCCGAAGCGGATCGTCGCCAGGCACTGCCTTGAAAGCCATGGCGTTACCAAAGTCGGGTGTCAGGATCTTCAGGTAGGTGCTGAGCAGCGGTAGCACCTCGATCAACGTGTCGTTGGTGACCATCTTCTGGAAAATGGCCGAGCGCGCATTTTCGGCGCGCTCCTGCCGGCGCAGCGCGCTGACATCCTGGGCTGTGACCAGCACCCCGCACAGCTCGCCCGTTTCGTCGTGCTCCGGCGTCAGATTGCACAGGTAGTCCACGGAGCGACCGGAATACGAATCCCTGCTTTCCAGCAGGAAGGTGTTTGCCACGCCGGTCGATAAGGTGAGTTTTACCTGCGTGCCAAAGTATTCATCGAGCGGATCGGCCGTCGAGGTACGTTCCGTGATGTGAGTGTTGGGAAAGCTTCGGGCGCGTTCAAGCTCGGGATTGGCATAGATCTGCTGTCCAAGCCGGTTATAGCGAAGGATGATGTTCTGTGAATTCTTGGCCAGTAACAGGTATTTCTTTTCGTTATTGAGCAATGCCTGGCGCAAGGCGAGATGCTCGCTGATGTCTTCGAGCTGCGACACAAAGTAAAGCGCCTCGGCATCGTGGTTACGGGCGACGCCGACTGTCAATCGTGCCCAGAGGATGCTGCCGTCTTTACGGATGTAGCGTTTTTCCAGGGTCAGGCTCGTGCGTTGTCCCTGGATGAGCCTGTGCAGGTCGTCCTTGCTGACATCGGCATCGTCCGGATGAGTCAAGCGCTGGAACGACGTGGCGCGAAGCTCTTCTTCGGTGTAGCCAAGCATCTGGCACAGCATCCGATTGGCAGCGATCCATTCACCGTTCATGCGCAGTAAGGCCAAGCCCGTACCGGCGGAGTCGAACGCCAGGCGATAATCCTGTTCAGCAATGGGGATGTGTTCGGTGCGGCGGATTTTTACCAGGTACGTGGATTTCTGGGCGTTGTAGTCCAGCTTTACACTCAGCGTGTCGCCACCGGTCGACAGACTTTCGAAATGCCAGTTTCCCTTGAGTCGGGCATGGGTGAGGTGCTGTTCAAAGGTCAGCGGCTTGAGAGAGAACAAGGCGCAGGAGGGAACGAGGGAGGCGGCGCTTTCGCTGAGCCCAAGCAGCCCGCTGGCGCAATCATCCATGATGAGTAGCGCCCCCTGGGCGTCGAGCAACAAGACTCCCACGTCAACCGCGTCCTGCGTAAACCGTGTCGCTACCGCAATGGCTGAGTCCATTCGCCCATCCTCTGGTAACACGTTCCTGAGCATAGCTTAAGTTTTTGAGCTGAAATCCAGTGTTCGACTATGGTCTCTGGATTACCTGCTGTTTCTGATGAGCGCTTGGTGTATATCTGCAAAATGGGACCCGCCGGCGGCGACGTGGGCAGGAATTCTCTTGGACAGAAATCAAGGATGAGACCACAATGATATTATTGTGACATCAAGTGTGCAGCCTAAGCAACGAGGGTGCCTATGCAAGCAGCGCCAAGGAAAAGGGTCAGTTTGCGCAGATGGATCTGGCGGGCGTTTGCCAGTACCAGTCTGTTGCCGCTCGTCTTGGTGGAAGGTGTGCTGATCACCACCTATTTCATGACCAACCAGTCCATTCGACGCTCCCAGATCGAATACCTGCACCAAAGTGCGACACGAGACATACAAGTATCGGTTCAACAAAATGCCCTGTTGGTGCAAGGGCAGTTGGAGCAGATTCACAAAGCGATCAGTCTCTATGCCAAGTCCACGGAACATGAACTCACCGAGGACCAGCCTCGGATAGCGGCATCTTTGTCAATGAGTGCCGACGGCGTCCGTTACAGCGCAGTAAACGACGGGACGTCCGCCTCGTTCTATTCCAATGTCACTCCGCCGCAAAAGCAGGACCTCTACAAGATATCCCTGCTGGCGAATCAGGATTTCATGATGAAGCAGTTGAAGGACGGAGATCCTTTGATTGCCAGCATCTATTTCAATAGTTGGGACAGCTATAACCGGATTTATCCCTGGTTCAATACGCTCGAGCAATACCCGCATGATATGGACATCACCCAATACAACTTCTACTACCTGGCCGATGCAAAACATAATCCTGACAAAAAAATAGTCTGGACGGATGTCTATCTGGATCCCGCCGGTCAGGGATGGATGATGTCTGCCATTGCACCGGTTTACAGCGGGGATTTCCTCGAGGGCGTCGCCGGCGTCGATGTCACCGTGGATGGCATCTTGAAGCGAATAGAACAGTTGAAGATGCCTTGGAATGGCTACCTGATGCTGCTCAACAGCAAGCTCGATGTCATGGCCGTACCCAAGGCGGGGCAACGTGATTTTTCCCTGCTAACCGCCGAGAACCAACCTGCTGGCGAGCCGGTTGATCGCGAGCGCTTGCAATCGTCGGATTTGAACCTTACGCGTCATCCGGACCTCGCCAGCCTCAACCAGAATCTACCCGGCCATCCCGAGGGTGTCGTTGCGCTGACGTTGAATGGACGCCCTCATCTGGTTGCCTGGAGCAGTATTCCTTCTACCGGCTGGCTCTTGCTGGCAGTGGTGGACGAAGCGGCGGTCATGCAGGAAACCAATCTGCTTGCCAGTCGTTACCGCGAGGTGGGGTATCTATTGGTCGCGGGGTTGGTGCTGTTCTATACCGCGTTCTTCGCCTTCATGTGGTGGCGTACACGCGACCTCAGCCGCCAACTGAGCAAGCCGGTGCAAGGGGTTTCGCGCATGATGCGCGAGATCGGTCGAGGCCACTGGCAACCGACCGCAAGCCCTTCCGACATCACCGAACTGTGGTCAATGTCCAACCATGCATTGGGCATGGGCAGGCAGTTGGCCCAGGCCGAGTTCATTCGCAGCTCCACACAGCAGCGCCTTGAGTTGGTCATGGAGAGTTTTGCCGAAGGGCTCTGGGAATACCACCCGCAACAGCGTCGCTTCATTCTCAAGGGGGCCCTGTGTCAGCGCTTTGGCTTTGCCACCAATGAGGTGCCGATGGCGACATTGCTGAAGAACATCCCCGCTGAAGACCGGCAGAGCTTCACGCAGTTCCTGGAACAGGCCAGGGGCAGTGCCAGCGTGGCGCCGGAAGCCGAGTTTCGGATCAAGGACATGCATGGAGAGTTGATCTGGATACTTTGCCGGGGCCGCACCCTGGAACCCTCTCGGCTTGATGATTCCAGTGTCGTGGTCGTGGCGTGTGTCGACATCACGACGCTCAAGCAGACTCAGTTGGATCTTCGAGAGAAGACCCTGGAGGCGGAGGCCGCCAGTACTGCCAAGTCCAAATTCATCTCCAGCATGAGCCATGAACTGCGTACGCCATTGAATGCGATCTACGGGTTTGCCCAGCTGGGGCTCATGCAGTTGCCTGCCCAGGAATCGGAACAGACGGTCTACCTGCAGGAAATCATCAAGGCCAGTGAACACCTCATGCAGTTGGTCGACGATCTGCTTGATCTCTCCAGCCTGCAGGCTGAGAAGCCCCTGCTGGACCTCATACCCGTGCATGTGGCAAGCCTGTTATCCAATTGCGCTGACATGGTCCAGCAGCAAGTCTGCGCGCAGGGTCAGACCTTGCACATCAATCCGCCTCCGGATGCATGGTATGTCTGGGCGGACAAGCGTCGGCTCAAGCAGGTCCTGATCAATCTGTTATCCAATGCAATCAAGTACAACCGGCCCGGTGGGCACATCACGCTGGGGGCTGTGGTTGTCGACGACGGAGCCAGGCTTCGACTCTATGTAACGGATACCGGAGCGGGTATTTCCCCGGCTCTGCAGGGCGAGCTCTTCAAGCCCTTCCAGCGACTGGGTAAGGAGAACTCTTCCATCCAGGGAACCGGCATTGGCTTGGTGCTGTGTCGAGACCTGGCGCTTCTGATGCATGGCACCATGGGCTTCTTAAGTGAGATGGGAGTGGGGAGTACCTTCTGGGTCGAGCTGTGCTCGTCGGCCTTTCCTGCCCCCGGGAACGCGTCCATGGTCTCGACGATTGCCTTGCCGAGCGTCCTGTTGGTGAGTGACAACCCCAAGGACGGTCAAGTGGTCCGGGAAGCATTGAACGGCGACTTTCAGTTGGAGCGGGTCGATACGTTGCTCGACGCCAGCCTCGTGCTTGGCACCACGCCTGTCAGCGTATTGATCGTCGCCACGGCGGACCCTGCGTCCGTGCTGGACACTTTTTTCAGCGGCCTGCGCATGGATGCCTCCAAGTCTGTCATATCGATCGTCGTGGTTCGTGGGGCCGTCGATCACGTGTCAGTTGATCACCTTGGCTGCCAGGCCATCGTGTCTGCTCCATTGGAGGCGCAGAGTATTCGTCGTCTGGTCTTGACGCTCACCACGGGGAGGGCAGACGCATGTTTGCCAAAATAAATGCGCACTGCAGGATCGTGATCATCGATGATGTGGCCACCAATCTTCGGCTACTGGATTCATGTCTGCGGGCCGTAGGCCTGTCAAACATCACGACATTCAACGACTCTGCACAGGGACTTGACTGGCTGCTTTCGAATGCCTGGGACCTGGTGTTGCTGGACCTGGACATGCCCGCACCCGATGGCTTTGAGATCCTTGACCGACTTGGTTCCCGTGACCGCACCGAATCCCCGATCATCATCGTAACGGCCTTGAGCGACCAGCAGAATAGGCGAAAAGGACTGGAAAAGGGCGCCAACGATTTCATTTCAAAACCTATCGATCTGCCCGAAGTGCTGCTCAGGGTCCGTAATTGCCTGGAACTGGCGCAGGCCGCGAAGCTACTGCGCGACGTCAATAGTGAACTGGAGCGCAAGGTGGAGTTGCGCACGCTCCAGCTGGCGTCCAGCTACCGGGCGATCAGTAGCAGCTTGAGTCGGGCAGCCAGCTATCGTGACGATGAGACGGGACACCATATCGTTCGGATTGGCGAGTCCGCTGCCTTGTTGGCCAAGGCAATCGGCATGCCTGCGCAATGGTGCGAGCTCATGAGGATGGCTGCGCCGATGCACGATATTGGAAAAATCGGTATTGAAGATGCCATTCTGCAAAAGCCTGGCGCGCTGACACCACAAGAGCGGATCATCATGCAGGACCACGCCCGCATAGGTTACGAAATCCTGCATGACCCCGAGGGCTCTCCCTTGACGGATCTGGCCGCGGAAATTGCCTTGGCACATCATGAGCGTTGGGATGGCGCCGGCTATCCCCAGGGATTGCGTGGCAAGGAGATCCCATTGTCCGCAAGGATCGTGGCCATCTGTGATGTGTATGACGCCATAAGGATGCCCCGCGCCTATAAACAGGCTTGGGACACCGAACGCTCGAGACGTTATGTCATCGAGCAATCAGGTACTCATTTCGACCCTTTCCTGGTGGACGTTTTCTGTAATCTCTTTGACGAAATAGATCGCTTGCGCCTGTCCGATGCGCGGAATGACTGAAGCGTATCGACGAATGTATTCCTCGCTGAATGGGTGAACGACTGGTTTAGCGGCTGGCCGAATCCTGGCCAACCGCTTACTTGCCCCCGGTCACGTCGAGGAATGTACCGGTAACGAATGACGCCTCCGCACTGGCCAGCCACAGAATGGCCCGCGCCACTTCCTCCGGCTGACCGCCTCGGCCCATGGGGATCGTATCCTTGACGCGATCGACCCGCCCCGGCTCGCCGCCGCTGGCGTGCATGTCGGTGTAGATGTGGCCGGGGCGAATACCGTTGACGCGTATCCCTTCCCGGGCCACCTCCTTGGCCAGCCCGATGGTGAAGGTCTCCAGGGCCCCCTTCGATGCCGCGTAGTCGACATATTCATTCGGGCTGCCGAGGCGCGCCGATGCCGAGGAAACATTGATCACGACGCCCCCCGGGCCGTTGTGCCGGTGGGACATGCGTTTCACCGCCTGTTGGGCACAGAGCATCGGGCCGATGGCGTTGACCGCAAAGATGCGCTGCATGCGCTCGAAGCCAAGGTCCTCCAGGCGCGACTGAATGGACAACACTCCGGCGTTATTGACCAGTACGTCGATGCGTCCGAACGAGCGGTCGATGGCTGCGAACAACTTGGCGACTTGCTCGGGATCGGCACTGTCGGCCCGCATGGCCAACGCCCGGCGTCCCGTTGCCTGCACATCCGCCGCCACGGCCAGCGCCGAGGTCTCGTTGGCTACGTAGCTGATCGCGACGTCGTAACCTCGTGCGGCAGCTAGCCGCGCGGTAGCGGCACCCACTCCGCGACCACCACCGGTGATCAGCATCAACGGGGCCTGCGAGACGTTATCCATCGAGAGTACCTCTTGTAGCGGTGAGAAAATGGCGTATCAACCGATCATGAGGGTGCCGCTGACGATCACCGCGCACGCCAGGACGCGGCGGGCGGTAAGTGTTTCGCCGAGGAACACGGAGCCGATCAGCGCCGCAAACAGCACGCTGGTTTCGCGCAATGCCGATACCGCGCCCAAGGGCGCTTCGTTCATGGCGTAGATGACAATTCCATAGGCCAGCAAAGAGACCAGCCCGCCGACCACGGCGGTCAGCATTCCGGGCCGGAGGCAGAATAAGCTGCGGGCGTCGCGCAAGCCGATGTACACCCCAGGCATCATCAAGCCCCACAAGGCGCACATCCATACGGTGTAGGCGAGCGGGGCGCCGGAGAGCCGGGTACCGATGCCGTCGGTGACGCTGTAGGCGGCGATGAAGCAGCCGGTTCCCAGGGCATAGGGCAGGCTCGGGACAGACAGTTTGCGCCCCCTGAAGGCCAGTGAAATGATTCCGACTGATACCAACGCAATACCCAGCAATGTGCCGGGGGCGATGCGTTCTCCGGCAAAGACGGCGCCGCCGAGGGTGATCAGCGCCGGTGACGATCCTCGGGAAATCGGATAGGTCTGTCCCAGGTCGCCGACCCGGTAGCTGCGCACGAGAAACAGGTTGTAGCCGACGTGCAGCAGTGCCGAGAGCACCATGTAGCCCCAGCTGGCCGCCGCCGGCGGCACCATCAACGTCGCGGCGATGACACTGGCGATAGCGATGGCGATGCACATGATCGTCATCGACCATAGCCGATCGGAGCCGCCACGCAGCAACGCATTCCAGCTGGCATGCAGGAGCGCGGCGAAAAGAACCAGCAAGGTGATATGGATTGGCATGCGCCATCTTATGCAGCCCGATGGCTCGAACTACAGCGAAGTCTCCTCATCGTTTCATGAGCAAACGCTCATGCATCATGCATAGGCGCGTTGGACTTTCAGCGCCTCGCCGTTCAGCCATTGGCGGAAGTTGACTATGTGTGGCTGCGATTCGGTGCCTTTCGGACAGACAAAATAGTAGGCAAGGGGGGAGGGGAACGGCACATCGAACAGCCGCACCAGGCGACCATCGCTGATCTCGGTTTCAACATGCCCGCTGCGCACCAGGGCGACGCCCTGGCCGAGTAAAGCGGCCTCGACCGTCATGTTGCTATCGCCAAACCTGACGCTTTCCTTGAGCGGCAAAAACTCCAGCCCGACCTTTTGAAACCAGGCCTCCCATTTTGGCACCAGGTCGGCGCCATCCCGGGTCAGCAGCGGGTAGTGCAACAGCTCGGCAGGGTTGCGCGGTGTTCCGTATCGCTGCAGCAGATCGGGGCTTGCCACTGGAAACACCTGTTCGCCGAACAGGAACTCTGAATACAAGCCCGGGTAGATGCCTTTGCCGAGCCGGATCGCGACATCGGCCTGGGCGTCGGAGAAGTGGATGATCTTGTCCGTGGTGTCCAGCGAGACCAACAGCTCGGGATGCTGGCGAGAGAGACTTGGCAAGCGTGGCAGTAGCCATTTCAGCGCAAAGGAATACGTGGTGCTGACCTCGAGCCGGACCCTGCCTTTCTGCTCGCGCAGGTCGGCCAGGGTCGCCTCCAGGCTCATGAAGAACTCCCTCACGATGGGCGCCAGTGTAGCCCCCGCTGGGGTAAGGCTTAATGACTTGCCGCGCTCGAACAGCTGCAATCCCCAAAGCGCTTCGAGGTGCTTGAGCTGGTGACTGACCGCGCTTTGAGTGACATGCAATTCGTGTGCGGCAGAGGTAAAGGTCGCATGTCGGGTGGCGACTTCAAAGGCACGCAATGTAGCGGTAGGCGGCAGATCTCTCATGGATAGGGTTTCCCGGCGAGTCGTCAGAACGGGGCGCGTCATGAATGCCGGTTCATGATAGTGCATCGTCGGGATGCGTCGATCAGCATCGTGCCGCAATGGACTACTTAAGGTATGCCATGCGTCTTTTGACTTTGTAGCAATCATTGACATCGAGCGCCTTCTGGTAGTACGCCAGTCGCTGTGCACGATTGTTGTCGCCCAACAGTCGGTAGATTTCGGCCTGGTAGTCTCGACTGCCGCCCCACTGCATGGCGAAGCCCACCGGTTCTTCTTGCCTGCACTCAAGCCTGACAACTGGCTGCGGGAAATAGTGTTCGTAGAGGGGCATGCTGGTTTCCAGCGCCTGCAAGGCTGTTTCGTACTGGGGCGTATCGGTGAACGCCAAACACCAATATGCAATTTCAAGTGCAGGCGGAGCGAAGCCTTGGGCGAGGCTCCGTTCAAACAAGGGGCAGGCTTTGTCTTTGATCACGTCGCTTGGAGACAGCATCACGTAGATAAGTCCCAGTCGATACTGGGCTACGGGATGATCAAGGGCCGCGGCTTGTTCAAGCAGCGTAAAGGCGGGCTTGAGCAGTGCGCCGCCTTCTTGCGCCAGGGTCAGGGAACGTTCTCTCTCCTCTGCGCTTGTCGCAGGGGTATCGGCAGTGACCGCTTCAAGCTTGCGATCCGCTTGTGCCAGATGGGCAATCGCCTCCTGGTAAAGGCGCTCGCCACGAGGATCGATGTGTAGCGTGTTGGCCATGCTCCACTGAGGTAGCAGGCACGCTAACAGGGTGTAGCGCCAGCGGTTCAAGCGCACGATTGGCGTCCTTGCATCAACTATTCGACTGGCGGGTAGGGTACCCGAAAATCCGGAAGGGAATGAGTGCCTACCTGTCAGTCGCATTTGGCAGAGGGACACCCAAGGTCTACCCCTGCCTGCCTATGACGCTGTCAGAGGGTGGACATGGCTGGAAGGAGCGACTCGACACGGTCGCGTTTGGTAACCATCGTCCAGATCTCCTCTGCGATGTCGTCAGGGTCGATCACCGGGAATCCGGTCACAATGGGGTCGCCTGCCGCTGTCAATGAAGCGAAGCTGGCGGAGCGCTGAATCAACGCTCCGATAATGACGGTGCCCGCGTAGATTCCTGCTGTGCCCAACTCAGCATTAAGCGTATGAACGTAGTTGCGTGCCGCGGCCATGGCGGGTCCGAATCCGCACATTCCTGCGATGGGCTGCACAGCCGTCAGCCCTCCGACCACGACGATGGCGCCATCGCCTCTGGAAAGTTGGCCTTGGAGAACCGCGTTCGCGACTTGGATCGGCGCGTAGGTGTACAGGTCCATGAAAGGCCGGAGTGTCTGTGCGTCAAGATTCGCAGCGGGCACAAACGCGATATTGGGGGCGACTGGCGCATACACCGCTACATCGATGCCGCCGAATCGGTCTTCTATTGACTGAACGAGTGCGGGAATACCCGAGAGATCGTTCAAGTCTGCAGGAAATGCTGCAGCCTCCAGGCCCTCATTGACCAGTTCCGCGACATGCTCCTGAAGTTTTTCTGCGCGTCGAGCAACCATTGCAATCTGGTAACCCTCACGTGCGAAACGTTTTGCGAGGGATGCACCGAGGCCGCTACCAGCACCAAACAGGGCGATAGTTTTTTTCCGAGTAGTCATAACTGGATCTCTTTGTTAAGCGGGGTTTTTACAGCCGTCGCGGCTGCGGTGATGACGGACTAGGCCGTGTCCGAACCAAAAGCCGCGCCTTCGATCCGAAGTCGCTCGACATCGGTCAGAACGCGATAAGTAACGCCTGGCTCATTGGCAGGTTCCAAGGTATAAAATAAGAACCTAGAAAGAATTATTTCCTTACTTCCTGATCCGTACCCAGGAATCTATCGTTCCACCGACGGCTCCACAAGAAGGCACATTTATGTCACCTAGGCACATTGATTTGATCTCCCACATGCCTGAAGAAGGCGGATGTGTAGCGACCCGCCAGCTCCTGGACCGCATAGGGGACAAGTGGAGTCTGTACATCATTGCCATGCTGGCTAACGGAGCAAAACGCTTCAACCAACTGAAGCGCGATGTCACGGGTATCTCCCAGCGCATGCTGACGCTGACGTTGCGTGGGTTGGAGCGCGATGGTCTGATTACGCGGACGATGTATCCATCCATTCCACCGCGTGTCGATTACGAACTGACCGTATTGGGCAGATCGCTATTGGAGCCGGTTTTGGGCCTGGTCAATTGGGCAAACGACAACTTGTCCGCCATTGCCGAAGCACGAGAGAGCTTCGACAAGGAGCCACGAGCTGATCATGTGTTGGTTCAAGGTGTCGTTTATGAGCGTCGATAACGAATCAGGCCATGGCCTGGGGCAAGTCATGAGAATGTTTTCTAGCATCGTTGATGAAAACTTGAACCTGGAAGACGTAAATTTGTGACTAAATTGTATTTTGGTCATTGCTTGTCACCCCATGGGGTGACAGGTAAGCTGGCGCCATGAATCCATCATCCTTCCCTTCGCGCAACGTCCGTGGTCCTGTCGACCATGAAATCCGAGCCCAGATTGTCGCAGCGGCAAATGAGCATTTCAGCCGCTATGGCTATGGCAAAACCACGGTATCGGACCTGGCCAAGGCCATTGGTTTTTCCAAGGCCTACATCTACAAGTTCTTCGATTCGAAACAGGCCATCGGCGAAGCCATTTGCAGCAATTGCCTGGAGACGATTGTCACGGCCGTGGACGAGGCGGTCAGCGTGGAGTCCCTCAGTGCCACCGAGCGCTTTCGCCGCTTGGTCAAAACCGCGGTCGTCACCGGTGTCAGCCTGTTCTTCAACGACCGCAAGCTCTACGATATTGCGGCATCCGCGGCGTCAGAGAGTTGGCCTAGCGCCCAGTTCTACGAGGCCAGCATTCGGGCATTCGTGCGGCAGATCGTCTCTGATGGGCGTGAGCTGGGTGAGTTCGAACGCAAGACGCCCCTGGATGAAACGGTCAATGCCATCTATCTGGCGTTGCGTCCGTACATCAATCCATTGCTGTTGCAATACAGCCTCGATGGCGTTGAAGAGGCATCCACCAGCATCGCCAATCTGGTGCTGCGTAGCCTCATGCCTTGAGTCCCGACGGTACAGGTACAGCGGTCAGCTGCGTTTCCCTCAATTCATAAAAGCAGGAAGCCGTATTTCCCTGCGAGGAATCGCCACACCCGGATTGTGACCATTGACTAAAATGGTTACTCGGTAGAGAGTGGGTATCTCGATGACCCCTTACCAGAGGAACTGCTATGTCGAACGCTAAAGTTGTCCTTGTCACCGGTGTTTCATCGGGCATTGGCCGTGCCACTGCCCAATTGTTTGTCAGGCAAGGTTGCCAGGTGTTTGGCACCGTACGCAGTGTTACCCAATCGGACCCACTGCCGGGTGTCGAACTTGTCGAGATGGATGTTCGCGACGACGCTTCCGTTCAACGCGCCATCGAAACCGTGATCGCTCAGGCCAAACGCGTTGATGTGCTGGTCAATAACGCGGGTGGATCGTTGGTAGGCTCGGTAGAAGAAACGTCGATTGCCGAAGCCCAATCGCTATTCGATACCAACGTGTGGGGTGTCCTGCGTACGACACACGCGGTACTGCCGCATATGCGTGAACAGCGTTCGGGAAGAATCGTCAACGTCAGCTCGGTATTGGGTTTTCTTCCTGCGCCGTACATGGGCCTTTACTCGGCCTCCAAGCACGCTGTCGAGGGGATGTCCGAGTCTCTGGATCATGAAGTGCGCAAATTCGGTGTCCGCGTGGTGCTGGTCGAGCCGTCATTCACCAAGACCAACCTGGATCTCAATGCGCCGCAAACGGCTGGCAGCATTCCGGCCTATGCCAAAGACCGCGATGCGGTGACCCGTGCGATTGTTAAAAGTGTCCAGGGAGCACCGAGCCCCGACGGCGTGGCGGCGACGATTGTCGAGGCGGCTTTGGGCGTGTGGAAAATGCGTCGCACGCCCAAAGGCGAGGCCTCTCTCTTGCGCAAGCTGCGCCGTTTCATGCCGGCAAGTCCGGTCGACTCCAGCCTGAGAAAAACCTTTGGCCTGAGCTGAGGCATGCCTTCGAGCTGTGACGACCTCAGGGAAGGCATGCTTGGTGAGACCGTGCTTATCGATGACGGTCTCATCTACTGGAGCAGGGACGTGCGATCAGCGCGTAGCCACGGGTTGGCTTTCAATCGGCTGCCAGCCACCGCCGAGCGCCCGGAATGCCGCGACCGCTGCGCGTGCCGACTCGGTTTGGGCCTGCGCTCTGGCGTCGGATGCCTGCAGCAGTGTTTCATCGGCGTGCAGGACGTCGATCAGGCTGGCCGAGCCTTTCTGGTAAGCGATGAAGGACGACTGTCGAGCATGGGTCAAAGCGCTTTCACCCCCGGTCAGCGTGGATGCCTGTGCCTCGCGGTTGACCAGCGCGGAGAAGGCGTTCTCGACGTCTTCGGTGGCACGCAGCACTGACTGGCGATAGGCGGCAAGCGCTTCGGCTTCCTCTCCTTTCGCCTGATCGATCTGCGCGTTGATTCGGCCGAAATCGAAAAGTCTCCAGCGCAACCCCAGGACCCCCGAGGCCTGGCTGGCCCCGCTGGAAAACAGATGACCGCTGGAGACGGCTGTTGCGCTGCCGATCAAGGCGCTGAGCGAAAACTTCGGGTAGTACTCGCTGATCGCCACGCCGATGCGGGCATTGGATGCCGCCAGTTTACGCTCGGCCACGATGAGGTCTGGCCGGCGGCGCAGCAGATCGGCGGGCGCGCCGGCTGAGGTAATCTGCGGCGCCTGAGGAATCGTCCCCGTCGTGGTCAATTGAGCCCGGTGAGTGCCGGGTGGGGTGCCGAGGATGACATCCAGTGCGTTCATTGCAGCATCCAGGCCGGTGTTGAGGACCGGCACTGTGGCTTGAACCTGCGCAAGCGCACCCTCGGTCTGGCGAACCTGAAATTCGGCGGCAAGCCCTTTGCCGTGGAGCAGTTGTACTTTCTCCAGTAGGTCTTGTTGCGTCTTGACCTGTCGATTGGCAATGGCCAGCCGGGCCTGCAGGCCACGTAGGGTGATATAGATGTCCGCGGTCTGCGCGGCGACGGCCAGGCGCGTCGCGCTGAAGCCGGCTTCGGACGCCTGGTATTCGGCCAGCTCCGCCTCGCGGCCTCGACGTAAGCCGCCGAACGCATCCAGCTCCCAGCTTGCGCCGAGGTTCAGTTCATACAAATTGCCATAGCGATCATAGCCAGGCGTCGAGTTGAGCACCTGGCCCAATGGCGTTTCGACGGACTGATAGGCGCGTGCGGCTTGTCCGCTGATGTTGCCCGACGGCAACAGGGCAGCGGTTGCCGCGCCAAGCCCCGCGCGAGCCTGGGCGACCCGTGCGGAGGCCTGGGCCAGATCGAGGTTCTGCGCAAGCGCCTTGGCGATGAAGTCACTGAGCAATGGATCACCGAAGCCTTCCCACCAGTTGGCAAAGTTTGCCGTGCGGGCTGCCGTCCTTTGTTGAACGGCGGATTGAGCCTGGTAGCTATCCGACAGCGGAGCGTCCGGTCGCTGATAGTCCGGGCCAACCGCGCAGCCCGCCATTAAGCTGGTATTCACAAGCAGAGCAAGCGTACGGAGGGAAGGCATGACGACTCCAGGTTTAGCCAGATACTGTTCGTGACGATATTACCAATTGGTCACTCGTTGTCAATGGAGGTGCATGGGGCTAAGCTGGAAAAATGACTAAACACATGCATGCACCCCAGATACGTGGGCCGTCAGACCATAGTGTCCGCGATCAAGTCGTGGAGGCTGCCACATTGCGCTTTGGCCACTATGGATATGAGAAGACCACCGTGTCTGACATCGCCAAGGCCATTGGCTTCTCCAAGGCCTATATCTATAAATTTTTCGATTCCAAGCAGGCGATCGGAGAGGTGATCTGTACCAATCGTCTGGTCATGATCATGGCGATTGTGGATGCAGCGATCGAGGATGCACCGACGGCTTCCGAGAAATTGAAGCGTCTGTTTCGGGCGCTGACAGAGGCGGGCAGCGACTTGTTCTTTCATGACCGCAAGCTCTACGACATTGCCGCTGTGGCCGCTCGCGAGCAGTGGCTTCCTGCGCAGGCGCATGACGAGCGGTTGCGCCAACTGATCCGGCAAATCGTCCTGGAGGGGCGTGAGTCCGGGGAGTTCGAGAGGAAAACCCCATTGGATGAAGCCGTCCTGACGATCTACCTGGTCATGAAGCCCTACGCCAATCCCGTGCAACTCCAATACAACCTTGATACGGCCTCGTCGGCGGCTGCGCTTCTATCGACGCTGATGTTACGCAGCCTTTCAGCGCAGTCGTTCTGATATTTTGTGACTGTTGACATTATTGGTCACTAGACTGAAGATGCACTCCTGTTCTATTTATTGAGTAGCGAACCATGCTTCGGCTAAAACCTGTTGCCGTCTGCTTAATGCCTCTCGTCCTGGCGGCGTGCGGTAATTCATCGACCGCCGTCGACGCACGCACCCAGCCCCCTCTGGTGAGGGTCGCGGGCGTCGAGAACTCGGTCGACATCGCGCGTTCGTTCACTGGCGTTGTGGTCGCTCGCGTCCAGAGCGATCTTGGCTTTCGAGTGTCGGGGAAAGTGCAGGAGCGTCTGGTGGATGCCGGCCAGACGGTCAAGCGTGGCCAACCACTGATGCGCCTGGACCCGGTCGACCTTGGCCTGCAGGCGCGTGCGCAGCAGCAGGCAGTGGCCGCCGCCCGGGCGCAAGCCAAGCAGACGGCGGATGACGAGGCCCGTAATCGCGAGCTGGTGGCGGCAGGGGCGATCTCGGCCTCTGCATACGACCAGGCAAAGGCCGCGGCGGACACGGCAAAGGCGCAGTTGAGCGCGGCGCAGGCGCAGGCCGATGTGGCAAGCAATGCCATGGGCTATGCGACCTTGCTGGCCGACGCCGATGGCGTTGTGATGGATACCCTGGCCGAACCCGGCCAAGTCGTCAGCGCGGGACAGCCAGTCGTCAAGCTGGCACGCGCCGGACAACGCGAAGCCAGCGTCGATCTGCCCGAAACGCTGCGCCCGGCCGTGGGCTCGGTGGCCCAGGCGACGTTGTACGGTAACGGCAAGGTAGCCACTGTTGCGAAGCTGCGGCTGCTTTCCGATGCCGCCGACCCGGTAACGCGCACCTTCGAGGCCAGGTACGTGCTGGAAGGCGCGCTGGCTAATGCACCACTCGGTTCGACCGTCACGCTGGATATCGCCCAGGACAAGTCGCCAGGGCAAGCACTGCGAGTGCCTGTCGCGGCTGTTTTTGACGCCGGTGATGGCCCCGGTGTATGGGCGCTTTCCGGCGAACCGGCAAAAGTCTCGTGGCGTCCGGTCCAGGTCCTCGGTCTGGGCGATGACACGGCCACGGTCGTTGGTAACCTCAAGCAGGGCGAACAGATCGTGGCCTTGGGCGCGCATTTGCTGCACGAGGGTGCTGAGGTTCGGGTGGCGCAACAGGAACAGGTGGTCGCCAAGGGGAACCAGCCATGAGCGAGGGGCGTTTCAATCTCTCGGCCCTTGCCGTTCGTGAGCGATCGATCACCCTTTTCCTGATCGTTCTGATCACGCTTGCCGGGGTCCTGGCGTTCTTCGGCCTGGGGCGTGCGGAAGACCCTCCCTTCACCGTCAAGCAGATGACGATCATCTCTGCCTGGCCGGGTGCTACTGCGCAGGAAATGCAGGACCAGGTGGCCGAGCCGCTGGAAAAGCGCTTGCAGGAATTGAAGTGGTACGACCGCACGGAAACGTACACGCGCCCGGGGCTGGCCTTCACCATGGTGTCGCTGCTGGACACCACGCCGCCAGCGGAAGTGCAGGAAGAGTTTTATCAGGCCCGCAAGAAAATTGCCGATGAGGCGAAAACCCTGCCGGCCGGTGTCATCGGGCCGATGGTCAACGATGAGTTTTCGGACGTGACCTTTGCGCTTTTTGCGTTGAAGGCCAAGGGCGAGCCGCAGCGCTTGCTGGCCCGCGATGCCGAGTCGCTGCGCCAGCGCCTTCTGCATGTGCCGGGGGTGAAAAAGGTCAACATCATCGGCGAGCAGTCCGAGCGTATCTTCGTGTCGTTTTCCCATGATCGATTGGCAACGCTTGGGCTTTCCCCCCAGGACATTTTTGCCGCGCTGAACAGTCAGAACGTGCTGACGCCCGCCGGCTCCATCGACACCAAGGGACCGCAGGTATTCGTGCGCCTGGATGGCGCGTTCGACAAACTCGAGAAAGTTCGTGATACGCCGATTGTGGTGCAGGGGCGGGCACTGAAGCTCTCGGATGTTGCGACGGTCGAGCGTGGCTACGAAGACCCGGCAACCTTTCTGGTCCGCAACAAAGGCGAGCCCGCCCTGTTGCTGGGTATCGTGATGCGCGAAGGCTGGAACGGCCTGGACCTGGGCAAGGCCCTGGATGCCGAGACGGTCAGTATCAACGAAGGCATGCCGCTGGGCATGACGTTCACCAAGGTCACCGATCAGTCGGTGAATATCAGTTCGGCCGTCGACGAATTCATGATCAAGTTCTTCGTCGCGTTGCTGGTAGTGATGCTGGTCTGTTTCCTTAGTATGGGCTGGCATGTGGGCGTGGTGGTGGCAGCGGCCGTGCCGTTGACCCTCGCTGTGGTGTTCATGGTGATGGCCGCTACCGGCAAGAATTTCGACCGCATTACCCTGGGGTCACTGATCCTGGCGTTGGGCCTGCTGGTGGACGACGCCATCATCGCCATCGAAATGATGATGGTCAAAATGGAGGAGGGCTACGACCGGATCAAGGCCTCGGCCTATGCCTGGAGCCATACCGCCGCCCCCATGCTCGCGGGTACGCTGGTGACGGCTGTCGGCTTCATGCCCAACGGCTTCGCGCACTCGTCCGCGGGCGAGTACACCAGCAACATGTTCTGGATCGTGGGCATTGCCCTGATCGCGTCTTGGGTGGTCGCTGTGGCCTTCACGCCTTACCTGGGTGTGAAGTTGTTGCCGCACGTCAAAAAAGTCGAGGGTGGCCACGCGGCCATCTATGACACACCTCGCTACAATCGTTTTCGCCGGTTGCTGACACGGGTCATCGCTCGAAAATGGCTGGTGGCCGGGGCGGTGATTGGCTGTTTTGTCGTAGCCATCCTTGGCATGGGCCTGGTCAAGAAGCAGTTTTTCCCCGCCTCTGATCGCCCCGAAGTCCTGATTGAAGTGCAGATGCCTTACGGCACTTCCGTCGAGCAGACCAGCGCGGCGACGGCCAGCATTGAAGCCTGGCTGCAAAAGCAGGACGAAGCGAAAATCGTCACGTCCTATATCGGACAAGGTTCGCCGCGTTTCTACCTGGCGATGGCGCCGGAGCTACCCGATCCCTCATTCGCCAAGATGGTGGTGCTGACAGGTAGCCAGGAGGAGCGTGAAACCCTCAAGCACCGTCTCCGCCAAGCGGTGGCTGACGGGCTCGCGCCTGAAGCCCGTGTGCGGGTTACCCAACTGGTGTTCGGTCCGTATTCCCCCTTTCCTGTCGCTTACCGGGTGATGGGACCGGATCTCGCCAGGCTGCGTGAGATTGCCGGCCGGGTCGAGGCTGTCATGCGGGCGAGTCCCATGATGAGGACCGTCAACACCGACTGGGGGACGCGCATACCGACACTGCATTTCTCATTGGACCAGAACCGATTGCAGGCGGTTGGGCTGACGTCCAGTACGGTCGGGCAGCAATTGCAGTTCCTGCTGTCGGGTATCCCGATCACGTTTGTGCGCGAAGACATTCGTTCCGTGCAAGTGGTGGGGCGTGCAGCGGGCGATATCCGCCTCGATCCGGCAAAAATCCAGGGCTTCACATTGGTTGGCTCGGCCGGCCAGCGGGTTCCGTTGTCGCAGATCGGCAGTGTCGAGGTGCGCATGGAAGATCCGGTCCTGCGCCGTCGTGACCGTACGCCCACCATCACGGTACGCGGGGACATTGCCGAGGATCTGCAGCCGCCGGACGTTTCCACGAAGATCCTGGACGAGCTGCAGCCGATCATCAGCACACTGCCGGCCGGATACCGCATCGAACAAGCCGGTTCGATCGAAGAGTCGGGGAAAGCCTCAAAGGCGATGTTGCCGCTGTTCCCGATCATGATTGCCCTGACGCTGCTGATCATCATTTTGCAGGTCCGCTCAATGTCCGCGATGGTGATGGTGTTCCTCACTGCGCCGCTGGGATTGATTGGTGTGGTGCCGACCCTGCTCATCTTCAATCAGCCGTTTGGCATCAACGCCCTGGTAGGCCTGATCGCACTGTCGGGCATCCTGATGCGCAACACGCTGATCCTGATCGGGCAAATCGATCACAACCAGAAAGAAGGGCTCGATCCATTCCATGCGGTTGTAGAGGCGACGGTGCAACGCGCCAGACCGGTACTGCTCACGGCGATGGCCGCCATCCTGGCCTTTATCCCGCTGACTCATTCCGTGTTCTGGGGAACCCTGGCTTACACACTGATCGGTGGGACATTCGGTGGAACCGTGATGACGCTGGTGTTCCTGCCGGCGATGTATGCCATCTGGTTCAAGATCCGTCCTGACAACACAACTAGAACCGAAGCATTGGCAGTCAACTGAACGTCGACTCAGAATCAAGAGGGTTTCATGATGAATTCCAATGATCAAAAGCGAATCGTTGTCACAGGCGGCGGTATTGTCGGCCCCCTGGGATGCGGCACGGAAGAGGTCTGGCGCAGGTTGCTGGACGGCCGTTCGGGTATTCGCAGCCTGCCGGACGAAATCGGTGAGGGCACCGGCGTCGCAGTGGCGGGGCAAGTGCCGACACTGGAAGAGGATCCCGTTGCCGGTTATGCGCCCGACCGCATCATTGCGCCCAAAGAGCGCAAGAAGATGGACCGCTTCATCGAATTCGCGCTCATGGCCGCCCATGAAGCATTGGCGCAGGCAGGCTGGCATCCCACGGATGAAGCGCAACAACAGCGGACCGCGACCATTATCGCTTCCGGTGTCGGCGGTTTCGGCGCGATTGCCGAGGCTGTACGGACCACGGATGCTCGTGGGCCGCGTAGATTATCGCCGTTCACCGCACCGTCATTCCTCGCCAACATGGCCGCGGGTCATGTCTCTATCCAGAACGGCTTCAAGGGCCCGCTCGGCGCGCCGGTGACGGCTTGTGCCGCTGGCGTACAAGCCATTGGCGATGCAGCGCGACTGATCAGAAGCGGGGAAGCCGATATCGCCATTTGCGGCGGCACCGAAGCGGCGATCGACCGGGTGACGCTGGGCTGCTTTGCTGCCGCCCGCGCGCTGTCCACCGGGTTTGCTGAGCGGCCACAGGAAGCATCGCGTCCGTTCGATCGCGATCGCGACGGCTTTGTCATGGCCGAAGGGGCAGGGCTATTGGTGATCGAGTCGCTGGAGCACGCGCTCGCCCGCGGAGCGACGCCCCTGGCGGAGCTGGTGGGGTACGGCACCAGTGCGGATGCCTATCACCTGACCGCAGGGCCGGAAGATGGGAATGGAGCCCGGCGCGCCATGGAACAAGCCTTGCGCCAGGCGGGTGTCAGTGCTGGCGAGGTACAGCATATCAACGCCCATGCGACTTCGACGCAGGTGGGCGACAAGGGCGAACTGGCGGCAATCAGGTCCGTGTTCGGCGACCACTCAGGCGTGGCGATCAGCTCGACCAAGTCGGCCACGGGGCATTTGCTGGGAGCGGCGGGGGGCATCGAAGCGCTTTTCACGGTGCTGGCTTTGCGGGACCAGATCATTCCCCCGACGTTGAATCTCCTCAATCCCGACGAGGCCGCTAGTGGACTCGACCTGGTTGGCCTGACGGCACGCAAGGCTTCGATCACCTATGCGCTCTCGAATGGATTTGGCTTCGGCGGCGTCAATGCCAGCGTTCTGTTCCGTCGCTGGGAACCGGCGCCATGATCACGACGTGAATGTTCTGCGTAGGTTCTCATCGTGAGTATCGATTCTGAATGTTCTGTTTCCCATAGAGGAAAAGACCGTGACTTCATTTTCCCAGCTGGTTAATCAGTTCGACCCTGACAGGCCTTTCGCGGCCCCCGCCAATTGGTTGCAAGGCAGGACCGTATTTGGCGGGCTCTCCGCGGCTCTGTCGTTGCAGGCGGTGCGCTTGGTGAATGGTGGGCAACTGCCGCCGTTCAAGTCCGCCCAAGTGTCCTTCATCGGCCCGGTGACGCAGGCACAGACGTTCAATACCAGCGTCTTGCGCGAGGGTCGATCGGTCACCTCGGTGGCGGTTGACTGCCTGTCGGGGGATGAACTGGCGCTACGCACGACGTTGCTGTTTGCCCATCCGCGTGCCAGTCGGATCCGGCACGACTCATGGGAATGTCCGTCCGTGGGAGGGCCCTCCGAGCATCGGACGCTAGAGCTGGACAGACGAGTTGCGCCCGCCTGCGCCTACAACTTCGAGATGCGCCCGGCCGGCGGATCGCTGCCGGTGTCGGGTGCTGAAAATCCTGAGCTGCTGATGTGGGTGCGTCATCTGGACGCCCAGGGGGTCGATCCGGCCGTCGCGTTGATCGCACTGGCCGACAGCTTACCGCCCGCGGCCATGACCTGCTTTACCGAGCCGGCCGCCATCAGTTCGGTGTCCTGGACCATCGACCTGCCGCAACCCGCCGTGGTCGGCGAATGGTTCCTGATCAATTCGTTCAGCCAACAAACCCAAGAGGGCTATTCCGTCCAGGATATGGAGATCTGGGATGAAAGCGGTCTGCGGGTGCTGTGGGCACGCCAGACCGTGGCGATTTTCGCTTGAAGCCGAAAGAGCCGAGGCCACTGTTTTCCCTGCAACACCTAGCTGTCATCACCCTAGAGATCCAATAATGAAAAAAATGATCCTCAAGACTCCGCTTGGCCTTGCTGTCGCACTGGCCTCTTCGCAACTGTTCGCCAGCGGCTTTGCGCTCAATGAACAAAGCATCAGTGGGATGGGCACCGGTTTTGCCGGTCGATCCTCTTCCGCCGATGACGCGAGCACCGTTTTCGGTAACCCGGCAGGCATGTCTCGCTTGAAGCGAGAACAGGTCAGTGTGGGCGCTGCAACGCTGTTCGCCAAATCAGACATCAGCCAGACGCGCAGCACATTCGGCGGCCAGCAAGACGGCGACATGGTGCCCGTGGTCACGGTGCCCATGGGTTACTACGTCAATCCCATCGATGAACATTGGGCGTTCGGTGTCGGCTTCTACGCGCCGTTCGGTCTGATAACGGATTATGGCAGTGGGTTCGCCGGTCGTTATTTCACGAACAAAAGCGAGGTCAAGACACTGACCTTCCAACCGACGGTCAGCTACGCCTTCAATGACAGGGTTTCCATCGGTTTCGGTCCGACCATCAACCGCATCAGCGGTGAGTTGTCGGCAATGGTCCTGAACCCCTTCAGTCCCGGTACCAATGACGGCAAACTCACCAGCAAGGGCGATGACACCGCCCTGGGTTTCAACGCCGGTATTCTGGTGCAAGCCACGGACAGCACGCGGGTGGGCATGACCTACCATTCCAAAGTCAGCTATCACTTGGACAATGCCAAGACCAAAGTCACCGGAGGCGTCTTTTCCCTGCTGGGGCTCAGCGGTGAAAGCTACGATGCTTCGCTGGACGTGGACACCCCCGAGTCCGTGGACTTCTCGGTGACCCAGCAACTCAATGACGATTGGACCCTGTACCTGGGCAGCACCTGGACACGTTGGAGTCGCTTCAAGGACATTACCATCGAGAACAGCGGATTGCCTGCGGCGCTGAGCGGCACGTTGAGCAGTGTTACTGAAGAGGAGAACTGGCACGACACCTGGGCGCACGCGATTGGCGCTTCGTACCAGCTCAATAAGCAATGGGTGCTGCGTACTGGCTTTTCGGTGGATCAGTCCCCCACCAACAACACCAACCGTTCGCCACGGATTCCAACGGGAGACCGCACGGTGGTCAGCTTGGGCGCCGGGTGGACGCCGGTGGACAATGTCACCGTCGACCTCGCTTACTCCTATCTGTGGGAAGAGAGCGTGAAGGTCAACGACGCTTCAGCCAGCAGGGGCGCCTACAGCTCCAAATACAAGAACAGTGCCAGTGGGTTCGGTACTTCCATCACTTATAAATTCTGATTCGTTAACGATGAAGCGCCTCTGCGAACGGAGGCGCTTTTCAGTGTTTTGAGGCAGATCCCGGCTTTTGGTCTTCCTTATGTATTCGAGCCCTGGATTTCCAACGTTGGTACCATGCGAATGGCCTTGGAAAAATTCGCCAGGTTCACCGATGTCCTGCTGACCACCCGGTGCAGTTCCTCGACCTTGTCGGGTTCAGCGTCCGTACTGATACGTACTACATAGCCAACTTCGTCGTACCCTGGGTTGACGTTCTCATCCAGGCCGAGAAAACCGCGCAGATCAAGGCGGCCATCGGTCTCGATCTCCAGGCTCCTGATCTCGATGCCCATGGCGGCGGCGTTTGCCACATAGCCGACTGACAGGCAAGCGTTCAAAGCGGCCATCAGCAGTTCCTGAGGATTGGGAGCGGAATTGGTGCCCAGCAACTCTGGCGGTTCGTCGGCGGCAATTTCAAAGTGGCGCTGGTGTGTTTCGCCACCCAGGGTGTAGTGATTGACGGTCGCCACTGTGCGCGTCTGATGCTGCCATTTTGTCTTCACGCTGAAGCGAACTTCACCTGCCGCCGGTGATGCGGCCACGCTTTTCGAAAACTGCTGCAGGGCAGCGACATCAATGCCATTCAGGTTATTGCTCATCTCATATCTCCAGTCGTCGGGGACGGAGCGATGAGGGAGCTCTCTCTTTGAAAAAGACAGCTCCCTCGGTCGCTTTAGCCTTTCAGGCGCTCACGCAGTGTTTCGGCAAGGGGGACGGCCGACGCCGGGCTTTGGCCAGACATCAGCAAGCCGTCGACGACCACGTGCGGTTCCCAGTTGGCTGCGCTGCTGTACTTGGCGCCGCGTACCTTCAGTTCATCTTCCAGCGAGAACAGCAAGTGATGCAGCAGTTCGATCTCGCTGTCTTCGGCGTTTTTGAAACCAGTGACGTTCAGGCCCTTGACCAGATACTCGCCGTTGCTTTTCTTGACGTCGCGCAGGATGGCCGGTGCATGGCAGACCATGGCGATCGGGCGGTTGGATTCGTAGAAGTCGCGGATCAACTTGATCGCATGGGAATCGGACGCCAGGTCCCAAAGCAGGCCGTAGCCGCCCGGGAAGAAAACGGCGTCGAAGCCGCTGTAATCGATGTTGCGCAGCTTGCGGGTGTTTCTGGCGGCAAACAGGGCGACCGGATCGGCGAGGAAGCGATCGGTGTACTCGGTGGTGAAGGGCGCCTTCATGCTCAACAGATCAATGGGGGCCTCGCCGCCAGCCGGAGATGCGAAGACCACCTCATGGCCTGCTTCGGTCAGGATGTAGTAAGGCGCAGCCAACTCGTGAAACCAGGTGCCGCTCTGCTTGCCGCTGATGCCCATCTCGTCGAGGGACGACATGATGAGAAGGATGCGTTTCTGTTTATTGACGTGGCTCATGGTGGTTCTCCCGTTGGATTTGAGAAACGAAACCGGGGCATAGCTCGACGCTTCTGCCACCCAAGCCAGGGTCAGTGATGCACGAAAGAAAATCTATTTTATGAAAGGCAGCGTCAAATGACTCTGCTGCCCTGATTTCTTGGGTTAATCTCCCTGGCTTGGTTGGGATTTTCCGGTCATTTCTGGCGGTCAACAAACGAGATTAAATGTGTTTTATCGATAGAAAATCTTCTAGCCTTGAGTTTGCTTCAGGCAGGTGCAGTTCTTCTCGAGGAAGAGAGCAGTTGGCTGGCGATGGGCAGGCTGGCGCTTATCGGCTGATAGTTATTTCGCCGTGGCCTTCGACGGGCGTGTTCACGCCGGAGTCTGGGCTGCTCTCAAGCGGTAGGTCGACGCATGGCGAGAATAGCCGCGCCGAAGCCGATGAACGTCGAGCCCACCAGCCTGCTGATCCACACGGAGAACGCCGGGCGGGTCAGCAAGCCTTTGACCTGAGCTGCCGCGAGGGCGTACACGCTCAATGATGTCAGCGACAACCCCATGAAGATTGTCGTGAGTAGCAGGAATTGCGGCAGCAGCGCTGCGCTCTGGTCGATGAATTGTGGGAACAGGGCGGTAAAGAACATGGTTGCTTTGGGATTGGTGGCGGCGGTGAGGAACGCCGACTTGTAGAGCTTCATTCGCGACGGGGCCGCTGCTTTTCCGTCCGGCTGCACATCCTGGGCGAGGATCGGGCGTTTGTTGAACAACTGCTTCGCACCCAGGTAGAACAGGTAGCCGGCCCCCAGGACTTTCACCGCGTTGAACATCCATTCGGAGCTGGCGAGCAAGGCGCCCAGGCCGGACATCGCGGCAGCCGACAGGCAGAACAGTCCGCACGCATTGCCCAAGGATGACCACACCGCGTAACGCGGCCCGTACGCCAGACTGTTGTTGATCGCCATCAGCGTCGCAGGTCCAGGGCTAGCGATAGCAATCGCGGCGACCAGGGTAAAGGCCAAGACTGAGTGCAGTTCCATGTTTTCACGTTCATAAGTGGTTGGCGGGGAGGGGGCATAGTACAGGACTCTCTTAGCCTACCTGATGCCGAGCGCGAAAAACTTGGGCTCTGGGGGCGAGGTACATAGGGTTTAGATTTTTGCGCAGGGGGCAAGGCTTTTGACGCGTTTTACAATGTCTTGATACCGGAATCCGGGATCGGCTCCGGGCAACGTGAGTTGGGCTGATACACGCAGGTGACGGGAGCTTATAGCGCTTAGTGGCTCAACGCTCCCGTGCCGGTCCGACTCGGCCTTGCTTTACAGGCTGGGTGCTAGCGTGGATCGACGTTATCCAACGCCCGATTTGCCAACAGCTCACTCAACTCGATGACTTGCTGAATACCCAGCGCAACATGCCGCCGCGACCCCTCAAGGTCGAACGCCAGGTCGTTGATCATGGCGTTGGCCGAGGCCAGGCTCTCGCTGAGGTTGGCGAGCAGACTTTCAGTGTCGATGCCGTCGATGACGGTGAAGAGTTGGCCCGGGGGTGTGTCGGTTCCGGCGTCGGTGTCTTTCGGGTTCAGATAGAAATCCAACGCCCGATCGGTGGCCTCTTGGACTTTCTTTGGGTCGAGGCCGTTGGAGCTGGGGTCCGTTTGCGGAGGGTTGGGAGTTACTTTGAACATGATGACGCTCCTATGGGGAATGGGAGCCGCCAAGACCTGTCGCTAAACAGAATGGTGGCGACTGCACGCAGGTTAGCGAACCGGACATAGGCACCCGGTAGACCCGAAGGTCTCCTACATACAGCCGCCATAACGTCATTGCAGTTAGATCCCGCAACGAAGCATGGACGCTTATGTGCCTACGGTTCGGGTCGCTAAACCCGATCACTGATGAGCAGTGACGGAAACCAAGCTACCGGTACGGCCCGGGGCACACAATCGGGCGGATTCTGGCTTAGTTGTAGGCAAAGGCGCAAGGTGACGTAGCCTCGGGATTAGGGCTCGGTGTTACGGGGGTGTATGGCTGGAGTACTCGACCCGTTGGATAAAATGGATGAGCTTTTTCAGGGTCGTAGGCAAACTCCGATAGTTGCGTAGGAGGTGTTTTTTACGGTGTTTTTTTAATCGTAACGATCTTGATGGCTAGCGCTTCACCGGGATATTTTCCTCAGGTCGCTGCAAATTCAGCGACCGGGATTGGTACCCGATGAGTTTGCCAAAGACGCAGCGTTCATACGCGATACCGACCGACACGCCTGGGCTGCGCATCATTTCACAGTGTTGGGCAAAGGCGGTCATTAATGGCGTGGTAATGGCCGTTACGCCCAAATCCGGGCTGGACCTGTACGGGGTAAAACCATGACGGTCCACAGGGGCACACGCCGCATTGACGCCACGGTGATGAGCGCAGATACTTAACCCAATAGCGCCCGAACCTCTGGTGCTGGCTCAGTCCAGCACTATGTTCGGGCCTTCTTGTTTCTGGACAAAGGATGTCGCAGCCATTAGCTCCGCCAAAGCCGTTTCGATCCTATAGCGATCTGTGCACTCTGCTCACCAGTCGTGGTATGCAGATCCTCGATGTGCCCCGCGCCAAACGTAAACTCAGTCAGATTGGCTACTACCGCTTGAGCGGATTCTGGTATCCGTGCCGTGAATTCCTTCGTACTGCCAGGGGAGATGTGGTGCTGTGCGCCGCTGGTAAAAAACCACGACGTCAAAACGCGTTTACCCCAGGCACCCATTTCGATTCCGTTATTGAACTCTATCTGTTCGACAAAAAATTGCGCCAACTGATGCTGGACGCCATTGAGCGCGTTGAGGTGCACCTACGCTCGGCAATCGCTCACGAGGTGGGTTTTCACGACCCGCTGGCCTATCAGGACATCCGCTATATCAATCCTTCGCAAACCAGGACCTTCACGACCAAACAGGGTAAGCCACGCAACATTTGGAACGACTGGTCAAAGCGTCAAGAAGAGCAAATTGCTCGTAGCCGCGAGGACAGTATCGAGTGGCATCGACAGCAGCGTAAAGCAATGCCCTTTTGGGTGATCGTCGAGGCATGGGACTTTGGAATAGCATCGAAGTACTACGAGATACTCAAAGACGGCCATCGGAACAGAGTCTGCAAACGGTTCGGCCTCACTCATGCAAAAATTCTTAAAGAATGGCTCCAGGAGATCAGCATCCTACGCAACCGGTGTGCGCACCATAGCCGCATCTGGAACCAGGTTTCAGCCAATCCTGTACCCACCGTGCCAAACGATCCCTACTTCCAGAGGCTCGGCCTCGACTCGAATGCGACGAGTCGTCTTTATGGTCTGATCGCGGTACTCTGGTATCTGGTCAAAAACATCGGCGTCAACTCGAAATGGATACATCAGGTGGCCGACGTCATCGACGCTAAACCCGTGTTACCTGGCTGCCTATTGGCGGCGCTGGGCTTTCCCGATGAAACCGGATTCCCTCGGGGACTGTTCGGGATATGACTGTCCCCACGCTGTGGGACGGTCGTTTTGGTATTGGCTGCGCTTGAGGTCTTAGGGGAAAGCGCAGGCTGACACTGCCTGCGCGGATGGTTACAGGTAGCGACTATGTCGCTCGATGAGCAACTGGCGATCATAGACTTGCATGTACGGCAGCAATGCCTGGAAAATTTGCTCGCGCTCATTTCCGTGGATCCAGCTCGTCGAATTTTTCAATGGTGGGACCACTCAAAGACAATATTTAGAAACTGTAACATTTAGAAGAACCCAACTATTTAGGTGCGGCGTTGGAGGTGCTAATGGAAGAGCTTCTTGAATTAACGGATTGGCTATCAACCTTTTTGACTGTTTTGAATTCCACAGCTATCAGTAATATTGTCGCTTTTTTATCAGCAGCAATCAGTCTCGTTGCTTTACGAAAAACCGCCAAATGGCGGGACAAGTTCAAGGAAAGCGCAATGAGCGATGCTTATAAAAAAGCAACAGAGCTGTGGGAGGCCCTTAAATCTGTTGAAAACGCTCTCAAGCAACTTTCCCCAGCGTATATCGGCGCATTAGATGTTACACATAATTTGCCGAGAGCAAGCAGATATAAAGAAAATGATGTTATGAGGCGCACAGTTAGGAATGCATTGAAAAATGCACAGCAAATACGATCGAGTCTTATAGATCGAAGAATTAAAATAGGGTATTTAAGAGGAGAGTTTAAACGGCTAGGCTACACTGCTTCTCGCTCGAACAACAAACGGCTTGATATGCTGCTTGATCATGTCATGCACATTGAGTCCTATATAGATTCATATGTCGAATCTGCGTTCGATTACTTTGATGATGAGGAGTTTTGCCAAGGTATGCGTTATACACGACTTAGCCTAGAGCCTAAAGATAAAACCCTGAGTGATCTGGCTGAGATGATAATGGGGTTTAAAGGAGAAATTTATAGGCGTGCCGATATAGCGGGTAAGCTTTTAATTAAAACAAATTACGAAGTGGCCATATCAAAGCTTTACACTAACTAGAACTCAGTATGTGATGGCGTGGCCTTGGGCGTTGGTGATTCGCAGGCCCGTGACGGTGGCGGTTCTGGTCTCGCCGGTGCGTTTGTCGGTGCCGGTCTCGATGGTTTCGGTGAAGCTTTTCCGTTGGCTGGAAATAACGGTAAGCCCGCAGCGTTTGACAGCGGCTTCGTTCAGGGCGATGACGCGGCAGCGGCAGCTGAAGCCGTTGGGCGGGAAGATGGTTGACCAGATGGGGTCGTCGTGGCGCAAGACCTGGCTGTGCATGGCGCGGTGGCTGCTACGGGTTTTTCCGTCGAAGATGGCAATGTACATTCAGTACGGGGGCTCGGTGGTCTGTTCCAGGCTGGCTTTGCGCCCGGCCATTTAGGCGCTCTGCAGGTCGGTCTGGTAGATGGTTTTTAGGCGACGCGGGCTGCCGAGCTGGATGGGATCTGCGTTGCCCTGGCTGTCGACGATGAGTGTCGAGTGACTTCCGAAGCAAGCGGCCAGAACTGCTAGTTGATCTGACCGAGTATGTGACGGCTGACTCCTGTTGCACCGGCCGCAAGGGTATTGCATAGGCTGTCCCAATTTGTGCCAGCCTATCCCGGACTGTGCCTGCGCGGCCACGGACGTGCCTACCCATGCCTGAAACGAGGTCAGTACCGTCCCAAGCGTGCATCCACCGAATACGCTCCACCGCCGCGCGCCACGATGTAGAGCGCCAGAAACCCCATCAACACCGGAAATTCGATGCCCCGGTCTATCCAGGGCCATGTCGGTCCCAGCGCATAGCTGATGGCAAGCATTTGAAGGGCGATAAGCAGGGCGACCAGCCTCGTGGCGAGGCCCATCGCCAGCAGGAGGGCGCCTGCTGTTTCCAGCAGCATGACCAGAAAAGCGAGTTGCGCAGCAAAAGGCAGCCCCATCACGTTCTGGATGAGGTTGATCGATGCGGCCATGGGATCGGCCATCGAGCCGTGGGAGGTTCGCAGCGCCTTGGGGAGTCCGTGGGTCAACAGCACGACAGCGAAGACGGTTCGCAGCAAGGCGTACAGATAAGGTTCGAGGTCCGTGGCTCGTGTGCTCAGCGTGGTCAGAACGGAGCGTAATGGCGATGCGGTTTCGCGTGTCATGGGGAGTCCTTGCGCAGCGGCGGATGACTAGGAGCCGGGGTGTCGGTACGGGCTCCGGGACAGACGGTGCGGTGTACCTGGGCGGGCTTGCGGGCATTCTTCTTGTTTGGGGCGTAGAGATAAATCCTGTGAAGTTGCCATGTGAATTCAAGGCAGAACAACAATCGGCCGGCTCCAGTTCTGCGTACAACGCAAAGCCATAACCCTTCGATAGGGTTCAAGCTTTTCTATTTTATGAAACCTAATAATCGAAATTAGGCGTCTTTTTAGATAAGTGAATTACCCGCAGAATTTCCCTCATTGCGGTTCACCAAGGTGGTGGGCCCTTCCAGAGGAAATCGCCATGACTCATTCCAACCTGTCGTCCAGCACCCTTGCCAACACTGCCATCGGCTCCGCCAGCACACTGTCTTCATCGGTTGCGCTCTCCGGGCGTATCCTGTTGAGCGCCATCTTCCTGCTCTCTGGCGTCTCCAAGATCGGTGCGTCGGCCGGCATGATCGCCTACATCGAATCGGTCGGCCTGCCGTTCCCGAGCCTGGCGCTGGCCATCGCCATCCTGGTGGAAGTGGGCGGGGGTATCGCGCTGATCCTGGGCTACCGCACGCGACTGATAGCGGCCGGGCTGGCCTTGTTCAGCGTCGCCACCGCGTTGGCGTTCCACAACCAACTGGGCGACCAGAACCAGTTCATCCACTTCTTCAAGAACATCGCCATGGCGGGCGGCCTGTTGCAGGTTGTCGCCTTTGGTGCCGGTCGTTTCAGCCTGGACGCGCGCCGCGCGTGACTCGAAGCCGGCTCCCTGCCGGCTCGCCATTCTTCTTATGAGGTGAGATATGAAAGCGATTCGCGTAGCGCAATACGGGCAGGTCGAAGGTTTGTCGTTCGAGGAACTTCCATCACCAGTGCCAGGCCAGGGGGAGGTGCTGATCGAGGTGGCCGGTAGCGGGGTGAATCCGATTGACTGGAAGGTTCTTTCCGGTGCCATGAAGGCTTTCATTCCGCTGCAGTTGCCCTACACCCCTGGCGTCGAGGTCGCCGGTCGTGTGGCGGCCATAGGAGAAAAGGTCACGGGCTTCGCCATCGGCGATGAGGTGTTCGGCTTTATCAATATCGTGGGTGGGTACGCCACTGAGGTGGTCGCCAGTGCGGACCGTCTCGCCCATCGGCCCAAACGGCTGTCGGCGTTGCACGCCGGCGGTGTCCCGGCCGTCGCCTTGACCGCATGGCAGGCCCTGCATGAGCACGGGCAGATCAAGGCCGGCCAACGGGTGCTAATCCACGGCGCTGCGGGTGGTGTCGGCAGCATGGCGGTGCAGATGGCGCGTATTGCGGGGGCCACCGTTATCGCTACGGCTTCGGCGCGCAACCATGACTACTTGCTCAAGTTGGGTGCCGCGCAGGTGATCGATTACAACCAGGCGGCATTCGAGGCTGCGGTCGAGCCGGTCGATGTGGTGCTGGATCTGGTCGGGGGCGATACCCAGGAACGCTCCTGGTCGGTGCTGAAGCCTGGCGGTGTGCTGGTGTCCCCGGTGAGTCCACCGGATGCCAGGCGGGCCGAGGCTGTTGGGGCGACCGGCAAGCATTTCGCCACACGCTCCGATGGCGCGCAGCTTCAGGAGATCGCCGCGCTGTTCGAAACCGGCGAGCTGGTGATCGAGGTCGAAGTGCTGCCGTTGTCCCAGGCGCAAGACGCACTGCGCAAGAGCCAGGACCGGCATATCCGTGGCAAGCTGGTGCTCGACGCCCGTCGGTAAGCCGGGAATCGGTAGCGAACCAAGCCGGGCGGAAGCCCGGCTTTTTTCATCGGGGATTTTCCCTGGACAGGGCATCTCACGTCTGGCGGTAAGCGCTGGGCGTGACGCCCACCTCGCGACGAAACACCTGGGAGAAATGGCTTGGGCTGGAATAACCGACCTCCAGTCCGATGTCGATGATACTGCGGTCGGTTTCCAGCAACAGGTGCCGGGCGCGACTCATCCGCAGGCGGATGAAGTACTGCGAGGGCGACAATCCGGTCGCGCGCTTGAATACCCGGCTGAAGTGGTACTCGCTCAATTCGGCGATCCGGGCCAGTTGCGCCAGATTGAACTCGTCGGCCAGGCCCTGATTCATTGCCGTCAGCACACGGCGCAACTTGTACGCTTGCAATGCGCTGCCGCGTCTCTGGCTGCCGTGTGGAGCGGGGTAGCGACGGAGCAAGTGCACGGCCAGCGCCTGGGCCAGACTGTGAACGAACAGCGGGCTGGGCTGGCGTTCTTCGATGAGTTCGATGCGCAGCTGATCGAGAATGAAGTGCACCCGCTCATCCCGGGCGCCGGAGATGTCCAGAAAACTCACGGACGCGCAGTGCTCGCCCAAAAGATCGCGGGCAGCCTGGTCGATCAGCGACAGGTCGAGATACAAGTGCATCACCTCGAAGGTGTCGCCCTCCAGGGTTTGCCAACGCATTTCATAGGGTTCGTGGGTATGGGTGAGGAAAAAGTCGCCGGCCTCCACGGTGGTGGCTGCCCATGCGCCGTCGAGGGCGCGCTCCTCGACCCTGGCCTTGCCTGCCAGGACCAATACCAGCAACGGTTCCACGACGGCGGGTACCCGTATGGGCTCGATCACGCTGTGATGGCTGAACAACTGGACGACCACATCCTGCAGGTGCGGGTGTGATGGCAATGCCTGGGGTGTTCCCGGCAGGTGGCGGGGCATGGTTTCGGCCATGATGCGTTGGGTATCGCCGGCTGCCAGGTCATCATATTCAGACGGGTGCACAGGAGGCTCCTTGTACAGAACTGTTCGCGGGTGAACGCAAGGTCTGGCCTTATCCACTATTCAGAAGTCGGTTACCTGTGCCTTGAAGCGCTCGATCAACCAGCGCGTCGCGGGCCCGGGTGGCATGTCCGTCCGGTAGATGGCGTCAAAGGCATAATCGCCGCCGGCGCAGTCGGGCAATTCGAGATGCACCAGTCGGCCGCTGGCCAGGTCGTCGCGCACCCGGTCGATGGGCATGTTGCCCCAGCCGATGCCTTCGCGAAGCAACATGTGCTTGGCGCCCAGATCCGCCAATCGCCAGGTACGGGTGCCGATCACCGCGAACTCTTGATCTTCGGTAAGACGGGAACGGTCAGTGAGGACCAACTGCACATGGGAGCGCCCGGTACCCGGCGCATGTGGCCCCGGTTGTGCCAATGGGTGATCGGGCGCAGCAACCGGTATCAAGGCCACCTTGCCCACACCGATACGCTCGATGCCGTCGAGGCTATTGGTCAACGGGCCACTTACGCCCAGTGTGGCCATACGGTCGAACACACGTTGTGTCACGCCGCCCAGGGCCTCGATATGCAAGTGCAGCGACACGGTCGGGAACTGTTCGCGAAACGCCTTGAGCGCGTCGACCATCCGCTCACTGGGCAGCATCACGTCGAGTACCAGGTGCACTTCGGCTTCAAGGCCGTGCAGCAGCCCGCGAACCTTGGCCCGCAGGCCGTCGATGCCGTTGTAGATGGTGCGTGCTTCGGCCAGCACGGTGCGCCCGGCATCGGTCAGTTGGGGTTTGCGGGTGGTCTTGCGGTCGAACAGGCTGACGCCGAGCTGCATTTCCAGGTTGGCGATCGAGTAGCTCACCACGGAAGTGGCCCGATGCAGTTTGCGCGCCGCGCCGGCGAAGCTGCCGACATCGACCACGGTCAGGAATACACGGAGCTGGTCGAGGGTGGGCGTGCCTGGGTCTGAAATCATTGCTAATCGCTCGAACGTTTCATGGATGTTATCCGGATTTTTCGCACAAGCGCAAAACCCCGACAGCCTCGGCAAACCTGCGAAAGCCCGGCGTTCCCCGTTGCGAGACAGTGAAGCCGTCGATAACGACCGCGCCCCAGGGGCGCCGAGCCGGCGAATGTCTCCTCGGCTCGCAACGCAGGAGAACATCATGACTGTTATCAAGCACGCTCTACCCAACGAAGTCGAAGGCAAAGTCGCGCTGGTCACCGGCGCAGCCAGTGGCATCGGCAAGGCGATCGCATTGCTGCTGCATGCCCGTGGCGCCAAGGTCGTCGCCGAAGACCGCAACCCCGCCGTCGAAGAACTTGCGCGCCCCGGGCTGGTGCCACTGGTGGCCGACATCACCGAGGACGGCGCCGCCGAGCGCGCGGTGGGATTGGCCGTGGAGCAATTCGGCCGGCTGGACATCCTGGTCAACAACGCCGGGATCATCATCAACAAACTGGTGATCGACATGACCCGCGAAGACTGGGAGCGCATTCAGGCGGTCAATGCCACCGCGGCCTTCCTGCATTGTCGCGAAGCGGTCAAGGCCATGATGCCCAACAAGGCCGGAGCCATCGTCAACATCGCATCCTATGCCTCCTATTTTGCCTTCCCGACCATTGCCGCCTACACGGCATCGAAAGGTGCGTTGGCCCAACTGACCCGGACACTGGCGCTCGAAGTGATCGGGCATGGCATTCGCGTCAATGCCGTCGGCGTCGGCGATGTGGTGACCAACATCCTCAACGATGTGGTCGATGACGGTCCGGCTTTCCTGGCCCAGCATGGAGAAGCCGCCCCCATCGGTCGCGCCGCGCAACCGGAGGAAATCGCCGAAGTCGTGGCTTTTCTCGCTTCGGACCGCGCCAGCTTTATCGTCGGTTCGGTGGTCATGGCCGACGGCGGCATGACCGTCACTGCCGGTTGATCAATCTGGTGGTACCGTTGCGGTGAAGCAAAAGCCCGATGCAGTGCATCGGGCTTTTGCTTGAACGCTACCGTCCACTTCAGTTCAGGCATTGCGCGCCGGCTCTGGCGACTTGGGCGTCCTGCTCGGCCTTGACCCCGGACACGCCCACCGCGCCGATCACCTGACCGTCGACAATGATCGGGACGCCACCCTCCAGGGACGTCAACAGCGGCGCGGACAAAAAGGCCTGGCGTCCACCGTTGACCATCTCTTCATAACCTTTGGATTCGCGCCGGCCGAGGGCCGAGGTGCGGGCTTTTTCGGTGGCGATGTAGGCACCGACGGGCGCGCAGCCATCGAGGCGCTCCAGGGCCAGCGGGTGACCGCCATCATCGACAATCACGATGGCGACGGCCCACTGGTTGCTGTTCGCTTCATCGCGGGCGGCCGAGAGAATCCGGCTGACTTCGTTCTGGCCGAGTACGGCTTTGCTTTTCATGGGAGCTCCAGGTTTAAGGCAGCGCGGCTTCGACCCACTCGATCCAGTGCCGGACCGGGGTCCGTCCCGCGCCGTCGAGATGGGTCTGACAGCCGATATTGGCGGTGACAATCACGTCGGGGCGCCCGCTTTCCAGGGCGTTGAGTTTGTTGTCACGCAGTTGCCGGGACAGTTCGGGCTGGGTGATCGAATAGGTGCCCGCCGAGCCGCAACACAAGTGGCTGTCGGGCACCGGCGTGAGGTTGAAGCCCAGCTTCGTCAGCACCGCTTCAACGGCGCCGCCCAGTTTCTGCGCGTGCTGCAAGGTGCAGGGGCAGTGGAAGGCCAGGCGCTGGTCGCCGTGGATGCTCAGTTTTTCCAGTGGCTCTTCGCGCAGTACTTCAACCAGGTCCTTGGCCAGGGCGCTGACCTTTTTCGCCTTTTCGGCATAAATTGGGTCGCTGCCGAGCAAGTGCCCGTAATCCTTGATGAACGCGCCACAACCGCTGGCGGTTTGCACGATGGCCTCGGCACCGTTCTCGATGTTCGGCCACCACGCATCGATGTTGCGGCGCGCACGATCCAGGCCCGCGGCCTGGGCGTCCAGATGATAGTCCACGGCGCCGCAACAGCCGGCTTCGGCAACGGGTGTCACACTGATCCCCAACCGATCCAGGACCCGGGCGGCGGCCGCGTTGGTATTGGGCGACAGGCTCGGTTGTACGCAGCCTTCGAGCATGAGCACCTGTCGGACATGGCGGGTCACCGGTCGCGGTTTGGCGGCAGGGACATGCCGAGGTAACTTGCCGCGCAGGGTGTCGGGCAGCCATGGCCGAAACACCCGGCCGCCGCTGACCAGTCCCTTGAACACGCCGGGATTGGGCACGACCGCTCGCAACCCCTCGCGCAACAGGCGCTGGCCGAGAGGCCGTTCGACCGCCGCATCGACTACGGCGCGGCCAATGTCCAGCAGGTTGTGGTAGTCGACCCCGGAGGGGCAGGTGGTTTCGCAGTTGCGGCACGACAGGCAACGATCCAGGTGCTGCTGGGTCTTCGCCGTGACCGGGTTGCCTTCGAGTACTTGCTTGATCAGGTAGATACGCCCTCGGGGGCCATCCAGTTCATCGCCGAGCAACTGATAGGTCGGGCAAGTGGCATTGCAGAAGCCGCAATGCACGCAGGTGCGCAGGGTGCTTTCGGCCTCTTCGGCGCGGGGCAGTTGGCGGGCCTCTTCGCTCAAGGTGGTCTGCATGGTTCAAAGCTCCGCGTAGAGGCGACCGGGGTTGAAGATTCCCTGTGGGTCGAGCCGTTGCTTCAGGTTCCGGTGGTAGCGCATCAGCGCGTCAGGCAGCGGTTGGAATGGACTCTCGATCAACCCGTGGTCGTAACAGGTCACATGACCGCCAACGCCTTCGACGATCTGACGAATGAACGCGGCTTCGGCACCGGACTTGAGCCAGCGCTGGGCACCGCCCCAGTCGATCAGTTGCCTGCCAGGCAAGGGCAGCCACGCTGTGTTGTGTGGCACGGACAGGCGCCACAGCGGTAGATTTTCATCGAAGAAGCTCAAGCGATGTTCGTTCAGATCATCCCAATACGACGCGTCCAACACCTCGCCGCCCAGTCGGTCATGGGCCGCCGCCACCGAGCCTTCGCCGCCTTCGAGCCGCAGGTGCAGGCGTTGGCCATCGTGGCAGGCGGCGCTGATCGGCAGCGGCTGCTGGCCCCATTCCGCCAGGCGCAGCAAGGCGCGATCGCTGTCCATTTCCAGGCTGATGCTCAAGGCTTGCCGAGGTTTGGGCAGGACTTTGAGCGACACGTCGGTGATCACCCCAAGGGTGCCGAAGCTGCCGGCCATCAGGCGCGACAGGTCGTAACCGGCGACGTTCTTCATGACTTCGCCACCGAAGCGCAGATGCTTGCCCTGGCCGGTGATGACCCGCGTGCCGAGGACGAAGTCCCGCACCGAACCCGCCCACGGGCGGCGTGGGCCGGAGAGTCCACTGGCAATCATGCCGCCCACCGTGGCGTCGCCGAAGGAGGGTGGTTCGCAGGGCAGCATTTGCTGCGAGGCGCTCAGCACCTCGGACAGTTCCAGTAGGGGCGTACCGCAACGCACGGTCACCACCAGTTCCGTCGGGTCATAGCTGACGATGCCCCGGTGGACCCGGGTGTCGAGGCGCTCCCCAGTGACCGAACGCCCCAGGAAGGCTTTGCTGTTGCCACCGTGGATCCACAGCGGCGTGGCGTTCTTCAGCGCCTGGTTGACCTGTTCCAGCAACGCGTCGCTGGCGTCCCTATCGTGTGTGCTGTACATCAGAAACGCTCCAGCTCAGGGAAGGGCAACTGCCCCAGGTGCACATGCATGGCGCCAAATTCGGCGCAGCGGTGCAACGTCGGAATATTCTTGCCGGGGTTGAGCAGGCCGCTCGGATCGAAGGCGGCTTTGACGGCGTGGAATACGGTCAATTCGTCGCTGTTGAATTGCGCGCACATCTGGTTGATTTTCTCGCGGCCCACCCCGTGTTCGCCGGTGATGCTGCCGCCGACTTTTACGCACAGTTCGAGGATCTTGCCCCCCAGGGCCTCGGCGCGATCGAGCTCGCCCGGTTGGTTGGCATCGAACAGGATCAACGGGTGCATGTTGCCGTCGCCGGCATGAAACACGTTGGCGACCCGCAGGCCGTACTCGGCCGACAAGGCGGCGATGGCGTGCAATACGCCGGGCAGCTCCCGACGCGGGATGGTCCCGTCCATGCAGTAATAATCCGGCGAAAGGCGGCCCACGGCAGGAAACGCATTCTTGCGCCCTGCCCAGAAACGCACGCGTTCTGCCTCGTCGCGGGCCTGGCGCACTTCGGTGGCGCCGGCCTGCTCCAGCACCTGACGCACACGGGCGCAATCATCATGGACGTCGGCTTCGACGCCATCGAGTTCGCACAACAGAATGGCTTCGGCCTCCACCGGGTAACCGGCGTGAATGAAGTCTTCGGCGGCGCGGATGGCCAGGTTGTCCATCATTTCCAGTCCACCGGGAATGATGCCCGCGGCGATGATGTCACCCACTGCGCGACCGGCTTTTTCGACCGAGTCGAACGCCGCCAGCAACACCTTCGCGGTCTGCGGCTTGGGAAGCAGCTTGACCGTGACTTCGGTGATGACCCCGAGCATGCCTTCGGAGCCAGTGAACAACGCCAGCAGGTCCAGGCCCGGCGAATCGAGCGCATCGCTGCCCAGGGTCAGGTGTTCGCCCTCGACGGTGAGAATGTCGACCTTGAGCAGGTTGTGTACGGTCAGACCGTACTTGAGGCAATGCACGCCACCGGCATTTTCCGCGACGTTGCCGCCGATGGAACAGGCAATCTGAGAGGAGGGATCCGGCGCGTAGTACAAGCCAAACGGCGCGGCCGCCTGGGAAATCGCCAGGTTGCGCACCCCGGGCTGGACCCGTGCGGTACGGGCAGCCGGGTCGATGTGCAAAATGTTGTTGAAGCGCGCCATGACCAGCAGAACGCCTTTTTCCAACGGCAGCGCACCACCGGACAAACCGGTCCCGGCCCCCCGGGTGACGACAGGCACCTGCCGTTCATGACACAGCGCCAGCACGCCCCGAACCTCGTCGAGATGGCGGGGCAGTACCACCAGCAGCGGCGTGGTGCGATAGGCGGAAAGTCCGTCGCATTCATAGGGCATGAGTTCTTCGCGCTGGTGCAGGATCTCAAGGTCCGGCAAGCGCGCCTGCAAGGCCTGCAGCAGCGTGGCTTTATCCACGGCAGGCAGGGCACCATCAACGCGTTCATCGTAGAGAATGTTCATAGTCGGCCGGCGACACTCGGTTGTTTTTATTTGAGGTCAGGTTCCGCATGCAGCTGACTTGCATCATTGGTCCGAGGCGATCTACTGTCTATGTCTTGTTGAGGTGGTCGAACCAGTTTTTGACCGGCTATTTTCTTGTTGTTTTTAATAAACCATTTAAAAACAACAAGTTGTGATAAGTTTCAAGTCGGCTTGAACACCATGGCTAAGCTGGTCATACCAGTTGGAGGCGCAATGGACGACACCCAGCCCCGTCGTAATCTGCAAGTGGCCGATGTGGTGTGCGAACGCATCGAGCGTCTGATCGTGGACGGTGTGCTCAAGACGGGGCAGTTGTTGCCGTCAGAGCGTCGGCTGACGGAAAAGCTCGGTGTTTCACGCACGGCGCTGCGTGAAGGGCTGAAGCTGTTGCGTGCTCGCGGGATCATCAAGACGGAGCAGGGCAAGGGCTCGTTCGTCGCCGACCTGTCGGGCAACAGCGCCGCGTCACCGTTGATGCACCTGTTCAGCTCGCAGCCACGCACGCTTTACGATCTGTTCGAGGTCCGCAGCCTGCTCGAAGGCGAGTCCGCACGGTTGGCGGCCTTGCGCGGCACGGAGGCCGATTTCGTCCTGATCACCCGCAGCTACGACGCGCTGCTGGACGCCCACACCCGCGCATTGGAGCCCTCCGAACACGCCCGGCTCGATCATGCGTTTCACCTGGCAATCTGCGAGGCGTCGCATAACCCGGTGCTGGTGCAGACCTTGCGCTCGCTGACGGACCTGCTGCTCACCACGGTGTTCGCCTCGGTCAACAACCTCTATCACCGCGCACCGCAGAAGCGGCAAATCGATCGCCAGCATGCACGGCTTTATAACGCCGTAACCGGACGCCTTCCCGAGCAGGCGCGCAAGGCCGCCGTTGCGCATATCCAGAGCATCTGCGACAACCTCAAGGAAATCGAAAGCGAAGAGCTGCGTCTGGTGCGTGCCACGTTGCGACTTGAAGGGTGGGCATGATGCGGCGCCTGGATCATTTGTCCTTGCGCCTGTTCATTCTGACGGAGCGGGTTTTCACCGATCCGCCTTCTGCGCTGGGGAGGCACTTTCCGCTGTTTGCACAAAACCGCGTGCCATTTGCTGATACAGTTCGGGCCCCATCCGGGAACTGACGGCTTTGGCGACAAGGGCAACGCCCATGAGGCTGATAACCATTCCATGACTGTCGATCATCTCCATGACGATGATGGCTGAGGTAATGGGCGACTGGGTCACGGCGGCAAGAAAACCCACCATGCACAGGGCAATGACCGGTTGTACGCCAAGGTTGAACAGATCTGAGATGTTGGCGCCGATCGCTGCGCCCACTGCCAGGCAGGGAGCAAAAATCCCGCCGGGGATACCAGAAAAGTAGGTCACCACCGTGGCAATGAAGCGGGTCAGGGCGGCATGCCACGGCAGGCCGATGTCAGATGCAATGACGTGGTTGGTAACGCCATACCCGCTGCCAAATGACATGCCGCCACTGAGCATGCCGAGCGCCGCCACAATCAGTCCGCAGATGCCGGCGAACCATACCGGATGCTGATGCCGCCACTGCCAGATCGGGGAGTGCCGATAACGCTGGGGCCATAACAACATGCGGCTGAAGAGTCCACCCAGCAGGCCGCAACCAACGGCAATCAGCAGCGCTGGCAGGATGATATCCATGCTGGCGTCTTGCACGCCGAAATGGCCGAAATAGTTGTAGTTTCCCTGCAAGGCAATGGCCACCATCCCGGACAGAATAATGGTGCTGAGCAAAACCCCGCTGGTACGTGTCTCCAGGCGCCGTCCCAACTCCTCCACGGCAAAGGCGATGCCCGCCAGCGGGGTATTGAACGCAGCCGCGATCCCGGCAGCGCCCCCGGCAAGAATCAGATCTTCACTGCGTATGATGCGTGCGTTGGGCAAGTAGCGATGGAAGAAGTGCATGACTGAAGCCGCCACCTGCACTGATGGCCCCTCCCGTCCGGCCGAGAAACCACCTGTCAAGGCCAGGGTGCCCAGGCCGATTTTGGCGAAGGCGATCTTTAACGACACCAATTGGCTGACGGGCTTACCCTGACGCGCCAAGCGGGTAGCGGCGATCACCTGGGGAATACCGCTGCCCTGGCAACCGGGCAAGAAGCGGTTGGTCAGCCCGACCACCAGCATGCCGATCAGAGGCGTATAGATAAACGGTAGCCAGGGGCGTTCAGCGGTTTGCAGCGCGAATTGATTCAGAGCCAGGTCGGCCAGGCGAGCGAACATGACGACGAGCAAGCCGGCGAGGGTGGCGGCCACCCACAACGTGACACGGGTGCGCCAGCGCATGGAAGCAAATCGACGACGTAGCAAGATGAATGGTCTGATCACTCAGGTGGACCCCAGTTGAGAAAACGTTCGGGAGCTGCGCTAAGCCTAACCGTAAATGAGTACTCATGCCGATGAGCGAAGCCGGATCCCGCTCACGAGCGCCGCAACGTTTCGATGGTTTCGATCAGGGCGTCATAGGACACCGGCTTGCCGAGGTGTTGATCGAACCCTGCCGCATGGGATTTCTGAACATCACTATGGGTGCCGTAACCGGTGAGGGCGATGGCCGGGACGTTTTTCGCCAGCGGTAGCTGGCGCAGCGCGCTGATCAGTTGATGGCCGTTCATGACCGGCATGCCCAGGTCGGAAATGATCAGGTCGAAACGTTGGGATTCCGCGGCCTTCAGCGCCTCCAGCGGCTGGTCAAAGGCCAGGACCTGGGCGTCTTCCATTTCCAGCAGCATCTTCATGGTTTCCAGCACTTCCGGCGAGTCATCCACCAGCAGGATGTTCAAACCATCGAGCTTGCCGGTCGCCGATTCGATCGCCGCGACCGGGACGGTTTCGCTCTGCGGGGCGGCCAGGGGCAGGCAGACGCTGAAGGTGCATCCGGCGCCGAGTCCTGCCGACGTCACCTGGACGGTGCCATGCTGAGCCTCGGTCAGCTGTCGTACCAGGGACAGGCCAATGCCCAGGCCTTCGCGCTGATGGTGAACGTGTTGTTTTTCCGCCTGGCCGAACATGTCGAAGACGTGTTCGAGGTTTTCCACGGCAATACCGATGCCATTGTCCTTGATGTCGATCCGCGCCATTTGATCCTGACGACGGGCGATCAGTTGAATGTGTCCCATGGATGGGGTGAATTTCAGCGCGTTATTGACCAGGTTCCAGATGATCTGGTCCACCCGGATCGGATCGGCATAAACGACCAGCGGTTCATCTGGCAATTGCAGGTCGATCTGGGTCTGGTGTTGTGCGTTGATCACCACGGTGTAGATGTCGCGAAGCACATCGGTCAAGTCGATTCGCGATGGTTGCAGCTTGAGTTTTCCGGTGCGTACGCGGGCGACATCCAGCAGGTCGTCAATGATGCGTGCCTGGCTGTTGACCGCATCGCAGATGGTGTTCACGGCTTTGGCCGCCGGACTGGATGTACGAGTGATCGGCAAGCGACGCAGCATTTCGGCATTGAGCTGGATGAGGTTCAGCGGATGCTTGAGCTCATGGGACATGACCGCAAAGAACTCGTCCTTCAGGGAAATGGTATTGCGGGACTGTTTCAGTTCCTGGCTCTGTTTTTCGTGTTCCTGCTGGTGCCCGGTCAGGTCGCGGGCGATTTTCACGTAGCCTTGCAGGTGATCGCCGCTGAGCAGCGTGACCTCGCCGCTGCAATAGAAAAGGCTGCCGCCCTTGCGCAGGTGCCAGCGTTCATCTTTGGCGCGACCGTGGGTACGGGCAGTCTTCAGCTCAGCTTGCGGCGCACCGTTGGCACGATCCTCTTCGGAGAAAATGAACTCGTAGGAGGCGCCCTCAGCCTCCGCTTTGGTATAACCGAATATCAGCTCGGCACCCTTGTTCCAGTGGGTGATCACGCCGCCTTCGTCGAGGATGATGATCGCGTAGTCATGGGTACTTTCCGCCACCAGGCGCATGCGCTCTTCGCCCAGGCGCAACTCCTCTTCGGCGGCGCGGCGGGTGGTGATGTCGATGAAGGTCAGCACCGTGCCGTCAATATGGTCTTCGCTGGAGCGATACGGCAGCAACCGGGCAATGTACCAACGCTTGTCACTGATGCTGCTGACTTCACGTTCGATCATGTTCAGTGACTCGAATACTTGCGCCGCATCGTCGGCCAGGTCGGTGTAGTCCAGGCGATGGGTGATGTCGAGCAGTGAACGACCGGTGTCCACCGGCAGCATGTTGAAAATCTCCGTGGCCCGGGGCGTGAACCAGCGGATGCGCATGCTACGGTCGACAAACACCGTGGCGATGTCGGTCGAGGCGATGAGGTTGGTCAGGTAGTCGTTGACCTTGTCGGTTTCTTCAACTTTGGTCTTGAGCTCGAAATTGACCGTCAGCAGTTCCTCGTTGATCGACTGCAACTCTTCCTTGCTGGTTTCCAGCTCTTCGGTAGCCGAGCGCAGCTCTTCGTTGATGGCCTGCATTTCCTCGTTGGACGCTTTCAGCTCCTCGTTGGAGACCTCCGACTGCTCGATCGTGTCTTGCAGGTGCAGCTTGGTGCGTTGCAGCTCGCGTTCGAGATTGGACAGGACCTGGCTTTCGGTCTGCACCTGGGCCATGGCCGCTTCCGCCGAGTCGATGTCACTTTCCTCGAAGATCACCAGCAGGTAGTCGCTGTCCGACTGCTCGTCCCTGTAGGGTTGGACGATCATGTCGATCCGCAGATGCCGGTCTTCATACTTGATCGATACGTCCCGCGACTTGACCGCCAGACCACTCTGTTGCACCTGGAACAGTGCGGTGCGGATTTCCAGGCGCAGCTCCGGCAGGATCAACGTCAGCAAGTTGCGCGACAACTCGCCGCCGACGTGCCGCAGGTAGCGCCCGGCGCCTTCACTCATGTGCAGGATATCGGCGTTGGTGTCGACGATCATGCTCGGCGGCGCGGCGCGTTCGATGGCGCGCCGGTGGATGTCGGCGAACGACAGCTTGGGTTGCACGTGGTTCTTCAGCTCGGGAAGCGAGTGGCCGGTGCTGCGGGTGTAGCCACCCCGAGGCATGGTGGGAACGCGGCGGCTGTTGGGGCTTGTGCTCTTGGCCCGGAAGATCCGGTTGCGCTTGTCCACCGGGTTGAACAGCTCATGGCAGGCATCGGCGCTCTCGGAGGTGCCGAGAAACAGGAAACCGCCGGGGCGAAGCGCGAAATGGAACATCTGCAGGATTTCGCGTTGTACCTCCCGATCCAGGTAGATCAGCAGGTTGCGGCAGACGATCAGGTCGATCTGCGAAAACGGCGGATCCGCCAGCAGGCTGTGCTTGGCAAACAGCACTTTTTCACGGAGCTCCTTGCGAATTCGATAGTGATCGTCTTCCTTCACGAAATACTGGCGCAGGCGGGTCGGCGGCACATCGGTGACGATGGCCTGGGGGTAACGACCGGCCCGCCCGAGGCTGATTGCACGCTCGTCGATGTCCGTGGCAAACAGTTGCAGCTTGGCTTTGCTGCCCTTTACCTGCAGTTGGTCGTCGAGCAGCATCGCCAGGCTGTAGACCTCTTCCCCGGTAGAGCAACCCGCCGACCAGACACGCAGTTCTTCATGTTCCGGTCGTGGCGGCGTCAAGGTGGCGACCAGCTGCGGTATCACATCGCGCTCCAGCGCTTCGAAGGCCTCGCGATCGCGGAAAAAGTTGGTGACGCCGATCAGCATGTCCCCTAACAGCGCCTTCGGCTCCTCTGGATTGCCTTGCAGGTACTGGGAGTAGGTCGCCAGGTCGGGCTGGGTGGTGACTTGCATCCGTCGTTCGATCCGACGAAGCACCGTGGCGCGTTTATAGTGCTTGAAGTCGTGACCGGTGCTGCTGCGCAGGTAGGCCAGGATCTCGTGTAGATAGTGCTCGGCGGCGACAGCTTCCTGTTCGGCGTGATTTTCCAGTCCAGGATCAATGGCGCTGGGAAGGGTGATCGCTTGGGAATTACGCCACAGTTCGAGGATTTTCTGCGGCATGTCCACTACCGGCAAGACCAGGTCGACCATGCGTGTTTCGATGGCGGCGCGGGGCATGCCGTCGAACTCGGCGTCTTCCGGCGATTGCGCCAGGGTGACGCCGCCCTGTTCCTTGATGCGCGACAGCCCCACGGCACCGTCCGAGCCGCTGCCCGACAACACTACGCAAAAGGCCCGCTCACGGTGAACATTGGCAAGGTCGCGGAAGAACAGGTCAATGGCGGAGTGGCGATCGAGGGTAGAGGCGACGGGACTGATATTCAGATAGCCATCGTTCATCGCCAGTTGCTGGGCTGGCGAAATGACATAAACGTGGTTCTTTTCAATGGGTACAGTCTGGGTGACCTGCACAACCGGCATGTTGGTCGATTGCTGAATGATCTGGTCGGCAATGCTTTGATGGTCAGGCGACAGGTGCAGGACGATCACGAAGGCCATGCCGGTTTCCTGGGGCATGTTCTCGAAAAACAGCTTGATCGCCTGCAAACCGCCCGCAGACGCGCCAATTCCGACGACGCCAAATTCAAGGTGGGAGGCGGTTTTACTCAACGGTGATGGCGTTGTCATGGGGCTTCTCTTGATAAAGCGACGACCTGACGCCGCGCACACACACATCGGACTTTTGCCTGGGGCAGGCGAATATTGGCGAAGCGGTGGAATGCTGCACCAGAACGCCATTGTACGCTATGTGGTAAGCAGGTCTTTGGAAGCGATTCGCGTTGAGCGAACGGTTATCCGAAAACGGCGCTATCGGACTCCGATTGCCGAGGAGGCTTTTGCTGATCGAGCGTAACAACATACGCGCTGAACATGTCCGCCATGCCATCGGCGTACGTCGCGATTTGCGCGTCGGTCCGTGGGCTTCCTGAAAAATCCTTGCCCACGGAACTGAGCGTGGTCAGGATCAGATCGCAGGCCGCCGAACGAGTAGGCTCGCTGACGTCGGGGAGCAACTCGAGCATGAAATTGGCGAAGATCCGCTTGCCTGTCGCGCGCACTTCGTGGGCTTGCGGTGCGTCGCGATAGAGCGGTGCGGCGTCGTTCAGCGCGCCACGCATCGGCGCTTCTTCGCACTCGGAACGAATGAACGCATGCACCAGGTTGCGCAGGCGATCCAGGGGCGGTTCCTCCAGGTTTTCCAGAATCCGGCACAGCATCTGGGTGGTCTGTTGCCACTCATCGCTCTGCAGCCGGAACAGGATCGCGACCTTGTTGGGAAAGTACTGGTACAGCGAGCCGATGCTCACGCCGGCCTTTTCCGCGACGCGAGCGGTGGTGAAGCGAGCGGCGCCTTCCTTGGCCAAAACCTGAACAGCGGCCTCTAGAATCGCCGCCACCAGCTCGGTGGAGCGTGCCTGCTGTGGCTGCTTGCGTGAGGAAATACGGGCGGTCTGGCGCTGGGTCATGGGCGGCTCGGTCGTCGTGGGGAAACGCGAATAGCGAATGGGGCGAATCACTCGCATCATTTAAATGCGACGAATCAGTCGCATCTTAGTCCCCTATCGATGGAAAGCAATCATGACTACTTTGACCACTGAACCTCTGGCGACCCTGATCGAACGCCTCTACACCCAGGCCAGCGCGGCCACCAGTCCGGTGCTGAGCACGGTGCCGAGTGAAGAGCGCGAGCGGCTGATGCGCAGCAAGACCGAATACCTCGACCTGTACGGAATGCTCAAGGACTTGTGGCTGCCGGTCTCCCGCGACACGGGCAAGCTGCTGTACATGCTCGCACGCAGCGCAAAGGCCAGGGCCATTGTCGAGTTCGGCACGTCGTTCGGCCTGTCTACCCTGCACTTGGCTGCGGCGTTGCGGGACAACGGCGGCGGCGTGCTGATTGGCAGTGAGTTCGAGCCTTCGAAGATCGCCCTGGCGCGTCGCCATTTCGTTGAAGGCGCCGTCGATGATCTGGTGGACATCCGCGAAGGTGATGCGCTGGTTACCCTGGCCAGCGATCTCCCGGAAGCGGTCGACCTGCTCCTGCTCGATGGCGCCAAGTCGCTGTATGGCGACGTGCTGAGCCTGGTTGAAAAACACCTGCGGCCGGGCGCCCTGGTGGTGGCGGACAATACCGATTACTGCCCTGAATACCTGGCTTACGTGCGTTCACCGCAGAATGGCTACCTCTCCGTGCCTTTTGCCGATGACATTGAAGTGTCGATGCGTCTGGGATGATACGGGCCTCTTGAGGGGCTGCCGGGATCGGTGGCTGTCGGTTGTCCAACCCGACGGCCGATCAACCTAGCCTCGCTGCGGCCGCTTCATGCACCGCCTCGTCCCAGGCAGGCGTTGCAGGGAACAGCTCAAGCAGAAAGGCGATGAAGGCTTTTACGTTGGGACTGCCGCGTCGGCTTTCCGGCCACAAGGCGGTGATGGAGAAGCGTTCCGCAGTGAACTGGGGGAGGACTGGAATCAGTTCTCCCCGGCGAACATAGGGCGCAGCCACGTAGTGCGGGGTGATACCGATGCCTCCGCCCGCCGCCATGATAGCCGCCACCGCGTCGCTGACATCCACGGTGAATGCGGCGTCGGGGCTCCACTCAAGTTGTTTGTCGTCCGCCTGATAGGACCAGCGCAGACTCTGCCCGGTGCTCTGGTAGCGAAAGTTCACGCACTCATGCTCCGCAAGATGCTCGATGGTCGCCGGTATACCTTTTCGCTGCAGGTACTGGGGCGACGCAAACGCGCCGATTCGATGGGGCCCCAAGGGCCGCGAAACCAGACGTGAATCGGTGAGGTTCCCCACGCGAACGGCCACGTCGATCCCTTGCTCGATGATGTCGGAATACTGATCGCCGAGTCGCAAGTCGATTGCCAGATTGGGGTATTGCTCACGAAACCTGGGCAATGCAGGCGCCAGGATGTTCACACCGATGGGGAGGGGGGCGGTGACTTTCAAGACACCTGAGGGCTCGGCGCGGGTTGCGACCGCAGCCTGATCGATTTCTTCGACCTCTCGCAGAATGCGCAATGCACGCTCGTAAAGATCCCGCCCTTCAGGCGTGAGGGTCAGGGAGCGCGTCGTGCGGGTGAACAGCATCAGCCCGAAATGCTCCTCAAGCCGCTGCACGCTCTTGCTGACGGCGGAGGGGGACACCGAGAGCGCCCGCGCCGCAGCGGTATAGCTGCCCAGGGAGGCGGCCCGCGCGAATGCGATGAGTCCGGTAAGACGGTCGAGACCAATTTGTGCCTTCATGGCACTAGTAAAGCGACTTGCGCCCCAATTATCAATCTACGATCACAGCCTTACGCTTACTCCATCGCACGCCATCCTGGCGTTCACTGGAGCCTCGACATGACCATCACCCCAACACTTGCATCCAATCTCACCGGCCGTACGGTCGTCATCTTCGGCGGTACATCGGGCATCGGCCTGGCCGCCGCGATACAAGCGAAGGCCGCCGGGGCCAAAGTCTTGGTCATCGGCTCGGATGCGGCCCGTGCCGAGCAGGCGTCGAAGGAACACGGCTTGGACGGCTGGCGCGGCGCCGACGTGACCCGCCGTGAGGCGGTCGAAGCGGCTCTGGCGGATATTCCGGTGGTGGATCACCTGGTGCTGCTCGCCGGTACGTTCGTCACCGGAAGCATCCTGACCGCCGACGTCGATCATCTGCGCCGGGCGTTCGATGAGCGTATCTGGGCGTCCATCAATGCGATCCGTATCCTGGGTGACAGGTTGTCCAAGGCGGGATCGATCACCTTCATCTCGGGTGCGCTCGCTGATCGACCCAATGCCCATGGCACGGCCGTCATCGGGGCGGCATCGGCCGCCATGGAGTCGCTGGCCCGTGGCCTGGCCCTGGAGTTGGCGCCGATTCGGGTGAACACCCTGTCGCCCGGCCCGATCGACACCCCGATCTTCAGCAAAGCATTGGGCGAAGGCCGTGACGCCTACGTGGCTTCCCTGGAGCAGACCTTGCCGCTGCGTCGCATTGGTACGGCGGAGGAAGCCGGTGCTGCAACGGTGTTCTTGATGACCAACACGTTCATGAACGGTGCCGTGCTCAACGTTGATGGCGGTGCTCGATTGGTCTGATCTTGAAGGGACGAACGGACACCCCTCGGTAGAACGACAGGATGGCGAGTATCTGCACGACGACGGCGCCTGTCACGACGGCGATGATGGCTTGATCCGGGTGGCTGAAGGCGGTGCGCACCAGGCCGAAGAATGCAGGGGCGAAGGCATAGGTGGCCTGGCTGATCGCGACCATCAGCGCGATGACCCTGGCGGTGTGTTCACGGCTGAACTCGGTCTGTGCGATCAACGGCGGCAGGGAGGTGGCGTTGCCGATGCCTGAGCCGATCAGCACCACCGCCATCCAGGCCACTGACGGGTGGAGGTCCAGGCCGAGGAGCATCAAGGTGCCCAGCATCTGGATGGCATAGCCCAGGCACGCCAGTAGCCTGCGGTCGATGCCTTGGATCATCAGGCGCGCCGCGATGTAGCGCCCGCCCATGGCACTGGCGGTGGCCAGGCCCATGGCAAGTGAGGCGTCATGGGCTCCCAGGCGTCCCGCCAGGATCGAGTACAGGTGGGCGATCAAACCGATCTGGGCGAACAACCCCAGGGACATGCCGGTGGCCAATGTGCGGAAATTGGCCACCTTGAGGGTCTGCACGACAGTCCATGGAACGGCACTGCTGGCGGGTATCAAGGGTTCCGGCTGCTCGGCGTTGTCAGGATGCTGTCCCAGGCTTTGTGGGGTTTTGTTGAAGACCAGGAAGGCGAAAATGCCGATGAGCAGCACGGCCACGAGGCTGATCACCAGCGCTGCCGTGGCAAAGCCAAAGCCCTCGATCAGCCATACCCATAGGGGCGAAAAGACCACGCCGCCCAGGCTGGCGCCGTTGTAGGCTTTGCCCAGGGCCTTGGGCCTTTCCTTGACGTACCACGGCGCGACCAGGGTATTGACGGCCGCGGCCCCCAAGGTCACCCAGCCGATACCCGAGCACAGGGCACCGGCATACAGCACCCAGAGCTGGTCGGCTTGGGCCCAGATGTTCACGCCGATACCCAGGACGATGCTGCCCAGCAGAGTGATGGTTGGAATGCCGAAGCGTGCGTAGAGCCTGGGTAGATTGGCGATGACGATCGTGCCGCTGAGAAAGTGCAAGGTGACGGCAGTCGACACCTGGGCGATAGGCCAACCCGTGCGCTCCATGACCGATTGCATGTAGATCGGCGGGCCATAGAAGCCGATCCCCCAACCGATCATCGCCAGGATGAACGTGCAGGCCAGTACGGTTTTTCCAAAAAAACGGCTGTGTTTCATCGCCAACTCCTCCATGTGGGCTCACAGCGTATGCGTCAGGCAGATGTCTCACTTCGAGGCGCAACGAACAATGGATGTTTCGCCGCACATGCAGGTGGCGAGGGGGAGGGTGAGGACGGGGTAAGATGACTCAATGAAAAACGCCACCGTCCCTGGCCGGGACAGCGGCGTTGACCTCCAGTCTTTCGCGCTTACTTGTAGTGTTGCTCAAACATCGCGACCTGTTCCGGCTTGATCAACTGGAAGGGGACCCACACTTCCGCCTCGACCGGCTCGCCCTTGATCATTTTGACAGCCGCTTGCAGCGCGGCGGTCGCCTGGGCCTTGGGGTCCTGAAACACCGAGGCGACCAGCATCCCGCGCTTGATTGCCGCCAGCCCGTCGGGCAGGCCATCGATGCCGACAATCGCAATTTCGCCCTTGGTTTTTCCCGCCTGTTGCAAGGCCATGGCCGCGCCGATGGCCATTTCGTCGTTGTTGGCGACGATGGCGTCGAACGAGGTGCCGGCCAGCAGCCAGTTGCTGGTCAGGTCCATCCCCTTGGCCCGTTGCCACTCGGCACTTTGCTGTTCGACGATCTTGATCCCGGGGTAATCCTTGAGCACCTGTTTGACCCCTTCGGTGCGGTCGTGCGTAGCGTTCTGCGCGAGGTCGCCCATGATGATCGCGAGGGTGCCTTTACCGTTCAGTTTTTCCGCCAGGTAGTGCATTTGCAATTGGCCGGCCTCGATGTCGTTCGAAGCCACGGTGACCACGCCCTTGGGCAGGACGCGCTCGTCCGGATGACGGTTGACGTAGACCAGCGGCACCTTCGCCTCGACGGCGGCGCGGGTCATGTTGGTAGTGGCGGCGGTGTCCACGGGCAAGACGATGACCGCATCGACCTTCTGGTTGATGAAGCCCTGGACCTGGTTGAGCTGGCGCACGACATCGCCCTGGGCATCCTCGAACTGGATCTGGACGCTGTCTTTCTTTGCGGCGTCTTCCAGGCCGCTGCGCACATAGGTCATGAAGTTGTCGTCAACCCTGGCGATGCTGACGCCGATGCGATAACTGGCGGTGGCCCATTGGCTGAAGGCGAAGAGCAGCGTGGCAATAAGCAGTGTGCAACGACGCATGGTGATATTCCTTTTGTTGTTATGAGTCGATCAGGCGTGAAGGTTGCCGGCGCACCTCGATCAATGCCCGAGGGCGCCGCCGTTTCATCGATCCAGGGTAAACGCGTGCCGGAAGCGTTGGAGTGCTGCCTCGCTGTCACCGCTGGCCCAGCCCTCAAGGCCGACGACACCGGTGTATCCCATGTCGAACAAGGCTTTGGCAATGGCCGGGTAGTGGATTTCGCCGGTCCCCGGTTCCATGCGGCCAGGGACGTCGGCCACTTGGATTTCGCCGATGGCGCTGCCGGCGCGCTGGATCAGTTCGATCAGGTTCCCTTCACCGATCTGTGCGTGGTAGAGGTCCAGGTTCAGCTTCAGATGAGGGCTGCCCACGGCCTCGATCAGCGCCAGGGTGTCATCGGCGCGAGCGAACGGCGTGCCAGGATGGTCTACCTCGGTGTTGAGGTTTTCCAGCAGGAACACCCGGCCGGCGTCTTCACCCAGGCGCGCGATTTTTTCCAGGGTCTTGCAGGCGTTCAACCACATGCGGCCGGTGGTGAGGGCCACCGGTTTGACCGGCAAGCCTTTGTCGCCCAGGCCTGTGCCATGCAGGTTGAGGCTCGGGCAGTTCAACCGGGCGGCGACGGCCAGGGATTCCCGCGCGCTGTCGAGCAGGTGCTGGATGTCCTCGGGGTCGGTCAGGTTGCCCGCGATGTAGCCGGTCATCGAGGTGAAGTCGGCGCCGGTGGCGACCAGGGCGGCAATGTCCTTCTTCGTCCAGTCCCAGATTTCGGCGCTGAAGCCCAGTGCGTGAATCCGTTTGACCCGCTCGGTGAACGGCAGGTCGAGGAAAACCATCTCGGCGCTGATCGCCAGTTTGAACGGAGTGAAGCTCATGGTCGGCCTCCTTGCACGCGCACGGGCTGGCCTTGCTGGAACGACTCGATGCAGGCGCGGGCAATGGCCAGGGCAGCGCGAGCATCTTCACCGCTGGCGAGGGGCTTTTCGCCGGTGCGCAGGCAACTCACAAAATGGTTGAGCTCGGCCACATAGGCATCCCGTAGCAGGTCGGTGTCCAGGCGCTGTGTGTCGGCCTGGATGCCATCGGCCAGGTAGCGAACCAGGTCGGAGTCATTGACGGCACCCATGGTCAACATGCCGGCGCTGCCGAACACTTCGCCCCGGACATCGTAGCCATACACCGCCTGGAAATTCGCCTCGGCGGTGGCGAGGGCGCCGTTGTCGAAACGCAGGGTCACCATGGCGGTGTCGAGGAAACCCTTGTCCTTGAAGTCTGGCGCGATCAGGGCATCGGCCATCACGAAGACTTCGACGACCTCGGCCCCAGGATTGAGGTAACGCAAGGTGTCGAAGTCATGGATCAGGGTTTCGAGGAAGATCACCCACTGCGGCGAGTTGGCCGGATTGTTCAGCGCCGGGTCGCGGGTCAGCGACCGCAGCAGTTGTGGGGTGCCGATGCGGCCGGCGACCACGTCCAGGTGCGCGGTGCGAAAACTCTTGGCGAAGCGGCGGTTGAAGCCGACCTGCAAGGTGACCCGGGCATCGGCGGCAGCGGCGATGGCGCGGTCCGCTTCGTCGAGGGTGATCGCCATGGGTTTTTCACAGAACACACTTTTGCCAGCGCGGGCTGCGCTGATGACCAGCTCGGCGTGGCTACGGGCCGGAGCGGCAATCAGTACGCCGTCGATCTCGGGGTCGTCGAGCAATTGCTGTGGGTCGGTGTAGACCCGCTCCACCCCCAACTGTGCCGCCAGGCGGGCGGCTTGGCCCGGTGTCGGGTCGGCGATGGCAGCCAGGCAGGCGCCGGGAATGTGTCGGGCTGCCGTCAGGCCGTGAAAGCTGCCCATGCGGCCGGCGCCAATGAGACCGAGGCGGATGATCTTGGATGTATTCATGAAACGCACTTCCCCTTTTTTTGTTATCAGCAGGATTGTTTTCGCTGTACAGGCAGGGGAGCAAAGCCTGTGCCAATGCATATCTTATTGATAAGTAAGCATTTATTCCTTATCTAGCGAAATAAGTGTTAATTCTCATGACATGCCTATACTGCACATGTACATAAAATGAACATTGGAGCTTTTCGTGATCCCGGCACCCATCGCTGTCAGCGAGCAAGACCTCGACTACATCGCGTCACTCGGTCCGGCGTCGTTGAGTGACGGACCGATTGGCGCTTTGGAGCAGGCCTGGCTGGCTTGCCTGGACGGATGTATCGAGCGGCCTGATGGGGTCCGGCAGGTGATCTGGAACTCCTGGTTGCGCAGCGTCGAGGCCGGCCTTGACCCCGAGGACGGCGCGTATCGTTTTGTCGATCCAGCCGACCTGGCCGCAACGCTGGCCGCCCATCGCGTGATGATCGCAGTGGCGGCCGAGGTCATGGGCGGGTTGTTGGCCTACAACCCCAGGGGCCATATCAACCTGACCGACGCCGAAGGGACCACATTGTATTTCTGCGGCAGCGATCTCACCCCGGTGGGCAGCCGCTTGCTGGAGTCGGTGCAGGGCACCAACTGTACGGGGTTGGCATTGGCTGAAGATCGGCTGGTCTATGTGCTGGCCGAAGAGAACTTCGGCGTCGGCTTGCGCAAGCGACGCATGCATTGCGCCGCCGCACCGATTCGCGATGCCCGGGGACGGACCCTGGCGATCCTGACCCTGACCGCCGAGCCGGGCTGGTTTCATTTCCACACGTTGGGCACCGTGCAAGCCGCGGCCGAAGCCGTATCACGGCAAATGGCGCTGCAGGCCTTGCTGGAAGAACAACAGACGATGCTTGAAGTGCTCAACGAAGGCCTGGTCGTGCTGGACGACCGTGGCTGCATCAGGGCCATCAACGGTTATGCACGACAGTTGTTTCGCGTCGGGCGCGACCTGCTGGGCCAGCCGTTCCAGCGCTTGGGCCAGAGTGAGCTGACCGATGAGATCCTGCTGCGTGGCGGGGAAGGGCTGCGGGATCTGGATTGCACCTTCGAATTGCATGATCGCAGCCACCTGGCCTGCCTGGTGTCGGTGTGCTCACTGGAGCAGGGCGGGCGCATCGTTTCGCTGCGGGAAAACCGGCGCATCCGCGAAATCACCCGGCGGATCATCGGCACCCAGGCCAGCTACACCTTCGACACCATCCAGGGCAGCTCCCGGGCCATCCAGGACGCGTTGCACCTTGGACGAATCGCCAGTCGCAGCGACTCCACCACGTTGATCCTCGGCGAAAGCGGTACCGGCAAGGAGCTGTTCGCCCAGGCGATCCACAACGCCAGTGAGCGTCGCAGTGGCCCATTCGTGGCGGTCAATTGCGGGGCGATCCCACGAGATCTGGTGCAGAGCGAATTGTTCGGGCATGTCGAGGGGGCCTTCACCGGTTCGGCTCGCGGCGGATCCGCCGGCAAGTTCGAGTTGGCCGATGGCGGCACAATCTTCCTCGACGAAATCGGTGACATGTCGTTCGGGGCCCAGGTCAGCCTTTTGCGGGTCTTGCAGGAAGGCGAAGTCACTCGCGTGGGGGCGAAGAAATCCCAGCGAGTGAACGTGCGCATCATCGCCGCCACCCATCGCAACCTGAGCCAAGCGGTGGCTGACGGCGCGTTTCGCGAGGATCTTTACTATCGGCTCAACGTGCTGAATCTGACGGTCCCGCCGCTGCGCATGCGCCGGGAGGACGTACCGTTGCTGGCGCACCATTTCCTCTCTCGTTGCGCTCGCTCACTGCGCAAATCGGTGCGCGGCATCTCGCCCCAGGCGCTGGACGTGCTGTCGGCCTACCACTGGCCAGGCAACGTGCGTGAGCTGGAAAATATCATCGAGCGTGCGACCAATCTGGCGGTCAGCGAACAGCTGCAGCCGGATGATCTACCGCTGGAAATCAGGCAGGGCCTGCGGCCGTCATCGCCAGGGAATATGCCTGAGCGACCGGCAGCCCTGGGCCTCGACGCCCATGAAATGAACGCGATTGTCGCCGCCCTCGAGGCCACCCGGGGCAACATCCGCCTGACTGCCCAGCAACTGAACGTTTCCCGGGGTGGGCTGTACAACAAGATGAGTCGGTACGGGTTGAGGGCGGAAACGTTTCGTTCCGGGGGTAAGGCTGCTCACTCAAGTCAGTAGATGAACCTGTGGCGAGGGGATTCATCCCCGCTGGGGCGCGAAGCGGCCCTAAGATTTTGGGGCTGCTACGCAGCCCAGCGGGGATGAGTCCCCTCGCCACAATGAACCGGGCGAGTCTTGAGTGAACAGCATTGCACTCAGGGACGAGCATTCTCCGAGGTCATGATCTGCAACGGGATATGGATGCGATGTCGCACCGGATCGAAGGCTGGCGCGGTCTGCAGCTCCACCAGTAGATCAATCAGCGCTTGAGCCAGCAACCGCGGCTGGGAATCGATGACCAGGCTGATCAGGCCCTGTGCAAGAGCCTGGCGCGACAGCTCGGTGGACTCCTGCAAGATGCAGCACAGCGACGGCCGACTCGGCAGTTGCGACAGGGCGCTGATAATGCCGTCGCCGCCACCACCGACCACACACAAGCCACGCAAGTCGTCATGTCGCGCCAGCAGGTCCAGGGTCGCCTCTTCGGTGATGTCGTCGTTGTCCAGGTTGATTAGCGCCTCCAGCGGTCGCAGGCCGGGAGCATGCTCGGCCAGGTAGCTGCGCAGCCCGTCGATCCGGGCCTGGTGGCCGAGGAAACGATGGCCACCGAGCAACACCCCGACACTACCCTCATGGGTTCCGCAGGTGTGGGCCATCAGCCAACCCATGGTGCGCCCGACTGCATGGTTGTCCTGGCCGACGTAAGGCTCATCGGCCGTTTCATGTATGTCGGACAGCAGCGCGATCACCGGCACGCCAGCGGCCCTGATCTGGGCGATGCTGGCGTTGATCAACGGGTGCGCGAAGCTGACCACTGCCAGGCCGTCGCACTGCACCGCCAATTGTTCGATCTGGGCGATGATCGCGCTGGGTGTGCGATCGAAGACGTACTCGAATTGAATGCTCAGGTTGGCGCCGGCCTGACGTTGCGCCGCTTCCGTGATGGCGGCGGCCACATTGCCGTAGAACGCCTGGGCGGTGCCGAGCAGGAGAATGCCGAAACGGTAGCTGGGACGGCGCTCACGGATCCGTTGGCCGATCAGTCGGGCGGCGAAATAGCCGACCTTTTCGGCGGCCTGGAACACCTGCTCGGCGGTGGCCGGGGTGACCGGCGCCCGGGCGTTGAGCACCCGGTCCACGGTCGCGACACTCAACCCCGCGTACTGGGCGACGGTGGCAATGGTTGGGCGTTTGGTGGTGTTGGTCATGGCAGGCCCCACAGCGCATTGATAGAAAACTATCAAGCTTCGATGGGCCCGGATGATAGCTTGATAGGGAATCAATTCAAGGGCTTGAGGCTAATCGGCGCGCTCTCTATGGTTTCTCCAACGATGCGAACCTGCATCGAGCAAGGGCTCAACACCATCAAGCTTGCGGAGAACAATAAAATGCCTGAACAAAACGCAGCCTCCGAACACCTCGATAAACCCGCACGCCGGGACTATTCATTGCTCGGGCCCGAAGCCGCGAAAGCGGCGCAAAAAGGCCTGGTATCCGCCAATTGGTACCAATCGCCGATCTCGCGTAAACGCATGAAGGAATTGATGCAGCGCCGCGACGGCCCGGCGCTGCGGGACACCGCGATCTGGTTGCTGTCGATGGTCGTCACCGGTTTCGGTGGTTACTGGTTCTGGGGATCCTGGGCCTGTGTGCCGTTCTTCTTCGCCTATGGGTTGCTCTACGGCACGGCGTCGAATGCCCGTTGGCATGAAACCGGTCACGGCACCGCGTTCAAGACCCGCTGGATGAATGACGTGGTCTACCAGGTGTCGAGCTTCATGTTCATGTTCGAGCCTCATGTGTGGCGCTGGAGTCATGCGCGGCACCACACCGACACCATTATCGTCGGGCGCGATCCGGAGATCGTCGAGCCGCGCCCGCCAAGCCTGATCAACATGGTGCTGAGCCTGTTCAGGATGCCTTACGCAATCAAGACGATGGGGTCGGTCTGCCGGCATGCGACCGGGCGGATGGCGGAAGAAGAGCAGACCTTCATCCCCGAGTCCGAGTGGCCGAAGATCTTCCTGGCGGCGCGCGCCTGGCTGATGATCTATGGATTGACCGTGGCGGCGGCACTGTACCTGCAGAGCTGGTTGCCGCTGATGTTCATCGGCCTGCCGACGCTCTATGGCGGCTGGCTGTCCTACGTGTTCGGCCTGTCCCAGCATGTCGGCCTGGCTGAAGACGTGCTCGATCATCGCAGCAACTGCCGCACCATCTACATGAATCCGGTGCTGCGTTTCCTCTACCTGGACATGAACTATCACCTCGAACATCACATGTATCCGATGGTGCCGTTTCATGCACTGGCGCAGCTTCACGAAGAGATCCGCCACGACTGCCCGCCGCCCTATACCAGCCTGTTGGAGGCGTTCAAGGAAATCCTCCCGACCATCTGGAAGCAGCGCAAAGACCCGAGCTATTTCGTCCGTCGCCCTTTGCCGCCACGCACGGCGCCGACCGCCAGCACCCAGGCTGAAGCGACACCGGCCTGACCCTTCCCGTTTTACCACTACAAGAGAACGCGCCATGACCAATCAATGGATCGACGTTTGCGCCGTGGGCGAAATAAACGAAGAGGATGTCATTCGTTTCGACCACGGTCCGCAGACCTACGCTGTCTACCGCTCCGCTGACGATGAATTCTTCGCCACCGCCGGCCTGTGCACCCATGAATCCATCCACTTGGCCGACGGTCTGGTGATGGACCATGTCATTGAATGCCCCAAGCACAACGGGCGCTTCGATTACCGCTCCGGCAAAGCCCTTGGCGCGCCGGTGTGCGTCAACCTCAAGACCTATCCGGTCCGGGTCGAGGCGGGGCGGGTCCTGCTCGGTATTGACGTTTAACGACGTGGAGGTTGTGCCATGAAAGCTGACAACGCTCCCTTGGTCATCGTCGGCGCCGGACATGCTGGCGGCCGTGCGGCGTTGACCCTGCGCGAGGAAGGTTATAGGGGGCGCTTGATTCTGATCGGCGATGAAGCCCATCCACCCTATGAACGTCCGCCACTGTCCAAAGGGCTGTTGCAAGGCACGGCTGAACTGGGGGGATTCAGCCTGTGTGACAGCGACCGGCTCACCGAACTGGGCATCGAGCACTGGGCTGGCAATCCGGTGGAGAGCCTCGACCCGCAACGACACCGGCTGCAGTTGGCCGATGGTCGTGAGCTGCACTATGCACGGCTGTTGCTGGCGACCGGGGGCAGGGCGCGGCGATTGCCCTCGGTGCCCGAGCGTCTAGCCAATGTGCTTTATCTGCGCACCCATGACGAAGCGCTGAGGTTGCGTGCTTCGCTGCAACCCGGCAAACGATTGGTCGTCATCGGTGGAGGCTTCATCGGCCTCGAAGTGGCCGCCACCGCCCGCGCCCTGGGCTGCACCGTCACTGTGCTTGAAGCAGGACCGCGACTGGCGGGCCGCGTCCTGCCGGAGCGACTGTCCCACGCGCTGCTGACATTGCACCGCAGCCAGGGCGTGGACGTACGGCTGAACGTCGCCATCGAGGCGGTGCAGGGCGACACTCGCGCTGAGTCAGTGCAACTGGTCGACGGCGAGTTGCTGCCTTGCGACCTGGTCGTCGTTGGCATCGGCATGCAACCCAACATCGAATTGGCCGCGTCCGCCGGACTGGTCGTCGGTCAGGGCATCCGTGTCGATGCCCAGCTGCGCACCAGTGCGCCGGACATCTTCGCCGCAGGGGATGTCTGCGAGTTTCGCTTGCATCCGGGGGGCGCTTTTCAGCGCCAGGAGACCTGGCGCAACGCCGAAAACCAGGGGCGGCATGCAGCCCTTAACCTGCTGGGCCACGAGTTGCCCTTCGAGGTGATCCCCGGCTTCTGGTCCGATCAGTACGACTGGGGACTCCAGACCGTGGGGGTGATTTCAAATACGCAATCGACAGCGAACCGGCCCCTCGCAAATGACGGTTTCCTGATGCTCTACCTCGATGCCGAGCATCGCCTGCAAGGCGCCTGCGGCTGGGGGCAGGGCAACAGCGTCGCCAAGGACATCAAACTGTGTGAGCGGCTGATCGCCAACCAAAACCGCCTCGCCGTGGACGCTTTGGCCGATCCCGATGTGTCGCTCAAACAATTACTGAGAAGCTGACATGCGCGAGTTCCTGATTTTTCAATCGCTCTGGGCCATGCAGGATCACTGCGGCCAATGCGCGCTTCCCCTCGAAGCGCAGCTGGAAAAAATTGCTGCCGCTGGCTTCGATGGCATCACCGATCATTTCTGGGAGGCTTCCCACGCTGCGCGTCTGCACGCCGCCGCCAAGGCGTTCGGTCTGCAAATCGAAGGTCAGCTCTTTCCCCGTACTGTGGATGGTCTGGCGGCCGCCCTCGATGTCGCTGCTCGCCATGGCTGTCACCATCTCACGCTGCAGGCCGACGTCCGACCACGCACGCTGAGGCAGGCGATCGCACTGGTCGAGGGTTGGCAACGCCTGGCCGAACAGGTGGATTTTCCGATTCTCCTTGAGACCCATCGATATCGCCTGAGCAATGACCTGTTGTTCACGTTGGACTTACTTGAGGAGATGCCCGACCTGAAGCTATTGGCGGACCTGTCTCACTATGTCGTGGGGCGCGAGATGCCAGAACCGGTCGCCGCTGAAGACGACGATTACATCCATCGCATCCTGCGTCACAGTTGGGGTTTTCATGGACGTGTCAGTAATGGCGAACAAGTCCAGGTGCCCTTGAGTTTCGCCCAGCACCGACCCTGGCTGGAGCGCTTCCTCGGCTGGTGGCGCTACGGAATCGAGGATTGGCTGGCTCGGCCGAACAGCCCTGCCAGCCTGTCCTTCACCTGCGAACTCGGCCCGCCACCCTATGCGATCACCGGGGCCGATGGGCGCGATGTCAGTGATCGCTGGGAGGAGGCGTTGATGTTGAAGCAGTGGATGCGTGAGGTCTGGAGGGATTGTCACGTTCCGGGTGGAGGCTGATGGATGTGGGATGACAATGGATGGCTATCGCGAGCAGGCTCGCTCCCACAGAGGGCTGTGTGTACAGAACTTTAATGAGCACCCCGGAGTGTGGGAGCGAGCCTGCTCGCGAAGGCGCCGGCACAATCAATATCCCTGCAAGCTGACCCACCGCTGGACAGACAGATTGTGCTGCATAAAGCCCTCAACAAAATTTTTCCTGCGATTTCATGGCCTGAAAACGAGACGGCGTTACCTGCGATGCGTGCGGTAATGGATGACACGAAATCCGTGCCCTTGAACAAGGCCAACGCGTAGGAGAATGCCATGACCCAGCGGATCGCTTTCATCCATACCGTCGGTTTCCTGGTCGAGGAGTTCCGGGCGCGTATGCGTGCCGAGATGTCCACCGCCGATTGCTTCCATGTCCTTGACGAAAGTCTGCTGCAGGACCTGTTGCGCGGCGTACCGCAGCCGCAGGTCTACCAGCGCGTGGTTGATCAGATTGTGCTGGCGGCGCGAGCGCAACCTGACCTGATCGTCGTCACCTGTTCATCGACGTCTCCGGCTGTCGACATCGCGCGGAGCGTCGTGTCGCAGCCGATCCTGAAGATCGACGACCCGATGGCCTCGGAAGCGGTGCGCCGTGGCGCGCGCATTGGCCTGCTTTGCACGGCGACCAGTACGGTGGAGCCGAGCCGCGCGCTATTGCACGCCCATGCCGCAGCGCAAGGGCGCGACATCACAATCAAGACGGTGCTGTGCCCCGACGCCTACCAAGCGCTGATGGCAGGCGATCGGGCGCGGCATGACGGGATTCTCCTGGAAGCGGCCACCGGGGTTTCCAACGAGGTGGATGTGCTGGTACTCGCCCAGGCATCGCTGGCGCATCTGCGCGACCTGCTCGCGGCAGGGTTGAAATTTCCGGTATTGGCAAGCCCGTCGTTATTGATGGGGGAAATCGCCAGACGCTGTGCCGAATGAGTCGATAAGGGTGACACATGGAGGCCGTGGCAGATTGTGCTGCACATGCCCCCAAAACAAGTTTTTCTGCGATTTAATGCGATGAAAACGAGACAGCTCTGCAGGCGGTGCATGGCGTAATGATCACCATCAGGTTGTTGGAAAAACGGCCTGCATTGCCCGGCTTGATAACCCCCATCCAGATGAGACTCTTGGCATGTCACCCTCGATAAAACGCATCCCCAGCGATGAAAAGCTTCCTTCCCATGCCGATGTGGTGATCATTGGCGGCGGGATCATCGGCGCGACTGCCGCCTATTTCCTGGCGAAACGGGGACTCTCGGTGGCGCTGGTCGAGAAGGGCTATGTCGGCGGCGAACAGTCGAGCCGCAACTGGGGCTGGTGCCGCCAGCAGAATCGCGACGCCCGCGAGCTGCCTCTCTCTGGTATCGCCTTGCGGCTGTGGGATGAACTCACGGCGCAGATTGGCACCGATCTCGGATTTCGCCGCTGCGGCCTCAAGTACGCGACCGACGACGCCAAGCAGCTCGCCGAATGGGAAGCGTGGCTGGATATCGCGCGCCAGTTCGACATCAAGACGCGGATACTGAGCCCCGGGGAGGCGACGTCCGCGATTCCGGCTGTCGGTCGGCAATGGCTGGGAGGCGTGCATTCCGTCGATGACGGCAAGGCCGAACCGGCTATTGCAGCGCCGGGGATCGCCGAGGGCGCGCGTGCCCTTGGCGCCAGCATCCACCAGGACTGCGCCGCCTACGGTCTGGATATCACCAATGGCGCAGTGACCGGGGTGATCACCGAAAAAGGCCTTATCCGCACCCAGGCCGTCCTCTGTGCCGCCGGCGCCTGGGCCTCGGCGTTCTGTCGACGACACGGGTTGAATTTCCCCCAGGCGAGCGTGCGCCAGACTGCGCTGCGTACGCGTCCGGCGCCGAACCTCGGGGATGCGATCTACACGCCGGATTTCGCGCTCACTCGCCGTCTGGATGGCAGTTATACGATCGCCATCAGTGGCAAGGCCCGGCTTGATATCACGCCGCAGGGCCTGCGCCATGGGAAGGCTTTTCTGCCCATGTTCGTCAAGCGGCTGGCCGCCATGGAGTTCGGCATCGGCAAGGCCTTTATCCATGGTCCCGAAGGGCTGGCGGGCTGGGGTGCGGACAAACCCCTGGCATTCGAGCGCAACCGTGTACTCGATCCCGAGGCCAGGCCCGAGGCTATTGCCGAGATCCTGAAGCGGGTCAGGACGCGCTTCCCGGCCCTGGCGAACATTGAAGTGGCTGAAACCTGGGGAGGCTACGTGGATTTCACGCCCGATGCCGTGCCGGTGATCTCTGCCGTGGAGGGGCTGTCAGGTTTCGTCCTTGCGGCGGGCTGTTCCGGGCATGGGTTTGGCCTGGGGCCGGGGATCGGCTATCTGGCCGCTGAGCTGGTCGCCAACGATACCCCCTGTGTCGATCCCAAGCCCTACCGTCTCTCGCGCTTGACCGATGGTTCGAAAATGAACGTGGGCGCGATCTGACCCCTAACGGCCACTCGATTCGAGTGGCTTTTTTCAGGGCTGAGGGAGTTCGGAACTGCCCTTTACTTGATCGCTTATAAGCTGGGCCAGTATCTGCACCGGTTCGGTCAAGGTCTGTCGAGGTCGATGCACCAATCCGATTTCACGATGGAACGTATGGGGTCCGAGATCGAGTGCGCGTATGCCCGCTGGCCATTGCCGATGGGACACGGTCTGTGGCACGAGGGCTACGCCTACGCCATTTTCCACCAGCCTGATGATGGCCTCCAGTTCATCCAGCTCACAGACTTCACGCAGGGTGAAATGCATCTGCCGCAGGAAACGATCGACCTGCCTGCCACCAAAGGACGAACGGTCGTACCGAACGAAGAGGTGGTTGGAGAGCAGCTCCGACCAGTCTCCTCCCGGGACATCACGGGGCACGATCAGGCGATAGGGCTCCAGCGCCAAGGTGGTCCAGCGCAGATCACTCTGGAGAGAGAAGGGTGGGCGAATGATCACCGCCATGTCGATTTCGCCGGCATCCACAAGGTTGACCAGCTCCATCGACAAGCCCGGAATGACTCGCGTCCGGCATTGCGGGCATTGTTGGTGGAACCGGGCCAGCGCGTCGGGCAAGTAAGAGCGCTGGACGGATGCGATGGCGCCGATATTCACCAGGGTACTGGCCGGCAGTCCCACGGTGGCGGAGCCCAGGTTGTCGTAAAGGCGAAGCAGCTCTTGCGCCTGCAGGAGTATCTGATGGCCCATCCGGTTGAGGTGGGCCGAACGGCCTTTCCTGTCGAAAATCTCGAAGCCGAGCTCTGCCTCCAGGCGCTGGATCTGGGCACTGACCGCTGCCTGGGTGAGGCCGATCCTGTTTCCCGCAGCGGCGAACGTACCTTCCCGGGCCACGGCGACAAGTGTCTTGAGTTCTTTAATCATTCACAAATATTAATTGTGCTTATGAAAAAATTATATTGATTTTTCTTGACGATTTTCCGGCTTACGCTCCACGTTCATCCACAAATATCAAATAATGGAGTGCTGATGAGCCTTTCGCCTTTCCACCTCGCGATTCCTGTTTACGACCTGGCAGCCGCACGATCCTTCTATGGCGAAATCTTTGGCCTGGAAGAGGGGCGTTCCAGCCCCCAGTGGGTCGACTTCAACTTCTATGGCCACCAACTGGTCATTCACGAGCATCCCAAAACGGCTTCGCAGGAAGACGTTCACAGCAATCCGGTCGACGGACACGATGTTCCCGTTCCGCATTTCGGCGTTGTCCTGGGTTGGGAAGAGTGGGAGGCGCTGGCGGAGCGCTTGAAGTCCTTTGGCATTGAGTTCGTGATCGAACCGTACATCCGTTTCAAAGGGCAGGTGGGTGAGCAGGCCACCATGTTCCTGTTCGATCCATGCGGCAACGCCCTAGAGTTCAAGGCATTCAAGGATATGAGCCAGCTTTTCGCCAAATAATTCGCCATTGCCGGGACGCTGATAAACCCGTGAAACAGTCGGCGCCAATAGTTTGGCGTCCGCCTGTCTTGTTCTTGATTGGATCCAATAAAATCTCTTGTTGTTAACAAAATATTGACGATATCATTTGGCCACGCGAAGGCAGTCGTTTGCCGTTATACGAGCCCGAATGCTTCTTACCCTCGCAGTGAAGGGCTTATGAATCGGACAAATGATATTGACAACCTGATGAGCAGGTTCGGAGAGAGTGCGGCCAGCTATATCGAGATGGATAATTCCTTTAATTACAAGGAACTGTCCGAATCTCCGACGCTTGCTGCTCCTGTGACTCCTGCGCAAACGGAAAAATCGACAGGGGCTGTCCTGCCTGAGCCCGCCGAGATGCCGGACCTGCTGCCTGTCACAGTAGCGACGACGCTTCATCCGCTGGAGCGACGCGTCGAGCCGGTGCTGGATGATTTGCTGGAGGCTGCGTCGGCCGCCGATGCAGTACCCGAACCTGTATCAACTCCCGCGACTGCTTGTTCTCTACGTTCACTGCTGGCTGAAGTCGCCCTTGAGCGCCAGGCAGAAGCGCGTGCGCAGAACGAGGAGGCGTTACGCCTGTCGATCCCGAACGGCCCTGCGGCGGTCACCCCTGCTCGGGTCATTGCGGTGGTATCGCCCAAAGGTGGCGTGGGCAAGAGTACGCTCTGCGCGGCGCTGGCTGGTGCGCTGGATGCCAAGGGGCGCCGGCTGGCCATCGACCTGGATCCGCAGAACGCTTTGCAATATCACCTGGGTGTCAGTCCGGATGTCGCCGGCATGGCCCGCGCAAGCCTGACCGGCGAGTGCTGGAGCGGGCTGCTGCTCGATGGCATTGGCGGAACGCGCGTTCTGCCCTTTGGTTCGGTCTCCGAGCAAGAGCGTCGAGCGCTTGAGCGTTTCCTTGAGGACGACGCCCATTGGCTGGCGCGGCAGTTGTCGCGCATGGATCTGGTGGCCGACGATGTCGTCATTCTCGATACCCCCCCTGGCCGCACCCTGTATCTGGAGCAGGTGCTCGATGTCGCCGATCAGGTGATCGTCGTCATCACGCCGGACGCAGCCTCGTTCATGACGTTGGACTCGATCGATCGATTGCTCGAAGGGCGTGCCAATCAGGCTTCGCAGCGTGACTGTCACTACATCGTCAACCAGTTCGATGCCTCGCGCACGTTCTGCCAGGACATGCTGGAAGTGCTCAAGCGTCGCTTTGGTAAACAGCTGATCGGTGTCCTGCCGCTCGATCACGCCATCAGCGAAGGCCTCGCTTTTGGCGTCAACCCATTACTGGAAGACGATGACTCATCTGCGCGGCAGGAAATCCTGGCCATTGCCGATGCGCTGAAGTCGCCTGTCCGGACCTCTGCATTGGCAGGTAGTCGCGCATCATGAGTCAATCCAACGAGCAACATGAAGCGCCCGGCCGCCTGCAACGCTGGGCCCAGACTCTAGCGGACGGGTTTGACCGTCTTTCGCAAGGTGTTCGCCGCACCCTGCAGATCGGTATTCTGCTGGTCTCGCTTCTATTGGCGCTGTTCATTATCACGGTGCCTTTCGATCTCCAGTCACAGTGCTATTTCGCCGCAGGCTGTTTTGTCGTCGCGCTGATACTGCGCAAACAATCCGGCCGATTCCCGGTGGTGCTGCTGATCGGTCTGTCGCTGACAGCTTCGCTGCGCTACATGTACTGGCGGATCACCTCGACCCTGGGCTTCGACGATTGGCTCGACATACTGTTCGGCTATGGCTTGCTGGCGGCGGAACTCTACGCGCTGATCGTACTGATCTTCGGTTATCTGCAAACCGCCTGGCCCCTGCGGCGCCAACCGGTGCTGATGAGTACGCCGCCTTCCGAATGGCCGGTGGTGGACGTGTTCATTCCGACGTACAACGAAGCGTTGGATATTGTGAAGGTGACAATCTTTGCCGCCCAGGCGATCGACTGGCCGAAGGACAAGCTGCGCGTGCACGTGCTGGACGATGGACGTCGTGAAGACTTCCGGATCTTCTGCGACAGCATTGGCGTGAACTATCTGGCCCGTGACAACAATCGCCATGCCAAGGCCGGTAACCTCAATGAAGCGCTGAAAGTCACGGAGGGAGAGTTCGTCGCGATCTTCGACGCCGACCACGTACCGACCCGTTCTTTCCTGCAGATCTGCCTGGGCTGGTTCGCCAAGGATCCAAAACTGGCGATGCTGCAGACGCCGCACTTCTTCTTTTCGCCGGATCCGTTCGAGAAAAACCTCAACACGTTCCGCTCCGTCCCGAACGAAGGCGAGCTGTTCTATGGCCTGGTCCAGGACGGCAACGACTTGTGGAACGCCACGTTCTTCTGCGGCTCCTGCGCCGTGATGCGCCGTACCGCGCTGCTGGAAGTGGGCGGCGTCGCGGTGGAAACCGTGACCGAGGATGCGCACACCGCCCTGAAGATGAACCGCGCCGGCTACAACACCGCTTACCTGGCCATTCCGCAGGCGGCAGGCCTGGCTACCGAAAGCCTTTCGCGTCACATCAGCCAGCGCATTCGCTGGGCACGGGGCATGGCGCAGATCTTCCGAACCGACAACCCGTTGATGGGTCGCGGCCTGAAACTGGGGCAGCGGCTGTGTTACCTCAACGCCATGTTGCACTTCTTCTATGGTCTGCCGCGTCTCGCATTTCTGACGGCACCCTTGGCCTATCTGTTTTTCGGGGCGCAGATTTTCCACGCCTCGGCATTGATGATCACCGCTTACGTGCTGCCGCACATCTTGCACGCCAGCCTGACCAACTCACGGATCCAGGGCCGTTTCCGGCACTCGTTCTGGAACGAGGTCTACGAGACGGTACTGGCCTGGTACATCATGGGGCCGGTGCTCATGGCGCTGGTGAACCCCAAGTTCGGCGGTTTCAACGTGACCGACAAGGGCGGGATCATCGACCGCAAGTTTTTCGAGTGGAAGCTGGCGCGTCCCTACATCGTTTTGTTGACTCTCAATGTCGCGGGTATTGCCTTCGGCCTCTGGCAATTGTTCCAGGGCGAGGAGGGCGCGATGACCACGATCCTTATCAACATGGCCTGGACGCTCTACAACGTTGTCATTACCAGCGCATCGGTGGCTGTGGCCAGTGAAACGCGCCAGGTGCGCAGCGAGCCGCGGGTTGCCGCCGAACTGCCGGTGCGCATTGAGCTGGCGGATGGGCGCACGTTTGACGGCATCACCCAGGACTTCTCGCAGAAGGGGCTTGGTTTCCGTCTGCCGGACGGCGTTGAAATCGCCCAGGGCGAACGCATCCGCATGACGTTGTTTCGCAACCAGCAGGCCAGTGTGTTCCCCGGGACCGTGATGTTCAGTCGCGGCACTCTCCTGGGGGCTCAGTTCGACCCGCTGAGCCTGCGTCAGCAAAGCGAACTGGTGCGCCTGACGTTCTCGCGCGCCGACACCTGGGCATCGACCTGGGGCGGCCGACAGGTGGACACGCCGTTGGCTGCATTGCGCGACGTCGCTTTCATCGGCCTGGGGGGTATCTACGAATTGTTCAAGGCCACCCTCGCCGAGCTGCAAAGATTCCTTTCTGCCCGCCGGCCGCCGTCTTCCCAACCACTCGAAAACCTTATGGACAAGCAATGAGCGCTAAGCATTTTTCAGGCATTTTGGCTTCAACGTTGCTGGCTTTGAGTGGTGGCGCGGCGTTCGCCGATACGGCGCCGGCGGACATGGGCAATGGCTACAACCTGACCCTCAAGCAGTTGGGGCGCGCCTATCCGATGAACCTGCACGGGGTCGAAGCGACCGATAGCGTCAACTTTGACGTGCGTGCCGATCAGGTGGTGACCGGCGCGCACCTGACGCTGCAATACAGTTATTCGCCGGCGCTGCTGCCCGATCTGTCGCAGATCAACATCATGGTCAACGACGAAGTCGCGGCGAGTGTGCCGCTGCCCAAGGAAAACGCCGGCACGCTGCAGAAGCAGACGGTGGAGATTCCCCCGCAGTTGATCACCGAGTTCAATCGCCTGAGCGTGCAGTTCATCGGCCACTACACCATGAGCTGTGAGGATCCTCAGCACTCGAGTCTGTGGGCCAAGGTCAGCAACGATTCTTCGCTGCAGATCCAGACCTCGCCGCTGGCCTTGCCGAACGATCTTTCACTGATACCCGTGCCGTTCTTCGATCGGCGCGATGCCCGCCCCCTGGATCTGCCGATCATCTTCAGCGCCGCGCCGGACAACGGCACCCTTGAGGCTGCGGGGGCGCTGTCGTCCTGGTTCGGGGCCCTGGCGAGCTATCGCGGGGCGACCTTCCGGGTCCAGCTCAATACGCTGCCCGCCCAGGGCAACGGTGTGATCGTGCTCAGCGGCGACGCGCCTGCGCAGATTGGCGGATTGTCGATTCCCGCGCCAAAGGGCCCGACCCTGAGCATCCTGACCAACCCGAACGACGCCAACGGCAAGTTGCTGGTGGTGGCGGGGCGCAATACCGAAGAGCTCAAGCTGGCCGCCATCGCGCTGACGGTCGGTGGCCAGGCGCTGTCGGGCAGTACGGTGGTCATCAACAAGCTCGATACCCTCAAGCCCCGTAAGCCTTACGATGCACCGAACTGGCTACCTACCGATCGCCCGGTCAAGTTGGGTGAGCTGATCGCGAGCAAACAACTGAACGTTTCCGGGTACAACCCGGGCGACATCACTGTACCGCTGAACTTCCCGCCGGATCTGTTCAACTGGCACCAGGATGGCGCACCGCTGAACCTGAAGTATCGCTATACGCCGCAGCCGAAATCCGTCAATTCATCCTTCATCGTCAGCTTCAACGATGGTCTGATCAAGTCCGAGACCCTGCCTTCGGTGGAGCGTCTGGACAAGAGCCTATTGAGCGCGATCAAGGACGATACCCTGGTGCGTGACATGCGCGTGTTGCTGCCGCTCAATTCCGTTGCGCTGAAGTCGCGCCTGCAACTGCGCTACATGTACGACTACATCAAGGAGGGGGAATGCCGCGACATCATCATCGACAACATGCGCGGCAGCATCGACCCTGAGTCGACGCTGGACCTGACCGATTACGACCATTTCATGGCCATGCCCAACCTGGGCGTGTTCAAGGACGCCGGCTTCCCGTTCACCCGCATGGCTGACCTGTCGCAGACCGCGGTGGTGCTGCCGGACCACGCCGGCACGGGTGACGTAAGCGCTTACCTGAACGTATTGGGCCGCTTCGGTGACTCCACCGGTTACCCCGCGACCGGCGTGACGGTCATCCAGGCCGCACAGGCTCCGTCCTTTGCCGACAAGGACCTGTTGGTGATGGCGTCCGGTGACAACCAACCCTTGCTGAGCCAATGGGCGGATCGTCTGCCAGCGGCCGGTACCGGTCAGCAGCAACGTTTTGAAGTGTCTGACCTGACCCTGCGCATACAGGACTGGCTCAGCTCCGATCCTGAAGCGAACCTGCGCAAAAGCCGTCTGGCCATGGCGTTCTCCGGTGGCCAGCCAAACACCTATCTGACCGGCTTCGAATCGCCGCTCAAGAATGGCCGCAGTGTCGTGGTCATTGCCGGCGGGGATGCTGTCGGTCTGGCCCAGGCCACTGAAGCATTGGCCCGTACGGACCAGGGCGCAGGTTCCATTCAGGGCAGCCTGGTGGTCATCCGTGGCAAGTCCATCGAGCCGCTGGTGGCTGACGAACAGTATTTCGTCGGCAGTCTGTCACCGGTCAAGTACGTGCAGTGGCTGATGTCGCGCCATGTGGGCTGGACGCTACTGATGACCGCACTGGGTGTGCTGTTGCTGAGCGGCCTGGCCTACCTGGGGTTGCGTTCCAAGGCCAGGAAGCGACTGAGTGTCTGAGCGTGACCATGAGACCGTATCGATGAACGTGCGTCGCGCTCTATCCGGCGGTTGGCTGCGTGGCGCTGCTTGCGCAGTGCTGGCCTCCCTCGCGTCATTGACGTGCCTGCCGTCGTTCGCAACGGAGTCGGCGTGTGGGACTCGGGATTGGCCTTTGTGGGAGTCCTGGGCCACTCGCTATGTCCAGGACGATGGCCGGATGTTGTCTTCCAGCATGGAGGCCAACCACAGCACCTCGGAGGGGCAGTCCTACGGCATGCTCTTCGCGTTGATCGGTAACGATCCGGCGCGCTTCGAGCATCTGTGGGCCTGGACCCGTGCCAACATGCTCGGTTCGGATCCCTCGACCCGTCTGCCGGGCTGGCTGTGGGGGCAGGGCAAGGATGGGCAATGGCAGCTTCAGGATGCGAATTCGGCCTCCGATGCCGACCTGTGGATCGTCTACTCGCTGCTCGAAGCCGCGCGGCTGTGGCAGCGTCCCGAGTACCGTGTCGATGCGTTGCAGTTGCTCAAGACCATTGAGTCGAAGCTGGTCGTCACGTTGCCGGGCCTCGGCAAAATGCTGCTGCCTGGCCCCGAAGGTTTCGTTCAGCCAGACCATCTGTGGCGCCTGAACCCGAGCTATCTGCCTCGGCCATTGCTCCTGCGGCTGGCCAAGGAACAACCGAAGGGGCCGTGGAAAGAAATCGCGGACAACACCGTCAAGCTGATCCGCAGCGCCAGCCCCAAAGGCTATGTCGCGGATTGGGTGGGCTATCGCGGGACTTCCGCGCAGTCCGGCCTGTTCGTGATCGATCCGATCAAGGGCGGCTTGGGCAGTTACGATGCGATCCGCGTTTACCTGTGGGCAGGGATGACACCCAAGACCGATCCCGCGAATCCAAAGCTTCTGGAAGCGCTGGATGGCATGACCCAAAGCACGGCGTCTGGCGGTGTCCCGCCAGAAAAAGCCCAGGTGGTTTCCGCTGCGCTCGATGGTGCAGGGCCGTTCGGCTATTCGGCGGCGCTGGTGCCGTATTTCATCGCCAAGGGGCACCCATGGTTGGCCGAGCAACAGCAACGTCGCGCCCAGGACGGTATTGATGCGGCCTTCGCTAAAGGCAGCGACCAAGGTGCCGATCCTCTTTATTACAACGTCATGCTAAGCCTGTTCGGGTTGGGTTGGGCAGAGAAGCGTTACCAGTTCCGTGATGACGGAACGCTCACTTTGTCCTGGGAGACGTCATGCGCCCGCGCCGCTCTACGCTAGCTGTTGCAGTTTTCATTGCGCTGATCGCTTCCGGTGCTCATGCCGAAGGCACGGACATCCAGGCCCAACTGGTCGAACAAGGTCAGTACTGGCAAGCCCGCTCGAATGCGTCGCGCTCTGCCGAGATCTGGCAGAAAGTCCTGCGCCTGGATCCGAATCAGGTCGATGCCCTCTATGGCATGGGCTTGATCGGCGTCAAGCAGAACAAGCCGCAACAGGCCCAGGAATACCTGACGCGCCTGCAGGCGTTGTCACCGCAACCCTGGATGGCTCGCCAGCTGGAGCAGGACATTGCGTTGGCCAAGCCGGAGAACAAGGCGCAACTGGATGAGGCCCGTCGCCTGGTCGACGCAGGTGAGCGTGACAAGGCGACCGAGGTGTTTCGCCGGATGTTCAACGGCCTGACCCCGGAGGGCACGGTTGGGCGTGAGTACTACAACAACCTGGCCTTCAACGCCGACGGCTGGTCCGAGGCACGTCAGGGCATGGAGCGTTTGCTGCGTGAAACCCCCGACGATGCGATCCTGGCGCTGTTTTATGGCAAGCAACTGATTCGTCACGAAGATAGCCGTGCCGAGGGCGCTCGCGTGCTCGCCAAGTTGACCAAACGCGTGGAAATCGCCGGCGACGCCGATGAAAGCTGGCGCTTGGCGCTGGTCTGGATCGGTCCGCCGAATGCTGCTCAGGTGCCGCTGTTCGAGGAGTTCCTGAGGGCTCACCCGGATGATCAGGACATCCGTGACCAGATGAACAAGGGTCGCCAAAAAGCGGCTACCGCCGGCGGTTCCACCTGGCAGCAGGACCCATTGGTGGCCAGCGGCTTGCGTGCCTTGGAGAACGGCGATCAGGCCGGCGCGGAGAAGGCGTTCCAGACGCGCCTCAAGACCCGTCCGGATGATAGCGATGCCCTGGGCGGTCTGGGTGTGGTCCGTCAGCAACAGGGGCGTTTCTCGGAAGCCGAACAACTGCTGACCCGTGCGATCAACACCGGTGGTACCCGCTGGAAAACCGCATTGAACGGCGTTCGCTATTGGGCGCTGTTGCAACAGGGCCGCGACTTGCAGGCCAAAGGGCAGACCGCCAAGGCAACCGAGGCCGTCGCCCAGGCCATGCGCTGGAACCCCAATGGGGTCGACGCTCGTCTTACCCTGGCCGATATCCAGGCCCAGGCCGGCCAGTTCGACAGCGCAGCCGCCAGCTACCGTCAGGTACTGGCGAGCCAGCCTGGCAACCCACAGGCCATACGTGGCCTGGTCAATGTGTTGTCGCAAACCGGGCATGCCGATGAAGCCTTGAGCCTGTTGGACAGCCTGCCGGCCGCTGAACAGGCCAAGCTCGGCAATACTGGCCAGTTGCGTGCCTTGCGCGCCACCCAGATGGCCAGTGTGGCCGAGCAGCGTGGCGATATCCGCAGTGCCCAGAATGCGTTGCTCGATGCCGTGAACAGCGACCCGGATAACGTCTGGACGCGCTTCAGCCTCGCGCGCCTGTATCTGAAAACCGGCGAATCGAAAAAGGCTCGCGATCTGATCGACGCCTTTCTCAAAAGCCACCCGGACAACGTCGATGCGCTGTACACCAGTGCCTTGCTGTCGGTGGAAATGGAGCAGTGGAAAGACGCCCAGGTCACCATCAACCGGATTCCCGTCGACCGCCGCACTGCGGACATGAACGAGCTGGCGGACCGGGTCACGTTGACCACGCAGATCAATCTGGCGGCGGCCATGGCCAAGCGCGGACAGCGTCAGGAAGCCCTGGCTTTGCTGGATCGCCTGCAACCGATGGCCGCTCGTAGCCCCGAGCGCACGGCGACCTTGGCGTCGGCTTATGTCGACGCCGGGGATGTCGAGCAGGCGCTGTCGATGATGCGTTCGTTGCTGACCCAAAGCAGCGCGCCGTCGGCCGATCTGATGCTGCAATACGCATCCCTGCTGCTCAAGACGGGGGATGATGCCCAGGTTAATTCGATCCTGAACAGCTTGCAGAACCAGCCGCTGAGCGTCGCGACCCGCAAGCGTTACGACGATGTGCTGTACCTGTACCGTATCCGTCAGGCCGACCGCTTGCGCGAGGGCGGTGACCTGGCCGCGGCTTATGACACGTTGGCGCCGGCGTTGGCCCAACGTCCGGGCGATGTCGCCGCGACCTCGGCCCTGGCCAGGATGTACACCGCCAATGGCGACAACGCCAAGGCCTTCGACCTGTACAAACCCTTGCTCAAGCGCAACCCGAACGACCCGTTGGTGTTGTTGAACGCGGCCGATGCTGCCGTGCTCGCCCACGACAACGGCTATGCGGAAAATGCGCTGGAACAGTTCATGGCGTTGCAGAACTACGATCCAGAATCGTTGACTGAAGTCGCACGCATCTACCGGGCGATGGGCAACAGCGGCAAGGCGACTGAAGTGCTGCGCAAAGCGGTAGCCATCGAGCAGAGCGAGAAGCAACGCAGCCTGGCCGCCCAGCCTGGTGCGATGAATGTGGCGGCGAATCCGTTCGCAGGTGGGGCGGGGCAGCGTCGGCAGGTCTTGCGCGCGCCGGCGTCGGCCATTCCGCCACCGGCAGAGGCCATTCTCAACGGCGGCGTCATGCTCGCCAGTGCCGATGGCGTGCCTGCCGATGCCTATCCAGGCCAGCCGCGAAGCAACGGTCAAACGGCCTCTGTGCGGGGTGCCGCGGTCGCGCAGAGCAATCCCTTCAATGCCCAGCCGCAACCTCGAACGGTACTGACCGTCGTCGATTCGACAAGCTCCGCTCAGCGCGCGCTCAACGATATTCTGCAGGAGCGCAGCGGTTACGTTGCCCAAGGCTTGAGCGTTCGCAGCAACAACAGCGAATCGGGCCTGAGCAAACTGACGGACGTTGAAACGCCGTTCGAAGTGAACGTGCCGGCTGGTGACAACCGTGTGGCCGTGCGTATCACCCCGGTAGCGCTCACGGCCGGCAGTGTGAAGGGCGAGGCCGCCAGTCGTTTCGGTAGCGGCTCCAGCGCGACCTCCGGTATCGGTTCGCAACGTGCCGAGGGCGTCGGTCTTGGGGTGGCGTACGAGCGTCCCGATGAAGGCATCAAGGCCGATGTCGGGACCACGCCGATCGGTTTCAAATACACGACGGCGGTGGGGGGCGTGAGTGTCGATCGCCCACTGAGCGATAACGGCAATTTCCGTTACCGCGTCGCGGCGTCGCGTCGCGCGGTCACCGACAGCCTGACGTCGTTTGCCGGCACCACCGACAAGCGTGCTGGCGGTGGATCGTGGGGCGGGGTGACCGCCAACGGTGTACGTGGCGAAATGAGCTACGACAACTCGCAGGTCGGTGCCTACGGGTATGGCTCCGTGCACGAACTGGTGGGACACAATGTCGAATCCAACACCCGGGGTGAACTGGGCGGTGGCGTCTATTGGTACCTGGACAACATGCAGGACCACTCGCTCACCGTTGGCCTCAGCGCCACGGCGCTGGGCTACGAGAACAACCAGGACTTCTTCACCTACGGGCATGGTGGCTACTTCAGTCCCCAGAGCTATTTCGCCCTGGGCGTGCCGGTGACCTGGCAGCAGCGCACCGAGCGCTTTACCTATCAGGTCAAGAGTTCGGTGGGCATCCAGCACTTCCAGCAGGACGGCGCCGATTTCTTCCCGAACGACAGCGACCGTCAGGCGGCCAACGATTCGCGCTACTCAGGACAGAGCAAAACCGGCGTGGGCTACAGCCTGGCGGCAGCCGGCGAATACAAGTTCGGTTCGCGCTTCTTCCTTGGCGCCACGATCGGCATGGATAACGCCAGCGATTATCAGCAATTCAATGGTGGCCTGTATGCGCGCTACATGTTCGAGGACATGACCGGCAGCCCGATGGCGCTCCCGGTCAGCCCTTACCGCTCTCCTTATTCGAACTGATTCCCGGAGATATCTATGCCAGCCTCTGCCCTTGCCGGCCTGACCCTTCTGGTGCTTGGCGAAAGCCATATGAGCCTTGCGGACCACCTGATGGAGCCGCTCAACGCCGATCTCACCCGCCAGGGAGCGATCGTTCATTCCATCGGCGCCTGTGGTGCCAGCGCTGGCGACTGGTTGATCACCAAGAAAGTCGATTGTGGTGCCGAGCAAAAGGGCACCGCCAAGATCGAGATCAAGGGCCGTGACGCTACCACCACGCCTATCGCCGAGCTGATCGCCAAGGACAAGCCCGACCTGGTGGTACTGGTCATCGGCGATACCATGGCGTCCTACGACAAACCGGCGTTTCCCAAGGCCTGGGCCTGGCAGAGCGTGACCAGCCTGACCAAGGCCATCGCCGCGACCGGCACCAAATGTGCCTGGGTCGGCCCAGCGTGGGGTAAGGCGGGGGGCATGTACCAGAAAAATGATCCGCGTACCCAATTGATGTCGCAATTTCTGGCCAGCAACGTCGCGCCTTGCACCTATATCGATTCGCTGACCTTCTCCAAGCCGGGCCAATGGGTCACCACCGACGGTCAGCATTTCACGGTCGCAGGTTACAAGGCCTGGGGCACTGCAATCGGCGCCGCACTGGGCAAGTTGCCGCCTGAAGCGTTGAGCAGCAAAGGGGCGAAAAAATGATCAACGCCAAGGTCCTGAGTGCGGCTGCGCTGCTGTTGTCGAGCTTGAGCGTGGTGGCGGCGGACATCCCGCTGTACCCGACCGGTCCCGCCGAAGATGCTGCGTTCATTCGCTTCGTCAACGGCAGCGCCGAGCCGATGCAGGTCATTGCCCAGGAAGGCCAACCGCCGCTGAAACTGGATGCGGCGCAGCCGGCTTCGCTGTTTTTCCCGGTCACGGCCAGCAGCGCTATCAAAGGCACCCTGGTCAGCGGCCAGCAGCGCCTGGCGCTGGACGTCAAGGCCGAGCCGGGCGAGTTCGCGACCGTGGTCGCGCTTCCGGATGGCAAGGGGCTCAGGCAAGTGACCGTGCATGACATCCCGGACGATTTCAATGGCCTCAAGGCTTCGCTGGGCTTCTTCAACCTGGACAGCAGCTGTGTCGACGCCAGCCTGCGCCCCGCAGGTCGCACCGCCGACCTGTTCAAAGGCGTGACCGAAGGCAACCTGCAACGTCGCTCGATCAACCCGGTGAAGTTGTCCGTGCAACTGGTCTGCGCCAATGCCAATGTCGGCCCCGCGCTGGATCTGGGTGAACTGAAGGCGGGCGAGCGCTACAGCGTATTGCTGTTGCCGACCGCCACCGGACCTCGACTCCTGGCCGCCACGGACACGTTGTCCCACTGATCGGATTGCGCTGTCGCCATGGTTTTCGCCTCGCTCGAGTTCCTGACGCTGTTCCTGCCGGCCTTCCTGTTGATCTACGCCCTGGTTCCCCACGGCTGGCGCAACGGGGTGCTGCTGGCGGGCAGTTGGTTGTTCTACGGCTGGCTGAGCCCGCTGTTCCTGTCGTTGCATGTCGTGCTGACCATCGTTGCCTGGGTCGGCGGCCTGCTGGTCGACCGTTGCCGCGAGGACTCCCGTGGACGCCTGCGGCTGCTGGTCGCGTTGATCGTGTTCAACACCGCCGTGCTGTGCTGGTACAAGTACGCGAACATCCTCGCTGGCACATGGAGCGAGCTGATGACCCACTACGGCGCCATGCCGCTTGAGTGGCAGAAGGTCGCGTTGCCGGCCGGGTTGTCGTTCATCGTGTTGCAGGCGATTTCTTACCTGGTGGACGTGCATCGCCACACGGTTCCGGTGGAGCGCAGTTTCATCAACTACGCCACCTACATTTCCATGTTCGGCCACTCGATTGCCGGCCCCATCATTCGTTATGACTGGGTCCGCCGTGAGCTGGTGGATCGCTGGTTCAACTGGCAGAACTTCACCCTGGGTGCCCGCCGCTTCATGGTCGGCATGTGCATGAAAGTGCTGGTGGCCGACACCCTGTCGCCGTTGGTGGACGTGGCCTTCCATCTGGAAAACCCGTCATTCGTGGACGCCTGGATCGGTTGCCTGGCGTACTCGTTGCAGCTGTTCTTCGACTTCGCCGGCTACAGCGCCATGGCGATCGGCCTGGGGCTGATGCTGGGGTTTCATTTCCCGGAAAACTTCAACCGGCCGTACCTGGCCAGCAGTATCCAGGACTTCTGGCGGCGCTGGCACTTGTCGCTGTCCAGTTGGTTGCGCGATTACCTGTACATCGGCCTGGGCGGTAATCGTCATGGCGTCTGGAAAACCTATCGCAACCTGTTCCTGACCATGGCCATTGCCGGGCTGTGGCATGGCGGCGATAGTTGGAACTACTTGCTGTGGGGTTCGGCCCATGGCGTGGCGTTGTGTGTCGACCGGGCATGGTCGCGTTCGAGCCTGCCTGCTGTCCCGCGTGTGCTGGCGCATGTGTTGACGCTGTTGTTCGTTTGCCTGGCGTGGACACTGTTCCGCGCCCCGGACTTCCACTCGGCCATGACCCTGTACGCCGGGCAGTTCGGTCTGCACGGGTTTGCCCTCGGCGATGCGCTGGCGGTGACGTTGCGGCCGGTGCAGGGCCTGGCGGCGGTGCTGGGCGTGGTGTGCGTGATCCTGCCGATCTGGCAGGTACGTTTTGAAAGACGAATGGCGGGCAATGCGTTGTATGCATTGGCTGTCGCCTTTTGGCCCGTAGCCGGTTTCCTGCTGTCGTTCGCTCTGATCGCCAGCCGTGAAGCCGTGCCTTTCCTGTACTTTCAGTTCTGATGACGACGCCAAAGAAGTCTCCGCCCAGCGCACCGACGCCCCCCAGCGACCTGGTGACCCGAACCAGCAAAGTCTCCGGCTACACACTGATCGGCTTGCTCGGTGTCGGCTTGATTTCCTGTGGTTGGCTACTGTTCAGCGGCAAGGTGCAAATGTTGCCGCCCAACCTGACCCGCGATGCGGCGATGCATGGCGACGTCACCCACCGTATCGCCAAGCAGCTGTCCAACGCCTGGTTTCCCGAACAGGCCGCCAATCTGGAGCGCGGCGCCAGTTGGCTGCTGTTCCATGACACCGGGCCCCGGGTTCGTCCGGGCTGTCAGGGCTGGCTGTTTCTGACCGATGAGATGCGCATCAACCACCACGCCCGGGCCAACGCCGAGGCCAAGGCGCAGGCAGTGATCGACGTACAACGACGGCTGAGCCAACGTGGCATTCAATTGCTCGTGGCGGTGGTGCCGGACAAGAGCCGTATTGCTGCCGCGCAGTTGTGTGGCCTGGATCGTCCGGCCGAACTGGCCCCTCGGGTGGAGGAATGGACCGCGACACTGAACCAGGCAGGGGTGTCGGCGCTGAACCTTGCGTCGACGTTGCAGCCGTTGGCTGCATCGGCTTACCTGCGTACCGACACACACTGGAGCGAGATCGGCTCCAATGCGGCGGCACGGGCAATTGCGCAACAGGTACAGGCAATGGGCATTCGCGCCACGCCACAAAAAACCTTTGCCACCCACTCCAGCGCGGCGGCCTTGCGTGCGGGTGATCTCGTGCACCTGGCCGGCATCGACTGGCTGCCGCTGAATTGGCAACCCACGCCGGAAACCGTAGCGGCCACGCAAGTCAGCGAGCAGCAGCAAGCCGTTCAGGACGGAGGCGACAACCTCGATGATCTGTTCGGCGACGGCGGCCTGCCCAATGTAGCGTTGATCGGCACCTCGTTCTCGCGCAACTCCAACTTCTTGGGGTTTCTCGAACTTGCACTGGGAGCTCCTGTGGGAAGTTTCGCCAAGGACGGTGGCGAATTCTCCGGTGGCGCCAATCAGTACTTCAGCAACCCGGCTTTTCGGGATACGCCCCCCAAGCTGCTGATCTGGGAGATTCCCGAGCGTGATCTGCAGACGCCGTATGAGGCTATCGGGATGTTGAGCGAGAAGGAGTGAGCCTGTGGACTGGATGATGTCCAGTCCAGAGACTCAATGGTTCAGTCCGTTCGTCAATCCTGGCGAATATCTGAGAAGCGATACTTCAATGCGAATGCCGCGGTTCACCGCTACGGGCAATCACCCGCAGATGCAAGGTGGCGGGTTCCAGGCAGCCCCCGGTGGAAAGTTGTCCCACCAGTTGCCGGTAGAGCTCCTGCCAGGGTGTCTGTGAGGGAGGCATCTGCGGTACCCATTCCCGTCGGCGCCGCTCCATCTCCGCCTCGTCGATCAACAGATTGACGGTACGGGTGTTCAAGTCCACTTTCAGGCGATCGTTGGTCTTGAGCAACGCCAGGCCACCGCCTACGGCGGCTTCCGGGGACATGTTGAGAATCGACGGGCTCGCTGAGGTGCCGCTCTGGCGTCCGTCGCCCAGGCACGGCAGCGAGTCGATGCCGCGTTTGATCAGGGCCGCCGGCGGTGCCATGTTCACCACTTCGGCGCTGCCGGGATAGCCCACGGTGCCGACACCGCGGACGACGAGGATACAGCGTTCGTCGATGTCCAGCGCCGGGTCGTCGATGCGTGCGTGATAGTCCTCCGGGCCTTCGAACACTATGGCCCGGGCTTCGAAACTGTTCTCGGCACCGGGTTCGGACAGATACGTCTTGCGAAAGGCCTCGCCCACCACCGACATCTTCATGATCGCACTGTCGAAGAAATTGCCACTGAGCACGATGAACCCGGCGCGGTGCTTGAGTGGTGTATCGAAGGGGTGGATGACGTCGACGTCGCTGGTCCGGCTGCTGCCCACGATTTCGCCGATGGTTCGGCCGCTGACCGTGGCGCAGTCTTCGTGCAGGCGCCCGGCTTTTTGCAGCTCATGCATGACCGAGGGCACGCCTCCAGCCCGGTGGAAGCCTTCACCCAGGTACTTGCCCGCCGGCATGCAATTGACCAGCAGCGGTACGTCTTCGCCAATCCGTTGCCAATCATCCAGGCTCAACTCGACACCCATGTGCCGGGCAATGGCTATCAGGTGCGGTGGGCAGTTGCTTGAAGCGCCCAATGCCGAAGCGACGGCGATGGCATTTTCGAAGGCCTGGCGGGTCATGATTTGCGAGGGACGAATGTCTTGTCGGACCAACTCGCAGATGCGCTTGCCCGTGGCATAGGCCATTTGTCCGCGCTCGCGGTAGGGCGCCGGAATGCTCGCGCAGCCCGGCAGCGACATGCCCAGGGCTTCGGCCAAGGCATTCATCGACAGGGCAGTGCCCATGGTGTTGCAGTGGCCCACCGAAGGCGACGCCGCGGTGGTCATTTCCATGAAGCCTTCATAGTCGATTTCGCCGGCGGCCATCAGGTTGCGCGCATGCCAGAGTACGGTGCCTGAGCCGATCAGATCGCCCTTGTAGTGACCGTCGAGCATCGGCCCGCCGGACAGGACGATGGCCGGCAGGTCGGTGGTCGCGGCCGCCATCAGGCAGGCCGGGGTCGTCTTGTCGCAACCCGTGGTGAGCACCACGCCGTCCAAGGGGTAGCCGTGGAGGATTTCCACCAACCCCAGATAGGCCAGGTTGCGGTCCAGTGCTGCGGTGGGCCGACGCGATTGCTCGGCAATCGGATGCACCGGGAACTCCATGGGAATGCCGCCTGCATCGCGAATACCGGCCTTGACCCGTTGCGCCAGCTCCAGGTGATGACGGTTGCAGGGTGTCAGGTCGCTGCCGGTCTGGGCGATGCCGATGATCGGGCGTCCCGATTGCAGCTCTTCGCGGGTCATCCCGTAATTCATGTAGCGCTCGACGTACAAGGCCGTCATGTCCGCGTGGGCCGGGTCGTTGAACCACTGTTCGCTGCGCAGGCGGCGTTTGGGCGTGTCACTCATGATGCTTGTCTCTCTTATTGTTGGATGAATCGACAAACCGCACCGGTGTCAGCGTACTAGCAATCCACGCGCGGCAAGATTGCGCAACAGCGCGCTCAAGCCAAACGTCCAGGGAGCGGCTTCACAGCTGTAGGTCACGCGGTTATGCAGGCTACCGAGCAATGGGCTGCTGATCCGGACCCGGTCACCCGGTTTATGGGTGAAACCGCTGCCGACGGTGTCTCGGTCTTCGGTCGGGGCAAACAGGGTACCCAGGAACAGCAGGAACCCGTCCGGGTACTGGTGATTGGCGTTGAGTGTCTGGGTCGCCAGGTCCAGCGGATCCCGGCTGATCTGGCTCATGGAGCTCGACCCCTGCATCCGATAACCGTCCTCGCCCTGGACTTCCAGGTCGACCACGCAGGCGCGCACGTCGTCCAGGCTGAAGTGCTCATCGAACAGGCGAATGAAAGGGCCGATGGCACAGGAGGCATTGTTGTCCTTGGCCTTGCTCAACAGCAACGCGCTGCGTCCCTCGAAATCCCGCAGATTGACATCGTTGCCCAGGGTGGCGCCATGGACCTGGCCACGGCTGTTCACCGCCAGCACCACTTCGGGCTCAGGATTGTTCCACTGGGAGCCGGGGTGGATACCGATGTAGCTACCGCTGCCCACGGCGGCGAGTACCGGGGCCTTGGTGAAGATTTCCGCGTCTGGGCCGATGCCGACTTCCAGGTATTGCGACCACATGCCTTGCTCGATCAGCAGCGCTTTCAGGCGCATGGCCTGTTCGGAGCCCGGTACCACCGAGCGCAGGTTGTCGCCGATCACACTGCGCACGGTGGCTCGCACGGCATCGGCTTTTTCCGGATCACCGCCGGCCTTTTCCTCGATCACCCGCTCGATCATGCTGGCGGCGAACGTCACGCCGGCGGCCTTGATCACTTGCAGATCCAACGGTGGCAACAACGAAGGCCTGGAGGGATCGGACTCAGGACCCGTGTTGGCGAGCAGGGCTTCAATGCTGGCGATGAAGGTGCCTGGCGTTTGCCTCACGGCTGTCAAGGGCGACTCGGTTTCCAGCAGGTCGCTCAAGGTCGCGAAATGCTCCGACAGATCGAACACACCGTCGTTGCGCAACACAATCGGCGAGGGCCCGGCGATTCGCCCGGGCACCCAGGCGCGGCCAATCAGCGTTCCGGCCAGGCCGTCGGAGGGCAATGTATTCTCGGGCGTAAGCAATAGCGACATGGCAGTTCTTCCTGGTTCGTGATTGTTTTCACGCTAGGGTGGGCGGACGATAAACTCCAATGAGATATATTCAGTAATCGATAACGAACGGTTATTGCAGGCTCGAGGAAATCGCCCATGTCAGATGTATCCTTTTCCAGCTTCTGCGGCTGGCTGAAATTCCGTCATCTGCTGCTGATCGATACTTTGGGCCGCACTTGCAACATGCACCTGGCGGCCCAGCAGATGAACCTCAGCCAGCCGGCCATCAGCAAGATGCTCAAGGAAATCGAGAGCCTGCTCGGCTTTGCCTTGTTCGAGCGGCGACCGCGCAGCATGCCGCCCACGGCGTTGGGCGAGCATGTGTTGCGGTATGCGCAGATTGCCTTGAATGACGCGCGTTCGTTCGTCGAGCAAATCAGCAGCCTGCGCGAGGGAGGGCATGGCTACCTCAAGGTCGGCGGGATTTTTGCCGCGACGGCGGTGGCTCTGCCCGAGGCAATTTTGCAGATCAAGCAGCGTTGGCCGTTGCTGTCGATTGAGGTAGTGGAGCAGACCAGTAACCACCTGATGGAGATGCTCGAAGAGAAGAAGCTCGATCTGGCGGTAGCCCGTTTTACCGATCAAAGCCAGCAGCAGCGTTATGACTTCCAGCCCCTGGCCCCGGAACCATTCTGCATTGTGGTCAACAGCCGCCATCCCCTGGCCGACGCCGGGCCGACGTCCTTGCGGCAGTTGGTGGATCTGCCGTGGATTCTCTATCCGGTCGGCACACCCATTCGCGCGCGCATGGAACTGGCTTTCGCCGAGGCTGGGGTAGGCATGCCGCGCAACACTGTCGATACCATTTCAATGCAGACCTTTCTCCAGGTCCTGCAGCGCGGTCCGATGATCGGGATGTTGCCCAATGCCATGGTCGATCCATTGCTCGAGAGCGGCCAGTTGAAGACCCTCGACACCCCGCTGCACCTGGTGCCGCAGGATTATGGCATCCTCACGCGCAGAGGCGAGCCATTGATGGGCGCGGCGCTGGAGTTTGCACAAATCCTCAAGGACCACGCTCGCCTGGACGACGGTCCCGCCAATTGAATAACTGGAAAGCGGCGACTGCTGCGATAACGGAACGTTATCGCTTAATCAAAAAATGCCATTGGGAAAGAATCGTTTCACGGTCGTAGAGTGAGCCCCAGCTCCCATCCGATAAAAACAATCAGGCATGTCCACGTGCCCAGGGGTTATCACATGCAAACCGTCTCCGAGCATTTACCTGCCCAGGCGCAAACCGGTGAACTTGATTTCGAAGACCGGACCTACCGTAAAGTCGTCTGGCGCATCCTTCCCGTCCTGCTCCTGTGTTACATGGCGGCTTACCTTGACCGGGTAAACATCGGTTTCGCCAAGCTCGACATGCTCAACGAACTGCAGTTCAGCAACACCGTGTATGCCTTGGGCGCCAGTATGTTCTTCTGGGGCTATTTCCTGTTCGAAGTCCCCAGCAATCTGCTGCTGCATCGCTTCGGCGCGCGGTTCTGGATTGCCCGGATCATGCTCAGTTGGGCCGTGATCTCCATGGCCGTGGCCTACACGGTGCCGCTGGCGGGTTTCTTCCATATCGAATCGAGCACGATGTTCTACGTGCTGCGCTTCCTGTTGGGTGTCTGCGAAGCGGGCTTCTTCCCCGGCGTGATCCTGTACCTCAACTACTGGTTCCCGACCCATCGGCAAAGCCGGGTGATGTCCGGCTTCCTGTTGGCGTTGCCGGTCAGCCTGACGCTGGGCGGAATCCTCTCCGGTTGGCTGATGAACAGCATGCAAGGCGTGCAGGGGCTGTCCGGTTGGCAATGGATGCTGCTGATCGAAGGCATCCCTTCGATCATCATGGCGTTCGTGGTGATTGTCTGCCTGGCCGATAACATCGATAAGGCAAAATGGCTCTCTGTCGCGGAGAAAAACCTGCTCAAGGCCAATCTGCAGACAGACAACCAAGGCAAGGCCAGCCGTTTGAGCGAGGTGTTCCTCAACCCTCGGGTGTGGTTGCTGGTGCTGATCCTGTTGACCTTCAACACAGGCTTCTATGGCCTGGCGTTCTGGATGCCCTCGATCATCAAGAGCACCGGGATCACCAATAGCTTGCACATTGGCTTGCTGACCGCGATTCCCTACGCGGTGGCCGTCGTGGCAATGTTGCTCAACGCGCGGCACTCCAACCGCACCGGCGAGCGGCGCCTGCACGCCGCCATTCCAGCCTTCATCGGCGGCGTCGGCCTGATCCTCAGCGCTTTCTTCGCCAACAATCTGGTGCTGTCCGTACTGTTCCTCAGCGTTGCCGCTTCGGGGATCCTCAGCCTGATGCCGATTTTCTGGACTCTGCCTGGGACGCTGTTGTCGGGCGTCGCGGCAGCCGCTGGCATCGGCATGATCAACGCCATTGGCAACCTGTCGGGCTTCACCGGCTCGATGATCACCGCGGTAGCGGAAACCCTCACGGGCAACATCAATAACGGCACCTATGTACTGGCCCTGTGTCTGTTGGTCAGCGGTGGACTGATCCTGGCCATCCCCGTCTCGATGCTCGCCCGAACCCCCAAGGTCGCCGTCACGTCAGCAAAACTGGAGGTCGCTTGAATCTGCTCAATAAGCGCGTATTGGTCACGGCCGCAGGGCAGGGCATTGGCATGGCCAGCGCCATTGCCTTCGCCCGGGCCGGTGCCGAGGTGTTCGCCAGTGATATCGATATTAGTGCACTGAGGGGCATTGAAGGGGTCACAGCCATGACACTGGACGTTACGTCTGCCGAGGCCATCGACACGGCCTGTGAACGAATCGGTGGCCTGGACGTGTTGTTCAACTGTGCCGGTTACGTGCACAGCGGCAACCTGCTGGAGTGCGACGAATCGGCCTGGGCGCGCTCGATGGACCTCAACGTCACGGCGATGTATCGGACCATCCGCGCATTCCTGCCGGGCATGCTGGCCCGTGGCGGTGGTTCGATCATCAACATGTCGTCGGTGGCGTCGAGTATCAAGGGCGTGCCGAACCGCTTCGCCTATGCGACCAGCAAGGCCGCGGTGATAGGCCTGACGAAGGCCGTCGCCATTGACTTTGTCGGCCAGGGCATTCGCTGCAACGCGATCTGTCCGGGTACGGTGGACTCGCCCTCGTTGCGCCAGCGCATTGCTGCCCAGGCTGCGCAACAGGGCGTCGATGAATTACAGATCTATCATCAGTTCCTTGAGCGCCAGCCCATGGGCCGAATTGGCAGCACCGAAGAAATCGCGCAACTGGCGGTGTACCTGGGTAGCGATGCGTCGACCTATACCACCGGCGCTGTGCATGTCATCGACGGCGGCATGAGCCTCTGAATCGTCTTTACGTTGGATTTGAATGAGGAACACTCGATGAAACTGTTGCGTTATGGTGAAAAAGGCGCGGAAAAACCCGGTCTGTTGGATGCCGAGAATCGGATCCGCGACCTTTCGGGGCACGTGCCGGACATCGCAGGGCACGTCCTGAGTCCGGAGGGGTTGGCAGCGCTGGCCGACCTAGACCCGCGCAGCCTGCCAATCGTCGCCGGACAGCCACGGCTCGGTGCCTGTGTCGGGGACGTCGGCAAGTTCATCTGCATCGGCTTGAACTACGCCGATCACGCGGCGGAGTCGAATATGGACGTGCCGAAGGAGCCGATCATCTTCGGCAAATGGACCAGCGCCATTTGCGGGCCGAACGACGACATCCAGATCCCCCGCGGCTCGCTCAAGACCGATTGGGAAGTGGAGTTGGGCGTCGTCATCGGCAAGGGCGGGCGCAACATCGATGAAGCGAAGGCGATGGAGCATGTTGCCGGCTATTGCGTCATCAACGACGTATCCGAGCGGGAGTGGCAGTTGGAGCGGGGCGGCACCTGGGACAAAGGCAAGGGCTTCGATACCTTTGGTCCCCTCGGACCGTGGCTGGTCACCCGGGACGAAATCGACGATCCCCATGACCTGGACCTATGGCTGGAAGTAGACGGGCACCGCTACCAGAACGGCAACACGCGAACGCTGATCTTCAGCGTACCGCAGCTGATCGCCTACCTGAGCCGGTGCATGAGCCTGCAGCCGGGGGATGTGATCTCGACGGGAACACCCCCCGGGGTCGGCTTGGGCATCAAGCCGCAACCAGTGTTCCTGCGCCCGGGGCAGACCGTGCGCCTGGGCATTACGGGGCTGGGAGAGCAACGCCAGGTTACGGTGCAGGCGGAGTAATACCGGACCGTTTATCGCGTACGGGCTCGCCCAGTGCCTCCAGTGCTGCCCTGGTCGCTGAACTCAAGTTCCCAGCACCAGGGCCGGGCCGTCACCCTCCGGCAATGCGATGGCTGAGTCGCCCGGCGTCAGGATCACCTTGCGGCAGTCCTCCTGCTTCTTGTCGAAAATCTCGTACCCCTCGGCGGCCTGTTCCAGCGACATCCGGTGGCTGATGATGACCTCTGGCGCCAGGCGACCGGTCTCGATGTGGCCGAGCAACTCGGGAAGATAGCGCTGCACATGGGTCTGTCCCATCTTGAACGTCAGGCCTTTGTCGAAGGCATCGCCAAACAGGAAGCCGTGGATGAAGCCGGCATACACCCCCGGCACGCTCACGACCCCGCCACGGCGGACGGCCGCGATGCACTGGCGCAGGGCTTTGCCGCTGCTGCCTTCAAGCTTGAGCGTGGCGAGCACCGTCTCGGTGGTGCTGCCTTTGGCCTCGAAGCCCACCGCATCGACCACGCCGTCGACACCGCGCATGCCTTTGGTCTGGCGAATGATCGTGTCGGCGGGGTCGTCGTCTTCATCGAAGTTGATCGGAATCACGCCATAGGTGCGCTGTGCGTAGGCGAGGCGATAGGGGTGGTGATCGACCATGAAGATCTGCTCGGCGCCCAGCATCCTGGCGCATGCGGCACTCAACAAACCGACCGGCCCTGCGCCGTAGATGGCGATACTCGAGCCGTTGCCGATCCCTGCATTGGTGACCGCTTGGAACGCGGTGGGCAGGATGTCCGAAAGAAACAGCACCTTTTCGTCCAAAAGGGTCCCAGGCACTTTGAAGGGGCCGGTGTTGGCCTTCGGCACCCGTACATATTCGGCCTGCCCACCGGGTACGCCGCCATACAAGTGGCTGAAGCCGAACAGCGCTGCGCCGGGTGGGATGGCTTTCTTGTTGAGGATGGCGCCGCGACCGGTGTTGGTCGTTTCGCAGGCCGCGAACAGGTCCATCTGGCAGAAAAAGCAACTGCCGCAAGCAATCACGAACGGGATCACCACGCGGTCGCCGGGTTGAACGGCGGTGACTGCGGGACCTGTCTCTTCGACGATTCCCATGAACTCGTGGCCGAAGATGTCGCCATGTTCCACCGAGGGGATCTTGCCGCGATAGAGGTGCAGGTCCGAACCACAGATGGCGGTCGCCGTGACGCGCAGGATGATGTCATCGCTGTCCATCAGGATCGGGTCCGGGACCGTGTCGACTTTTACAGTGTGCGCACCGTGGTAAGTGAGTGCTCTCATGATGTCCTGCCTCTCTCTGATTAGTGTGCTGGTAAAGGGCAGAGGGAAGATGCCGGATGGAAGTTCAGAGAGATCTTGCGGTGCGGGGACTGGCGGTCATCGCGAAAGCGGCGGGTCAGTTTGGGTCGGTGTGGCGTGCGCTGGCGCCATCGCGAGCAGGCTCGCTCCCACAGATCTTGCAATCGTCCGAAAGCCCTGTGGGAGCGAGCGTGCTCGCGATGACGGCAGCCCGGCTAGCTGACGGCCGCCTGCTGAACCTTGCGATGCACCCACCGCGCCCCGTCCTTGAGTTCCAGGACCTGCCAGTGAATATGCTCCAACGAAGCGTTGTGCCCGACGCTGATCAGGATCGTCTGCGGCAGCGTCTGCTTGAGCAACTGATAACAACGCAGCTCGTTGACCGCATCCAGTGCCGAGCTGCTTTCGTCGAGGAACAGCACCGCCGGGCGGGCCAGCAGGGCGCGGACGAAAGCACAGCGTTGCTGCTCGCCGACGCTGAGGGTCTGGGTCCAATCCCGTTCTTCATCCAGTTGGTCGCCCAGGTGTTGCAGGCCAACCTGTTCCATCACCTGGCGCAGCGCGGCATCTTCTTCGCGCCGTGGCGGGTTGGGGTACCAGAGCGCTTCGCGCAGGCAGCCTAGCGGCAGATAGGGTTTTTGCGAGAGTGTCAGTGCCTGCTCACGGTCGTAGCGGCTGGTGCCGCGAGCATGGGGCCAAAGCCCGCTGATGGTGCGAAGCAAAGTCGATTTGCCGTAGCCGGACGGCGCACTGATCATGAGGCTGTCGCCGGGCTTGAGCGACAGGTTGAAGCCCTTGAACAATTGCCGGCCGCTGGGCAGCCAGACGTCCAGGTCCTTGATATCGAGGCCACTGGCCTGTTGTTCGAGCCGGACCTCGGACTTGATTTCGAGGTGATCCAGGCGCTCCTGGAAGCCGTTCAAACGGTCGATCACCGACTTCCATTCCGACAGTTCCGGAAACACGCTGACCAGGTAGGCGATGGCCGCATGGACTTCGCCGAAGGCTGCGCTGATCTGTGTCAGGCGACCCAAGGGGAACGCGCCGGCAAAAAACTGCGGCGCCATGATGAACATGGGGATGACCGTGGCGCTGCGCAGGTAGAAGGTCGAGTAACCCATGATCAGCTTCTGCTTCTTGACCAGCTCCCAGAAGTTCTCCAGCGCCGCCTCCAGGCGTTGGTTGAAGCGCTCGTTCTCCACCGCTTCGCCGCGGTATTGGGCCACCGAGTCGGCGTTTTCCCGCAGGCGGATGAGAGAGAAGCGGAAATCCGCTTCACGCCGTTGTTGCATGAAGTTGAGGCTTGGCAATGCGCGCCCCAGCCAGAACGCCAGGCCGGTGCCCAGCAACGCATACACCAGTGCGATCCACACCAGCAGCCCTGGAATGACCACCGATTGGTCATCGAACGGCACGCTGACCAGGTTCGACGCCTGCCAGAGAATATTCAGGAAGGAGAACAGCGACACCACCGACGTCAACAGCCCCAGGCTCAATTTCAGCGACTTGACGATAAAAAGGTCGATGTCCTCGGCGATCCGCTGGTCGGGGTTATCGACCTCGGTCTCGCTCAGCCTCAGCTTCTGGTAGCGCTGGCTGCCCAGCCATTGGTCGAGCATGTTCCGGGTGGCCCAACGGCGCCAGCGTATGGTCAGCTTCTGCTGGAAGTGGAACGCGCCCACGGTAAACCCGGCCATGCCGACTTGCAGCAGGATGAATTGCAGGCTGCCGACGAGAAAGCCGTGATAGTCCAGGGCCTGCAACGCGTTGTAGAAATGCAGGTTCCAGAAATTGTTGAGAATGTTGATGCCCACCAGGCACAGGGTCATCAACACAGTGCCCAACAACAGCAACAGGGCCGGGTATTTTTCCTCGGATGTCCAGAACGGCCGCGCGAGACGCCAGAAAGTGCGGAGTGTGTGCATGTGGTCTTGGTAAGCCCGGTCGCTGACGACGTTGAGTTTGCAGATGAGGAAGGATAGGATCAGCCAATGCTAATCGTTTGCATTAATTAGGGAAAGGGAGACCCGCCATCGAATTTCCAGAATGGCTCAATCAGGCCTGGCCGCCGATACAGCGGGTGATCCGGCAGGGGGCTGGCGAGCAGCCCTCCGTTGCGTTGAGCCGACTTGCCGACCCTGAGGTGCTGCAACCGCTGCTGGCCCGCTTTGCCCTGCGTTATCCGGGGGTGAATCGCGCCGCCGTGGCGTCGCAATGGTCGATGAACTACATGAGCATCGTCCTGCCAGCGACCCTGGCCTGTGTGTTGACCCGCCACAGCGCCATCGATTTCTGGGGCGAAGAGGCGGTGCTGTTGCACGATGACGGTCAGCCTTCGGCCCTGGGGCTGGCAAGCCGACTACCGGCTTTGGGCCCGGACGAGCACGCGGCCTACTGGTCACGGTTGGTCCACGAGCACCTGGCACCGCTGTTCGCGACCCTGGCCGCCGCCGGGGGCCTGGCACCGAAGATACTGTGGGGCAACATGGTTGCCATCTGGGATGGTGCGTTCGCGCGAATGGACCCCGACCTGTCCCGGGATGGGTTTGCCGAGGCGCACCAGTGGCTGGAACCGGTCACGGTGAATGACGGGCGCCTGAAGTTGCGGGGCCTGCAACGCATGGTCGAATCACCCGCGCCGCAGATCTGCCCGTGTTTGCCCTTGCGCCGGCATTGCTGCCTGCATTACCAACTGCACGAACCCGTCGAAGGCCAGCCGCCGGTGCTCTGCGAGTCCTGCCCCAAACTGCATCGCCTGCCCCTGGCGGAGCAGGTGAGCTACCTGCATTACATCTATGAAGAAGCGTGAGCCCCGTTAGGGGGTAATGCTGTTCACCTAAGAAGAACGATGAACCTGTGGCGAGGGGATTTATCCCCGCTGGGCTGCGCAGCAGCCCCAACATAGGTGACTCAATCCACTTGATATCGAGTACCAGGGCTTTGGGGCTGCTTTGCAGCCCAGCGGGGATGAATCCCCTCGCCACAGGTCTATCGACTGCTTCAGGAGAGCATGGCCGGCGTTTTCACAATGGTCTGGGGCGCGATTTCGCTGAGCTGGCCATGCTCGATACGAATCAGCCGGTCCGCCAGGCCGAAGTAGGCATCGTCATGGGAAATGACGATCAGCAGTTTGCCGCGCTCGCGCAGGTCCGGCAGGATCCGGGTGTAGAAAAAGTGCTTGAACACCGGGTCCTGGTCGGCTGCCCACTCGTCGAACAGATAGCACGGACGATCATCCAGATAGGCGCTGAGCAGCGCCAGGCGCTTGCGTTGTCCGGTGGACAGCGCCAGTGTCGTCAGCTTGCCTTCCTCGATGTGCACCTTGTGATCCAGCTGCAGGTGGATCAGGTAGTCCTGGGCCTGCTTCACCAACTGCGGGTCGTCGCCATCGAACAGGTTCTCGAACAGGCAGAAGTCGGTGAAGATCGCTGAGAAGTGCTGGCGGTAGTGGTGGTTGTCATTGCTTGAGGAGACTTGCTCGTCGAGCATGATGTCGCCGCCTTCCGGCCGGTAGAGGCCCGTCAGCAACAAGGCCAGGGTGGTCTTGCCGCTGCCGTTGCCGCCGGTGATGAACACCACTTCGCCGGCATTGAGGGTCAGGTCGATGGGGCCAAGGGTGAAATGACCGTCCTCGCGCTCGCGATAGTAGGTATGGCTGACCTGCCGGCACACCAGGCTGCGAACCTGGGTCGGCGAGATCGTCCCGACGGCTTCCTCAGCGGTTTGCATCTCACCTTCCAGGGCGCGGATCTTGTTCAGCGCGACGCTGGCCCGGCCCAGGGTCGGCAAGGCGTGCATCAGTTCCGACAGCGGCGTGATCATGTACAGGATCGCCAGGATATAGCCGGTCACCAGGCTGGCGCTCAGGTCAATGAACTGCGGCGCCGCGAACAGCACCACGCCGATCAGCAAGTAGAACACTGCATTGCCCCAGTTCAGCACGAGGGCATAGATGCTCATGCCCCGTACAAAGTCCCGGCGGTACTGCTGGCTCACCGGTATCAGCAGGCGGGTGAAGAAGTGCTGCCGGCGCGGGTGGTTGAGTTGCAGCTCCTTGCTGCCGTCGGTGAGCAGGCGGTATTGGTCGAACAACTGGTCCTTGAGCTCCCGCGCACGGGAGATCGAGGTCAAGGCCCGGCGCTGCGGCCAGTTGAAACTGAGGCTGCCCAGGGCAATCAACAGCATCGTCAAACCGAGCAACGGCAGGCTCAGCCAGCCCAGGTAAGCCAGGCATGCGGCGATGATACCGGCATTGACCAACAGGATCGGCACCAGCTCCACTGCCTGGCTGATGGTCTGGGTGTCGTCGGTCAGCATCGCCAGCAGGCGGTGCTTGCCCAGGCGTTGCAACTGCGCATAGGGCGTGTCGATCAGCTTGGCGCTCAAGTGCAGGCGCATGTCGTTGACCGCCCCCTGGCCCAGGCGCAGCAGGCTGATGTCGGAGATCACCCGCGATATCGCCACCAGCACCACCAGCCCACCGAAATACAGGCCATCCACCGGACGCAACTGATCGAACACCGTCAGGCTGTGGTTGATGTTGGCGATCAACCCGGCCGCGGCGAGGCCGCAGATCAGGCCCGTCAGGGTCGCCACCAGCAGTGCGCGCCATGAGCGTTTAGCCATGAGTAACAACAGATCCATTTCAAACCGCTCCGTGTGTCGCAAATGTCTCGAGACGCGCCGCCAATTGCTGATGCAGGACGCCTTGCTCGAGGATGGTGAGGTGTTGCGCCTGGACGACTTCGCGGGTCAGCGGCCCGCTGCTCAGGCGTTCCCAATGCGGGTCGACGAATTCGGCCTGGGCCAGGGTGTCGCTGGCCCACCAGACATGAACCGGGCAGCTTAACCGTGCAGGCTTGAAGCTGGCCAGCAGGCGCTGAGTGTGTTGCTGGTAGCGCAGCCGCGTTTGCAAGTGGTCCCAACTGTCGCCATCGAGTTGCAGGCCTTGCTGGCGGGCCCATTGCACCAGTTCCGCCAGGCGTGCCGCAGGGGGCAGGGCGCCCAGTTGCTCGGTCAACGCGGCGATGACGGGTGGCGGCAACTGACGCATCAGCACCTGGCTGTCCAGGGTCAGCGCCTGCGCAGCCGACTCCAGCAGCGCCTCGACACTGTCTTCCGGTGCCTGATGCTGGTACTGCGAGTCGATGATGCCGAGAAAGGCCACTTGCTCGCCCTGGCTTTCCAGGCGCGCGGCTGCGGCAATCGCCAGCAGTCCGCCGAGGGAAAAGCCCAGCAGGTGATAGGGGCCTTGGGGCTGCTGTTGGCGCAGGTGCTCGACGTAGAGTGCGGCGAGGCTTTCGATATCACCGTCCAGCGTGGTGCTGTCCTCGGCCAGGTAGGCCGCCTGCAAACCCCAGAGGTTCCAGGATTGCAGGGGAGCCAGCAGCGTGCGGTAGTCCTGCACATGGCCGGTGGACGGGTGGAAGCAGAACAGATTGGCGGCCTCGGCATTGAGCGCCGACAACCTGACCAGGGGCGAGAGCTTGAGCTCGGCCTGCACCAGCGCCGCAAAGGCCGAGACGCTGGGGGCGTTGAACACCGCATTGACCGTCACCGGTGCCGACAACGCGGTCTGCAGGCGACTGGCAAGCGTCACCGCCGCCAGGGAGTGGCCGCCCAGCTCGAAGAAGTCATCGTCGATGCCCACCCGCTCCAGGCCCAGCACTTGCGCCCAGACGTCGGCGAGCAGGGCTTCCAATGGTGTGCGTGGCAAGGCACTGCCGACCGTGTCGAGCACTTTGTCCGCCCATTGCTGCAAGGTCTTGCGGTCGAGCTTGCCATTACCCATCAGCGGCAGCGCCTCGACAATCCGCAGGGTCGGCAGCATGTAGTCCGGCAGGCAATCCTGGGCCTGGCCGTGCAGCCGGGCGACGGTGGTCGAATGCCCGGGCGCCAGGGTCATGAAGGCGAACAGTTGCTGGCCGAGTTCGCCCCGAGGGATGCATTCCACGGCGGCTTGGGCCACGCCGGGCAGGCGGGTCAATTGTGCCTGTATCTCGTCGAGTTCCACGCGAAAGCCGCGGATCTTCACCTGGCGATCCGCGCGCCCGGTGATTTCCAGGCTGCCGTCATGAAGATAACGGGCCATGTCGCCGGTGCGATACAGGCGCTCGCCTGGCCATTGTGGCAGTTCGATAAAGCGGTCGGCGCTTTGTTGTGGGTCCAGATAGCCCCGTGCCAGTTGCGGGCCGCCGATATACAGCTCGGCGCTTTGGCCGGGAGCGGCCAGGGCCTGCTGGTCGTCGAGCAAGTACAGGCGCATGCCGTCGAGACGGTCGCTGAGGGGCAGGCGACGATAGTCCACCGCCGCTTCGACAGCGTGCATCACCACTCCGACCGTGGTTTCGGTAGGGCCGTAATGGTTGAAGATCGTCAGTGCCGGCGCATGGCTGCGAATGCTCTGCAACAGGCGTCGCGAGCAGCTTTCACCGCCGAGGATCAATTGCTTGCGCGGCAGCACGGCAGCGCTTTGGGCATGGATCAACCAAGCGTCGAGCAGCGATGGCACGATCTTCAAGTGATCGATCGGGTATTGCGTCTGCCACGCAGCCCAGGCCTGGGCGTCCATGGCGGTTTCCTTGTCCAACAGGTGCAATTCGCCGCCGCTGAGCAGCGCCGGGAACAGCAGGGTGTAACCGAGGTCGGCCGCCAGCGACGTAACCACTGCGCTGCGCTCGCCCGCCATGAGTTTCAGGCGCTGGGAAACGCTGGCGACATAGCTGCCAAGCTGCCGGTGTTCAACGATGACGCCTTTGGGCGTGCCGGTGCTGCCCGAGGTGAACAGCACGTAGGCTGCGTCCTGGGGTTGGATGTCGAAGTCCGGTGCGCTCGTCGGCCCTTGTTGCCAGGCGGCTTCATTACGCAGGTCGAGGCTGACGACGGACGGCAGGGCGGGTGCGCTGCCGGCCGCGCCGCTGAGGACGAAGGCCGGTTGCGCCTGCTGCAGGATCGCCAGGGAGCGTTGCGCGGGCTGTTGGGCATCCAGCGGGATGAACGCTGCGCCGCTCTTGAGCACGGCGAGCATGGCCAGCACCATTTGCACCGAGCGGTCCAGGTACAACGCCACACGGTCCTCGCGGCCGATACCCTGGGCGCGCAGGTAATGGGCCAGTTGGTTGCTGCGTGCGTCCAGTTCGGCGTAGCTCAAGTGCCCGTTGTGATCGCGCAGGGCCAGGTGCCCAGGGAATTGTGCGGCACATTCGCGAAAGCGCGCCGGCACGCTGGTAAACGCCGGCGGCACGTCGAGCGGGGCCTGCACGGCAGCCAGCGTCGCCGCGAAGCCCGGGGCCTGCAACGACAGTTCCGACAGCGGTTTGTCCGGGTAGGCGAGGGCGTCGAGCAGCAGCGACTGCAACTGTTCCAGCAGTGTCGTGGCGGCCTGTTCGCTGTAGCGGCTCGGCGGGTGAGACAGGTTCAGGCGATAGTCGCCGCCGAGGGTTTCGGCCACCAGCAGCAGTTCCATGCCCGACGGGACAGCTTGGAGGTCCAGCACGGCAAGCGTCGATGCGCTGCTACCGAAGACTCCGAGTGGCCCAGGCAGGCGAGCACCCCATTGAAAGCCGTAATGCGCGGTTTCGACCACCTGGGCGGTGCCGGCGCCGCAATACTCCTGCCATTCGGTGGCGTGTTCGCAGAGCGTCTGCAGCTTTGCCAGCGCCTGGGCAAAGGAATGCTCGGGAGCCGCTTCCCAGCGCAAAGGCAGGGGCTTGGCGAACAGCCCCCAGCAGTCGGCGAGTTCTTCGTAGTCGTCACGGCAGTCATGCACCCAGTTCAGGGTCAGCGCCGGGCTGTCGCCGCTGCTCAAGCGCTGCAACAGGACGCCCCAGGCCGCCATCAGCACCTGCTCGTGGGAGGCCCCGTGACGCTGGCAAAAACGGTCCAGGGCCATGCCCAATTGCGGGTTTGCAATCAGGCGGGTGGTCACCGGCGCATCGGCGCGATCGCTGCGTACCTGGCGGTAGAGCAACTCGCCGGCCGAATCGTCCAGCGCCTGGGTAGCCCAGAAGCGCCGGCCCTGCTCGGCATCGTCGTCAGCCTGCAATTCGTAGAGCCAGGCACTGTATTGGGTGTAGGTCATGGCTTCGTCGTCGAGCACCGGTGCCTGCGCTGATGCCAGTGCCTGCACCAGGCGCAGCAAGGTCCCGCGGTCCGCGCTCAGCGCCTGCAGTTGCAGCACGACCCGGTGCCGGTCGGCATCCACCGATTGGACTTCGACGGTGATCCCATCGGCTGCGGTGACGGTGGACTCAATGACCTGCAACGGCGTCAGCAACCCCGGCTCCGGCCGCACCCGCAAGCGCAGGGCCTCATGGCAAGCACTCAACGCGGCGAGCCGTTGTTGCAGGCGCTCCAGCGCCAGCGCACCGCGAATCTCCAGCTCCAGCCGTACCGGCGGCAACCCGCCCAGCCATTGGCTGCGCTGCTGCGGCGAGAGGGCGAAGGCTTCTTCACGCTTTTCGTAAGCCGTCATGCCTGCACCTCCGCCACCGGCAGCGCCTGCGCTTCAGGCAAATGCTCCTTCAGTTCTTCGCGGCGCATCATCTGGCCCATGGCAACACAAATCTTGCGCTCGCCTTCAAAGGGGTCCCGGGCGTGGGCCACCAGCATGTTGTCGAGCATCACCATGTCACCTTTTTGCCAGGTAAATCGCACGGCGCAGTCCTCGTATGCCGCGCCGATCACGTCCATCACCGCATCTTCGATCACGCTGCCATCGCCGTAGTAGACGTTGCGCGGCAGGTGCTCCGGGCCGAACAGATTGATCAGGTTGCTGCGCACTTCAGGCTCCAGGCAGGCGGTGTGGTGCAGTTGCACCTGGTTGAAGAACGACAGCTCGCCGGTCTCGGGGTGCTCGACAATCGCCGGGCAGTGCTGGGCGATACGCAGGTTATCGGCCCCCAGCCATTCCCAGCGCATGCCCGATGCCCGGCATTGGCGTTCGACTTCCTCGCGTTGTTCGGTCTTGAAGAAGTCCTGCCAGCGTACGTCCAGCTTGTCGGTGAAGTGGCGTACATAGAGCAGGCCGTGGGTTTTCAGGCGGGTGACGATGTCGTTCGGCAACCGCGCCAGTACCTGACGGCAATCGACGATGGGCGTGCAGCCGCCTACGGGGGACGGTGTCTCGCAATAGAACCACTGCTTGCGCGGCCATTGCGGCAGGTGCGAGCTCTCGTTGTGGAAGAGAATCATGTGTTGTTCCGGGTACGGCGTGGAATGGTAGATGTTCTTGCCGGAGGTGTTCTTCGGCAGATCGCCGTAAGTCCCATAGAGGTCCGGTTCGATGGCCTGGGCGAACTGTTCGAACGCGGCGGCGTCCGGCAGGTTGAAGCCACGGAACAACAGGCCGCCGTGGGTGCGCAATTGCCCGTTGATCCATTCCCTGGCTTGCAGCGCCCAGTGCACCGGATCCAGGTCACCCAGCAACGGTTCGATCACCAACGGCAGGGGTTGTCCAGGGATCAGGCTGCGGCTGCGCACCTGTTCGTGGGCCAGCTGGCTGACGGCGGTGGCGCGGGTCTGCTTGAGCTTGCTCAGCTTGGAAAGCTTGCGGGCGCTACGGGCCGTGGCGTCGTCGGCGGGCGAGTCGGGCAGGGCGGGCGCTGTGCTGCCCTGGCCTTCCTCGAGGCGCCAGGACCAGTTGTCCAGCGCCTGCCCGGAGACCGCAATCTGCTCGACCAGGCTTTCGAAACCTTGCTCGAAACGCCGGACAGTCGCTTCCTGCAACACGCTGGTGCGATACACCCAGCGCACGTTCAGGCCCTGCTCCTCGTCTTCCTCGACAAACACCGCGAGGTCGAACTTGCTGCTCTCCTGGCGCGGGACCAGGTGTTCCACCTCAAGATCCGGCAGGTTGGCGTTGCCGCTCGGTGTGTTCTGCATGACGAACAGCACCTGGACCAGCGGGTTCACCCCCGGCGTGCGCGGCGGTTGCAGCTCCTCCACCAGCTTGTCGAACGGCACTTGTTGATGCTGGAAGGCCGACAGGCAATCTTCACGCAAGCGTTGCAGGCGAGCGTCGAAGGTGTCGCCTTCGGTCAGGCGTGCGCGGATCGGCAGCACGTTGACGAAAAACCCGATCAGGTGTTCCAGGGCCGGGTGTTCGCGGTTGGCCAGGTCGGTGCCGACGATGAAATCGTTGGCCCCGGTGGCACGCTGCATCAGGCTGTTGAAAGCGTTGAGCAGGACCATGAACAGCGTCGCCCGCTGCGCTTGCGCATACGCCTTGAGCACCTGGGTCTGGGCCGGTGTGAAGCGTTGCTCCAGGGCCGCGCCCTGGTAATCGGGACGTGCCGGGCGTGGGTAATCCAGCGGCAGCGGGATCAGCGTCGGTGCGCCGTCCAGTTGGCGCCGCCAGTAGTCGATGGCCCGTGCCAGCAGGTGTTGCTGTGCTTCGCTGCGTTGCCAGTGGGCATAGTCGGCGTACTGGATCGGTAGCACCGGCAGGGTCGGCGTCGAACCGCTGGTGTACGCCTGATAGCCGATGATCAGTTCCTGGACGAGGATGCCCATGGACCAGGCGTCGGTGGCGATGTGATGCAGCACCAGTTGCAGCACATGATCATCCGTGCCCAGGCGCAGCAGGTTGGCGCGCAGCATCGGCGCCTGTTGCAAGTCGAACGGGGTGCTTGCCTGCTCATCGATCAGGCGTTGCAGGGTGTCTGCCTGCGCCTCGTCGGTCAACTGAGCCAACTCGGTCGGCGTCAGGTCGACCCGTGGTGCCGGGCTGATCACCTGGCAGGGCTGATCACCGTTGAGGTGGAAGGCGGTGCGCAGCGATTCGTGGCGTTCCAGTACAGTTTGCAATGCTGCTTGCAGCGCCGGGATGTCGAGCGCCCCGCGCAACCTCACCACCGTACTCATGTTGTAGGCGGCACTCGGGCCTTCGAAGCGATCGAGGAACCACAAGCGCTGTTGGGCGTAGGACAACGGCAGCGGCTGGTGACGTGGCGCCAGGGCGATTTCATTGTCGCCCTCGGCCACGACCTGGGCGTCGCGTTGCCGGTCGACCGCCGTGGCCAGTTGCTCCAGGGTGCCGCGTTCGAACAGCGTGCGCAGCGGCAGGCTGACGTTCAGGCGGCGACGAATCCGCGACAGCACCTGGGTAGCCAGGAGCGAGTGGCCGCCGATGGCGAAGAAGTCATCGTGCACACCGACGCTGTCCAGGCCGAGGATCTCCTGCCAGAGTTCCGCCAATACCTGCTCGGTGGCGGTGCGCGGTGCCACGCACAGCTCATCGGCGCTCTCGGCCTGAGGCACGCCTTTGGCAGCGAGTGCACGGCGGTCGACCTTGCCGTTGGCATTCAGCGGCAATTGCTCAAGCGCCAGCCAGCGGGCCGGGACCATGTAGTGCGCCAGTTGCGTACCCAGATAAGCGCTCAGCACCTGTTGCGCGGATTCGCCGCCCAGGTCGGCAGCGCTGTCGAGCACGTACCAGGCGACCAGCTGCAAGGCGCCACGGGCGTCGGGCAGCGCCAGGACGGCAGCGCTGTCCACCGCCGGGTGCTGCATCAGGCGGTTTTCGATCTCGCCCAGTTCGATACGGTGACCACGGATCTTCACTTGCTGGTCACGGCGGCCGAGGTACTCGATCACGCCATCGGCGCGCATCCGGCCGATGTCGCCGCTGCGGTACAGGCGTGCGTCCGCCTGGAACGGATGCGGGACAAAGGCTTCCTGGGTGCGCTGCGGGTCACGCAGGTAACCGCGACCCACGCCGACGCCGCCGATGCACAACTCACCGGGAACGCCGAGGGGCACCATGCGCAGCTCCGAATCCAGGACGAACACCTGGTTGTTGGCGGTCGGCTTGCCGATGGGCATGTGCAGGCAGTCGTCGGTCGGTGCCTCGGTGATCGGGTGGAAGGCAACGTCGTCCGAGCATTCCGCCGGACCGTAGGCGTTCATCAACGGGATGGCCGGGAAGCGTGCGAACCAGTCCCGCGCCAGGGCCGGTGGCAGGGCCTCGCCAGTGGGCAGCAGCCAGCGCAGGCTTGCCAGGTTGTGATGCGCCTGACTCTCCTGGAGCATGCCGCGAATCAGCGCTGGCACGGTTTCCAGCAACGTCAGCCCGTGTTCCTGAACGGCGTCGAGCAGGGCCACCGGGTCGTGGGCCTGGGCATCGGGCAGGATATGCACGGTGGCGCCGAACAGCGGCGCGGCGAGGAACTGCCACACGCAGATGTCGAACGCCGCGGACGCCGTCTGGGCAATCCGGTCGTGTTCGCCCAGGCCCAGGCTCGGCACCTTGCCGAACATGTTGTTGAGCATTCCTCGTTGTTCGACCATGACCCCTTTCGGCGTGCCGGTGGAACCCGAGGTGAAGATCACGTAGGCCAGCTGGTCGGGGGTATGGGCGTAGCTGACCGGTGCTGGTGCGCCGCTTTGCCAGAGCGCTTGGGCGATCAGGCAGGTGGGTTGCCGGCGCAGCTGCGGCAGGACGTTGTCCAGCGTCGCCGCCGCGCTCTCGCAGACCAGCAGAAGCGGGGCTTCGCCGAGGTTCAGCAGTTCCGCCAGGCGAGCGGGCGGTTGCTGGATGTCCAGGGCCTGGAATGCGGCGCCGACCTTGAGCGTGGCGATCATCATCGTCAGCAAGGCCAGGCCACGCTCGGCAAACAGCGCCACCAGGGTTTCCGGACCGGCGCCCGACGCTTGCAGCGAGTGGGCGATGGCGTTGGCGCGGCGGTCCAGTTCGGCGTAGGTCAGCGATTGGCCCTGGCAGACCGCGGCAAGGTGTTGCGCACGGCGCTGCACCTGATCGGCGAACAGCGCCGCGTAGCCGCGCTCCAGCGGGAAGTCCACGGCGCTGCGGTTGCACTCGATCTGCAACTGCTGGCGCTCCGCTTCGGGGAGCATGTGCAGGCTGCCCAGGGGCGCTTGCGGCTGATCGAGCATGCTCGACAGCAGTTGTACCAGATGACCGAGCATGCGCTGCACGGTGTCGGTGCTGAAGCGCTGGCTGTCATAGGACAGGCGAATGCCCAGGCGATCGCCAGGGTACAGCACCACCGTCATCGGGAAGTTGGTGTGCACCCGGTCTTCGTAGATGTCGATGCTGAAGGCGTCCAGTTGCACGCTGCTGATGTCCAGCGGGGCGTTCTCGAACACCACCAGGCTGTCGAACAGCTGCTGGCCACGGGGCACTTCGCTGCAACGCTGGATGTCCACCAGTGACGCGCTTTCGTGCTCGCGCAGCTGCGCGTTGTGCGACAGCAATGCCTGCAGCCAGTCGGCGACCGGCGCTTCGGGGTCGACGTCGACCCGCAGCGGCAGGCTGTTGATGAACAGCCCGACCATTTCCTCCACACCGGCCAGATCGGTCGGGCGGCCGGCCACAGTCACGCCGAACAGCACGTCGCGGTTGCCGCTGTAGCGCGACAGCAACAGCGCCCAGGCGCCCTGGATCCAGGTGTTGGGGGTCAGTTGATATTGCTGGCACAACTGCTGCAACCGTTGGGTCTGGGCGATGCTCAGGGTCTGGTCGAAGTCGCCGACTTGCTCCGGTGCCTGCTCGGGGCGGGCCACGGGGCTGTCCACATGCAGCGGCGTCGGCTCGCTGAAACCGGCCATTTCCGCTTGCCAGAAGGCGTGCGCGGCGGCCATGTCATGGCGCTCCAGCCAGCTCATGTAGCCTCGGAACGAACGCAGGCGCGGACGGGCCACGGGCTCCTGGCGCACCAGGGCCTGGTAGATCGCCAGCAGGTCCTCCATCAGCAGGCCGAAGCACCAGGCATCGGTGAGGATATGGTGGAAGCTGCGCACCACGGCGAAGCGGCGCTCATCGAGTTGGAACACCCGCAGATGGGTCAGCGGCGCGCAGGCCATGTCGAAGCCTTGCAGGCGTTGCGCTTCCAGGGCCTGGTCCATTGCCAGGCGCTGCTGCTCTTCATCGAGATGGCGCAGGTCCTGCCAGTCGAAAGCCCGGTGGGTCTGTCGGTAGACGCATTGCAACGGCTCGTGGTCTTCCTGCCACCAGAACGCGGTGCGCATCATCGGGTGCCGTTGCAGGAACAATTGCCAGGCCGCTTCCATGGCCGGGCGTTGCAACACGCCGTCCCAGCTGTAGCGTTGCTGCATCAGGTAGATGCCGCTGTGGGGTTGCAGCAGGGTGTGCAGGAGCATGCCCTGTTGCATCGACGACAACGGGTAGACGTCTTCGATGTTCGACCAGTCCAGGGGCTCGGCCGCCAGGGTCGTCGCTTGCGTGTGGCACAGCGGGAAGGCCTGGCTGGCAGGGCGCAGGTCGGTTGCGCTGTGCAGCCTGGCGAGTTCGCTCAAGCGTTGCATGAGCCGTGGTGCCCAAGTCGCGGCGAGGCCGCCCTGGCTGCGCAGGTGCAGGCAATCGTCCTGCCACCAGGCGTCGAGGGTCAGCGGACAGGCAGACGCCGCCAGTGGATTTGCCGCTTCGACCCCGGTGAGGATGCCGTGCTCCTCGCGATGGCTGTCGAGGTTGCCCAACCAGCGAATGGCGACCGCTGCCGCCGGCAGATCGCGCAGGGGCTCTTGCAGGTAAGTGTTGTCCGACAGGTAGCGCAAGGCGCCGTAGTCAACGCCTTGTTGCGGGTAGGCGCGCATCTGCGCGACCAGGGCCTGCACGCGTTGCAGCAGGCTGTCGCCTTCGGTCTGGAGGAAGTACGGCACGGCCAGATCCAGGGGGCCGAGGATGCGTGCCGGTTCGAGGTCGGCCACGGCGATGGGCGCATCGACAGGCAAGCGCTCGGTGGCGGGGCGGGTGCCTTGAACGCTCAGTGCAACCAGGCCGTCGCCGCCCAGCTCACGGCATTGTTCGACCACGGCTGCGGCCAGCAGGTTGTTCCAGTCCAGTTGCAGCACCTCGGCCACGCGTTTGAGTTCGCTGGAGGTGCTGGCGGGCAGGGCGTGTTCGACCACGCTGCTGGGTTGCTCGCTTTCCGGCAGTTGCAGCGGCTCCATGCCGGCGTATTGCAGCCAATGTTCCCAGGCGTCGTCGAGGGCATCGCTTTGGGCGTGTGCCTGCTGGTGTCGCGTCCACTGGCTGAAATCGCCGCCGGCATAGGACAGGCGGACCGGCCGGTGATACATCAGCTGTGCCAGCGCCAGGTTGAGGTCGGTGAGCAGCAGCGACCAGGATGCCTCGTCCACGCACAGCGGGTGAGCGGCCAGCAACAGGGACGGCTTGCCAGCCACGTCCAGCAGGCAGGCATGCAAGGTCTGGCCAGCATCCAGTTCAAGCGCGTCGACACCGGCCTGGGCCAGGGCTTGCAAGTGCAGCGGGTCGCACTCGGCCAGTTTCTCGTGGGCGATCAGCGGCGCCTTGGCCGAGCCCAGTACCCGTTGCTGCCATTGCCCGTCGGGCAACGCTTTGAGTGCCAGGCGCAGGGCCTGGTGGTGTTGCTGCAAGGCGCTGATCGCCTGGCCCAGCAAGTCGCTGTCGATGACCTGGGCCAGCGCCACGCAGCGCCAGGTGGCCTCGAGCGGGCCCTGTTGCAGGCGTGCCCGTTGGCCGGCGCCCAGTGGCAGCTCGTAACCGTTGGCAAGGTTTTCCGCCACCCCCTGGCTGGCATCGGCACCCAGTACCCGGGCGATGTCGGCGATGGTGCGGTTTTCGAACAACTGCCGAGGCGTGAGCTTCAGTCCCTGCTGGTTGGCGCGGGCGATGATCTGCAAGTTGATGATCGAGTCCCCCCCCAGCGCGAAGAAGTTGTCGTGCACACCCACCCGTTCAAGCTTGAGAACGTCCTGCCAGATGTCGGCCAGCAGTGCTTCGACTTCGTTGCGCGGGGCGACATGGCTGGCGCTGTCGTCGGTGGGTTTCTGTGGTGTCGGCAAGCGCTGCACGTCGACTTTGCCATTGCGGGTGAGGGGCAGTTCGTCGAGGGTGATGAAGTGCGCCGGCACCATGTAGTCCGGCACGCGGGCGCTGAGGTCGTTGCGCAGCTTGGCGGGTGAGATCGATTGGCTGGCGACCAGCCAGGCCACCAGGCGTGGGCTGCCGTCCAGTTCGACGACGCGCACCAGTGCCTGCTCGATCAGCGGTGACAGGCGCTTGATCTGCGCCTCGACTTCGCCCAGCTCCAGGCGGTTGCCACGGATCTTCACCTGGCTGTCGACTCGGCCAAGGAACGCGATTTGACCGTCGACTTGCCAGCGCACGCGGTCGCCGGTGCGGTACCAGCGCTGTTCGTTCGCATCGACATGGAAGCGTTCGGCGGTGAGGTCGTCCCGGTGCAGGTAACCCCGGGCCAGGGCGCCGCTGATCAGCAGCTCACCGGACACGCCGATGGCGGCCAGGCGACCATTGCCATCGACCACCTGCAGTTGACGGTTCGGCAGCGGCCGGCCGAGAGCGATGCTGCGCAGGCCCGCCGGCAGTTCGGTCGCGATGGCGCCGACGGTCGCTTCACTCGGGCCATAGTGGTTGAACACCTTCAAGCCCGGTGCCAGGCGGTTCACCTGTTCCAGCAGCGCCGGGCTGAGGGCGTCGCCACCGAACACCAGCAGCGCGCGGGGCAGCAGGCGGGCATCGGGCAGTGCCTGCAACAGGCCGGCGAGGTGGCTTGGGGTGATTTTCAGCACATCCACCGGATGCTGGTCGAAGAGTTCGGCCAGTGCCAGTGGGCTGAAACCGCTGTCTTCATCCACCAGCAACAGGCTGGCGCCGCTGCACAGCGCACCGAACAGTTGGGTATGGCCGAGGTCGGCGGCGATGCTCGACAGCAAGCCGTAGCGGGCGGCCGCTGGCGGGTTGAGCACGGCTTGCACCGCCGTCAGGTAGTCGACGATGGACCGGTGCTCGACCACCACACCCTTGGGCGTGCCGGTGGAGCCCGAGGTGTAGATCACGTAGGCGGCATCGCTCGGGCTGTGGGCCACGGCGGGTGGCACGTCTGGCTGGGCGGCGATGGCCTGGGCCTGTTCGGTCAGCCATAGCGTCGGTGTGTGCTCGGCCAGGCCCTTGAGCAGCGGCGAAGGGCTGGCGCCGATCAACAGCGCGGCGCGGCTGTCTACCAGCACGTCAGCCAGGCGGCCGGCGGGCTGCTTGATGTCCAGCGGCAGATACGCCGCGCCGGCCTTGAGGGTGGCGAGCAGGGCAATGACGAAATCGGCACTGCGCTCCATGGCCAGGGCGACCACGCTGTCGTGGCCGATGCCCTGGGCGCGCAGGTATTGGCTGAGGCGGTTGGCCTGTTTATCGAGTTCACGGTAGGTCAGTGCCACCTGGCGATCGCGTACCGCCAGTTGTTCGGGGTATGCGGCTACTTGCTGTTCGAAACGCTGGTGCAGGCAGTCCTGGGATACCGGCAGTTGCGCGCCGAGCCCTTGTACCAACAACTGCTGGCGTTCTTCCAGGCTCAGCCACTCGAGTTCGTTGACCCGGCACTGGGCTTGCGCCGTCATCGCCAACAGAATCGCGCGCAACTGTGCGGACAACACCGCGACCTCGGCGTCGCTGAAGCGGCTGCGGTCGTAGCTGATCAGGTAGTGCAACTGTTTGTCCGGCATCACGATCAGCGACAGCGGGAAGTGGTTGCGACCCTGGGTCAGGGTGATGCCGTCGGCCCGCTGCTCGCTGGCCGGAGCGCTGAAGCTCAAGCCGCCGGTGTCCTGGTTCAGCGCATCGGTGACCGGGAAGTTTTCGAACACCAGGATCGAATCGAACAGCGCCTGCTCGGCGGCGATGCGCGTCATCGCCTTGAGTTTGCCCAGGGGCAGGTAGGCGTGGTGGCGCAGGTCGCTGTTGGCGTGCTGCAACTGCTGCAGCCAGTCCACCAGCGCCGGGCTGTCGGCCCACTGCACCCGCAGCGGCAGGGTGTTGATGAACAGCCCGACGGTGCTGTCGACCGCGGCCAGGTTCTCCGGGCGGCCGGCGACGGTGACGCCGTAGACTACGTCGTCACGTCCGGCGTGTTGGCCCAGCAGCAATGCCCAGGCGCCCTGGATCAAGGTATTGATGGTCAGGTCGTGGCGACGGGCGAACTGTGACAGCTGCTCGGTTTCGCTGTCATCCAGCAGGCTTTCCCGCTCGGCGAAAGGCGCTCCAGCAGGCGCGGCCTCGCGCACGGCAAAGCTGGGCAGCGGGGTCGGTTCGCTGAGGTCCTGCAACTGCTCGCGCCAGAAGCCTTCGGTGGCTGCCATGTCCTGCTCCGCCAGCCAGGCGATGTAGTCGCGGTAGGCGCGGGTCGGTGGCAGGTGGGCGGGGCGGCCATGGGCTTGCTCGTAGTAGAGCGCCAGCCATTCCTGCACCGCGATGCCGACGCTCCAGCCGTCCATGAGGATGTGATGGAAGGTCCAGATCAGGTGCCAGCGCTCGGGTGCCAGGCGCACCAGGCAGACGCGCATCAGTGGCGATTCATTCAGCTCCAGGGGTTGCGCCCGTTGCTCCAGACCCAGTTGTTCCAGGGCGGCCTGTGGGTCTGCGCGGTCCTGCCAGTCCAGTTCGGTCAGGGGCAGGTCGACGTCCTGCTGCACCACCTGATAGGCGTCGTCCAGCTCTTCCCAGAGAAACGCGCTGCGCAGCACGGCGTGGCGCTGTATCAGCGCCTGCCAGGCACCGCGAAAGGCGTTGAGTTGCAGCGGGCCGTTCATTTCCAGGCTCAATTGCTGGTAGTACACCCGCGAATCCGGTTCAAAGACACTGTGAAACAACAGGCCGTGCTGGGTCGGCGAAAGGGAGTAGATGTCTTCGATGTTGTTCATGCTTGCTTGGTCCATTTCAAAGGCTTGAAAACAGTGGGTGTCGGGCTGGCGCCGCGGTGGTCAGGCAGTGACCCCGCGGCGGCTGCGCCACTCACTGGCTTTGGGAGTTCGGTTTGGTCTTGAGCTTGCCCAGCAGTTTGTCCAGGGACTTCTGGTTCAGCGCCTTGGCGAGCGGGAAGTCCGAGGGCATCAGCGCGCCGGCCTGCGGATCGAGGCAGTGCTCGACCAGCGCTTGCAGGTGCTCCAACAGGCGAGCGGGCAAGCGGCTGTCGGCCTCCGGCGTGACGCTGTGCCATTCGACACGCAACACGCCGTCCTCCAGCCACGCCACCACTTCGCGAGCATGGGTCACCCGGTTGGCCGGCGACACGTCCGACGGTGGGGTCAGGCTGCTGGCGCGCAACCAGCCCTCGGGCGTCTGCTCATGTCCGAGGTAGTTGAACAGCACATCGCCATGACTGGCCGGAAGTTCACCCCGTTGACGCAGCAAGCCGTAGCCAAGGCCCTGGCCCGGCACGGCACGCAAGGCTTCCTTGGCGTTGCGCACCTGGTCGCCATGGGCGCCGCTGGCGCTGACGCGCAACGGGAACAGCGTGGTGAACCAGCCAACCGTGCGGCTGACGTCCAGGCCGTCGAAAGGCGCATCGCGGCCATGGCGCTCCAGATCCACGACGATGTCACTGCGATCTTCGGTTTCCGCCAGGGTCGCGGCGAGGGCGGCGATCAGCAGTTCTTCCGGTTGCGTGCGGTACGCTGCGTGGGACTCGGTTAGCCATTGGTGGGTGCGGGTGACCTCCCAACGGGCCGACAGGGTCCGGCGCTCGGCCACGGTGGCAACCGGCGGCCGGTTCACGCTGATCTGAGTGCTCCAGTAGCGCTGTTCGCCCGCTACCTTGGCGGCGTGGGCATGCAGGTGCTCGGCCCACTGGCGGTAGGAGGTGGTTTTCGCCGGCAAGGTGGTTTGTTCGCCGCGCTCCAGTCCTGAATACAGCTGTTGGAAATCCTCCAGCAGCGGCGTCCAGGACACCGCATCCACCACCAGGTGATGAGCCACCAGATACAGGCGCTGCGGTTCACCTTCCAGCAGGGCAGCGGCAAACAGGGGACCGTGTTGCAGGTCCAGGCTTTGTGCGACCTGTAGCAGTTGATCCGGGTGCTCGCAGCAAGTCATTTGCGCCGGCGCTACAGGAGCGATCCGTGCTTGCCACTGTCCGTCGACCTCGGCGAAGCGCAAGCGCAGGGCGTCGTGGTGCGCGACCAAGCGATCCAACACCGCCTGCACGATGGCTGGCTCAAGACGCCGGTCGCTGTCGGCCAGCACGGACTGGTTCCAGTGCGCGGCCTGGGGTTGCTGTTGGTCGAAGAACCACTGGTGCAAAGGCATCAGCGGCATCGTACCGGTCACTTCGCCCTGTTCGGCCTGGGTCAGCAGGGCCGTGGTCACCTGGGCCAGCGCCGCCGGGGTGGGCGAGCGGAACAGGTCCCGTGGCGTCAGCGAGTAGCCGTGTTCGCGCAGGCGTGAGATCAGCTTCAGACCGAGAATCGAATCCCCGCCCAAGGCGAAGAAACTGTCGGTGGTGCCGACCTCGCGGCCGCCGGTCAGACTTTCGCCAAGCAGCTCGCCGAACAACTGGCACAACAGGCTTTCCAGCGCGTTGCGCGGCGCGGCGTAGTCTTTCTGGGTTTGCGGCAAGGGCAGGGCCGCCAGGGCCTTGCGGTCGATCTTGCCGTTGCTGTTGAGCGGCAGCGTCGGGACGTGGACCCACACCGCCGGCACCATGTAGGCCGGCAACTCGGCGGCGAGCAGGGTGTCGAGGCCCGATTGCGCCGCGCTGCTGCTGTAGAACGCCACCAGCCGGTTATCGATGACCAGGGTGCAGGCCCCGGTGATGGCCGGCAGGTTCAGCACCGCGGCGTCGATCTCACCGAGTTCGATACGCTGGCCGCGCAGCTTCACTTGGTGATCCAGACGTCCGAGGTATTCGATGTTGCCATCGGCCAGGAAACGGCAGCGGTCGCCGGTACGGTACAGGCGATCACCGTCGATGAACGGGCTGGCGAGGAAGCGTTCCTCGGTCAGGTCCGGACGCTTGAGGTAACCGCGAGCGACGCCGACACCGCCGATGTACAGCTCACCGATGCTGCCGATGGGCAGCGGTTGCAGGCTTTCGTCGAGGATGTACAGGCGCAGGTTGGCGATGGGTTTGCCGATGGGCACGATCACATCGTCCACCGAGCAGCGCCAGACCGACACGTCGATGGCCGCTTCGGTCGGGCCGTACAGGTTGACCAGTGCTGCCGGGTGTTGGCCCATGAAGCGCCGCACCAGATCCACCGGCAGCGCCTCGCCGCTGGCAAACACCTGGCGCAGGCTGCGGCAGTCGACCAGACTCGGCTCCTCGACAAAGGCGCGGAGCATCGACGGCACGAAGTGCAACGTGGTGACCTGTTCCTGCTGGATCAGCTGGCTGAGGTACGCCGGATCGCGATGACCATCGGGACGCGCGACCACCAGGGTGGCGCCGGTGATCAGCGGCCAGAAGAACTCCCACACCGAGACGTCGAAGCTGTACGGGGTTTTTTGCAGTACGCGGTCGTTCGGACCAATCGGGAACGCGTCCTGCATCCAGTACAGGCGGTTCATCAAGGCGCCGTGTTCGTTCATCACGCCTTTCGGTTGGCCGGTGGAGCCGGAGGTGTAGAGCACGTAGGCCAGGTCGCTGGCCGCGACGCTGATCGGGTCGAACGCCGGTGCCGGGTGCAGGGTGTCGAGGGTCCAGGCCTGATGCGCGCTTGGCAGGCGCGACAGCCACTGGGCCTGGGTCAGGCTGACCTTGGCGTCGGCGTCTTCGATCAGGAAGGCCAGGCGCCCGGCGGGCAGTTCCGGATCCAGCGGCAGCCAGGCGGCGCCGGCATGGACGATGCCGAGCAGGGCGACGACCATGTCCACCGAGCGCTCCATGCACACCGGTACGATGTCATCGGTGCCGATGCCGGCTGCACGCAGGGCCCGGGCGACGGCTTGCGCCCGATTATCCAGCTCGGCGTAGCTCAGGCGTTGGCCTTCGAACACCAGTGCCGGGGCATTGGGGCTGAGGGCCGCTTGTTGGCTGAGGGCGGTGTGCAGGTCGGTAGGGCCGCTGTAGTGACGCTCGGTAGCGTTCCAGCGGTCCAGTTGCTGCTGATCCTGCTGCTGCGGGAACAGCTCGATCAGCGTTCGCCCAGGCGCCGCCACCAACGCATCCAGCAGCGCACACCACTGCGCGCTCCAGCGTTGCATCGTCGACTCGTCGAACAGCGCCGCTTGGTATTCCAGCGCCAGGGTCATGTCGCTGCCGTCGTCCTGGACTTCCCAGCTCTGTTCGAACTTGGCGTCGATCACCGGCAGCGTCTGCTCTTCGACCTCCAGTCCCGGCCATTGGCTGCTGTCCACGCGGCCATAGTTGAGGGAGAACAGCACCTGGAACAGCGGCGTGCGGTTCAGGTCGCGGTGTTGGGCGACGGCGCCGACCAGGGTGGCGAAGGGCAGGTCCGCGTGGGCCTGGGCCGCACGCAGATCGGCTTCGAGACTGGCGAGCAATTGCTCGGCCGGGGCCCGCTGGTCGACTTCGCTGCGGATCACCAGGGTGTTGACCAGGCAGGCCAGCAACGTCTGGGATTGCGGCTGATCGCGCTGGTCTGCCGGAGTGCCGAGACGAATCTCGCGCTGACCGCTGTAACGCGCCAGCAGTGCGCTCAGGGCCGAGGCTAGCACCACGTAAGTGGTGGTGCCGCGCTGACGGGCGAACTGGCGGATCGATTCGGCGCGCTGGGTGCCGAGGTTGACGATCAACTGACGGGCCCGACGATCGGCTTCGGCGCCCCGTGGATGGTCGATGGGCAGGTCGAGCTGGTAGTCGTCCTGGCCCAGGTGGTTTTTCCAGTAATCCAGGCTGTCATTGCGTCGGGCCTGGGTGTCCGGGTGCTGTTGCCACAGGGCGAAGTCGACATAGTCGATCGCCAGCGGCGTCCAGCCCGGCGATTGCCCATCGAGGCCGGCGGCGTAAGCCTGGGTCAGCTCATCGATGAGCAACTGCATGGCCCAGCCGTCGGTGGCGCTGTGGTGCAGGCACACCAGCAACAGGCTTTCGTCGCTGTCCAGGCGTTGCAGCAGGTGCGCCCGCCAAGGCGCGGCGGCGGCCAGGTCGAACGGCGCCATCAACTCGGCTTGGGCCGTGGCGCAGGTCGCGGTCCAATCCTGTGTGGCAACGGCCGTGACCGCGAGCGCTGGCCCGTGGTCGTCGATCAGCAGTTGCGGCTCGCCCTGGACTTCGACAATCCGGCTGCGCAACACCAGGTGGCGTTGGCTGACCAGTTCGAAGGCTTCGCGCAAGACGCGGACCTGCAGCTCGCCGCGCAACGTCAGGGCGAACGGCATGTGGTACTCGCGAGAGTCCGGCACCAGGCGGCTGAGCATCCAGAAGCGCTTCTGCGCCAGCCCCAAGGGCAGTGTCGCCGGACGCGGCTGCACGGTGATTGATTCGTCCGCTGTCGCCACGCCCAGGTAATCGGCGAGGGCCGCGACTGTCGGGCGTTCGAACACCACTGCCAACGGCAGGGAAACCCCCAGGCGTTCACGGACCCGGCTGACCAGTCGGGTCGCCAAGAGGGAATGGCCGCCGAGCTGGAAGAAGTGATCTTCGATGCCCACCGACGCGCATTCCAGCACTTCGCTGAACAACTCGCAGAGCGCGCTTTGCGTGGCAGTGCGCGGCGCGGTGTGCGGCCGGTCGCTGTGGTGTTCCGGCAGCGGGGTCGCGGTCAGGGCCTTGCGGTCGAGTTTGCCGTTGCTGTTCAGGGGCAGGCTGTCGAGCTGGACGAAGAAGCTGGGCAGCATGTGCGAGGGCAGGCTGTTGCTCAATGCGCTACGAATGACTGCCTCGTTTGCGTCACCGCACCAGAAGCTCACCAAGCGTTGGTCCAGCAGCAGGGTCGCGGCATCGCGAACGCCGCTTTGCGCCAGCAGCTCAGCGTCGATTTCGCCAAGTTCGATACGCTGGCCGCGCAGCTTCACCTGGTGATCCAGACGTCCGAGGTATTCGATGTTGCCATCGGCCAGGAAACGGCAGCGGTCACCGGTGCGGTACAGGCGATCCCCGTCGATGAACGGGCTGGCGAGGAAGCGTTCCTCGGTCAGGTCCGGGCGCTTGAGGTAACCGCGAGCGACGCCGACACCACCGATGTACAGCTCACCGATGCTGCCAATAGGCAGCGGTTGCATGTTCTCGTCGAGGATGTACAGGCGCAGGTTGGCGATGGGTTTGCCGATGGGCACGATCACATCGTCCACCGAGCAGCGCCATACCGATACGTCGATGGCCGCTTCGGTCGGACCGTACAGGTTGATCAGCGCCGTCGGGTGTTGGCCCATGAAACGCCGCACCAGATCCACTGGCAGCGCCTCGCCGCTGGCAAACACCTGGCGCAGGCTGCGGCAATCGACCAGGCTCGGCTCCTCGACAAAGGCGCGGAGCATCGACGGTACGAAGTGCAACGTCGTGACTTGTTCTTGCTGGATCAGTTGGCTGAGGTACGCCGGGTCGCGATGACCATCCGGACGGGCTACCACCAGGGTGGCGCCGGTGATCAGCGGCCAGAAGAACTCCCACACCGAGACGTCGAAGCTGTACGGGGTTTTCTGCAGCACGCGGTCGTTCGGACCAATCGGGAACGCGTCCTGCATCCAGTACAGGCGGTTCATCAAGGCGCCGTGTTCGTTCATCACGCCTTTCGGTTGGCCGGTGGAGCCGGAGGTGTAGAGCACGTAGGCCAGGTCGCTGGCCGCGACGCTGATCGGGTCGAACGCCGGAGCCTGGGGCAGGGTGTCGAGGGTCCAGGCCTGATGGCCGGTTGGCAGGCGCGACAACCACTGCGCCTGGGTCAGGCTGACCTTGGCGTCGGCATCTTCGATCAGGAAGGCCAGGCGCCCGGCGGGCAGTTCCGGATCCAGCGGCAGCCACGCGGCGCCGGCATGGACGATGCCGAGCAGGGCGACGACCATGTCCACCGAGCGTTCCATGCACACCGGCACGATGTCATCGGTGCTGATGCCGGCCGCACGCAGGGCCCGGGCAACGGCTTGTGCCCGGTGATCCAGCTCGGCGTAGCTCAGGTGCTGGCCTTCGAACACCAGCGCCGGGGCGTTGGGGCTGAGGGCGGCTTGTTGGCTGAGGGCGGTGTGCAGGTCGGTAGGGCCGCTGTAGTGACGCTCGGTGGCGTTCCACTCGACCAGTTGGCGCTGGCGCTCTGTCGCTGCCAACGGCGACCAGTCCGCGAGGCGGGTCTGTGGTGCATCGAGCATGGCTTCCAGCAGTTGCTGCCATTGCTCCAGCCAACGCCGGGCGGTGGTTTCGCTGAACAGCGCGGCGCGGTATTCCAGCAACACCGACAGCACCTCGCCGTCATACACTTCCCAGTTCAAATCGTACTTGGTGGCCTGGGCGCTCACGGCGCGTTCGCTGACCTGCAACGACGGCCAGTGCGGGCAGGAGGAATCCCCGTTCTGCATGGCGAACAGCACTTGGAACAACGGCGTCTGGCCGAGGCTGCGGGCCGGCTTGAGGTGCTCGACAACCTGGTCGAACGGTACGTCCTGATGCTGCTGGGCGTCCAGTACGCGGTGACGGACCTGACTCAGCAAGCCTTCGAAGTCCAGGCTCGGATCGAGATCGGCGCGCATGACCACGGTATTGACGAAGCAACCGATCAGCGGCTGCAGCTCGGAGAACGGACGTTGGGCCACCGGGCTGCCGACCCGCACGTCGCGCTGGTTGGCGTAGCGACCCAGCAGCAGTTGCGCGGCGCTGAGCATCAGCATGTACAGGGTGGCGCCGCGTTGCTGGGCGAACTGTCGCAGACGTCCGACCAGGGCCGGCGGCAGTTGCAATTGCACCGCACCGGCTGCCGGGGCGAGTTGGTTGGGGCGACCCTGTTCGGTGGGCAGGTCCAGCAGGTAGTCGCCGTCCTCCAGTTGCCCACGCCAGTATTCCAACTGGCTACTGAACGCGGTCTGTTGCCCCGGCTCGCGCTGCCAGAGGGCGTAGTCGGGATATTGCAGGACCAGTTCTGGCAGGCTGGCCGTCGCGCCCTGGCAATGGGCGCTGTAGCAGCGGCCCAGTTCATCCAGCAGGTTCTGGCTGGAGGCGTCGTCGGTGGCGCAATGGTGCACGGTGAGCAACAGCAAGGCTTGGGCATGACCGCTGCGTTGCAGCAGGGTGGCGCGGATCGGCACTTGGCTGGCGAGGTCGAAACGGCGTCCGGTTTCTGCGTGGATGGCGTCGTCGCTCAGTTGCTGCCAGTGCGCGTCGCTGGTGGCTTCCAGGGCTGTCGACTGCAAGGTGATGTCGACTTGCGGCTCGATGACCAGCGCCAACTCGCCATCGCTCTCGCGCACGATGCGGCTGCGCAGGATTTCGTGACGTTGCACCACACTGTTCAGGGCCGCTTGCAGGGCCCGGGTGTCGAGCTCACCGTCCAATTGCACGGCGCTGACCACGTTGTATTCGCCACCGCCGGCGCTCAGTTGTTCCAGGAACCACAGGCGTTGCTGTTCGAACGACAACGGCAAGCGCGCCGGACGTGGTGCCGGGACGAAGGTCGCAGCGGACGCTTGCAGCGGATCGCCCAGCAGTGCGGCCAGGGCCTCCAGGGTCGGGTGTTCGAACACCGCCCGCAATGGCGGCACCGTGGCGAACTGTTGGCGCAGACGGGCAAACAGGGCCGCCGCCAGCAGCGAATGACCGCCGAGGTAGAAGAAATGGCTGTCGCGACCGATCTGCGACGACGGCACCTTCAGCAACTCCGACCACAGCGCGGCGAGTTTTCGTTCGGCGCTGCTGCGTGGCGGATCGAGGGCGTCCGGCGCGGCTTGGATGTCCGGGGCCGGCAGGGCCTTGCGATTGAGTTTGCCGTTGTCGGTCAGCGGCAGTTCATCGAGCAGCACAAACGCCGAAGGCACCATGTAGTCGGGCAGGGCGGCGCCGATGGTCTTGCGCCAGGCGTTGACATCGGCCTGCTCGTCACAGGTCACGTAGGCCACCAGGCGCTTCTCGCCGGGCACGTCTTCCCGAGCCAGCACCACGGCCTGGCGGACGCCGGGTTGGGCGCCGATCAGGGTTTCGATTTCCCCCAGTTCGACGCGGAAGCCACGGATCTTCACCTGATGGTCCATGCGCCCGAGGTATTCGAGCTGGCCGTCGGGCAGCCAGCGCACCAGGTCGCCGGATTTGTACATCCGCGCGCCTTCCAGCGGCGAGAAGGGGTCCTCGATGAACACCTTCGCGGTCTGCTCGGCACGGTTGAGGTAGCCCAGGGTCACCCCGGCACCGCCGATGTGCAGTTCGCCCGGAACGCCCACCGGCAGTGGGTTGAGGAACCCGTCGAGAACGTAGGTGCGCACGTTGGCAATCGGCCGTCCGATGATGGGGCGCGCCGGGAAGTCATCGACCGCGCAACCGGTGGCATCCACCGTGCACTCGGTCGGGCCGTAGGTGTTGAAGAAGCGGCTGCCGGCAATCGACGGCAGGCGTTGCCACAACTGCGCGTCCACGGCGTCGCCACCGAACAGCACGAAACGTGGCAGGTACACCTCGCCACGGCGTACGCCGTCGCTTTCGAGCAGGGCCTTGAGTTGCGCCGGGGTGCACTCGAAGGTCTCCAGGCGGGTTTCTTCGAAGAACTGCGCCAGTGCTTGTGGGTCGTAGCGCACGTCTTCCGGGGTCAGGTACAGGCTGTGGCCATCGAGCAGCAGGATGAGTTCGGCCACCGAGCTGTCGAAGGCGAACGAGTAGTTGAAGCTGGTGCGCATCGGCTGGTCGGTGTAGCGGCGGTACAGGCCATGGATCCGCGCCCAGGCCAGGTTGACCACCGAGCCGTTGGTGACCAGGGTGCCCTTGGGCTTACCGGTCGAGCCGGAGGTGTACATGATGTAAGCCAGATCATCCGGTCCGGCGAGCGGCGGCAGGTTGTCGTCCGGCTGGTCGGCGAACAGCGCCGCGTCGCTGTCCAGGCGCAGGCGTGGCAGGTCGGCGCCCAACTGTTCCAACAGGCCCTGTTGGCCGAGGAACAGCGCCGGTTGCGCGTCTTCGAGCATGTAGGCGAGGCGATCCACCGGGTAGGTCGGGTCCAGCGGCACATAGGCGCCGCCGGCCTTGAGAATCCCCAGCAGGCCGACCAACAGTTCCAGCGAGCGCTCGACACACAGCGCCACCGGACGATTGGCGACCACGCCACGGCTGCGCAGATAGTGCGCCACCTGGTTGGCCCGGCGGTTCAACTCGCCGTAGCTCAGGCGACGGCCCTCGAAGCACAGCGCGTCACGTTCGGGGGTGCGCTCGGCCTGTTGTTCGAACAGTTGGGCAAAGGTCAGATGGGTGGGCACCGCCATCTCGGTACGGTTCCATTCCACCACCGTGCGCTGCCATTCCGCGTCCATCAACAGCGGCAGGGCTGCCACCGGGCGTTGCGGTTCGGCGAGCATCTGCTCGAGCAAGTGCTCCAGGCGGGCCAGGGTCTGGCGAGCGCTGTCGGCGACGAACAGGTCCAGGGCGAACATCAGCTCCAGTTGGATCGGTGCATTGGCGGGGCACAGCACGTGCAGATCCAGGTCGCATTCCGAATGCCGCAACGGAGTGTCCAGGGCTTCGAATTCCAGCCCCGGGAAGCGCAACCGCGATTCCATGGCCAGTTGCTGGGCCACCATCACTTGGTACAGCGGTGCGTGGCTGAGGCTGCGGGGCAGTTGCAGGCTATCCACCAGTTGCTCGAAGGGCAGGTCCTGGTGCAGCAGGCCGCTGCGCAGGCGCTCGGCCACCTGTCGCACCAGGGCGGTGAAATCCGCCTGCGGCGCAAAGTCGGCGCGGATCGCCAGGTTGTTCAGCAGAATGCCGAGCAGGCCTTCGGTGCCCGGTTGTTCGCGGTGGGTGACCGGGGTGCCGACCAGCACGGTGGCATCGCCGCTCAAGCGGTGCATCAGCACGGTGAAGCCGGCGAACAGCACCGTGAACGGCGTGGTGCCGAGGCGGCTGGCGAAGGCTTGCACCCGGCCGCTGAGGTCGGCACTGAGTTCGCGCTGGACGATCCCGGCGCGGTAGCTCTGCATCGACGGCCGTGGATGGTTGGTGGGCAGCGCCAGCAGCGGGCTGCCTTCGCTGTCGCGGCGGTCCAGGGTGCTGGTCCAGTAATCCAGCTGGCGCTTGAGTTCGGCGCCTTGCAGGTGTTCGCGCTGCCAGAGGGCGAAGTCGGCGTATTGCACCGGCAAGGCCGGCAGTTCAGCGGCGGCGCCATTGCAACGGGCTTCATACCCGAGGGCCAGTTCCCGCAGCGCGATGGTGGCTGACCAGGCGTCCGACACCAGGTGATGCAGGGCGATGCCCAGTACGTGCTCTCCCGGTGCCAGGCGCAGCAGGCGGGCACGCAGCAACGGCGGGGAGGTCAGGTCGAACGGTTGCTCGAAGGTGTCTTGCAGGGCATTGAACTGCGCGCCTTCGCGGGCGGTGGCGGTCAGGCCGGACAAGTCCTCGAAGGGCAAGGCGATGTCCAACGACTCGCTGATGCGTTGGCAAGGCACACCGTCGGTGCTGTGGATGCCGGTGCGCAGGATTTCATGGCGCGCCAGCAGGTCGTTCAGGCTGGCATGCAGCGCCTGGACATTGAGTTCACCCTTGAGGTGCAGGGCGAACGGGATGTTGAACAGCGTCGTGCCCGGGGTCAGTTGCTCGATGAACCACAGGCGTTGTTGCGAGAACGACAGCGGCAACAGGGCCGGGCGCGGCTGGGCTTTCGGTGACTTGAGGGCGGCGGCTTGTGGCGCGGCGGCGTCGGCCTGACGGGCGGCGATGCTCACGGCCAGCAAGGCCACGGTGGGCTGTTCGAACAGCGTGCGCAGCGGCAGGTCGAGTTTGAAATGGCTGCGCAGTCGCGCAACGATCTGGGTCGCCAACAACGAATGGCCGCCGAGGGTGAAGAAGTTGTCTTCCACACCCACGGTGTCGCGCCCCAGGACCTCGGCCCAGATCGCCGCCACGGCGGTTTCCAATGGGTTGCGCGGGGCGATACTTTGCTGGGCGTCGGCCTGCCAGTCCAGTTCCCGGGCGGCCAGGGCCTTGCGATCGACCTTGCCGTTGTTGTTCAGCGGCAGGCTGTCCAGGCAGACGAAGGCGGCCGGGACCATGTACGGCGGCAGTTGCGCCCGCAGGTACTCGCCCAGGCCGTCGCTGCCCAGAGTGTCGTCATGGGCCGACCAGTACGCCACCAGCCAGGCCTCACCGACGCTGTTTTCCCGCAGCAGGACGGCGGCTTCGCGCACGTTCGGGTGTTGCGCGAGGCGGTGTTCGATTTCGGTCAGTTCGATCCGGTGGCCACGCAGTTTCACCTGCTGGTCGCGGCGGCCGAGGTATTCGATCACCCCGTCTGCGCGCCAGCGTCCCAAGTCACCGGTGCGGTACACGCGGCCTTCAAGTTGCGGATGTTCGATGAACGCATCAGCAGTGCGCTGCGGATCATGCAGGTAGCCACGGCCGACCCCGACGCCACCGACACAGATTTCCCCAGCGACACCCACGGGCACCGGACGCAGGGCTTCGTCCAGCAGATACAGGCGGTTATTGGCGGTCGGCTGGCCGATGGGCATGTGGCTGATGTGAGCGGCCGGGGCTTCGAAGATCGGCTGGAAGGCCACGTCGTCGGCGCATTCCGCCGGTCCGTAGGCATTCATCAGGGCGATGTCGGGGAAGCGCGCGAACCAGTCCCGGGCCACGGTCGGTGGCAGGGCTTCACCGGTGGGCAGCACCCAGCGCAGGTCCGGCAGTTGCAGGTCGCACGGGCACAGGGCGAGCAGGGTGCGCATCAGGCTCGGGACGATTTCCAGCACGCTCAGGCGTTCGCTGGCGAGTACCTGCAGCAGGCGCTGCGGGTCGTGGGCGACTTCGTCCGGGAGGATGTGCACGGTGGCACCGAGCACCGGCGCGGCGAGGAACTGCCACACGGAAATGTCGAATGCCACCGAAGCGGTCTGCGGGATTCGGTCCTCGGCGCCGAGCCCCAGGGCCGGGACCTTGCCGAAGATGTTATTGAGCATGCCCCGTTGTTCGATCATCACGCCCTTCGGCGTACCGGTCGAACCCGAGGTGAAGAGAACGTAGGCGAGGCTGTCCGGACGGCCGAGAACAGGTAGTGGCGAGTCGTTGCCAGTCTTCCAGCAGGCTTCGGCGAACAGCGCCACCGGGGCCTGATCGAGACCGCTGAGCAACGGATCGAGCAGGACGCTGCAACCTTCGCTGGCGACCAACAACGGCGCGCGGGACAGGCTGAGGATCTCCCGCAGGCGTTCAGTTGGATGATTGACTTCCAGGGGCAGCATGGCCGCGCCGGTCTTGAACACGGCAATCATCATGGTCAACAGCGCCAGGCCACGGGGGGCGGCCAGGGCGACCAGTTGATCTTCGCCGGCGCCGGCCTCGCGCAAGGCGTGGGCCAGTCGTGTGGAGCGCTGGTCCAGCTCGGCGTAGGTCAGGGATTCGCCGTCACAGAGGGCGGCGACCTGCCCGCCGTGTTGGGCGACCTGACGGGCAAACAACTGCGCGTAGCTCTGATCCAGCGGGAAATCATGGGGATTGACCGCCCAATCGCCCAACAGTTGTTGGCGCTCCTCGACGGCCAGCAAATCAAAATGACTCAACGGCGCATCCGGCGCTGCCAGCATGCCCGCTACGAGGCTGGCGATATGGCCCAGCAGGCGCTCGACGGTGGCGGCTTCGAAGCGTTCGCGGTCATAGGACACGCGAATGCCCAGTTGTTCGCCGGGCAGGATCACCACGGTCAAGCCGTAGTGGGTGTGCACGCTGTGGTCCATGCCTTCGAGGCTGAACTGGAAACCGCCTTCGAGGATCTGTTCGTCGATGGGGGCGTTTTCGAACACCAGGATGCTGTCGAACAGGGTTTCGCCCCGGGGGAAATCGCTCCAGCCCTGGATATCCGTCAGGGGCGTGTGTTCAAAGTCGCGCATGTCGACGTTGAGCCCTTGCAGATCACCCAGCCAACTGCCGAGGGAGGCGTCCGGGTCCACCGACACCCGCAGCGGCAAGGTATTGATGAACAGTCCGATCATTTCCGCGACGCCGGTCAGGTCCGCCGGACGACCGGCCACGGTGACGCCGAAGACCACGTCCCGTTGGCCGCTATAGCGCGACAGCAACAATGACCAGACGCCCTGGAAAAAGGTGTTCGGGGTGATCCGACGGCTACGGCAGAACGCCGCCAGCGCCTGGGTTTGCTGTTCGCTCAGGTGAATCAACTGATCGTCCACCAGCACCGCGTCGGTGTAGCGATCATGGGCCACGCCGTTGTCCACGGTCAGCGGCGTCGGCGCATTGAGGCCTTGCAGTTGGCCGCGCCAGAATTGCTCGGCCTTGCCCGCGTCCTGGCGTTGCAGCCATTGGATGTAGTCGCGAAACGGCCGTGGGCTTTTCAGTTCCGGGGTCCGGTCGTTGCACAGCGCCTCGTAGACCTTGAGGAAGTCCACCGTCACCAGGGAAATGCACCAGGCATCCATCAGGATGTGATGGAAGCTGCGAATGAATTCGTAGGACTCATCGGCCAGGCGCACCAGCCGAAAGCGGATCAGCGGTGGCTTCGACAGGTTCAAGCCGACTTTCTGTTCGTCTTCCAGCAGGCTGCGGATGCGCGCTTCCTGCTCGTGGGCGGCGAGCCCGCGCAGGTCGAGGGTGTCCAGCGGAACCTTGACCTCGCGGTGGATCACCTGCACCGGTTGCTTCTGGCTTTTCCATTGGAAGCTGGCGCGCAGGGAAGGGTGTAGCGCCACCACCTGGCGCCATGATTCCAGGAAGGCCACTTCATCGATGGCCCCGCCGATGCGGTAGCGGTCCTGCATCAGATAGACACCGGAGTCTTCGTGGAGCAGGGAGTGGAAGAGCATCCCTTGCTGCAACGGCGACAGCGGGTAAACGTCTTCGATTGGATTGCCGGTGGTTTTTTCGGTGGTCATTGAAAGCGTCCTGCGTAAAAGGGGGCAACGGTGATGGCCTGGCGACGGGAGGAGCGACTCACAGGTCGGCCTCGTCCAGTTCGGCCATCAGCGCTTGCATTTCGTCGTCGGACAGGCCCGAGGCGCTGAACTCGGCACTGTCTGCCAGCGGGGCGGCGGATTCGGCCAGTGGTTGCGCGACCTCGGCCATGGCGGCGATGGTCTGGCGTTCGAAGACTTGTTTGGCCGAGAGCGCGATTCCTTGCTCATGGGCCTGGGCCACCACTTGCAGGCTCAGGATCGAGTCACCGCCGATGGCGAAGAAGTTGTCGGTGACGCTCACGTTCGCCAGCTTCAGGACTTTGGCGACGATGGCTTGCAAAGTGGTTTCCATGGCGTTGCGCGGCGCGACGTGGGTGCTTTCGTCGAACTGATCCGGGTCGGGCAACTGACGGGTGTCGAGTTTGCCGTTGGGGGTGCGTGGGAACGTCGCCAGGGTCAGCACCTGGGCCGGAACCATGTACGACGGCAGACGCTCACCGAGGAAACGCTTGATCGCTTCCGAGTCCGGTGCATAGCCATGTGCGGCCAGGACGTAGGCGAGCAGGCGTTTGCCGGCAGCATGCTCCTGCACGATCACCGCGGCTTCGCGCACGTCGCTGTGGCTGCACAGTTGCCGTTCGATTTCCCCGAGTTCGATGCGATAGCCGCGCACTTTGACCTGGTGGTCCTTGCGTCCGAGGAACGCCAGGCGCCCGTCGGCCAGCCAGCAGGCCAGGTCACCGGTACGGTAGGCGCGAGTGCCGTCGGCCAGGGTGACGAAGGCTTTGGCGGTTTCTTCCGGTTTGTTGCGGTAGCCCCGCGCCAGGGTCGGGCCGGCGAGGACGATCTCACCCGGTTCACCGATGCCGCAGGCCTGGTCGAACTCGTTCAGCAGGCGCAGGTCCATGCCGGCAATCGGACGGCCGATGCTGACGCTGCGGCTCGGCTCCAGTACCTCATGACTGGCCCAGACCGTGGCTTCGGTAGGGCCGTATTCGTTCACCAGGCGGGCGTGAGGCAGGGTCTTGCTGTGTTGGGCGACCAGGGCCGGCGGGCAAGCTTCACCGGCGACGATCCAGCACTCGAGGCTGTCGGCGCTGGCGCTGCGTTGCAATTGGTCGAGCAGGGCCTGATACAGCGATGGCAGCGACAGGCCGTGACTGACCTTGTGCTGGGCAACCAGCTGCGCCAGGCGTGCCATCTCCAGTTCTTCCCCAGGCGCCGGCAGCACCAGTCGGCCACCTTGAGCCAAGGTCCAGAAGATCCCGGCGACCGAGCTGTCGAAGGCAAACGACGACAACAGCAGGTAAGCGCGCACGGGCGTTTCATAGGCAGCCATGCGCACCTGGGTCGAGAAACTCAGGGCGCCGTGGCTGATTTCCACGGCTTTCGGTGCACCGGTGGAGCCCGAGGTGTAGATCAGGTAGGCGAGGGCGTTCGCGTCAGGCAGGGGCAGCGGCGGCAGGTCGCTCGTGTCGTGCCCGCTCAAGTCATCCAGCACGAAACGTTGCAGGGTCGCCGGCAGGCTGTCGGCCAATTCGGCACTGACCACGATGTGGGCGATGCCGCTGTCGGCCAGCATGTAGGCACGTCGATCGGCCGGATAGGTCGGGTCGATCGGCACATAGGCGCCACCGGCTTTCAACACCGCGAGCATGGCGACGATGGCGGCGTTGCTGCGGGGGAACAGAATGCCGACGGGCACGTCGCGGCCGATGCCGGCGGCCACCAGTTGATGGGCCAGACGGGTGGCGCAGGCGTCGAGGCGGGCATAGCTCAGGTCGCCGTCGGTGTCGCTGAGGGCGATGGCGTCCGGTTGCTGACGAACCTGACGGGCAATCAGGTCCACCAGGGTCAGCGGCTCGATGGATGGCGAGCTTGGCGTGTTAGCGATAATCGCTGATTGCAACGGTCCGCCGAGGGGCAGGTGGGACCAGGCCTGTTGCGGTTCGGCCAGGGCGCCTTGCAGCAATTGCAGCCATTGTTCGCCAAGGCTGCGTGCGGCTTCGGTGCTCAGGGTGTGGCGATCGTAAATCACGCTGGCCTGCAGGCTGTCCGGCAATTGGCGGATATTCAGGCAGGCTTTCACCGGGCCCATCAGCGCGTCGGCGTAGCGTTCCCGGGCATCACCGGAACGCCAGGCGAAGGCGTAGCCCGTGGTGAGGTCCCGGGTGTAATAGTCTTGCCAGCCGGTGCTGCGTTCCACCGAGGCAGCCAGTTGTTGGCTCTGCTGGAGCAGGGTGGTCTGGGCATCCAGGTCGATGTTCAGGGGCAGGCACTGTTCGAACACGCCCAGGATGTTGTCCAGTTCGGCGCCACGGCTTTCGTGGATCAGGGTCAGCGGGACCTGTTGCTGACCGGCCAACCGGCCGAGTACCGCCGCCCAGGCGGCCAGCATCAACGCTGAGGTCAGAGCCGGGTGACGGGCAAGGTCGGCGGGGAGTGCCAGTGCCTGCCGGGCAGGGGCGAAGCCGGCACCGCAGGGCGCTTCAAGGGACAGCTGCAAGGTGGGCTGCTCGACCTCGCCCAAGGCTTTCCAGAAGCTCACGCCTGGATGGTCGGGTTCGTCTTCCACCAGGTTCCAGCGCCATTCGGCGTAGTCGGCGTATTGCAGGGCCTCGGACAGATCCGCTGGGGTATCTTGCAGCAAGGCGTCGGCCAGCAGCCTGAGGCTGGCGAGGTCGAAATGGCTGCCCGCGCCAGCCAGGTCCAGCACCGATGCGTCATCCGCCAGGCGCACCAGGGTCACGGCCAGCGGCGCGGTCCAGTCCCGGGAGTGTGAAACGAGGCGCGCCAGTTCGGCATCCTGGTCGGCGCTGTTGTGTTGGCGCAGATCCAGCTGGGCCACCGTCAGCGTGCCGGTCTCGTCGATCACCTGCACCGGATGGCGCAGGCCCGGTACCGGCATCAGGCGAGTCCGCAGGATTTCACTGGCAGCCAGTAACGCTTGCAAGCGGCTGTTCAGCGCGTCGACGTCGGTCGGGCCGGACAGCGACCATTGCAAGTGACAACCGAACGGGTGCTCGACAGCGCCCTTGATGTGGGGATACAGCGCTGCCTGTTGCGGCGAAATACGAAAACCTTGAAGTCCGCTCATGTTCAACTCGACTGGAAAATGGGGTTTGATCTGGGGGCAGCGCCGGCGCCGGGGCTTACGGACTGACCGTCACGCAAGCCGCTGGCGAACGACGGGTGCCGCCGTTGAAAGTCAAAGGGTCACGTCGCTCGACAGCAGGGCCTCGGCCATGCCGGTCATGATTGCGCGCTTGCCGGTAAAGGGTTCGCGACCGTGGACCGCGAGCATGTTGTCGATGAACAACACATCGCCCTGTTGCCAACTGAAACGCACCAGCGAGTCGAGGTAGGCCGCTCGCAGCGCCTCCAGGACCTGCGGTTCGATGGGTTCGCCGTCGCCATAAAAGGTGTTGGTGGGCAGGTCGAGGTCGGTGAAGTTGCTCTGCAGCGAATCGCGGATGTGCGGCGGCAGGGTGCTGATGTGGAAGAAGGTGGCGTGGTTGAACCAGACCTCTTCACCCGTGCGCGGATGGCGCACCACAGCGGGTCCACGTTGGCGGGTGCGCAGGCGATTGTTGTCTTTCCATTCCACTTCGATGCCGACGCTGGCGCAGTAGCTTTCGACGTCGCTACGGTCTTCGGACTGGAACACGCTCTGCCACGGCAGGCCGAAACCGTCGCCATAGTTGCGCACGTACATCACGCCTTTTTTCCGGAAGCGTGCTTCGATCTCCGGGCTGATGGCGGCCTTGACCGTACGGGTCGAGCCAATCGGGGTTTCGCCACCGGTCTCGGAGGGAAGCTGGCAATAGAAGAACAGTCGCAGCGGGAAACGCGGCGAATAGGAGTGTTCGTTATGGGGGAAGATCATCTGGTCGGCCGGGTAGTCGGTCGAGGTGTAGATGTTGCCGCCGACCCGGGTCCTGGGCGAAGCACGGAACATGTATTCCAGGGCGCCGGGGGAGAGGGTGGCGATCACCTGGTCGAACTGTTCGACGGACGCCACGTTGAACCCGCGAAACAGCAGGGCACCGTATTGCAGCAGTTTTTTCTCCAGGGACTCGCGTTTGCCAGCGGCCCAGGCCACCAGATCGACGCCACTCACCGCTGGCTCGATCACCAGTGGCAGGGCATGGTCCGGGCTGAGCAGGCGTTCGGTGACCAGTTGCTGTTCCGAGACGTTCATGACTTTGCGGCGCACGGCGCCAAGAGCGCGGGGCGATGGGGGCAGGGTAGACATAACGGCATCCGACTCGGTTAAAGGAACATTGAGCGACGTTTGGCTTGCAGCATCTGGCTGCGACCGGCCAGCGTCCGGGCCTGTTGCCGCTCGCGCTGGAAGGCCAGGTCCCAGGTATCGATGCGCTCGGCCAGGGCCGGCAGCGGCTCGTCCAGCAACTGATGCGTTTCTTCCAGCAGGCGCGTCCACAGGTGTTGCAGGCGCAAGGCGCGGTCCTGGTCGAAATATTCGCCGCGATACTTGAGCGTCGCGTCGAGCCCTTCGGTGCCGTGCACCAGGTCGAGCACCAGGTGAAAATCTCCCGGTGCCTGTGCCACCTCCAGGGTCTGCAGGTGCGCGCCGGCGATGGCGGTCGGCGTGACTCGTGACGGCTGATAGTTGAGCTTCACCTGGAACAATGGCGAGTGACCGGGCAGGCGCTGCGGCGCCAGGGCCGACACCACCAGGTCGAAAGGCAGGCCCTGGTGTGCATAGGCCAGGCGCGCCTCATCGCGAACACGCTCCAGGAAACCGGCCAGGGTCGGTTCACCCTGCAGGTTGCAGCGCAACGTCAGCTGGTTGACGAAGAAACCGATGACGTCATTGTGCTCCGCCAGTGGACGGCCGCTGACGTCAGTGCCCAACAGGAATCGTTGTTGGCCGCCCAGTTGCTTGAGCACCAGTTGATAGCTGGCCAGCAACAGCATGAACAAGGTCATGCCGCGTTCGCGGGCCAGCGTCGAAAGTGGCTCGCAGAGGGCCTGGGGCACCTTGAAGTCCAGGCTGTGTTCGCCCGGGGTCTGGCCACTGCCGCCCAGTTCGAGGGTCTGTGGCAGACCGGCCAAATGCTCACGCCAGAAGTCCTGCTCGGTGACGATCCGCTGTTCGCTCCAGTGCGCCGCTTCCCACTGGGCGAAATCGAGGTACTGCACCGGCCACCCGGCGTCCGCCGAGCCAGCCAGTTCCGCCAGCAGCACTTGCGCCGAGCGACCGTCAAAGGCGATGTGGTGTACGGTCAGCAGCAGGTGGTGCTGGTCTGCTTGGCTCAGTAACTGCGCCCGCAGCAGGGGACCGTTGACCAGATCCACCGGCGTGGCGTGTTCGCTCGCCAGGTAGTCGTGTAGCGCTTGCTGTTCGGTCTGTCCGTGCCAGTTCAACGGCACAGGCGTGGCGGGCAGAACCTGTTGCTGCGGGCCGTCGACACCGTCGCGATAGACCGTGCGCAGCACGCTGTGACGGTTGACGAGGCTGTTCAAGCGCTCGGCCAACCCCTCGACGTCCAATGGACCTTGCAGGCGCAGGTGCAGCACCAGATTGTGGCGGGTGTCGTCCGGGTTCATCTGGCGCAGGAACCACAGCCGGCGTTGGGCGAAGGACTGGCGAGTTTCGCTGCCATCCGTACGTTCGGCCGACGGAGTGAGCGCCGCTGATGGTGCACTGAGGAACGCCAGCAGATCTTGCGCCCAGTGCGCCAGCGTCTGTTCGCCGAACAGGCTCTGAGTATCGAGGTTCCAGCCCAGGTCTCTGTGCAGGCGAGCGGCGAAATCGGCGACGCCGATGGAGTCCAGGCCTTGGCCGATCAGACTCCGTTCGAAGTCTGGAAGCAGATACGGATTCACCCCGTGCAAGGTCTGCTGGAGCCATTGCCGGCAAGCGGCCTGGGCGTCTTGCGCCGAAGCCTGCACAAGACCTCTGAGTTGGCCGAGTTCCAGGGTTTCGCCGCTGGAAGCGAGCTGCCCGCCGCTCTGGGCGATGATGCTCAGCGTACCCGCCGCCAGTTGCTTGCGCGCACCTTGGCGGGCGATTTTGCCACTGGTGGTCATCGGGATGGTGCCGGCTTCCACCAGCACAATCTGGTCGATGCCGCAGTCGGCGGCTTCGCGCACGGCGTTCTGCATCGAGGCGAACAGCGCCGGGTGCCGCGCCGGGTCGACGAACTTGCGCTGCGGCTCGGCGACGATCACCAGTTTCTCCCGGCCCAGGGTCGGGTCCATTTCCGAGAACGCGGCGATGCGCCCGGTGCGGATGCCCGGTTCGGCATCGGTGATGGCGAACTCGATGTCGTGGGGGTACAGGTTGCGTCCGTTGAGAATCAGCAAGTCCTTGAGCCGCCCGCAGATCACCACCTGGCCCTCGTGCATGAAACCCAGGTCGCCGGAGCGCAGGTAATGGTCGGTCGAGCCGACAATGCGCGCTTCAAAGGCTTCGCGGGTGGCCTCGGGGTTTTTCCAATAGGACTCGGCGTTGCTCGGCCCCTTCAGCCACACTTCACCGATGCGATCGGCAGCGCAGCGCTCATGGGTTTGCGGGTCGACGATGGCAATGCTGTGCAAAGCCTGGGGGAAGCCACAGGCGACGAATTCGACGGCGGCGGCACCGGCGGCCGCCAGGGCCACGCGACCAGTTTCCAACACCGCTTTGTCCAGGCGCAGCGTCACCGGCAAGGCGTCTTCCGGCGTAGCGCTGACACACAGAGTCGCTTCGGCCTGGCCGTAACCGGGGCTGATCGCCAACGGGTTGAGGCCACAGGCGGCAAAGCGCTGGGCGAAGGTTTCCAGGGTGCCGGGGTGGATCGGCTCGGCGCCGTTGATGGCGTGTTTCCAGGCGCTCAGGTCCAGTTGGGCGATCAGGTTGTCGCTGACCACCCGATTGCACAGGGCATAGGCGAAATTCGGCGCGAAACTGACGGTGCCGCGGTAGCGACTCAATGCCTGCAACCAGGTCGACGGTGCGTTGACGAAGGTTTGCGAAGCCATCAAGTAGCAGGGCATACCGCTGTAGATCGGCGCCAGCAGGCCACCGATCAGGCCCATGTCGTGGTATAGCGGCAGCCAGTTGACCATGGCGCCGTGCTCATCGAAACCATAGGCCTGGCGCATCAGCTCGACGTTGGCGATCAGGTTGCGCTGACGCACCTCGACGCCCTTGGGCGAGCCGGTGGAGCCGGAGGTGTATTGCAGGAAGGCCACGGTCGAACCGTCGATGGCCGGGCGTTGCCATTGGCTGGGCGGTGGTGTGCCCAGGTGCTGGACGGTGAGCACGTCGACACGGCTCTCCACCAGTTCCAACAAGCCTTCGCAGTGATCTGCCGGGGCGAGAATCAGTGCCGGCTCAGCGTCCACCACCACGTTGCGCACGCGTTCGAGGTGCCGCGGTTTGCGCGACGGCGGCGGAAACAACGGCACGGCGATCATGCCGGCATACAGGCAGGCACAGAACGCCCGGGCATAGTCGAGGCTGCTGGGCAGCATCAACAGCACGCGATCGCCCGGCGCATAGCGCGACTGCAACGCGGCCGCCAGGGACTGGGACTGCTCGTGTAACTGGGAGAAGGTCAGGGTTTCGCCGATCGTGACGCCGTCCGGCAAAAAGTGCAGGGCAGCACGTTCTGGAAAGCGCCGGGAATTGGTTTCCAGCACTTCGATCCACTGTTCGAATGAAGACATTGTGCAATTCACGCCATGGCCACGATGACCTTGCGGTCACCGGTGTAAGGATTGCGACCGTGTGCGACCAGTCGGTTATCGAGCATCAGCACGTCGCCGGGCTGCCAGGGGAAGCTGACGGCGGTCTGGCGGTAGACCTCGCGCACGCGGTCGAGCATCTCGTCGGGGATGGCCGAGCCGTCGCCGAAATACACATGGCGCGGCAGGTTCTCTTCACCCACGGCGGCCAGGAGGCTGGCGCGTACGCTCGGTTCGATGGCCGACACATGGAACAAGTGAGCCTGGTTGAACCAGACCCACTCGCCGGTCTCGGGATGCTGCTGCACCGCCGCGCAACGCTGACGGGTGCGCAGGTCACCGTCGGCTTTCCATTCCCACTCGATGTCGTTGTCCTGGCAGTAGCGTTCGACCTGGGCCCGGTCCTCGGTGTTGAAGACTTTCTGCCAGGGCAGGTCCAGGGCGCCGCTGTAGTTGCGCACGTAAAGCAGCTCGCGGCTGGCGAACAGCTCGCGGATCTCGGTGGGCATGCGCTGGTAGATCAGGCGACTGTCGGCAATCGGCGTCTCGCCGCCGGTTTCACTGGCCTTGATGCAGTGGAACCAGATGCGCGAAGGCCAGGGTCGGGTATAGGCCTGCTCGTTGTGCAGGGGGATGAACTGATGGGCCGGGTATTCCGTGGAGCTGTACACCCCGGCGAAGACTTTACTGCGCGGCGTGGAGCCGAATTCGTAGCTGGCCAGGGGGGCACCGAAGCTGGCGGCGAAGCGCTTAAAGTCGATCGGGGTCGCCACGTTGAAGCCGCGAAGCAAGACCCCGCCCACGGTGTTCAGCACATGGGGCAGGATGTCGCGCAGCGAGGCGTCCAAATCGTGAATCGACTGCCCAGGCGTCGCCTGCACCAACACGGGCAACGAGTGTTCACCGCCGTCCGTGGAAGTCATTGAAAAAGGCTCGGAACGCCTGTCCAGGTGTTCGATTGAGGTCATCCTTGCACATCCTCTTCTATCTTTTTCGACCCGTTACGAGACCTGAAGATGGCGCGCCAGGCGCCTCTGTAGGACTCGTCTGTAGTGTTTTGGATCTAATACAGGACGACATACTAGGTACAAATGAGAGAGATTATCAATACTATTTATTTAATTTTTTTTTTGGATTAGACTCCGCTCCGCTGGCGCCAAACAGCGTTCGGCCAGCTCAAAAAAACCAAAAATATCTGTCGCAGGGGTGCGGGGCTTGAATTTCAAAAAGAATACAATTGCGTTGGCTGTGGGGTCGGCAATCGGCCTCGGCAACTGTGCATGGGCAGCGGAAGAGTCCACTGCCGTGGAGATCGCTCCGATCACTGTGACGGGTGAGAAAATCAACCGTACCCTGGAGCAGACTCAGTCCAGCGTTGTAGTGGTCACCGAAGAGAAGCTGCGTGAGCATGCTGATAAGGACCTGGTGGATGTGTTTGCGCGCACGCCGGGTGTCTATAGTCAGGCCGGCAACGAAAACTGGGGTATTCGTGGCGTGCCGGTGTCCGGCTTTGACGACCAGGGGCCGGCAGCCCTCAACGGTGCGGTCTCCGTGTATGTCGACGGTGCCGTACAGCCGAACCGTGCGTTGACCTTGAGCCCGGTTCCGCTCTGGGACGCGGAGCAGGTCGAAGTGTTCCTCGGTCCGCAATCCACTACCCAGGGCCGTAACTCCCTGGCCGGTGCGGTGGTGATCGAGACGAAGAAACCGACGTTCGAGCCCAGCTTCTCGGCGCAGACCAGCATGGGGAATTATGGTGAGCATGGGGCGGCCGTCGCAGGTGGTGGCGCTATCGTCGATGACAAGATCGCCGGCCGGATTGCCGTGGACTATACCGACGGCGACGGCTACATCCGCAACACCACGCTGGATAAGGATGCCAACCCGCATCGCACCAGCAACAGCCGCGGCAAATTGCTGATCCTGCCCAATGACGACACTGACGTCCTGTTGACCTACGCCCATAGCGAACACCGCCAGGGTGACCGCTCGACGATGCGCGGCGCCGATGGAAAGCCCAGCTATTACGATATCGCGTCCAACACCGAGGCCTACGACAACCTCAAGCAGGACACCCTCAGCGCCAAGGTGGATTATCGTCTGAACGATGCCTGGTCGCTGACGAGCATGACCGCCAATACCAGCTCGGACTACAGCAACCGCCTGGACTTTGACCAGACCGCCGTGGACAACGAGGTCGTTCTGCGCAAGCAGGACGGTAACCTGTTCAGCCAGGAGCTGCGCCTGAACTACGCGTCGGACACCGTGAAGAGTTTCGTCGGTGCCTACTACGGTCACAACACCAACAAATTCCATGATCGGCTGTTGTTCGATAACGTCCTGGCTCGCACCGTCAAAGGTGATACCAAGATTGATAACCAGGCGGTCTTCGGTGAAGTCAACTGGACGTTCGTGCCGCGCTGGACATTGATCACCGGCCTGCGGTACGACCACGAAACGAACGATACCGACATCGAGGCAGACGGCCGCTTCGTTCCCGAGAAAATCAAGAAATCGTTTGATGCCGTGCTGCCGAAACTCGGCATCGACTACGAACTGGCAACGGACCAGTACCTCGGCTTCATGGTGCAGAAGGGCTATCGCGGTGGTGGCGTCAACCTGCGTTCCGGTAGCGGCCACCAGGCCTACGACCCGGAATACACCACCAACTACGAGCTGTCCTATCGCGGTTCATTCTTCGACAAGACCCTGCGCACCCGCGCCAACCTGTACTACACCGACTGGAAAGACCAGCAGGTCAGCGTGCGGCAGCCTGGCAGTACCGTCATTGACATCTATAACGCCGGTCGCAGTGACATCAAGGGCCTTGAGGTCTTCGTCGAGAAAGACGTCACCGATCAACTGACCCTGAACTTCGGTGGCGCAATCACCGATAGCAAGTACAAGGACTTTGTCGCTGACAATGGCCAGGACAGGAGCGGCGAGTCGTTCCTTTATTCGCCCAAATACAAGGCTTCGGTGGGTGGTGTCTATCGCTTCGACGATCGCCTGATGTTTGGCACCGATATCGTCTATCAGAGCACCGCGCCGTCGGAATACGAGTTCGACTCGAATGGCAAGGTCAGTGGCGAGCGCAAGAGCGATGCCTATGTACTGGTGAACTTCAACACCGAGTACAAAATCACCAAGAACGTTGCCGTGTCCGCCTACGTCAAGAACGCGTTCGACAAGGAATACATCACCAACAACCGTGACGACGACATCATCGACGTCGGCGCACCGCGCACGTTGGGCATGCTCCTGCGTTACGACATGTAAGCCCAGGGGCGCGGGAAGGCAATCTTCCCGCGCCCGGTTTGCCGTGTCACGGATGTTTGTTTTCAGGCTGTTGTTCCCTTCCAAACCCAGCCTCCATGGAGGAAATCATGAACGCTTTTTCAAATGCCACGACAGGTGGCGCGCCACAGCTACGCCTGTTGCATACCGGTCTGTCGAGCCCTTACTGCCTGGATCCGACGCCGCTGCTGGAACGCCAGCAACAGCAGGAATCCAATGCCCGCAGCTATCCACGGCGCATTCCCCTGGTGCTCGAACGGGCCCATGGTATTTATGTGCAGGACAGTCGCGGGCAGGTGTTCGTCGACTGCCTGGCGGGCGCCGGAACCCTGGCCCTGGGTCATAACCACCCGGTGATCGTCGAAGCCATCACCCAGGTCATGGCGGCCGGCGTGCCCATGCACACCCTCGACCTCATGACCCCGGTCAAGGACGCTTTCGTCCAGGAGATCTTCGCCTGCCTGCCCAGCGAATTCGCCCGTAACGCCCGCATCCAATTCTGCGGCCCGAGCGGTGCCGACGCGGTCGAAGCCGCGCTCAAGCTCACCCGCACCGCCACCGGCCGCCACTCGGTGCTAGCGTTCGAAGGCGCTTATCACGGGATGACCCTGGGCACGCTGGCCATCAGCGGCAACCTGTCGCCGAAAAATGCCCTCGGCGCACTGACGCCGGGGGTGCAACGCTTGCCGTACCCCCATGATTTCCGTTGCCCGTTCGGGGTGGCCGGGGACCAGGGCGTGACGTTGAACGTGCGGTATCTGGAGCATCTGCTCAATGACCCGGAAAGTGGCGTGACCGCCCCGGCGGCGATGATCCTGGAGCCGATCCAGGGCGAGGGCGGGGTGATTGCCGCGCCGGACCGCTGGCTCCAGGAACTGCGCCGCTTGACCCAGGCCCACGGCATTCCGCTGATCGTCGACGAGATCCAGTGCGGCATCGGCCGCAGTGGCCGGATGTTCGGCTTCGAGCAATCGGGTATCACCCCGGATGTCATCACCCTGTCCAAGGCCATCGGCGGTGGCCTGCCGCTGGCGGTGATGGTCTACAACGATTCGCTGGACACCTGGCAACCGGGCGCCCACGCCGGCACGTTCCGCGGCAATCAGCTGGCCATGGCAGCCGGCACCGCGACCTTGCGTTTCATTCGCGATGAAGGCCTGGTCAAGCATGCCGAAACCGTGGGCGCCCACCTGCGCAAACAGCTACAGGCGCTGCAAAGCGAGTTCGCCTGGATTGGCGACGTGCGTGGGCGCGGGCTGATGCTGGGCATGGAAATCGTTGACCCACAGGGCACCCTCGACGTGCAGGGGCATGCACCGGCGGATACTACCCGGGCCAAGGCGTTCCAGCAGGCCTGCCTGAAGCATGGCTTGATCGTCGAACTGGGCGGACGCCACGGTGCGACCGTGCGCTTCTTACCACCGCTGATCATCACCGAACAGGAAATCGATTTCGTCGCGCAAATCCTGTTCCAAGCGGCCAGCACGATCAACGAGCGTCCCGTTCGCTAAAGGATCCCCCAACAGGCTTGCCGACAGGGACGGCAAGCCTGTTGGTCGGGAAGAGGTCACCAGACTTTTGCTACCCGTACATTTTGAAAAGGACTATTCGCATGTACAGACATTCCGTATCCGCGTCTCCCGCTACACATAAACAAGGCGAGACAGCGGCCACTCGACAACCCCCCGAAGACGACCGCCACAGCATCCGGGAGTTGCTGCGACATTACGGCCTGCGCACCAGCCTGATCCGCCTCAAGGTCATCGATGCCTTGCTCGTTGCCGCCAGGGATGGGCGTTCCATCAACGTGCGCGGGGTGCACCACTACCTGGGGCTGTTTGCGGCCGAGCTGTCGCTTGTCAGTGTCCGTGAAGTGCTCAGACGGTTGTGTGATGAGGGCGTCATCCTTTTTCAGCCTGACAAAAGCTACCGCTTTACCCGCGAGGCCAGCGCAATACTGGAGCAATGCTCGAGCCGCTGACCGGATTAGATCGTTAGGGCCCTTGCGATGCTTTCTTGACGTCAATACATAATTTTGTTAGGCGGTATCAAGCCCCCGACTGATGAGTCGATAGCCCTACAAGGTCCGACTGATTTGTAGTTTCGTCGAGGGGTACGTCATGTTTAATTCAACGCTAAAAAACGAACTGATGGCCAGGACAGCCGAGTTGGCAACCTACAAGGGATTGGTTGGTGCATTGGAACGGTCGATGGCCGTTGTCGAGTTCAGCCCCGATGGCAAGGTGCTTCGGGCCAATGAGAATTTTCTCAGTACGATGGGTTACCGTGCGGACCAGTTGGGCGGTCTGTCCCATCGTGACTTCTGTACCCCCAAGCTGTCAGGCAGCGCTGAATATCGCGAATTCTGGAATCAGTTGCGTGCCGGTCAGTTCGTTTCCGGCACTTTTCAACGCGTCGGCGGACAAGGCCAGCACATCTGGCTGGAAGCCAGCTACAACCCTGTAAAGGATGAAAATGGCCGCGTCGTGAAGGTGGTCAAGTACGCACTGGACGTCACGGCCAAAGTCGCGAACGAGGCTGAAACCCGCGGCAGGCTGGCGGCGCTCGACCGGGCCATGGCGGTGATCGAGTTTGACCTGGGCGGCAACATCCTGACCGCAAACGATAATTTCCTGCACGTCATGAACTACTCGCTGACTGAGCTCAAGGGCAAGCATCACCGGATGTTTTGCGAACCGGAGCTGGTCAGCCGTTCCGAGTACAGCGATTTCTGGCGCCGTCTCAACGCCGGTGAGTTTTTCAGCGGCCAGTTCAAGCGTATCGGCAAGCACGGCAAGGTGGTCTGGCTGGAGGCGAGTTACAACCCGGTCTACGACGCTGAAGGCAAGTTGAGCAAGATCGTCAAGTTCGCCACCGACATCACCGAACGGGTGGAGAAGTTCGAGGAAGATTCCCGAGGGGCGTCCCGTGCCTATCACATCTCCGCCGAGACCGAGAGGGTCGCCGAGCAGGGCGCCCAGGTGATCCATCAGACGGCCAAGGAAATGCGCGAGATCGCCGACAACATCGGTGCCTCCGCGCGTCTGGTCGGGCAACTGGGGGCTCGTTCGGAAGAGATCACAGCAATCGTCAATACCATTCGCGGCATTGCCGAACAGACCAACCTGTTGGCCCTGAACGCTGCCATCGAGGCTGCGCGGGCCGGTGACCAGGGAAGGGGGTTCGCGGTGGTGGCCGACGAGGTCAGGCAACTGGCCGGGCGTACCAGTCGCTCGACGTCGGAGATCGCGGAAATGATCAACATGATCCTGTCCGAAACCCGCGAAGCGGTTGCCAGCATGAGCGTGACCCATGAGGGCGCGTTGCGCGGGGTGACCCTGGCCGATCAGGCCGGATCGGTTATCGTGCAGATCAGGGCCGGCACCACGGATGCACTCGAAGCGGTGAGCATGTTTGCATCCAAGCTCGATGAGTCCGATGTCATTCCCAAGACGGCAGTCGGCTGGGTGGGTTGAGACGAGCCGGATCTCCAGGGCGAACGCGGCCGCGGTCCTCAGTAGCGAATCATCACTGATTTGAGTTCGGTGTAGTCATCGATGAAGGCACCACCGAACTCCCGGCCGATCCCCGAGGCTTTGCTGCCACCGAACGGCACGGCCGGGTCGAGCAGGGTGTGCATGTTCACCCAGACGGTGCCGGCTTCGATGGCCGGCACCATGCGCAGGGCCTTGCTCAAGTCCTGGGTCCAGAGGCTGGCGCTCAGGCCGTATGGGCTGTCGTTCATCAGGTCCAGCAGTTCCTCCTCACTGTCGTAGGGAAAGAACGTCGCGATGGGGCCGAAGGTTTCTTCGTGGAGCAACGTGTCGTCACGACGGTGGGCGAGGATGATGGTCGGTTCGACATAACAGCCCGGCCCCTCGATCAGGTTGCCGCCGTGGACGATGGTGTTGTTCTGCGCCCGGGCCTTGGCGAAGCATTCGCCGAGTTTGCGTTGGTGCGGGCGGTTGCTGACCGGGCCGAACTGGGTGCCTTCATCCAGGGGGGAGCCGATGGTGAGCTGGCCCAGGCGCTGGGCCAGTTTGTCCATGATTGGCTCGATCTGCGAGCGGTGGACGAAGAACCGTTCCGCTGCGGCGCAGATTTGCCCTGAGTGCAGGAAGCCGGCTTCGATGATGCCGTTGACCGCCACGTCCGGATCCACATCCGGCAGGAACCCCGCCGCGTTCTTGCCGCCCAGCTCCAGGGTGGCACGGGTCAGTCCCGCACCCATCGCCGTCTGGCCCACCGCGATGCCGGTCGGCACGGAGCCAGTGAACGAAACCTTGTTGGTGCCCGGGTGCTCGATCAAGCCTTTACCCACCTGACCCCCACCGGTGAGCACGTTCAGGGCGCCCGCCGGCAGGCCGGCCTGCATGGCCAGTTCGGCGATGCGCAGGATGGTCAGCGGCGTGAATTCGCTGGGCTTGATGATGACGCTGCAGCCAGTCACCAGCGCCGAGGCAAGTTTCCAGATGGCGATCATGGTGGAAAAATTCCACGGCACGATACCCACCACCACGCCGACCGGTTCGCGCAGGGTGAACGCGGTGTAGCGCTCACCGGCGAAGGAGGGCAGCGACGGGGTGATGGTCTGGCCGCCAATCTTGGTGGCCCAGCCGGCGTAGTAGCGCAGGAAGTGAGCGGCCTGGTCGACTTCGAAGGCGCGGGAAATGTGAATGATCTTGCCCGACTGGCAGGTTTCGATCTGCGCCAGTTCTTCGCGGTTCTGCTCCATCAGGTCAGCCAGCTTGAGCAACACATGGCCCCGGACCGCCGGTGCCGTCTGGGACCATTCTTTGAAGCCGCGCCGGGACGACTCCACTGCCGCGTCGATATCGGCAGCCATGGCGTCGCTGACCTGGGCGATGACTTGACCGGTGGCGGGGTTGATGACGTCCAGGGTCTGGCCGCCTTGGCTTTCGACGTAGCGGCCGTCGATGAACAGGGCGTGACGCCGACCGAGAAAGGCGTCGACCTGAGGCAGCAGGGCAATATCGCTCATGGGAGTTTCCTGATCGCGAACAAGAGAAGACCCGAGGTTAATCGCTGGCGGATGGCGCGGCTTGACTGTGCCTGCCGTAACGTATGTCTGTGCCTGCCAGGGAGGCGTTGGCAGCCAGGAGCAAAACCCATTGCAGCCAGAAACAAGCCAGCGTCGTCGGTTTGCGGTCAGATCGGTGTTTCGACGTGATGGGCAAAGGGGCGGGCGATGTTTCTCCAGACTAACAGACAAAAGCTGGCATTGAGCGCTCAGGTGCAACGGGTGCTGGCCGGTGAAACCGACGACACAGCCGTGCTCGACGCGTATCCGCAGCTGCGGGCGTGCCTGGCCCGGCACGCTCGACAGATGGCGGAAGCCACCGAGCGCTTTCTTCGGCTCGAAGAACAGTTGGGCGAGCAAGTGGCCCGAAGTCAGCAAGGCGAGCGTGAACTCGAAACGGTGCATCAGCACCTGGCCCAAGCGGAGTTGCGCGAACGCGAACTGCAGATGCAGTTGGATGAATACCGCCAGCAGTTGCAGCAGCAACGCCAGGAAGCGCAGATCTGGGAGTTGCTGCAATCGACCCTGACCGAAGGCTGCTGGGACATCACGGTGGTCAATGGCGATCTTCAGCACCCTGCCAGCGGCATGCGTTTTTCCAGCCAGTTCCGCTCGCTGCTGGGCTACAGGCCAGACGAGCTGCCCGATGGCTGGGATGCCCAGGTGGGGATCACCCACCCGGACGACCTGCCGAAGATCATGGCGATTTTCGACCGGGAGATCCTCGGTTCCCAGGGCAGCGGCGAATACGTCTTCGAGTACCGCATGCGCCACAACAGCCGCGACTACATCTGGTGCCGTGAGCGCGGGCGTGCGGTACGGGATGCCCAGGGGCGACTGGTGCGGGTCATTGGCGCGGTGCGTGATATCAGCGATGAGCGTTCGGCCCAATCCACCCACCAGCGCATGCTGGAGCAGAACCAGGTCACCTACGCCCAGATCGCCACGGTGGTGGGGGTGATCAAGGGGATTGCCGACCAGACCAACCTGTTGGCCTTGAACGCGGCGATCGAGGCCGCCAGGGCGGGGGAGGTCGGACGGGGCTTCTCCGTGGTAGCCGATGAGGTGCGCAAGCTGGCGGAGAGTACCCGCCAGGCGACGCATCAGATCCAGACGATGCTGCATCAGCATAAACAGTAAGCGGATCGGGAGCCGCCGTCCTGGCCGCTCCCGATGCGTTCAGAACGGCACTGCCACCACCAGTTGGCTGTAGACGTTGGTGCCGTTGCCGCCCACCTGATTGCCACCGTTGCTCTCGTCCTTTTCCGGCTTGTACAGGCCCACCAGCGGCGTGACGATCAGGTGCTCGTTCAGCGCCCATTCCACATACAGGTCCAGCTCTCGGCCGTCGAGGTTCAAGGCCTGGCGGGTGTGCAGGGTCTTGTAGTCGAAGAGCAGCGCGCCGAGGGTCACGGTTTCCGCCGGCTTGAGCTTGAGGCCGACGTGCTGGATGGCGGTATTGCTGTTGAACGGGCCGGAATAGTTGCCGGCCACTTCGCCCTGGAACCAGGTCCCGTAGCCACGGCTCAGGCCGTTGAACATCGAGTCCCAGTTCTGCGAGTAGCGGCTGTAGCGATAGGTCAGGTCCGGCGTCCAGGGCAGCTCGGAGAAGGTATAGCCGGCCTCGGTGTACCAGGCTTTTTCCGGGCCGGCGTCCTTGTCCTGCCAGGCGTATTCGAAGGCGAAGTGAGCGTTTTCGATGCCGGCGTTGCCGCTGCCGCGCAGGCTGTAGATGTCCATGCCTTCGCGCTGCTTCTGGAAGTCGCTGGCGTAGTGATCATCGACGTCGATGCCATGGATGTAGGTCAAGCCCAGGGTGCCGGGCGCGCGGGTGTATTCCAGGGTACCGGCGGCCATTTCGGTGTTGGCCTGGGCGCGGTTATCGGACTTGATCCACATCAGGCTGCCATGCACGCCTTCCTTGCCGCCCAGGCGCAGCACGGCGGTCTTGTCGAAGGCGTGACGGGCCGCCAGGTAATAGGCGCCGCCCCGGTTGAACTCGCCATCCGCTGGGTCTTTGCCCAGGTTCAAGCCGTCGTCGTTGATGATGAAACCATCGCCCAGGGTGATCACCTGGCGACCATAGGACAGGTCGACGCCATCCTTGCCCAGCACCGGAAACAGATCCCCCGAACGCCAGCCGGCGAAGGCTTCATCGAACTGGGTGGTGCGTTCGGAACCGTCGCTCAGGCCGGCCGGATCGCCGTCGCCCCAGGTGCCGGAGCTGACCAGATTGGCCGTGCCGTAGACACTGCCCATGCTTGCGAGTGTCTGCTCGATACTCAGGCCATACTTGATGAAACCTTCCCGCCAGCTCGAACCGCCGGTGTTGCCGTCGTAGTTCTTGCGGCTGTTGAACATCCCGTAGACCGCCAGGAAGTTACCGGTGACAGTGGTGTCTTCGTCGGCGTAAAGCTCATAGGCCTGGACCGACGGCCCGGCGACCAGCAAGGCGATGCCCAGGCCAATGGCGTGGCGCAGCGGTGGTGTGTGATGTGTGTGCTCCATGGTGTTTCCCCAGTGTGGTTGGATGGCAGAGCACGCATTAAGGCGAGCGGGGGGCGGGGAAGTCTTTCACCTGGCTGCCAGGGAATTGACCCAGCCCGCCAGGTGACGGACGCTGGCAGGCAGCAACAAAACCGGCGGCAGACATGGGCAAGACGCCCGGGACGGCGCGGCGCAAAGTGAGGCTGCACGCAACGCCGTTTCGATCAGGGACTGGCTGGGGGGCTCGAATGCCGGCTCCTGGACGGCGGTGGCATCCATACTAAAAATCCGCTTATCGAGGATCTGCATCATGTCGATCAATGACCGGCTTACCGCGCACTTGAACCGGGGTACGGTGGGCTTTCCCACCGCCCTGGCCAGCACCATCGGCCTGATCATGGCCAGTCCGGTGATTCTCACCGCGACCATGGGTTTCGGTATCGGCGGCAGCGCGTTTGCCGTGGCCATGCTGATCGCCGTGGTGATGATGCTGGCCCAGGCGACCACGTTCGCCGAGGCCGCGTCGATCCTGCCCACCACCGGTTCGGTCTATGACTACATCAACTGTGGCATGGGGCGCTTCTTTGCGATCACCGGCACGCTGTCGGCCTATCTGATCGTGCACGTGTTCGCCGGCACCGCCGAGACCATTCTTTCCGGGGTCATGGCACTGGTGAACTTCGAACACCTGAACACCCTGGCCGAGTCCGCCGGGGGCTCCTGGCTGCTTGGGGTCGGCTTCGTCATCGTCTTCGGGGTCCTCAACGCTTTCGGTGTCAGCGCGTTTGGCAGGGCCGAGATCATCCTGACCTTCGGCATGTGGACCACGTTGATGGTGTTCGGTGTGCTGGGCCTGATCGCCGCGCCGGCGGTGCAACTGGAGGGCTGGTTCGGCGTCTCGCTGGTGGGCACTGACCTGATCACCATATTGTCGCTGGTGGGCATGGCAATGTTCATGTTTGTCGGTTGCGAGTTCGTGACGCCATTGGCGCCGGACCTGCGCAACTCGGCCAAGGTCATGCCCAGGGCGATGGTGCTGGGCTTGTTGAGTGTCGCTTCGTGCATGTTCATCTACGGCGCAGCCATGAAACGCCAGGTGGAAAACGTGCTGCTGGACGCTGCCAGCGGCGTGCACCTGCTGGACACGCCCATGGCGATTCCGCGCTTCGCCGAACAGGTCATGGGTGATATCGGCCCGATATGGCTGGGGATCGGCTTTCTGTTTGCCGGCGCTGCGACCATCAACACCCTGATGGCCGGCGTGCCGCGGATTCTCTATGGAATGGCGGTGGACGGTGCTCTGCCGAAGGTCTTTACCTACCTGCACCCGCGCTTCAAGACGCCGCTACTGTGCATCGTGGTGGCGGTGCTGATTCCTTGCCTGCATGCGCTGTGGCTCGGCGGCAACACCGACAACATCATGCACCTGGTATTGGCGGCGGTGTGTGCCTGGAGTTTTGCCTACCTGCTGGTGACCGTGTCGGTGGTCAGCCTGCGGATCCGTCGGCCCGACCTGCCACGGGCCTATCGCTCGCCGTGGTTCCCGTTGCCACAGATCCTGTCCAGCGTCGGCATCGTGTTGGGCATGTGGTTCATCACGCCACCGGGCATGAACCCGGCGGACATCTACATCCCGTTCGCGGTGATGCTCGGTGGCACCGCAGCCTATGCGTTGTTCTGGACCCTGGTGGTGCAGAAGGTCAATCCATTCACGCCGGCGTCGGTGGAAGACGTGCTGGCCAAGGAGTTTTCCCATGAACCAGGGCAACCTGTCGATGCGTTTGACGAGCGTGCTGCAAAAACTGTCTGAGCTGTTCAGCGCCAGCCGGGCCCCGGCCGGTTATCGGCCTGGGGTAACCCTGGAATATCTGCGGCGCAACCTCGGATTGGCTCGATTCGAGTTATCGGGGCCGGCGTCGGCGACGCTGGTCACCGACGACGGCAGCCTTCATCTGGAGGTTGTCGAACGCACCGAGTCACAGCTCCTGATGCACCTGGTGATGACTGAGTTCGTGCTGCGCGTGCCGGCATCGATAGAGGGCATGGCGCGCCTGGAATTGCACCATGGCGGGGCCATTCGCCGCAATGGCATTCGCTGCCGGCCGCGGGGCGGGGACACGGCGTTGGCGGCCCGGTTACAGGAGGCTGTAGAGCAGGACCCGGCGTTGTATCAGGCGCTCATGCCACTGGACTTCAAGCGCTTGCGCATCGAGCTGCAAGGGCGCGAATGGCGTGTGTGCCTGGAGCACATGGGCGGCAGCGAGGTGGTCAACCGCATGCCGGCCTTTCGTCGTTACATTCCTATCGGACACGAGCAGCGCAGGGCGTTGCTGACGGTCTTGAGCGGCTTGCAACGGGTCTTGAGGAACCTTTGATTCTGTTGTGATGCCCTGGCATCAATCCTGCTACTGCTCTGGCGATCAGGTACTTGTTGCGTGCATATAGATAACATGTTAACTATTGCCGTACAAAAACAATAAGCCACTGCGGAGAGCGCCATGAGCATGCAACAGGTTGGGCAAGACGGGCTGGAATCCTGGAACCGGGATCTGCGCGCCACTTGCGGTCACTTCGAGACGGAGTTGGCGTTTAATCGTGCGTTGTTCATCGGTCAGGTATCGAATTTCTGCCGTGGCGGCCTATCCCTTTCCAACCTGCGCACCAACGCCGGCTCCATCAAGCGCCATTCACCCAATCCGGATCACGACGATGATCAGGATTGCCTGCTGGTCAGTCAGCGCAGTGGTTACTGCCGCATCACCCAGAACGGCCTGAGCATCCAACTGGCCCCCGGTGAGCTGCTGTTGATGGATTCGGCCGGCTCGCTTGAGATCAGCCCGTTCGGCTTGATCGAGCACGCCGTGCTGTCCTTGTCTCGCCAGGATGTGTCGAGACAACTGGGCGCAGAGACCAAGACCTTCGGCAAGATCTCTTCGAGCAAGGCCTGCGGGCGGATGCTGCATGTGCTGATGGACCAGTTGTGCAAGGACACCCCGGACGGCGAGGGCGTGGAGGGGGAGGGGGAAGCCTTGCAGAATGCGTTTGTCTCGCTGCTGGGGTCGGCGCTGGAACACACCACCGATGCCCGCGATGACGCTGTGTCGCTGCAGGGCAGCCATCTGCGCAGCTATGTGCAGAAGGTCATCGACGAATCCTTGAGCCAGCCCGGCCTGAGCCCGGTCGGGTTGGCCAATCGCCTGAACATCTCGGTGCGGCACCTGTACCGTTTGTTCGAAGAGCAGGATGACAGCGTCTGCCGCTACATCCAGCGGGCACGGCTCAAGCGCAGTGCCGATGACCTGAGCAACCCGTTCCTGCGGGACGAATCCATTACCTCGATCGCCTACAAATGGGGCTTTACCGACTCGGCCCACTTCAGCCGTTCGTTCAAGAAGCAGTTCGAACAGTCACCCAAGGATTTTCGCTCCAGCCACCTGCAGCTGGCCTTGGGGATGGTTTGAGGCGGGATGGTTGTTGGCGGAACTACCGCCATCGCGAGCAGGCTCGCTCCCACAGGGGAGTTGTGGTGTGTGCGGTATTGGGGACACTGCTGAACCTGTGGGAGCCGGGCTTGCCCGCGATGACGGCGGCACATTCAACATCTCTGTGACAGATACACCGCTTTCGCGAGCAAGCCCGCTCCCACAGGGGAGTTGTGGTGTGTGCGGCATTGGGGACACTGCTGAACCTGTGGGAGCCGGGCTTGCCCGCGAAGGCGGCGGCACATTCAACATCTCTGTGACAGATACACCGCTTTCGCGAGCAAGCCCG